>NZ_JBNPUZ010000024.1:0-90646 GCF_051168435.1 Bradyrhizobium sp. HKCCYLR20261
ATGGCCGGGACAAGCCCGGCCATGACGACGTGGAGAGAGACGAGCACAAAACGGCGATCGCCACATGCGATTGCCCTCCCCTGGAGGGGGAGGGTCGATCGCACGCGAAGCGGGCGAGCGGGGCGGGGTGAAGCCGCGGAAACCGGTGCGGGTGGAGAGATCACCCCACCCCGGCTCACAGGCGCTTCGCGCCTATGAGCCGACCCTCCCCCTCCAGGGGAGGGTGAAGCGGGGCTCACCTCAAAGACCGGCACGAAACAAAAAGCCCGACCTCGCGGCCGGGCTTTCGTAAGCAACTAATTGGAAAACGAGCTAACGGTCGATCAGGCGGCTTCGTCGGCCACGGCGGTGTCGTCGCCGTCGATGTCGTCACCCTCGGCGTCTGCATCACCCTCGGCGACCGCGTCGGCTTCGGTCTTGGCACCGCGGCGCGGGCTCTTGGCGAGCTGCGTCTCGATCTCCTTGACGGCCTCGGTCTCGGTCGAGTGCTGCACGACAGCGATCTCGCGCGACAGCCGGTCGAGCGCGGCTTCATAGAGCTGGCGTTCGCTGTAGGACTGCTCCGGCTGCGACTCCGAGCGGTAGAGGTCGCGCACGACCTCGGCGATCGCGACGATGTCGCCCGAATTGATCTTCGCTTCGTACTCCTGGGCGCGGCGCGACCACATCGTGCGCTTGACGCGGGCGCGGCCCTTGAGGGTCTCCAGCGCCTTCTTGACCAGCGCCGGGTCGGACAGCTTACGCATGCCGACATTGGCGACCTTGGCGGTCGGCACGCGCAGCGTCATCTTGTCCTTGATGAAGTTGATGACGAACAGCTCAAGCTTGGCGCCCGCGATCTCCTGCTCCTCGATGGCCAGGATCTGGCCGACGCCGTGAGCCGGATAGACGACGAATTCATTGGTCTTGAAGCCCTGACGCTGGGTCGGCAGCTTCTTCTCCTCGACGCGCGGGGCGGCCGCGGCGGGAGCCGCCGGCTTGGCGGCAACGGGGGCCTTGGCAGCAGGGGCAGCAGCAGGAACGGCCGTCTTGGTGGCCTTGGGCGCAGCGGCAGCCTTGGCCGGAGCGGCCTTGGCAACAGAGTCCTTTTCAAGAGTGGTCTTCGCGGCGGATGCTTTCGCGGCAGTCTTGGCAGTCTTTTCAGGCATTGCGCTTCTTTTGTTCTTGGTGGACTTGGCAGCCGAGGCCTTTGCGGCAGCCCGAATCTCCTTTACAGGAGCCCGGGCACGGCCCTTGGAAACGCTGCGGCTGGCCGCGGCGGCTTTTTTGGTACTCTTGGAAGCACTCTTTTTACGCGTTTTCTGTGACACAGCCTGCGCGCGGAACTGCCACGCCCCTGTTTGATGTTGCGGGAACCTAAAAGGGCGGCCAAAAAAGAATACGCATGGCCGGGTTCGGCTCTGAGAATGTGCCATATATAGCACATTTCCCGCAAAAATCAATGATTTAGAGGCCTCAGGGGCGGTATTGTGACGGATCCGCGAAGTTAGGGTTAAGTGAGCCGTGCCGGAATAGAACAACTCCCGCAGCGCTCAGCGTGGCTGCGGGGCATGGTCTAGGCCTTTGTTTCCGCGTAGCGATTTCGATCCGGTCAAGGTCCGCTGCAGACGGCGCGGCGCCGCTGCGGCAGAGGTATCGCGGTGACCGTCAGTCCCCGGCGCCGGGCTTCGACGAAAAATATTTCTCGAACTTTCCGTCCTCGCCGTCGTGCTCCTTGGCGTCGGCCGGCGGATCCTTCTTCTGGGTGATGTTGGGCCAGGACTTGGCATACTCGGCATTCACGCCGAGCCACTTCTCCAGCCCCGGCTCCGTGTCCGGCTTGATCGCGTCGGCCGGGCATTCCGGTTCGCATACGCCGCAATCGATGCATTCGTCCGGATGGATCACCAGCATGTTGTCGCCTTCGTAGAAGCAGTCTACTGGGCAGACCTCGACGCAGTCGGTATACTTGCACTTGATACAGTTTTCGGTGACGACGTAAGTCATCCAGGGCTCCGGAACGGATCGACAATTCGGCAGGCCTGCACTAGCGCAGGACGTGATGTGCCGCAAGTGAAGCGCGGCGAAGAACTGAATCGAAGCCGCGTTCGCGCAGCCGATCCAGATCAGACCGGGCCCGCGCCTTCGAGATCATCGTACAACCCGACCACCGACGCCGCGTCACCGCGGCGCGCCGCAAAGCCTGTCACCTTGAGCACGCGCACCTTGCGGTCGAGGGCAATGGTCAGGACATCGCCGGTCTTCACGCCGTGCCCGGGCGAGGTCTCGCGCACGCCGTTGACACGGACGTGGCCCGACGACACCAGCGCCGCGGCGCTGGTGCGGGCCTTCACCAACCGCGCATGCCATAGCCATTTGTCGAGGCGCTGGCGCTCTGACGGGGTGTCGGACGTGGGCGTGGTCCTTCCGGTCTGGCCGCGTCAATCCTTGCGGTTGTTGGCCGCAAGCTGCTCCTTGAGCGCCGCAAGCTTGGCGAACGGCGAGTTCGGATCGACCGGCCGGTCGCGATCCCGGCCACCACCACCGCCGCTCGACGCGTAGGGCCGCAGCGCCGGCCCGCCGTCGCGCTTATCGCGGCCGCCCTTGCCGAAGTCGCGGCCACCACGTCCCTCGCGGTCGCCACCGAACTTGCCGCCCTTGTTGCGATCGCGATTCTGGTCGCGTCCCTTGCCGTCCTGGTCGCGGCGCGGACCGCGATCCTCGCGCGCGGGCGCGGCCGCTGCTGCGGCTTCGCCACCTTCGCGCGGAGGTCCCTTGCGGAAGTCCTTGCCGAACTCCTTCATGCGGTCGCGGCGGCCGTGGCCGCGATGGCGGTCACGCCCCTCGCCCTCGGCCGGTGCGGCACCGGCGGCCGCAGCCTCGCCGCCACTCGCGGCCTGGCCGCGATCGTGCTGCGGACGTTGATGGCGATTGCGCTGATGATGCTCGTGCCGCGGCCGGCGCTCGTCCGAGCGGCCGCCGGGACGCCAGACCTCGACGAGGACCGGCTCGGCCGGCGCGGCCTCGGCAGCGCTGCTCGCCGGCTCGGACACCGAAGCGCCGGCCTCGGCCGGGGCTGCATCAGCCTGGGAGGTCTCGTCGGCCGCAGCCGTCTCGGCCTGCGGCGCGACGTCGTCCGCCGCAGCCGTGGGGTCCGAGGCGCTCTCGACCGCCGGCGGCTGCTCGGCCGGCGTCGGCGTCACGAAGTCGACCATCGGCAAGGAGGTCATCGCCGCGGGCTGCGCGGGTTCGGCCGCCGCGTCAGGCAACGCGTCCGGCGCGGCGACGGCCTGCTCGGTAACCGGCGCAACCGCGGCTTCCGCGACCGTCGGCACCTGCGCGTCCGACGGCTCGGCGGCGGTCGCCGGCGCAACATCGGCGGATGCCGTCTCGGCCGGCGCGGCCTCCGCGGCAACAGCCTCCGCCGGCTGCTCGACGGGAGTCTCGGCCGGCGTCTCGACCTTCTTGGGCGGCAGCGGCGGGCGCTTCTCCATGCGATAGCCGAGCGCGCGAAGGATCGAGGCGAAGTCCTCGCCGGCCGAGCCGGTGAGCGAGGTCATGGCCTGAGTCACGACGAAACCACGGCCGTCGAAGGCGCCCGCCGGCTTCTCGCCCTGCGTATTCTCGCGCCACGCCAGAGCGGGACGAATCAGATCGGCAAGCCGTTCCAGGATGTCGACGCGCACGGCGCGCTCGCCCGCCTGCTTGTAGCCAAGCACGCGATAGGCGTCGCGCGGCAGCGCCTTGTCGACCGGGAACGAGGTGCGGCCCGAGCTTGCCAGATGTTGCGCGCCGGTCAGCGCGGACATGTCGACATTGCCCTGCTTCTCGGCCCACAGCAGCGCGGCCAGCGCGCGCGCGGCCGGCTTCAGCAGCGCGGGGACGTAGATGTGGTAGGCGCCAAAACGCACGCCGTATTTGCGCAAGGTGGCGCGCGAAGGCTGGTCGAGATCCTTCATCTCGCCGGCGATCTTGTTGCGCTCGATGACGCCGAGCGCCTCGACAAGCTGGAAGGCGATGCCGCGGGCGATGCCGGTGATGTCCTCGGCCTTGGACAGTTCGAACAGCGGGCCGAGCAGCTTCTCGATATGCGTCTTGAGCCACAGATCGAGGCGGGCCTGCACCTTGTCGCGCGCGGCTCCCGTGAGCCGCTCGTCGGCGATGATGCGCAGGCGCGGGTGCAGGGCGTCGTCTGCCGCGACCAGCTTGGCCACGGCATCGCCGGTCCAGCGCAGCGTGCCATCGGCCGTCAGCACGATGTGCTCGTCCGGCGCATTGGACAGTTTCTCGGCACGCGCCTCGATCTCGCCGGCCAGGGCCTTCTGGGCAGCAGCCTGCAGAGCCTTGGCCTCGGAGCCGGCTTCGGCGGCGTCGGGCGCGAAGGTGAATCCATCCAGGCGGCCGATCGCATGCCCTTCAACGATCACTTCGCCGGTCTTGCCGATTTCCGTATTCAAAACACTGTTCTCCCGCAGGCGCCGCATCAATACACTGGTACGACGATCAACGAAACGCTCCGTGAGCCGTTCATGAAGGGCGTCTGACAATTTATTTTCGAGGTCGCGGGTAATCCCCTGCCAATAATCGGGATCACGCAGCCAGTCCGGCCGGTTCGCGACGAAGGTCCAGGTGCGAATCTGTGCAATCCGGCCCGACAGCGTGTCGATGTCGCCGTCGACGCGGTCGGCCTGATCGACCTGGGCGGCGTACCAGGCGTCGGGAATGCGCCCCTTCTGCATCAGGAAGCCGAACACGGTGGTCACGAGCTCGGAATGCGCGGCGGGCGACAGCCGGCGATAGTCCGGAATCTGACAGGTCTCCCATAGCCGCTCGACGGCCGCTGCGCCATGCGCCATGTCGCGCACCTCGGCATCGCGCGCGGCGTGGTCGAGCACCCGCAGGTCCTCGGCGATCGGCGCACGCGTCAGCGCCTCGTGCGACGGCGCCAGCGCCAATGACACCTGCAGCGCGCTCAGCGACGCAAAATCCAGCTTCGAATTGCGCCATTGCAGCACCTTCACGGTATCGAAGGTGTGGTTCTGCAGCGCGTTGACGAGCTCGGGCTCGAACGGCGCACAACGCCCGGTGGTGCCGAAGGTCCCGTTGCGCGTTGCGCGGCCGGCGCGGCCTGCGATCTGGGCAAATTCCGACGGCGTCAGGCGGCGGAACTGATAACCGTCATATTTGCGGTCGGAGGCAAAGGCGACGTGATCGACGTCGAGGTTGAGCCCCATGCCGATGGCGTCGGTGGCGACGAGATAGTCGACGTCGCCGTTCTGGAACATCGCCACCTGCGCGTTGCGGGTCCGCGGCGACAGCGAGCCGAGCACGACGGCCGCGCCGCCATGCTGGCGGCGGATCAGTTCCGCGATCGCATAGACCTCATCGGCTGAGAACGCGACGATCGCGGTCCGCCGCGGCTGCCGCGTGATCTTGCGGTCGCCCGCGAATTCGAGCTGCGAGAGCCGCGGCCGCGTCACCATCGAGGCGCCGGGCAGCAGCCGCTCGATGATCGGACGCATCGTCGCAGCCCCGAGCAGCAGCGTCTCGTCGCGGCCGCGCCGGTTGAGGATGCGGTCGGTGAAGACGTGGCCACGCTCGAGATCGGAGGCGATCTGGATCTCGTCGACAGCGAGGAACGACACGTCGAGATCGCGCGGCATGGCCTCGACCGTCGACACCCAATAGCGCGGGCTCTTCGGCTTGATCTTCTCCTCGCCGGTGATCAGCGCGACGGCCTCGCTGCCGACGCGATCGGCGATCTTGTTGTAGACCTCGCGCGCAAGCAGCCGCAGCGGCAGGCCGATGATCCCGGACGAGTGCGCCAGCATGCGCTCGATCGCGAGATGTGTCTTGCCGGTGTTGGTGGGACCGAGCACGGCGGTGACGCCGCTTCCAGGAGCACGGTCGGATGCACGGTCGGACATGCGCTCGAAAGGCGAGGCAGCCGAAGAAGACGAAAAAGCCATTCGTTAAATGTGGGTCTCGAAGCCGGCGTTGCAGGCGCGCGGGTCAGGCGCGATGGATGCTGGATTTGTCGTTGTTGTTGAGAGGCTGCGCTCCTCACCCCTGTCTCATACTGTGACGCATATAGGGACGCAGCTTAAGCTTCGGAACGCCTTGAGAACGAATCACGAAGGAATCGCTGACTCCAGCGTCTTTCCGGCTTCGTTCACCGCAACATCTCGCGCTCTGCGATCTCCTCGGCACTAGATCAAGTTTTCGCGGGCTCGACAAGCAACGCTTTCGCGAGGGAACCGGAGTGCGTTTGCGCCGGTCCCGAGTCGAATCAGATCGAGGCAAGAGTCAAACGGATTCGCGCGCGATGAAGCAGGTCTCGCCATGCACGCGTTTGGGCTCGGCTCGCCCCGGAAGTCCGGCGACAGCCCAAGCAACATCATCGAACCAACGCTCGGAGATCTCGCCACGGCGTCTGTATCCGGCGCCAGCTTCTGGGAGACTGTCCGGAGCGAAGGGCAGGAACACGCAACAGGGAGATGCAGGCGCTACTGCGTCTTGGCAACGTGCGGCGTCGCCTGGGTGATGAAGGTCGTCGCTTCCAGCATCGCCGTGCCGAACGATGTCGGGATCACCACCCGGAACGGCACCAGCACCCGCGTGCCCGCGAGCGGCACGAAGAAGACTTCCATGTTGCGGGCCTGGGCCAGATATTTGATGACCGGCCGATCGGGGATGTAGCCCGCGACGGGCGTGAAGTAGATCGCGCAGACCAGCGCGGGGCCGCGATAGCCCTTCTCCGCCTTGACGTTCTCCATGCGCTTGTAGTCGAGCTTGAGCTCATAGCGCATCCGGCCGTCGAAGATCGGCGCCGCGCCACGGCAGGACTCCGGCGACAGCAGCTCGCCGTTCCCGGGCACGCGCACGAGCGACGCGGTCATCGGATCGAACACGCCGCGCTTGTGCGCATCGGTCACCGGAATGCGGTCGGGATCGACCGGCGGTGTCGGCTCGATGGCAAAATCCTTCACCGTGCCGTTCTGCAGGTTGATGCGGATCTGCTCGGATTTCTTTCCCGTGGTGGTCGAGGCCTGATAGCTCTGGGCAACCAACGCGCCGTTGACGACGCGACCCTGCACCGAGCCGTTGCCCGAGCCCTGCGAAAAGCTCTTGAGCAGGCCGGCCGTGCCGCCCTGGACAGAAGCGCCGTATTGATCATCGCCGATCTCGATGGCCCAGGTGCCCTTCCCCACGGGAATACCGGCCAGAGATGCCTCGTACTGGGCATCGAGCCTGGCTTGCGCGCGAACCACCTGCGGCGTCAGCATCAGGAGGGCCGCGAGGGATCCGGCCGCCGCGAGGCGCCGAGAACGGAAGAAGGCCGAGCTGTTCGTCACGTCGAAATGATCCTGCCGATCCGTTGACCGGGCCGTCGGCCTCTGCGCCGCGCCACGGGTGTTACTTACGCCAAAAACACGCCTGAACAACGCCAACCGGTCGCTCTCTGGCCGATTGTCCAGCGCTTTGCGCCCGGACCGCATCCCGGCGAAGCCGCGTCACGCTGCCACCGTCCCGGCCTGCGGCCCACCGGGCCGGCCTGACACACGCCGCGCAAGTCCTCATTGATCGCCTTCGAATACGCCCTTTATGTGGTCGGGACTCACCGCCTATACTATTGATTGTACGACCTGTTTCCGGATCGAGGATCGGCCGCCGCGGCCACCGGCACGGCTGCCGCTCGGCCTCTCGATACCGTCGCCTGGAACCGGCAGGGCTCATCCGACTCGACACACTCGCAGGCTGCCATTGCCGCGCCGCCTCAAAACCTTGACGAAAAGCCGCATCCCCCCTATAGGACCGCATCTCCCAGAGACGAGCTGGACGAGTTTTGGACCCCCGCGGCCCGCCGACTTCAGGCGGACGAAGGGTGCGGGGATGAGAGAGGATTTATTGCCATGTCGCGGCGCTGTGAACTGACGGCCAAGGGCCCCCAGGTTGGCCACAAGGTCAGCCACTCGAACATCAAGACCAAGCGGCGCTTCCTGCCGAACCTGTGCAACGTCACCTTCATCTCGGACGTGCTCGGCCGCAACGTGCGCCTGCGCGTGTCGACCAACGCGATCAAGAGCGTCGACCACAATGGCGGCCTCGATGCCTATCTGCTGAAGGCCAATGCCGCGGCGCTGTCGCCGCGCGCGCTCGAGCTGAAGCGCGCCATCGAGAAGAAGGCCTCCGAGGCCGCTCCGGTCGCCAAGGCGAGCTGAGAGGTCGCGTTTCGTCGCAGCCGAGCGCGGCTGTGGCGAGCGTCGAACGCAATGAGTTGACGAATGGCCGGGTCGCGAGATCCGGCCTTTGCGTTTTGTGAAAGCTTATTTTTTCTGTCAGCGTGTTTTCTGGCGGTCACGACCGCCGTCTGCCCGCCCCTTGCCGAACCGCAGTTCGCAGACGGCACGTCGCAAGCGATCGGAAAGACTGTCCAGCGGCGATACGCGCAACGCGCGGCCTCCGACGAAGGATCTGGAGAAGCGGTCTCCCCAAGCTCAGCCGGATGCTCTACACTCGCTGCGGTAGCATTATAGCGGACATTCCTTTGTCATGAAGAATATTGTCATCTGCTGCGACGGCACCGGCAACGAGATCAGCGAGAACATTTCCAACGTCCTCAAGCTCTATCGCTGCCTGCGCAAGACCGACAAGACGACGCCGCATCAGGCCGTGTTCTACGATCCGGGCGTGGGCACATTGACGCAGCCCGACAGCTGGCATCGCTTCAAGACGAACTTCAACATGGTGCTGGGCCTGGCGACAGGCTACGGGCTCGATGACAACGTCATCAAGGCCTACTGCTTCCTCGCGTCGCACTATGAGGAAGGCGACCGCATCTTCCTGTTCGGCTTCTCGCGCGGCGCCTACACCGTGCGCGTGCTGGCCGGGCTGATCCACAAGGTCGGACTGATCTCGCCCGACCAGATCAATCTCGCCGGCTCCGGCGTCATTGCCTACAAGAAATACTCCTCCGACAACCCGAAGGCCGGACGCGGCATCACGACCGAGCTCGAGAGCACCGAGGAGGAGGGGCCGATCCCCGAGAGCCGCGACGACCAGGCCGCGCAATTCGCGCGCATCACCTCGACGCGCTGGCCGACCATTCACTTCGTCGGCGTGTGGGACACGGTCGCCAGCGTCATCGTGCCGCGGACGGACCGGCTGCTGGCGCTGCCGAGCCTGGAGGAGCTGGCGTTCACCATCAGCAATCCGAGCGTGAAGATCTTTCGCCAGGCCGCGGCGATCGACGAGCGCCGCTGCATGTTCCGGCTGAAGCCGTGGGAGATGCCGCAGACCTTCACGCCCAACCGCTTCAACAAGGCCAAGGCGGGCCCGCAGGACGCCAAGCAGGTGTGGTTCGCCGGCGTCCACTGCGATGTCGGCGGCGGCTATCCGGAAGTGCAGTCGGCGGCCTCGAAATATCCGCTGCTCTGGATGATCGACGAGGCGGTGGAGGCCGGGCTCGCCGTCAATCCGCGCACCGTGAATCAGCTCGCCTGGGGGGTGCAGCGCAAGAACAGCCCGTTCTCCTATGTGCCTCCGAGCATCCACGGCCCGCTGCACGATTCGATGACGCCGGCCTGGCGGCTGCTCGAATTCCTGCCGAAGAAGGCGAAGTACAAGGAGTGGCCCGAGCGCAAGGCGCATCTCGGCTTCTACATCCCGAACTGTGAGCCGCGCTTCATCCCGGACGGCGCCTTCGTCCACGAGAGCGTCCTGATGCGGATCGCAGAATCGGCGGATTACCGGCCCATCAACCTGCCGCCGACCTACGAACGCGTGCCGCTCCCGGTCAAGGCCAGGTCGGAATAGCGGCGCATTACGGCGCCGCGATCGCCAGCAGCGTCAGATCATCCGCAAATGGATGACGCCGTCCGTGAGCTCGCCGCGGGAGAAGCGCTCACGCGCCATCTGCTCGAACGCCGTGCGATTGCGCTGCAGATAGGCGAGCGCCTGATTGCGGGTGCAGAAGCAAGTCTCGAGGTGGCAGACCTGCCGCGTCGCCCCGATCGCGAGAGCGAATGCGATCGTCTGGCCTCCGCTCTGCCGGTCGTCCTTGGCGATACGGACGTCTGTTGCGCTGGATTTGGCCACGTCAGCCTCCTCGGGTCGGGAAGGTCGGATCCGGACGCGGAACACGGTTCGGGCGCTTATAGCTGTTGATCACGACGAGCTTGCGTCAGCGACGATCAGAAGCACGATCAAGGACTAATTGAACGCGGTGGAGATTTTCTCCGCCGCTTTGCAGGAAGCGCAACGGGAGCCGATTGCGCCACCTCAGCCTCCTTGGCGAGCCGCAACGTGCGCAGGCGCTCCATGTTTTTGCGCACCGCGATCGCGCGCTGATCCCATTCGGCGCGCGCCTTCGCTCCATCCTCAGCCGCGACGCGCTGACGCTCGGCGCGTGCCAGGCTTTCCGGAGAGCGTTCCAAGATCTTCCTGGTGGCCATCGACAGATCCTTCCGGTGAAGCGGGTTATCGTCGAGACGCAGAAAGCCCGCTCAATACAGGATCGAGCGGGCAAACCAGCCATTTCAGTACATCCGTGAAATGGCTTTGAGACGTCTAACAAAGACGCCTGATCAGTACGATCAGACCAGTGTCAGATTTTCTGCGCTGGTCTTGCCGCGCATCTTGTCGGTCTTGACCTCGAAGGTCAGCTTCTGGCCTTCGGCCAGGCCAGCGAGACCAGCGCGCTCAACGGCGCTGATATGAACGAACACGTCGTTCCCGCCGTCCTGCGGCTGAATGAAACCAAAACCCTTCTGACCGTTGAACCACTTCACGGTACCCTGCATGTCTATCTCCAAACGCTTTATCAAGCGTATTCATCGCGCGAACACCGCACGATCTCATCATTCAACTGAGCGATGACTTTGGAAATAGCCCGCGGGCACATTCAGAAAGGCACAGCGGCTAATCGAACAATCTCAAGGTAGACCCTTTCCTGGGGATTACAAGGGCGCGACGCAAATATAGTTTGCGGCCGGTGACACTGCGGTCCAACGCGCTGGCAATATCGAGGGTTCGCGCTTATCTTTGCCGGCACCATCGGTAACGGCCCGGCCATCGATGGCTGAGAGACAGATCGTGCTCCCGCCTTCCTACGAAGGGGATCACCCATGTCTCGACATATCTCTCAGCACATCTCGTTCAGCTCATCATTCTGAATCCTGAGACAGACACTGCTGAACGTGGCGCCATCGCAGGCGCTACGCCGATCGACTTCACATTAAGACACTCATCGCGAGATGAAGACAAGGAGGACGCTTTTGCAGGTACTCGTTCGTGACAATGACGTCGAGAAGGCGCTGCGCATTCTCAAACGCAAGATGCAGCGCGAGGGCGTGTTCCGTGAGATGAAGCGGCGCCGCGCCTACGAGAAGCCATCGGAGCGCAAGACACGCGAGAAATCCGACGCGATCCGGCGCCAGCGCAAGGTCGCGCGCAAGGCCGCGATCCGCGAAGGGCTGCTGCCAGCGCCGGTGAAGAAGGTGCCCACGGCAAGGCCGGGCGCGCTTCCATCGACGAGTTCCGCGCGCACCGAGCGCGAACGGCCGCAAGGCCCGCTCACCTCCGCGACGCCGCGCAGCTAAGCGCGAGGGCTGCCAGCTCGGCTGGCACAGAGAGGCGAAAGAAGCCGGCGCTCACGCCGGCTTTTGTTTGCTGTCGAGATGTTTGCTGTCCGCAAGAGCCGCCTCGCGCGCCAGGCGCTCGGCTCTCAGTCGCTCGCGGTTCTGATTGAAGGCGCCTTGCGCCTTCTCGTAGTCACTGGTTGGGGCCGGAGCCGGCTTGAACGCTTTCTGGGCTTCGAGCACCGCGGCCGTGGGCCTACGCTCTGACATCGGGGACTTCCTCATTGGAGTGGCGAACGCGCCGGCGCGTGCTGGCAAGATTGGCACAGGACGGCCACGGTTCAGTGACGGCATCTCGCAAGACTGCGCTCGGGAGCGGATGCGGATCGGAACCCGCCTCGGCGGAGAGGCGTCGGCTCGGGTCCCGAATGATGCTATTATAACCGAAATACGCCGAATATGTTGCAACTCATTTATGCGTCGATTTCGGCCAGCTGAGGCTTGCGCCCAGGGACAGCCGCAAGCAGCTCGCGCGTATAGGGATGCTCAGGATTTGCAAACAGCGCAGCCGTCGGCTTCAGCTCGACGATCTCGCCCCGCTGCATCACCGCGATGCGATCGCAGATCTGCGCGGCGACACGCAGATCGTGGGTGATGAACAGCATCGAGAGGCCGAGCCGCGCCTTCAGATCCTCCAGCAGCCGCAGCACCTGCGCCTGCACGGACACGTCGAGCGCCGACACCGCCTCGTCGGCGACGATGATCTCCGGATCGAGCGCGAGCGCGCGGGCGATGCCGATACGCTGGCGCTGACCGCCGGAGAACTCGTGCGGGTAGCGATCGACGGCACGGGCATCCAGTCCGACCAGCCCCAGCAGCTCCTGCGCGCGGGTCAGCGCCGCGTCCAGCGGCGTGCCGCGCGCGACCATGCCGTCGGCGATGATGCGGCCGACCTTGCGGCGCGGGTTCAGCGAGGCGAACGGATCCTGGAAGATCATCTGGATGCGATGCCGCTGCGCGCGTAGCGCGCGCCCCTCCAGGGTCGTGAGATCGACATCGCCGATGCGCACGGTGCCGCGATCGGCCTCGATCAGCCGCATGACGAGACGTGCGACCGACGATTTGCCGGAGCCGGACTCGCCGACCAGGCCGAGCGTCTCGCCCTGATGGATGACGAAATTCACCGCGTGCGCAGCGCGCGTCTCACGCTTCGGCCGGAACCAGCCGGTCGGCGTCACATAGGTCTTGTCGAGGCCGATCACCTCGATCGCCTTCGGCTGATCCTCGCGCGTGACGCGCGGCGGCGGGTCGAACGAGGGAACGGCGGCGAGCAGCGCCTTGGTGTAGTCGTGCTGCGGGTTGCCGAGCACGGTTTCGGCGGTGCCCTCCTCCACGACCTTGCCATGGCGCAGCACCACGACCTGGTCGGCGATGTCGGCGACGACGCCGAAATCATGGGTGATGAACATCACCGCCATGTTGTGGCTGGCCTGCAGGTTGCTGATCAACTTCAGGATCTGCGCCTGGGTGGTGACGTCGAGCGCGGTGGTCGGCTCGTCGGCGACGAGCACGGCCGGCTCAAGCGCGAGCGCCATCGCGATCATGGCGCGCTGGCGCTGCCCCCCGGAGAGCTGGTGCGGATAGGCGCGGATGATGCGCTCGGGATCGGGCAGCCCGACCTCGCGCACCAGCGCCAGCGCCTTGGCGCGGCGCTCCGCGGGCGTGTGCAGGTCGTGCGCCTCGAACACCTCCATCAGCTGGTCGCCGATCCGCATCAAGGGATTGAGCGCGGTCATCGGCTCCTGGAACACCATGGCGATGCGGCGGCCGCGCAGATCGCGCCAGCCGTCTTCGTCGACGGCGAGCAAATCGCGTCCCTCGAAGCGGATCTCGCCGCTGTCCACCTTGACGGTGTCGGGCAGCAGGCCGAGCAGCGCATGCGCGCACATCGACTTGCCCGAGCCGGACTCGCCGACGACACAGACGATCTTGCCGGCGGTGAGATCGAACGACACGCCGTCGACCGCGTGCGCGCGCTCGGCCCCCTTCGGCAGGGCTATGCGGAGATTCTTGATGGTGACGACGGGATCAGACATCGTTCACCTGCCCTCGCGCGACAGGCGCGGGTTCAACGCGTCATTCAGGCCTTCGCCGATCAGGTTGAGGCCGAGCACCGAGAGCAGGATCGCGACGCCGGGGAACACCGTGATCCACCACGCCTGGCGGATGACGGTGCGGCCGGCGCCGACCATGTAGCCCCAGGAGATCAGATTGGGATCGCCGAGACCGAGGAACGACAGCGAGGATTCCAGCAGGATCGCGGTCGCGACCATCAGCGAAGCCAGCACGATCACCGGCGACAGCGCGTTGGGCAGGATCTCGCGCCAGATGATCCACGAATTGCTTTGCCCGGTCACGATCGCGGCCTGGACGTATTCGCGGGTCCGCAATGAGAGCACTTCGCCGCGCACCAGCCGCGCCACCGGCGGCCAGCTGACGAGGCCGATGGCGGCGACGATCGAGTAGATCGAGGGCTGCAGGATCGCGACCAGCACGATGGCGAGCGCGAAGCTTGGAATGGTCTGGAAGAACTCGGTGAAGCGCATCAAGGCGTCATCGACGCGGCCGCCGAAATAGCCGGCGATGGCGCCGAGCGGCACGCCGACGACCAGCGCCACCAGTGTCGAGACAAGGCCCACCAGCAGCGAGACGCGCGCGCCGAAGATCAGGCCAGCGAGGACATCACGTCCGAGCGCATCGGTGCCGAGCGGCACCTTCGCCAAGGTGAACGGCGGCACGAACGGCCGCTGTACCATGCGCCAGGGCGAATTCGGGAAGTAGAACGGACCAGCCACCGCGATCACGATCGCCAGGATGAGGATGATCAGCCCGATGATGCCGCTTGGGCTGCGCAGCATGGTGCGCCAGAACTGTCTCATGAGGCGTACTCGATGCGCGGATCGACCAGGCGGTAGACGAGGTCGGTGACGAGGTTGAAGATCAGCACCATGGCGGAGGACACCACGAACACGCCGAGCAGCAAATTGTAGTCGCGCTGGATCAACGCGTCGTACATCAGCCGGCCGATGCCGGGCCAGGCGAACACGGTCTCGGTGAGCACCGCGCCTCCCACCAGCGTGCCGGCGTGGACGCCCGCGAGGGTGACGACCGGCAGCAGCGCGTTGCGCAGCACGTGGCGGCGCAGGATGACGCCGTCGCGCAGGCCCTTGGCGCGGGCGGTCTTGACGAAGTCGAGCCGCTTCACCTCCAGCATCGAGGCGCGGGTCATGCGGGTGTAGGTCGCCATGAAGAACAGGCCGAGCGTTGCGGCCGGCATCACCAGATGCGCGCCGACGTCGAGCGCATGGCGTAGCCCGGTGTAGCCGGCGCCGACGGTCTCATAGCCGAAGCTCGGCAGCCAATCGACCCAGACGGAGAACAGGAGAATCGCGATCAGCGCGATCCAGAACAGCGGCGTCGCGTAGAAGATCAGCGCGAGCACGGTGATGGCCGTATCGAGGAAGGTTCCGGCGAACCGCGCCGCCAGCGCGCCGAACAGAACGCCGAGCGCGAGCGAGATCGCGAACGCGGACAGCGTGAGCAGCAGCGTCGCGGGCAGCCGCTCGGCGATCAGCTTGGCGACTGGCGCCTGCTGGCGGAACGAGAAGCCGAGATCGAGCGTGGCGATGCCCTTGACGTAGATGAGGAGCTGCTCCGGCAGCGGACGGTCGAGGCCGAACTTCTCACGCAGCTGCGCGACGAACATCTGGTCGGACGCGCCGGCCTCGCCGGCCATGACAACGGCGGGATCGCCCGGCGCCAGCCGGATCAGAAAGAAGTTCAGCACGATGATGGCGAGAAGGACGATGACGCCCTTCGCGACGCGCTGGGCGATGAAGGAGAGCATGAAGGGCCCGTAATGGTCAGCTCGGCACGATCAAATGAGGCGCTGGAGCGCGACACTGGTGCCGCGCTCCCTCGAACACCGCTATTTGTCGAGCCAGGCGTCGCGGAAGCCGTCGTTGACGCCGACACCCGTCGTGATCAGGTTCTTGACCTTGCACTTGGTGATGGTCGGGAACTGCAGCTCCAGCAGCCAGGCCACAGGCACGTCCTCGACGAGGATCTTCTGCACCTTCTCATACGCCTCCTTGCGCTTGGCATCGGTCGGCGCGGTTGCGCCCTCGGCGAACAGCCTGTCAACCTCGGGGTTCGAATAGCCCTCGACATTGTTGAACAACTGGCCCTTGGCAATCGCGGAGGTCAGGTAGTTGCGGGAGACGCCGAGCGCGGGATCCCCGTACTGGTAGAGATAGGTGAAGGCGATGTCGTAGTCCCACTCCATGATCTTCTGGTTGCCGCCGGGGACGTCGGTCGCGATCGTCTCGATCGTCATGCCGACATCCTGCAGGTTCTGCTTCACCGCCTCGCCCCAGCGCTGCCAGGTCTCGCCATAGGCCAGCGGCAGCATGCGGATCTTCTCGCCCTTGTAGCCGGCCTCCTTCAGCAGCGCCTTGGCCTTGGCGGGATCGTACGGATATTTCGGCACGTCGTCGGTGTAGAACTTGATGGTCGAGGCCGACGGGCCGGTCGCGACCTTGCCGAGTCCGTTCCAGATCACATCCTTGGCGAAGTCGCGATCGATCGCGTACATGATCGCCTGCCGGACCTTCTTGTTGGCGAGGACCGGGTTGCGCAGGTTCAGCCACATCCAGGACAGCGGCGAGAAGAACTCCCAGCCGGCGCCGGTGACGCAGGCGCCCGGCAGCTTGGAGACGCGCGGCACGTCGAAATTCTCGATCGAGCCGCCCGGCAGCACGTCGACCTTGCCGGTCTCGAACGCGACCGCGCGCGCCGCGGCGTCCGGAATGATCTGCCAATAGACCTCGTCGAGGTAGGGCTTGCCCTTCTCGTGGTAGTTCGGATTTTTCACCATGCGGATGAACGAGCCCTTCTGCCACTCCTTGAACATGAAGGGGCCGGTGCCGATGGGCGCGTTGTTGTTCGGATTGGTCTTGTAGTCGGTGCCCTCATAGAGATGCTTCGGCACCATCGGCAGCGAGCCGACCTCGAAGATGCCGATGAAGGGGCCGAACGGCTCCTTCAGGGTGAACACCACGGTGAGATCATCGGGCGCCTCCACCTTCTCGACCATCACGAGATTGTTGCGGGCACGCGCATGCGTCTGCTTCAGCATCTCGATCGAGAACAGCACGTCGGCCGAGGTGAACGGCTTGCCGTCGTGCCAGGTCACGCCCTTCTTGAGCTTGAAGGTGTAGACCTTGGCGTCCGGGCTGATCGTCCAGCTCTCGGCCAGGCCGGGCAGCGGCTCGAGTTTGGGGCTGTAGCGCAGCAGGCCCTCGAAAATGTTGCCGGATACCATCTGGGTCGGGCCGTTCTGGACCATCGCCAGCATCAGGCCCGGCGGCTCCGGCTGGATCACCGCGTTGACGACCCCGCCGACCTTTGGCTCCTCCGCATGCGCTACGGCCAATCCGCAGCCGATGACAACGCCCAACAACACCCGTTTGATCATGATTCACGTCCCAAATGATTTCGGAGAGCAGCAATGCATCAAGCGCGCCAACGCGCGCGACGCGGCCATGCGGCGTTTTGATGCTGCGCCTGCTCCGGATGCATGGACGCGAGCCAGCTCGGCGCTCACAGAGCGGAAATGCAGCCCCGATGCACAACCGCGTTCCGCGGGACAGGATGAACGTCGAGGTCCCCGCAGGCAGCGAGGATCAATTAGTTCCGTTCGGCAGAACTCGCAAAGCCATGCACGATCACGCGCTGCGGGGACCAGATGAAGTTCGCGACAGGATCAGCCCAAAAATTGATCACGAATTCAGCGCCGGATCCGCGCAATGGCCCCCGCCACGATCTGCATGATGACACCGATGACCCAGCCCGCCATGATCAATGAGGTCCAGACGATGTGCGGATCCTCGCGCAGGATGATGATGGCGACGGCGAAGAACGCGGTCAGCGTGGCGAGGAAGGTGCCGACCGCGCTGAGAAACTCGGCCGCGTCGATCCGCCGTTCCGCAGGCGTGCCTTCCTCATGCGGATGGAAGGGAAGCTGCGGCGTGTCGATGCCGAGATAGAAGCCGAATGCGCCGGACAGCATCATCAGAAGCAGGAAGCCCTGGGTGGTCAGCGCGGGCACGCTGGAACCGACGTGAGCACCGACGAACACCCCGCAGGCCGCACCGGCCAAGGCCAATCCCGAGCGCTCCAGGACGTGAGCAAAACGTCGGACGCGGATGCGCATGAGACCCCCCTTGCTCCGGACCGGCGAGACCGCCGGTCCGGCCATGATTGATCAAACAGCTTACGCCGCCCTGGTCATGTCGGCATTGAGATGGCGCAACCTCGGCATCACCTCATGCTTCAGCAACCGCAGGGAGTTGTGCCAGGCTTCCGGCTTGTGCTTGTAGTCGAAGCCGAACACGCACAGCGTCCCGAAGCCGCCGACCTCGTGCCAGATCTTCTCGATCTTCTCGGTCACCGTTGCCGGCGAGCCGATGATCCAGTTGCGCTTGGCGCAATAGTCCACCGTCACGTCGGTGTCGGCTACCTCGGGCGAATGCTTCAGATAGTCCTTGAAGCCGAAATGGCTGAGCAGAGGCAGGAAGTACTCGCTCATCATCCGTCCCATCATGTCGCCGGTCGACAGCCGCCACGCCTCCTCGTCGGTTTCGGCCACGAACACCTCGCGCACCAGCCGCCAGTCATTACGGCTCGGCTTGCGCCCGGACTTGGCCGCGCCCGCCTCGACCGAATCCCAGTGCGACGACACATAGGCCGGGTTGAGGTTGAGGCTCATCGGAATGAAGCCGCGCTCGCCGGCGAGCTTCAGCGTGTCCGAGTTCTTCGACAGGCCGGCGACGCCGATCGGCGGATGCGGCGCCTGCACCGGCTTGATGTGCGGCTTCAGGAAGTCGAACATCACGTCGGGCTTGGTCACTGTCCAGTACTTGCCCTTGTGCGTGAACGGCGCCGGTTCGGTCCACAGACGCAGGATGATCTCCAGCGCCTCGCGGGTCATCTCGCGGTTCTGGCCGCTCATGCCGTCGACGTTGAACATCGCCCAGTCGCTCGGCAGGCCAGATGCGGCGATGCCGAAATTGAGCCGGCCATCGGAGAGATGATCCAGCATCGCGACGCGGTTGGCGAGCTCGGCCGGATGATGATAGGGCAGCAGGAAGCCGCCGGGCCCGAGGCGGATGTTCTTGGTCTCGCGGAATGCCTGCGCCAGGATCAGATCGGGCGCCGGATGCGGCTCCCAGGGCGCGGTGTGATGCTCGCCGATCCAGGCTTCCTGATAGCCGAGCTCATCGAGCCAGCGCAGGACCTGCAAGTCCCACTCCTGCCCTTCCTTCAACCCGCACTCCGGCGGATGCGAGGGCATCGTGAAGTATCCAATTTCCATGGCGCTTTCCTCTCGCGTTTGTTTTTTTGCTCTGCTGCGCTGCACGCATCGCTGCGCACGACCCAGCATAGCACGTCCTGCGAGCAGGATCAGCGCCCAACCGCGCATGACCCATCACGTGATGGCCAGGGGGCTGCGCGAACGCGGAGCTACTTGTCGGCTGCGGAGGAGGATGCAGGCTTTGGCGGCGTGCGAAAACGATCCAGCACGTCCGCGGGAATCACGGCGGCTCGGGGCGTTGTGCCCCTTTCGGTCGACGTGAAAGGCGAGGCTGGCGCCATCGCGGCCGGCTTCGGCGGCCCGCCGACGATGCGCGTGGCAACGTTCTCACGCAGCAGTTCGCGCGACTCAGGATACCACATCGAGCTCGGCTCGGCCTGGTTGGCACGGACGGCGAAGTCGCGGCTGAGGCCGAATTTCTGAAGACGGGTCTGCTCCAGCTCGATCGCGGCGCGGCGATCGGCGGCGCTCAGGCCGCGATAGGAGGGTTGATGGAAGCCAAGTCGGGCATTCCACATCACGGCCCGATCGGTGCCGCCAAGGAACACGATCGTGCA
Organism: Bradyrhizobium sp. HKCCYLR20261; assembly: GCF_051168435.1. Taxonomy (NCBI): domain Bacteria; kingdom Pseudomonadati; phylum Pseudomonadota; class Alphaproteobacteria; order Hyphomicrobiales; family Nitrobacteraceae; genus Bradyrhizobium; species Bradyrhizobium sp. HKCCYLR20261. Next base: position 19,551 of record NZ_JBNPUZ010000024.1, read on the forward strand.
GGCCGAGAGGCAGGTCTGCTCGACCAACGTAGAAAGTCCCCGCGCCTTGATGAGGTCCGACATGCGCTGCGCCTCGCGGATCCGGCCGCCCTGCGAATTGAGGCGGACGGTCTTCACGTCAGGCATGGCATCGAGCAGCTCGGCCAATTCCCGCGCGACGCCAAATTTGATGCCTCCGGAGAATTCGAGCATCTCCCCATAGGCCAGAACCTGGAATCGATGCGGACCCAGGCGCTGGTCGCCCGTTGCGATGTCGCCGATTTCGGCGATCTGAGGCAGGCCGTTGCTGACGAAATTCCAGAGCCCTCCGACAATGCCGAGCAAGACCATCACTTTGGCGACGCCGCCCCAGCCAGGTCGCCCGGACGCGCTATAGACCGTCGCCGATCGCCAGATGCCGACGTTCTGCCAGAGCATCAGGAGCGCCAGGATGAGCCAAATCATCAGGAGCGCCGTCAACCCGGCGGTCGGATGATCGTCGATTACGCCATCAAACAGGAGGGCGCTCGCGGCAGCGACTGCGACACCAGCAAGAAACCCGAGCAGCGTCCCGTTGACCCAGTACGATAGCGGCAGCGACAACTGGCCACGCCAATGCCGCATGATGTAATTCTGCCGCGAGGGCTCCGGCGGCGATGGCGCCATGACGCCAGCCACCTCCGTCATCGGCGGCCGGTCCCGCTCAACGCGAACCACCTGCGTGCCGGCGAAGCGATCGTACCAGGTGTCCGCCCGCACATAGATCTGCCGCCAAGCGACCAGACCTCCGATCAAAAGCGGACAAAGGACGGCGACCGCAATCCCGAAAAGGAGATCTTCAGGAAGGGCCGTGACCGCCGTGAAGGACTGCGCCAGCGCCCACGCGATCGCCGGACCGAAGATCAGCAGCAGCATCCCATAGCGTCGCCGGGCGGCGCGCAAGGGCGGTGGACCGTCCCCGTGGCTCTGAGCCAGCCGGAGGCGGCAGATCCGGCGGCCCGGGGTCCCGCGCCGGACGTCGAGCATGAGGCGCAAGCCGAGCAGCAGGGGCAGCAGCACGATCCCGAGCGACAATCCCTTGACCGGCACGCCGTCCGCATCGAGCATGCTGTCGATATGAATCTCCTTGGTGATCGGCCCATCCTGGGTGATCCGCGCCACGCGCAACATCCGGGCCGAAGGCAATCCGAACAGATGGTGCTCGCAGTCGAGGATCGCGGTGGGATTGAACTGCGGCGGGACCGCCACACCATCCGGTACGGCCTCGCGCTTGCTGCAGTTGGTCGCGTAGATGCCGTCGGCAAACTGCACCCGGCCATGTGTCAGCGGGAACAGCACGATCCCAGCGGCCTGCAGGAGGATCACGACCAGCAGCGCATCAATGAAAAACGCCCCTGCCCGACGCCACACGCCAGCGCGCTCGAATTCGTCGTGAAGACTTTGGTTCGACACGTGACGCCGAAGGGCTGCTATGAGTTGCGTCGGACAGAGCGGTTGTGTGGGCGGGAATATGTTACCCGAACTTGAGGATCGTCACAAGATGTCGCAGGTCGGCCCCACCCGATCCGAAATGATCGCGCCGGAGACGAAGATGCGATCACGTGGGATCATCGCGTCTCCACCTAGCGCGCACCGAAGGTCGTCCGGCCGAACAGCTCCTTGTGCGTCGACGGCTGCGAGCGCCAATATTGCGGAGGGGCGGCGACCTGTCCGCCCAGCTCGGCGGCGGCATGCCAGCCCCAGCGCGGGTCGTAGAGCATGCCGCGGGCGAGTGCGACCATGTCGGCCTTGCCGGAGGTCACGATCTCTTCGGCTTGCTGCGCCTGCGTGATGAGGCCGACCGCCATGGTTGGTAGTCCCGTCGCCTTCTTCACGGCCTCGGCAAATGGCACCTGATAGCCGGGCCCGAACGTGATCTTCTGCAGCGGCGAGACGCCGCCCGAGGACACGTCGATCCAATCGACGCTGCGGCGCTTCAGCTCGTTGGCAAAGGCGATGGTCTGGTCGAGATCCCAGCCGCCCGCGACCCAGTCCGTCGCCGACACGCGCACACCGACTGGCCTGTCCGCGGGGAAGACCGCGCGCACGGCATCGAAGACCTCCAGCGGGAAGCGCATGCGATTTTCCAGCGAGCCGCCGTAGGCGTCGCTGCGCTGGTTGGCGATCGGCGACAGGAACTGATGCAGCAGATAGCCGTGCGCGCCGTGCAGCTCGATCGCGTCGATGCCGAGGCGGGCGGCGCGTTGCGCCGCGGAAACGAACGCGTCGCGGATGCGTGCGAGGCCTGCCGCGTCGAGCGTCTCCGGAGCGAGCTCGCCGTCCTTGTGCGGCAGCGCCGACGGCGCGACGGTCTGCCATCCGCCATCCGCAATTGGAATCTGCTGGCCGCCATCCCACGGCTTGTGGCTTGAGGCCTTGCGGCCGGCATGGGCGAGCTGCATTGCGATCGCTGTCTTGGAGTGCTTGCGCACCGAGGCCAGGATCGGCGCAAGCGCGGCTTCCGTCGTATCGTCCCACAGCCCGAGACAGCCGGGCGTGATGCGGCCGATCGGCTCGACATGCGTCGCCTCGATGCAGAACATCGCCGCGCCCGACAGCGCCAGCGTGTTGATGTGGGTGAAGTGCCAATCATTGGCGGCGCCGTTCTCGGCCGAGTACTGGCACATCGGCGACACGACGATGCGGTTGGCGAGCTCGAGGCCGCGCAGCTTGATCGGAGTGAACAGGGCGCTCATGCGGGGTTCCAGACTGTGAGTTGATCGGGTGATCTCATCAGCGAGTGTCCGCGATGGCGCGAGCGCGGTCAACGCGTCCGCTGCAATGCGTTGCAGCTCATTCCAGCAATGTGAACTGCAGCAGCAGGGTGCGCTGGATCATCGAGAAGTTGTCGTCCGACACCAGGGTCAGCACGGTTTCGCCGTCCGGCGTGACATGCGCATCGATGCCTTCGAGATTGTCGATCTCCTGGCCGAGATCGGCTGAGAAGATCGCGGGGCCATCAACAAGCGCGCCCGGCGCGATCTGCGCCAGCGACAGGCGGCGGATGCGGATGCCGACCCCATTGAACAACGAGAATTTTCGCTCCAGCACCAGCAGATCGCCGGACGGCAGCAGCACGGCGTCGCTGACATCGAAATCATTGCTGCGGACGATGCTGAACGGTCCCGGAGACGAGCCGCCGATCAGAAACGCCAGCAGGTTGCCGTTGGCATCGAGGCCGCGCTCGGAGATCGCGATGATGGTGCCGGCAAGCGGCAATCCCTTTGGCACCGCGACCAGCGCTTCGAGCCCCTTGTTGTTGGGCAGGCGCTTGGCCGCCGGCGGCAGCGGAATGATCTCGCCCCGCGCGCCGACACCGCCCTTGGCGAAATCATAGCGCAACAGCTGGTTGACGCGTTCGAGGCCGACATAGACGACGTCGCCATCACGGGCGAGCGACTCGGAATCGTACCACCCGCGATCCGTGATCGGGCGTCCGTCAGGTCCAAGCAGTGGCGCCGCCTCGACATCGGCGAGCCCCGCGATCTCACGCCCGGAGTAGACGATGCGGCCGGTGAACCAGCCGCCCTTGTCGCTGATCGCGAGGAAACGCTCGCCCTTGGCATCGAGCCGGAGGCCGGAGAGCCCGCCGAAGCCCGGATAGGATGAGGTCAGCGCGACGCCGCTGCGATAGTGCAGCATGCCGAAGCGCAGATGGGTGCGGTCGCGCAGATCGAATGACGGCAGCGGCCGCGCCTTGACCTCGATCTTGGTGGCCGTTGTGACGGAATGCTCGTCGATAGCGGCGCGGCGGCGCACCGGCGGTGGCGCCGACTGTGCAAGCGCACCGCCGGACCATGCGAGTGCTGACACTCCGCCGAGAGTCAGCGCCAGGAAGCGCCTGCGGTCGGAGATCGCCTGCAGCGGCATTGTCAGCGGGGCCCCCTCCCCCACCTCCTCCCGACGGGAGGAGGGACGCGTCCGGCCCTCGGCCGGCGGCTCAATGCAGCTTGCGCTTCGGTGCGCGCGCGGGCTGCTGTGGCGCCGCGTGTGTCTCGGTGAACAGTTCGGCGAGCTTCTCGGTGATGGCGCCGCCTAGCTCCTCAGCGTCGACGATCGTCACCGCGCGGCGGTAATAGCGCGTCACGTCGTGGCCGATGCCGATCGCGATCAGCTCGACCGGCGAGCGGGTCTCGATCTCCTCGATGATGTGGCGCAGGTGCCGTTCGAGATAGTTGCCGGGATTGACCGACAGCGTGGAGTCGTCCACCGGCGCACCGTCCGAGATCATCATCAGGATCTTGCGCTGCTCGGGCCGGCCGAGCAGGCGCTTGTGCGCCCAGTCGAGCGCCTCGCCGTCGATGTTCTCCTTCAGCAGCCCCTCGCGCATCATCAGGCCAAGATTCTTCCGCGCGCGGCGCCAGGGCGCGTCGGCGGCCTTGTAGATGATGTGGCGGAGATCATTGAGGCGGCCAGGATTGGCCGGCTTGCCGGCGGCAAGCCACGCCTCGCGCGACTGCCCGCCCTTCCAGGCCCGCGTCGTGAAGCCAAGAATCTCGACCTTGACGCCGCAACGCTCGAGCGTGCGGGCGAGAATGTCGGCGCAGGTCGCGGCGACCGTAATCGGCCGGCCGCGCATCGAGCCGGAATTGTCGAGCAGCAGCGTCACGACGGTGTCGCGGAAGGTCGCTTCCTTCTCACGCATGAACGACAGCGGCTGATAGGGATCGATCACGACGCGCGACAGCCGCGCCGGATCGAGGATGCCCTCTTCGAGATCGAACTCCCAGGCGCGGTTCTGCTGCGCCATCAGCCGGCGCTGCAGCCGGTTGGCGAGACGCGCCACGATGCCCTGCAGATGCGCGAGCTGTTTGTCGAGATAGGAGCGCAGCCGCTCCAGTTCGTCATGGTCGCACAGGTCCTCGGCGGCGATGATCTCGTCGAACTTCGGCGCGAAGGCGTGATATTCCGGGCCGCGCGGCTCGTTGGCACCGTTGCGGTTCGGCCGGGTCGCCTCGCCCGGCGTCTCGTCGTCGCCGAGCTCGCCGTCGTCGAGCGTATCGGAGGCGGACGCCTGCGCGGCTTCCATCGCGCTCTCCGACATCTCGTCCGACGTCGTCTGCGCCTGGTCGGCGCTCATCTCCTGGGCCGCATCGGACTCTGGCGAACCCTCGGCGCCGGACTGGTCGTTGTCGCCGTCGCGGTTGTCGTCGTTGTCCTCGTCCTCTTCGGAGTCGGCATTGCGCTCGTCGCCGAGATCGAGCGCCGACAGCAGATCGTGGACGAGATCGCCGAACTTGGCCTGGTCCTCGGTGAAGCGGCCGAGCTCATCGAGCTGCGAGCCGATCCGATCCTCCAGGAACGGGCGCCAGAGATCGACCACCTTGCGCGCCGCATTCGGCGGCGCCATGCCGGTCAGCCGCTCACGCACCAGCATGGCGAGCGCATCCGACAACGGCGCATCGGCGCGGTCGGTGATCTCGTCATACTTGCCGCGATGGAAGTGATCGTCGAGCATCGCCGTGAGGTTCTTGGCGACGCCGGCCATGCGCTTGGCGCCGATCGCCTCGACGCGCGCCTGCTCGACCGCTTCGAACACGCCGCGCGCCTGCGGATTGCCGGGGATCAGCTTGCGGTGAATCTTCGGATCGTGACAGGCGATCTTGAGCGCGATCGAATCTGCGTGCCCGCGGACGACCGCCGCATCGCGCTTGGTCATCTTGCGCGCCGGCTCGGGCAGCCGCGCCTTGCCTGGCGCCAGCCCCGGCCGCTCGGCGGCAAAGGAAACTTCGAGTTCAGGCGATCGCGCGATCGCGCGCAAGCACCCCGTCACCGAGCGCTTGAACGGCTCGGTCGGCGCTTCCTTGGTACCGGGACGGAGTTTGCTGTTGGATGTGGTCATCTTGTCCCTGCGGCCTGTCGTCCCGGCGAACGCCGGGACCCATAGCCACCGGCGGTCATCTCATCGTGTCGACGCCAACTCCGGCGCATCGCCGAAACGTCACGACGTATGGGTCCCGGCTCAAGGCCGGGACGACGCCTTCAATCAGCTCAGCGCAACGTTGACGGCGGATTCCGGCAGCTCGGCATTGAAGCAGCGCTGATAGAATTCCGCGACCAGCGGACGCTCGAGCTCGTCGCACTTGTTGAGGAAGGTCACGCGGAACGCGAAGCCGATGTCGCCGAAGATCTCGGAGTTTTCCGCCCAGGTGATCACCGTGCGCGGGCTCATCACCGTCGATAGATCGCCATTGGCGAACGCGTTGCGGGTGAGGTCCGCAAGCCGCACCATCTTGTTGACAGTGTCGCGGCCCTGCGCGTTCTGATAATGCTTGGCCTTCGCCAGCACGATCTCGACCTCCTCGTCATGCGCCAGATAGTTCAGCGTCGTGACGATCGACCAGCGGTCCATCTGGCCCTGGTTGATCTGCTGCGTGCCGTGATAGAGGCCCGAAGTGTCGCCGAGTCCGATGGTGTTGGCGGTCGCGAACAGGCGGAACGCCGGATGCGGCTTGATGACCTTGTTCTGGTCGAGCAGGGTCAGGCGGCCGGAGACTTCGAGCACGCGCTGGATCACGAACATCACGTCCGGACGGCCGGCGTCGTATTCGTCGAACACCAGCGCCACGTTGTGCTGCAGGGCCCAGGGCAGGATGCCGTCGCGGAACTCGGTGACCTGCTTGCCGTCCTTGACCACGATCGCGTCCTTGCCGACGAGGTCGATACGGCTGATGTGGCTGTCGAGGTTGACGCGCACGCACGGCCAGTTCAGGCGGGCGGCGACCTGCTCGATATGGGTCGATTTGCCGGTGCCGTGGTAGCCAGTCACCATGACGCGGCGGTTCTTGGCGAAGCCGGCCAGGATCGCGAGCGTGGTGGCACGGTCGAAACGGTAGTCGGCATCGACCTCCGGAACGTGCGGGTCGGTCGCGGAAAAGGCCGGCACCTCAAGGTCGCTGTCGATCCCGAACACCTGCCGCACCGACACCTTCATGTCGGGCACACCGGTCATCTCCTGCGCATTGGTCGTAGCGGCGGTCGTCATTCATCCTCCGAGGTCCCGGGCAATCCCGAAACCAGATTTCATGGTTTGGCTGCGGTTGAAGGGCTTCGAACGCCAGCCTAGCAGAGAGCACGCGCGGGCAGAAGCCTAAGCCTTGATCAAAGTTCCGTCGTTATATCATCGAGATAGGCATGGGCCGATGTTTTTGGAAGGCTGCCCTGCGTATCACGCCACCTTTTGGCCGCGAACGGCACGCTGAAGCATTCTGACGTGGCACTCGGGGGTAGGGTTCCTACTTATCGAAGGGTTCGTCATGTCTCCGTCATACCGCGCAGGATCCGTGTGGCCCATCTCCTCGACCCCTTGATCGCCTTCGTCTCCGCCCATGCGGGATTGGCCTATCTCACTCTGTTCCTGGCGGCGCTGCTGGAGGCGGTTCCGATCGTGGGCTCGGTGGTGCCGGGCACGACGATCATCCTGGCGCTGAGCGCGCTGATCCCGGGCGGCGAGCTGACGCTGCAATGGGTGCTGGCGGCCGCGATCCTTGGCGCCGTGATCGGCGACGGCAGCGCCTTCTGGGTCGGCCATCGCCAGCAGCGGGAGATCCTGACGGCCTGGCCGTTCTCGAACTATCCACGCCTGGTGGCGCAGAGTGAGGCGTTCTTCCACCGCTTCGGCACGCTCGCGATCTTCTTTGCGAGGTTCGTGGCGCCGATCCGCGCCGTCGTGCCGATCACGGCGGGCGCGCTCGACATTCCGCCGGCGCGGTTCTACGCCGTGAACATCCCGGCCATCGTGCTGTGGGCATGCGCCCATGTGCTGCCCGGCGTGTTCGCCGTGCAACTGCTCCACCGCTATGGCGGCATTCCGCATCACAGCCATATCGCCAAGTCGACCTGGATCCTCGCGGCTGTGGCCGGCACGATCGTGGTCTGGCTGGTGCTGCGGATGCTACGCAAGCGTCGCGAGACTCAGCTGGCGGCGGGGACGGTGGAATGAGCCTGCTTCGCTAAAGCGTCTCGAGGGTCGCGGCGCGCCCCGGGATAGGTCCTGTATAGCGCGCACGGGGTCGGATCAGCCGGCCGAACTGCAACTGCTCGCAGGCATGCGCAATCCAGCCGACGCAGCGCGCCATGGCAAACAGCGCCAGCTCGCTGCCGGCCGGCAGCCGCAGGCTGTGCACCAGTACGGCGAGCGCATAGTCGATATTGACGAACTCTCCGGTGGCTTCCGCAATCCGCTCGGGTACCTCGCGCGTGAATTTTCGCGGCGCGCCGGCGCGGGTCAGAGCTTCCAGCAGTGAGATCGCGCGCGGATCGCCGCGCTTGTAGACACCATGGCCGAAGCCGGCGAAGCGCTCGCCCAGCGCCACCCGCTCGCGGATCAATGGCGCGACGTCGCGATCGATGAGGGTCTTCACCAATTGCGAGGCCAGCACGCCCGCGCCGCCATGCTGCGGTCCCTTGAGCGCGGCGAGGCCGGCGATCACGGCATCGTAGAGGCTGAGGCCGGTCGAGGCCGCGCAGCGGACAGTGAAGGTCGATGCGTTCAGCTCGTGGTCGGCGAGCAGCACGAGGGTTTGCCGGATCAGGTCGGGCGCATGCTTGTGCTCGGGCGCCCAGGCCTTCGCGACCTGAACATGCAGAGGCTCGGCAGAAGGCGGCGCATTCAGCATGGTCGCGACCACCAGCCGAACGATGCGCGCGCCGACCAGGGCGCGGCCGTCGGGGGCGCGATTGAACGCAGCGGGATCTGCATGGGTCGCCAGCGCCAGCACAGCAATGGCGCGGTCGATCGGCGCGGCGCGCCGCGCCGCCTCGGCAATCAGGCGCATCTCGTCCGAAATGTGCGGCATGTTCTCGGGCGCGAACGGATCGATTGCCGTGACGTCCCACAGCAGGGTCGCCGCGTGCTCCAGCGAATCCCGCTCCGACAGCTCGACACAATTCACGCCGCGGTAGATCGGACCGGCCTCGGTGATCGTGGACACGGCGGAGTCGAACACCGGCAGGTCGGCGTCGAAGCTGCGGAAGGCGCGCGGCTCAGGCGCCGGCGCACGGCGCTCCTTCAGCGCGCGGATGTCCTCGGCGCGATAGCGGTTGCTGCGCGAATCCGGCGACGGTTCGGAGCGGACCAGCCCTCGGCTGACATAGGCATAGAGCGTGGCCGGCGTGATCGCGAGCTCGGCGGAGGCCTCGCGGGCCGATAGGTAAAGGCCACTGTCTTTTTTCATATTGATCAGCTTAATCAAGATTGATCAATCTGTCGACCGGGCGAATCTTCCCCGCGTGACCATTCACGCAGGAGATCCCGCCATGACCATCCAGCTCTCGAAGTCCCCCATCGGCCTCGACGGCGTCCCCGCCGCGGAGACCGTGCTCAGCCATGTCGACGGCCAGCACGGCGAGCTGATCATCGCCGGTAGCCGGGTGGCCGACCTCGCCGCCGCCAGCGGCTTCGAGGGGGTGACCGCCCGGCTCTGGAGCGCGGCGACCAAGCGCAGCCTCAACGAGGCCGACGTCCGTACCAGCCTCGGTCAGGCTCGCCAGCGCGCCTTCGCGCGGCTGCCGGAGCTGCTCGCCGCGACCTCCGGCCTGTCGATCATCGACGGCTACCGCGCCGCTATCGCAGCGCTGCGCCCCGAGGCCGGCCTCGACGACGAGGCGACGATCGTCGGTGCCGGCCCGGTGATCGCCGGCGCCCTGGTTCAGCGCGCGCGAGGGGCGCGGACGATCGCGCCGAATCCCGACCTCAGCCACGCTGCCGACACCCTGCGCATGGTCCGCAGCGATACGCCTTCCAATGGCGAGGTGGCCGCGCTCGACACCTATCTCGTGACGGTCAGCGATCACGGCATGAACGCCTCGACCTTCGCCGCCCGTGTCGTCGCCTCCACCCAGGCCGACCTGTTCGCCGCCATCACCGCCGGCTATTGCGCGCTCACCGGCCCACTGCACGGCGGGGCGCCGGAGCCGGTGCTGGAGATGTTGAATGCGATCGGGACGCGGGAGAACATCGGGCCGTGGGTCGATGCGGCGCTTGGACGGGGCGAGCGGCTGATGGGGTTTGGGCACCGGATCTACCGGGTGCGTGACCCTCGCGCCGATGTCTTGAAGTCTGCCATCGAGCGGCTGGCGGGGAGCGGGGCGGACCTGCCGTTCGCGAGCGAGGTAGAGGCGTATATCCGACAGGCACTGCGGCGGAAGAATCCGGAGCGGGTGCTCGATACCAATGTCGAGTTCTTCACCGCCATCCTGCTCGACGCGCTGAAGATTCCGCGCCAGGCGTTCACGCCGATCTTCGCGGTGGCGCGTGCCGCGGGCTGGACCGCACACGCCAGAGAGCAACAACGGACGGGGCGGTTGATCCGGCCGAGCTCGGCCTATATTGGGCCTAAGCCCTGATATCTCAAATACAACGCGCGGCAGCCTCGCTGCCGCGTGTCAGCCCTTCACCACCGTCTTGAGATAGTTGTAGGCCTTGATGATCTCGATCAGGCGATCCTCGGTGGAGCGGTCGCCGCCATTGGCGTCGGGATGGTGCTGCTTCACCAGCGCCTTGTACTTGACCTTGACGTCCTCGAGCGTGGCGTCGGGACCGAGGCCCATCACCTGCAGCGCCTTGCGCTCGGCGTTGAACACCTTGCGCGTCTCCGTCTTCGGCGGCGCGGACTGCGCACCCGGCCGCCATCCGGCGCGGCCGTTGATCTCCGCGAACACGCTGAACGGATCCGATGCATCGCCGAGATCGCTCTCGGCATTGCCCTTGCCGCGCTTGCCCGCGGTGTTGGCGCCCATCTTCCAGGTCGGCCGATGTCCCGTCAGCGCATCCTTCTGATAGCGCGCCACGGCATCGGCGTTCATGCCGGAGAAGAAATTATAGGACTGGTTGTACTCGCGCACGTGGTCGAGACAGAAGTGCCAATACTCGCGCTGGTTCTCGCGCCCTTTGGGCGCGCGATGCGAGCCGCGGTTCGTGCAGTCCGGCCATTGGCAGGGCTGAGCCTCCTCGCGCACCGGCTGCCGCGAAGCCGCCTTCTTGGGCTTGATGCGGATGGAGTCGAAGAATTTGTTTGAATCGATCGGCATGGCGGACTTTGACTACGCAACGCGAAAAGCTTCAAGTCTTGACATTGCGAATACCTCAGGCGGGGACCGCCGATTGACGAAAAATAATTTGATGCGTATTTCCAGAGACCATGCGGACCCAGGATGCTATCATCGAAAAGTTGCGCGAAGCTTTCGCTCCGGAAAGCCTCGATGTGCAGGACGAATCACATCTGCATGCAGGCCACATGGGACACCGCGAGAGCGGTGAGACCCATTTCCGCGTGTATATTGTGTCGCAGACCTTCGCCGGCAAGAGCCGCGTCGATCGCCACCGCCTGATCAACGCCGCATTGGCCGAGGAACTTGCCGGCTCCGTGCATGCGCTCGCGCTGCATGCGAAGGCGCCCGGCGAAGCCTGATCCCGGCAACGTCAACCAATTAGAACGCCGTACCGGCCCGGCGCGGCCGTGTCTCCTCCGTTTCTCCACGGGGCACCGGCACGATGCGCAGCGCGGTGATGCGATTGCGCTCCCGCCGCAGCACGCGAAAGCGGAAGCCGTGGAACGTGAAGCTCTGGCCGCGCTCCGGGATCGAGCGCGCCTCGTGAATGACCAGACCGGCCACCGTCGTTGCCTCTTCATCAGGCAAGGTCCAGTCCATCGCGCGATTGAGATCGCGGATTGGCACCGAGCCATCGACGACGACAGATCCATCCGGCTGAACGCGCACACCAGCGACCTGCACATCCTGCTCGTCGGAGATATCGCCGACGATTTCTTCCAGAATGTCCTCGAGCGTGACGATGCCTTCGACTTCGCCATACTCGTCGACGACCAGTGCGAAATGGGTCTTGCGGCGGCGGAACGCCTTCAGCTGTTCCGACACCGAGCGCATCTCGGGAACGAACCAGGGCGGCAGCGCGAGTGAGGCGACGTCGATGTGCGACACGTCGCCTTCGGCCGAGCGGATCGCGCGCAGCAGATCCTTCGCGTGCAGCACGCCGATGATGTTCTCCGGCGTGTCACGCCACAGCGGAATGCGGGTGTACTCGGTCGCCAGCACCTCGCGCACCAGCTCCTCCTGCGGCAGGTCGGCATTCACCATCACCATCTCGGTGCGGTGAACCATGACGTCCGACACCTGCAGCTCGCGCAGATCGAGCAGGCCGCCGAGCATGTCGCGATCCTGCTTCTCGACCTTGCCTTCATGATGCAAGAGATCGACGGCGCCGCGCAGGCGTTCGGTCGGCGACAGGATCGGCTGGTTGGCTCCGACCTTGAAGCCGATCAGCCGCATCAGCCCGCGCACGATCGCCTCGATCACGGCGAGCACCGGACCGAGCACGAACACGGTCGCGCGCATCGGCCGGGCCACAGCCAGCGACACGCGGTCCGGCGCGTTGATCGCGATCGTCTTCGGCAGCACCTCGGCGAAAATCACGACCAGCGCGGTCATCACACCGGTCGCGTAGAGCACGCCGACCTCGCCGAACCAGGCGGTGAAGATGCCGGTCGCCAGCGCCGAAGCACCGATATTGGCGATGTTGTTGCCGAGCAGCAGCGCGCCGATCAGCCGCTCGCGCATGTCGAACAGGCTCGACACCACGTCGGCATCGCGATTGCCCTGCTTGGACAGCCGCAGCATCGAGGCGCGGGAGGCGCCGGTCAGCGCGGTCTCGCTCAGCGCGAAGAAGGCGGAGCCCGCGAGGAGGAGGATGACAACGGAAAGTGTGAACCAGTCCATGACGCCGATGTCGCTCTCGATGGAAGCCGCCGATGATGCGCCGCCACTGCTCAACGCGGCGTAAAGCGCGCGCTCAGCCGCGGCGCTGCAATTTGGCCTGCAGGAAGTCGCGGACCCGCGCGGGGTCGACGTCCTTGGCGATGACAGCGCGGCCGATCGCTTCCATCAGGATGAAGGTGAGCTTGCCGCGCTTGACCTTCTTGTCCTGCGCCATCAAGGCCAAAAGCCGGTCGGCATCGCCGACGCCCTCCTGGGCGAAGCCGGCGATGTCCTGCAGATGGGTCGGCAGGCCGGCCGCGGCAAGGTGACGCTCGATGCGCGTGACGTCATCGGGCGGCAGCATGCCGAGCTCGGCCGAGAATTGCGCCGCCAGCACCATGCCGACCGACACGCCCTCGCCGTGGAACAGCCGGTCGGAGAAGCCGGTGATCGCCTCCAGCGCATGGCCGAAGGTGTGGCCAAGATTGAGCAGCGCGCGGTCGCCGGTCTCGCGCTCGTCGCGGGCGACGATCGCGGCCTTGGCGCGGCAGGAGGTCGCGACCGCATGCTCGCGCGCCGCGCCGCCCTTGACGATGTCGGCGTGATTGGCCTCGAGCCAGGCAAAGAAGCTGGCGTCGCCGAGCAGGCCGTATTTGGCGACCTCGGCATAGCCGGCCCGGAACTGGCGCGGCGACAAGGTGTCGAGCACCGCGGTATCGGCGATCACCAGCACCGGCTGATGGAAGGCGCCGAGCAGGTTCTTGCCCTGCGGCGAGTTGATCCCGGTCTTGCCGCCGACGGAGGAATCGACCTGCGCCAGCAGCGAGGTCGGCACCTGCACGAAATCGACGCCGCGGCGCAGGATCGCGGCCGCGAAGCCGGCGAGATCGCCGACCACGCCGCCGCCGAGCGCGATGACGAGATCGTTGCGCTCGATCTTCGCGGCAATCAGCGCCTCGCTGACCTTTTCCAGGCCGGCATAGGTTTTCGAGCCCTCGCCCTCCTCGACGACGATGGTCGAGGTTGGGATACCGGCCTCCGCCAGGATCGCCTCGGCCGGCTTCAGCCAATGTGCAGCCACGGTGCGATCGGTGACGATGGCGGTGCGCACGCCCGGCCGCAGCGCCGCGATGCGCTGACCGAGCGTGGCCAGCACGCCGCGGCCAATGACGATGTCATAGGCGCGGTCGCCGAGCGCGACGTCGACGATGATCGGATCGGAACGCTTGAGGGGTGCCGTCATCGGAGTGCGCTCATGGCCTGCGGAGGGTCGGGCTGAATCGGATCGGGTTGCGGCCCGTCCGGCTGCCCCTCGGTGTCGGCGACCGGCGCGGGCGACAGGAACGCCTGCAACGCCTCCAGGCAATCCTCGACCACCCGGTCATGCGGCACGTCGCGCGAGCAGATCGTGATGTCGGCGGTCTGATAGACCGGCTCGCGCTCGGTCAGCAGCCGGGACACCGTGCCTTCGGGATCGGCGGTCTGCAGCAGCGGCCGGTCAGCCCGCCGCCGGACCCGGCGCATGATCACGTCCGCGTCCGCCTTCAGCCACACCGAGACGGCCTTGTCGTGAATGCGCTGGCGCGTCTCCTCGCGCATGAAGGCCCCGCCCCCGGTCGCCAGCACGGCCGGCCCGCTTTCGAGCAGGCGGGCGATCACCCGTGCCTCACCGTTGCGAAAATAGTCTTCGCCGCGGGATTCGAAGATCTCCGGTATGGTCATGCTGGCGGCGGTCTCGATCTCGGTGTCGGCATCGACGAAGCGCAACCCGAGCCGCGCCGCCAGCCTCCGGCCGACGGTCGATTTGCCCGCGCCCATCATCCCGACCAGCACGATCAGCCGCTTGCCGAGACCCGCGACAATCGCGGCCTCCGGAGCGGTTGGGCTGGGTACGGGTTGGGTCATCTCGGTCATCCCTCCGCTTCTAACCCAGGCCCTGCTGCTTTCAAAGGCATCCTGTTCCGCGTCGCGCCCATCCCGAACGTCATTCCGGGGCGCGCGAAGCGCGAGCCCGGAATCCATACCCACAGGATGGCGAATGGGGCACGCTGGCGGTGGGCATCCCGCCCCACGACATCTGCTTGTGGTTATGGATTCCGGGCTCGCCGCGCTGCGCGCGGCGCCCCGGAATGACGGAGCAAAACAACGGGCTATGGGACGACTGGCCGGCAGGACCGGACTTGCCAGCCGGGTGCGAACATGTTGGATGAACCTGTTCCCTTCCCGGTGGCCTGCGCGAGCCTGATGCCCAGCCTGTTCCGCTTCCTGACCGTGATCGCCGTGATCGTCGGCGTGGTCTATGGCGCGATCTACGCGCTGGCCAACTTCGTCAACCCTAAGCCGCGCGAGATGACGGTGTCGATTCCGCCGGACAAGTTCCAGAAGAAGTAGCCGGCGCGGCTGCGACGAACCGAAAAGCCACAGGGCATTGTTTAAGAATTTTGCGGTTGTCTGAGACGGCCCGGCGCCGCGATATCGGCCAGATTTGCCGTCACCGCTCGACGTCCCGGCGCAAGCTCTTCGTCCTGATTCGATCGCCCGGGTCTCAGCGGATTTCACCACATGAAGGTCAAGGCCTCCGACGCCCGGCTGATGAGCCTGTTCCTCGACATGATGGCCGCGGAACAGGGCGCCGGCGCGAACACGCTCGATGCCTACCGCCGCGACCTCACTGATCTCTCCGAATTTCTCACCCGCAAAAGCAACAGCTTTGCCGCGGCCGACACCCAGGCGCTGCGCGACTATCTCGCCGATCTCGACAACCGGGGATTCAAGTCGTCCAGCGTGGCGCGGCGGCTGTCGGCGATGCGGCATCTGTTCCGCTTCCTGCTGAGCGAGCGTATCCGGACCGACGACCCGGCCGCGATCCTGTCCGGCCCGAAGCGCGGGCGCGCCCTGCCGAAGGTGCTGTCGATCGGCGACGTCGACCGCATGCTGACCAAGGCCAAGGAGCTGTCCGAGGCTGGCGACGTCTCGCCGTCGCAGCGGCTGCGCGCGCTGCGGCTGTATTGCCTGCTCGAGGTGCTCTACGCCACCGGCCTGCGCGTCTCCGAGTTGGTCGCGCTGCCGCGCACGGCGGCGCGCAACGACGCCCGCATGATCGTGGTGCGCGGCAAGGGCAACAAGGAGCGGCTGGTGCCGCTGAACCAGGCCTCGCGCCAGGCGATGGCCGACTATCTGGCGATGCTGGACAAGCAGAAGCCGGAGAAGAAGGCGAGCGCCACGTTCGGCAAATGGCTGTTTCCCTCGTTCGGCGAGAGCGGCCATCTGACCCGGCAGCACTTCGCGCGCGACCTCAAGGAGCTCGCGGTGGCGAGCGGCCTGCCCGCCCGGCTGGTGTCGCCGCACGTGCTGCGCCACGCCTTTGCCAGCCATTTGCTGCACAACGGCGCCGACCTGCGCATTGTCCAGACCCTGCTCGGCCACACCGACATCTCGACCACCCAGATCTACACCCATGTGGTCGAGGAACGGCTCAAGAGCCTGGTGCGCGACCTGCACCCGCTGGCCGAGACGTGATCGCGCCCCACACCTTCCTGCAACCAAATCCGACACCAAATCCTTGGGCGTGACGCGCCGCCCGCTTGACTTCGCGCCCGTCTGCCCCGAAAGAGCGCCATCCTGCCCGCGATCCCGGCGCGATGCCTGGAGGCTGGGCACCGATCGACCCTTAAGCTCCTGAAACCGTTCGGCTTCAGGTCCGAAGGCCGAACCGATTTCGTCTCCCAGCGCTCTTCCTTCAGCTCTTCCATGCCGGATCCCATGCGCAGCTACCTCGATTTCGAAAAGCCCGTTGCCGAGCTCGATTCCAAGGTCGATGAACTCCGGGCGATGGCCGCCTCCGGCACCGATATCGGCGAGGAGGTCGGCCGGATCGAGGAGAAGGCCGGGCAGGCGCTGGCCGAGCTCTATGCCAATTTGACGCCGTGGCAGAAGACCATGGTCGCGCGCCATCCGCAGCGGCCGCACTTCACCGACTTCGTCAACGCCCTGATCACCGAGTTCACGCCGCTCGCCGGCGACCGCAAGTTCGGCGAGGACGCCGCTTTGCTCGGCGGCTTCGGTCGCTTCCGCGGCGAGCCGATCTGCGTGATGGGCCAGGAGAAGGGCGCCACCACCGAATCCCGCCTCAAGCACAATTTCGGCATGGCCCGTCCCGAAGGCTACCGCAAGGCGGTGCGCCTGATGGAGATGGCCGAGCGGTTCGGCATCCCCGTGCTGTCGCTGGTCGATTCCGCCGGCGCCTATCCCGGCATTGGCGCCGAGGAGCGCGGCCAGGCCGAGGCCATCGCCCGCTCGACCGACGCCTGCCTGGCGCTCGGCGTGCCGAACGTCGCCATCATCACCGGCGAGGGCATGTCGGGCGGCGCGATCGCGCTGACCACCGCCAACAAGGTCCTGATGCTGGAGCACGCGATCTACAGCGTGATCTCGCCGGAAGCGGCGTCCTCGATCCTGTGGCGCGACGGCACCAAGGCGCAGGAAGCCGCCAACAGCATGAAGATCACCGCGCAGGACATGCTGCGCTTCGGCGTGGTCGACACCATCCTCAAGGAGCCGGTCGGCGGCGCCCACCGCGATCCCGCCGCGATGATCGCGGCCACCGGCGAGGCGATCGCCCAGGCCTTCGACGAGTTGAAGGGCCTCGATGCCGATGCCATCCGCAGGCAGCGCCGGCAGAAATTCATCGAGATCGGCCGCAAGCTGAGCTGAGCCGGCCTTCCGGAGTCCCCCGCTCGCGGTTTCGTGAGTCTTTCCAGCCGTTTGGCCGCATTTCGGCCCTGCCGGCAGGGTCTGATGTTTAGGACTTGTTGACCAAGAGGGCCACCGCGCCGCGGCACCGCCGCAGCGCGGGTTGCGGCTCCCAGGGCCAAAGGGTACAATTTTAATCATTGGTTTGACGTGGGCATGACGCGCGGTCGACCTGGGATCTGTCCAGCTTTCCCGGCCGATCGATCGAAACGAGAGTGGGGTTCGCGGCATGCTGGGTTTGCGGGGAGCTTTGCTTTGATCAACCGCGCTTTCGTCCGGGTCCTGATGACCTCCGCGGCGTTGGCCGCCGGCGCGCTGCTGGCCGGCTGCAACAGCGATCAGATGGCGCTCGCCACCAATGCCAAGGCCAATCAGCCGGTGCCGCCCAAGCTCGTCGCCGCGATGGGCGAGAAGGACATGGATCCGCAGTCGCCGATCCTGGTGCGCGTGTTCAAGCAGGAGGCCGAGCTCGAGGTCTGGAAGCAGGACCGCTCCGGCAAATTCGCGCTGTTGAAGAGCTATCCGATCTGCCGCTGGTCGGGCGATCTCGGCCCGAAGGTGCGCGAGGGCGACCGCCAGGCGCCGGAGGGTTTCTACTCGATCAATCCGGGCCAGATGAACCCGCAATCGGCGTATTATCTGTCGTTCAACACCGGCTATCCGAACGCCTTCGACAAGGCGCTCGGGCGTACCGGCTCGCAGCTGATGGTGCATGGCGACTGCTCGTCGCGCGGCTGCTTCGCGATGACCGACGAGCAGATCGCCGAGATCTACGCGCTGGGACGTGAGTCCTTCTTCGGCGGCCAGCGCGCCTTCCAGTTCCAGGCCTACCCGTTCCGGATGACGCCGGTGAACATGGCCAAGCACCGCAACAATCCGAACATGCCGTTCTGGCGCATGATCAAGGAAGGCTACGACGCCTTCGAGGTGACCCGGCAGGAGCCCAAGGTCGACTTCTGCGAGAAGAAATACGTCTTCAACGCCCAGAAGCCGCCGGGCGCGCCCCGTGATCCGGTGTTCGACGCCGCCGCCAAGTGCCCGGCCTATGTCGTGCCCGACGAGATCACGACCGCGGTGCGCGAGAAGCAGCAGGCGGACGAGGCCGAATACGCCAAGCTGGTCGCCAAGGGCACGCCGGTCGCCAAGCTCAACACCGGCATCGACGGCGGCATGAATCCGATCTTCGCCTCGCGCGTGCCGGGCGCGTCGACCGGCCTGTCCGACTCCGGCGAGGCGCCGGGCCTGTCGCTCGCCAACTTCCAGGCCGCTCCGGGCACGATCCCGGGTCACGTGAACCCGCCGCGCGCGCCTGAGGCCAACGAGGCCATGCCCGCCAGTGCGACGGAGGCACCGGCAGCGGCGCCGTCGACGCGCGTCGCGGCCGTCAGCGCGCCGGAGAAGCCGAGCTTCATGTCGAGCCTCGCCCGCAAGGTCGGCATCGGTGGTGGTGCCGAGACCACCGCGGCGACCAAGCCTGCGGAGAGCAGGACGGCGGAGGCCAAGCCCGCGCCGAAACCGGTGGCCGTCGCCAAGCCAGTTGAGACCAAGCCGGCCGAGACGAAGCAGGCCGCCGCACGGCCGCCGTTCAAGCCCGCCGCCAGCGACGCGCCCGCAACGACGGCCTCGGCTTCCGCCCAGACCCAGGCCTCCCTGGTCTCCGGCGCCGCCCCCGTGCTGCCGTCGAACTCGTTCGACAGCCGGTTCGCCGGGTTCAAGTAGGACGGCCAGGGCGGCATCGCGCGAATTGCTGTTCAGGTCGGCAGACCGCCCGATCTGCTTCGTCGCCGCTGTCCGCACCTGGTGTCGATAGGTCCGCGTCGGCATCCAAGCAACCGGTGTCATCCCGGCGAACGCCGGGATCCATAACCACCGGCCGGAATTGCTGCGCGAACTGGATGCTCCAGCGTGCCTCACCCGTCGGAGCATGGATCCCGGATCTGCGCCGCGACGCGCCTTGCGCGTCCCGGCTTGTCCGGGACGACAGCGGAGATTGTCGGTCCCGCTCGTTCATCTCACGCCTATTCGTCATTCTCGCGCCTCATCGTCCGATCGTCCCCGCTGTCATCGCCCGCGCAGGCGGGCGATCCAGTACTCCACCGGCAGTGCGGTCATTCATGACTGCCGCGGCGTACTGGATCACCCGCCTGCGCGGGTGATGACATCGAGGTTGTTGCGCGAGCGGTGCAGAACATGGCGAATCGGTCTCGCGGCGCGCCTGGCGTCCGAGTGATGCATCGATCTCACCCTCTTGCGAAACCGAGGGTGCAGGGAGAGCCGGGCCTCGACTGAGGCCCGTGGCCCGCCTGCGGAAAAAATGCAGGCGGCAGGTACCACAGGTCCAGCCGGAACGACCCGGCCCTCCCTGCGCGATGGCTTTACGGCTGCTTCGCGCTCTCCCAGGTGCACCGGGCTTTCTGGCCACCTTGTCGCGACAAGGCGCTTCTCGCGCCTTGCGCGGGACACCAGCATCGGGGTGTCAGGACCACGCGACTTGACCGTGCGGACCAATCTGTTCGTCGGCGCGATCATCTCACGCTGCAAACCGGCCCGCCCACCACATCCCGCACTCCACGCTTCGTGACGACCGCGCAGCGCCCCTCGTCGATGAGGCGGGACGAGGGAGATAAGATCATGATTTTCCGAAATCATAAAGCGGAATATTTTTACTGATAGGACTGGACAGCCCAAATCAGCTTGAGCGCAAAGGAGAAATGAGCTTCGGCGCGCAGACGCGCGGCGGCATATCACAGCTGGCCCGCTGACCGCGACCGACTTGCTATGGACTTGATGAGCCGTGCTCCCTCCTCGCCTGAGATCGTTCCCTCCCCCCTTGTGGGGGAGGGCTAGGGCGGGGGGTCGCCACACCCACTGTCCTCTCGGCTACCCCCCTCCCCAACCCTCCCCCACAAGGGGGGAGGGAGCCTGACGAGCTTGCCCTCCTGACAGCAACGACTCATCCCCGCGGCGGCGACTCGGAGCGCGCCGTGCTCGTGCTTTGATGCGCAATCCCGATCGCCCTCGCCTGCCCTGAATCTTCCCATCGAGCCGCTGCGTGACACGGCTCACTGAGCGATCGCTCGGGGTCTGCGACAAAGCGGCCGTCACCCACGGTGAGGTGACTAACCGAGGGAGCAGAACAATGGGTCTCTTTGATGCAATCGGACATGCGGTCGGATCGGTGGTGAAGGATGTCGGCCATGCCGTCGGCAGCGCCGCTTCGAGCGTGGTGCATACGGTCGAGCATGCGGCCAGCGATGTCGGGCACGCCGTGGGGCATGTCGTCAGCGGCGCCGCGCATGAGGTCGGGCATCTCGGCGGCTCGGTCATTCACACCATCGGCAAGGTCACGCATACGGTCGGCGATGTCGCCAACAGCGTGGCGCACACCGTGGGTCACGTCGTTGGTGACGTCGGGCACGTCGTGGGCGATGTCGCGCACGGCATCGGTCACCTCGGCGGCGAGGCCATCCACACCATTGGCGGCGTCGTCAACGCGGTCGGACATGCCGGCGCGGCGGTCGGCGGCAGCATCATTCATGGCGTTCAGGACGTCGTCTCGACCGCGGGCCATGTCGCCGGCGACATCGCCAACACCGGCGCTCACGTGGTCGGCGACGTCGCCTCCGGCCTCAACCACCTCGTCCACGGCGATCTCGGCGGCGTCGCCCACGACATCGGGCATATGGGCAGCGATATCGTCAACGGCGGCGTGAAGGTCGGCGGCGATCTGGCGCATGGCGTGATCGCCACGGTGGGCGATGCCGTCCATGGCGCGGTCGGCCTCGGGCAGGCCGGGCTGGAAGCGGCCGGTGCGATCGGTCACGGCGCGCTCGGCATGGCCGGCACGATCGCGGACACCGCCGCGCATGTCGGCGCCGACGGCATCCATCTGGCCGGCGACGTGGTGAAGGGCGGGCTCGACGTCGGCGCCTCGCTGGGCCACGGCGCGCTCGGTGTGATCACCGATGCGGTGTCGAACGCAGGCCACCTGGTGGGCGGGCCGCTCGGCCATGTCATCTCCGACGTGGCGCACGCCGCCGATACGCTCGGCTCGGGCGTCACCAACGGCATCAACCATGCGGTCAGCGCCGGTGTGTCGGGCCTGACCGAGGTCGCCAGCGACCTGACGCATGCGGTCGGCCACCAGGCCAGCACGATAGGCCACGACCTCGGCGCGCTCGCCAGCGATCTCAGCCACGGCAATGCCGGCGCGGCGCTCGGCGATCTGTTCAAGCTCGCCGGTGACCTGCTCGGCGGCGGCCACGAGGGCAGCCACGGTCATCAGGGCGGCTTCTGGGACCAGATCGCGCAGGCGATCCACCAAGCCAGCGACAACGGCCATGACGGACATGGCACGGGTCTGGGCTTTGGTGGTCCGCTGCATGGCGACGGCTCGTCGCACCACCCTGTTATCGCCGACGTGTCCGGCGACCATGGCCTCGATCACCACAGCGGCAACACCGGCATCGTCCCGCCGCATGTCGACATGGGCCACGCCGGCGGCGCGCATGACGCTCCGCACCACGACTTCAGCCACGTCTTCCAGATGCCGGAAGCGCATCACTTCACGCTGCACGGCTGAGACAGCAACCCCATCGTCTCTGATCGACATCCGCCGCGCAGGTCGTCTGCGCGGCGGCTTGTTTGTGATGTCGACGAACCTGCTGCCAGCGAGTAGACATCACGAAACAACCTTTGAGTGATGTTCCACACGGAGTTCATCCCCCGTTCATGAGACAACACCGCCACGCTCACACAAACCGAGGAGGATGAGATGGGCTGGTGGGATGACATTGAAGACTTTGTAGAAGACACAGTCGATGATGCGGTCGATACCGTCGAAGATGTTGTCGACGCGGTGGAAGACGCGGTCGGCGGTGCGGCCGGCGGCTTCCGGGATATCGCCGAGCACTTTGCGGACTTAGTTGGCGACGTTGTCGATACCGCAGCCGCAGCGGCAGCAGCGATCGCAGAAGCCATCGAGCATGCTGCGGTGAAGACGGTCGAGCTCGGCGTGCACGAATTCCAGTCGGTGGCCGGCGGCCTGGTCCATGCGGCGGTCGACGCCGGCGAGAGCATCGCCGAAAGCGCCGAGGATGCGTTCAACACCGTGACGCATGGCGCAGGCCAGCTGGCCGCGGAAGCGCTGCATGGCGCCGACGAGGTGATCGGCGCCATCGGCGAAGGTGCCGGCGCGCTCGGCCACGGTGTCGTGGATGCCGCAACCGATGCCGGCCGTGCCGCCGGCAACATTGCCGGCGACCTGCTGGACACTGGCGGCAAGCTGGGCGGCGATCTCGCAAACGGTCTGTCGCATCTCGCCGAGGGTGATATCGGTGGCGCGCTGGAAGACGCCAAGGACTTCGGCCGCGATCTCGCAGCGGGTGCCGGCGACGTCGCCGGCCACGCGGCCCAGGGCGCGGCCGACATCGGCCAGGATCTCGGCCATGCCGCCGCCGGTATCGCGCATGCCGTCGTCGACGGTGCCAGCGGCCTGGGTTCCGCGGCCCTGGACATGGCGGGCACCGCGGCCGGCATCGCCGGCGAACTCGCGCAGGACTACGAGCATGCGATGGGCGCGCTCGCCAAAGGCGCCGTCGAGGCGGTGGTCGCGATCGCGGCCGGCGAGACCGACCTCGTGGCCGGTGCCGTCCAGATCGGCGCGGAGGCCGTGGGCGGACCGGTCGGCGACTTCTACGGCGATCTCGCGCATGGCTATGGCGAGGCGGCCAAGGACACGCTCCACCATGTCGGTGGCGCGATCGAGGACGGCGTCGGCAAGCTCACCGATGCCGGCGGCGAGCTCAGCCATGCCGTTGGTTCGGGCGCCGACCAGCTGTCGCATGATGCCGGACGGGTGGCCGACGATCTCGGCCGCGGCGATATCGACGCGGCGCTGCACGACGTCGGCCGGCTCGGCAGCGACGCCGCCGACGCCGCGACCGAGGTGCTCGAAGCGCAGAAGCATGGCGCCGAGGCGCTGGCCGATGCCAGCGCCGACGTTGCAACCGTGCTCCATGGCCTCGACGAAGCCGTCGAGCGCGCCGGCAGCGCGTTCGTCGACACCGTGGGCCGCCAGATCGGCGGCGACGTCGGCGCGGCGATCAGTGACGTCGGCCATGCGATGCTCGACGGCACCGACGTGATGGACGATCTCGCCAAGGGCGACCTCGCGGGCGCGGCCAGCAGCGCGGCCGATGGCCTGGGCAAGGCGGCAGGCAACTGGCTGGAGCACCAGCTCGACGACATCGGCAGCTCCATCGCCGACCGGGCCGGCAATGCACTGAGCGATCTGCTCGGCGCGGGCGGCAAGGCCGGCGATGCGGCATCCCCCGTGCAGCCGGGCGAGACCGGCGGTCATGGCGCGGGCGGCTTCTGGGAGACCGCAGCGGCGGGCCTCGATCTGCCGGCGCCGTCACTCACGCCGGAGCCTCACGACAGCGCCATCCTGCTGCCGGAGGAGTCCTCGGTCGCGAGCTGGGATCCGCCGGACCTCGTTGCCGACGACGGCATCGTCCCGTCAGGCGGGGCGCATCACGACGAGGCCCCGGTGTTCGACCTGACGCATGTGCTGGCCACCCAGACCAGCGACGCGCATCTCGTCGGGCTGCACGGCTGAGACGCTCAGCGCAATTGCGCCGGCTGGCTGATCGCCGCCGGCGCGATTGCGGCCTGGGCGCGAGCCTGCGGCGCGGGACCGTTCATCGCCGACAGCGCGCACAGCGCCAGCGAGCCCCAGACCGCGGCGCTGAAATACAGCGACATCCAGGCGATCTCTTCCTTCCAGTGCTCGAACTCGTGGGTGACGGTCCACTGCGTGGCGGAATCGCGCAAGCCCACCAGCGGATGCAGCAGCGGCTTGCCGGCGGCGCGCTCGATGCGCCAGCGCTTCACATACATCGGCACGTCGACCACGACCAGGAAGGCGAGATAGCAGGCGATGCCGACGAGGCCAGCGATCAGGAGCCCGCGCACCAGGCCGTCGAACTCCGGCAACAGCCGGCCGAGCCCGATGCCCACCAACAGGAAGGCCACCGCCCACAGCGAGTTCTCGATCGCGTTGTAGAGGAAGTTCTTGGTGACGACGGCGTACCAGGAGCAGATCTCGGCGACGACGATGATCGGCACGATCAGGCGCGCCATGTTGACCGCGGTGTCGGCGTCGGCAATGGCGCCGAGCTGCGCCAGGATGATCGCCCATTGCGCCGCGAAGGCGATCTCGGCGATGGTCGCCACGGTGCGGCCGACGAACACGCTCGACAGCCAGCTGTCCACCAGGCAGATGCGCTGCACGTCGGCGCGCGGCAGCACCGAGCGGAAGGCGCAGCCGAACACATAGGCCGCCGACAGCGCCAGCATCGCGCTGGTGTCGGAGGACTGGGCGAGCGTGCCGCTGCCGCCGCCGAGCTGGCGATACAGGATGAACCAGAACGCGATATTGGCGAGGCTGACCAGCGTCAGCATCGCCCACCACAGGGCGACGGGGTTCGACAGGGCTCGCGACTGCGCACGCATCCGGCACTCCAATTTTCATGTGACTGACATCGGATCGTATTAATTCCGTCATGGAGCGGCAACCCGCGCCGAGCCCGGGGCGTGACAAAAGCGCGTGTGACCGGAGCGGCTGCGGCTGAGGGTGGCGCGGCAACGGGACGGAGGGTTGGGGCCCGCTCGGGCCTCATGGTTCGAGACGCGCCGCACGCTGGCTCCTTTGAAAACAGCTGACTGACGGGCGCGGCGCTCCTCACCATGAGGCTCTGGCATCCGAGCGGGTCCTGCACACCGGAAATGAGCGGGTCGCTTACGGAGAGAGGGACGAATGCCCGCGCGACGGTGTCGGTGCGCTCACTCTCCCCGTTCTTCACGGGGGCGCGACGAGCTTCGCTCGCGCTGGGAGGGTTGGGGTGAGGGGCGGCCGCACGCACCGGCCGTGCGGAGAGCACACCCGGATTGCATCTGGCGATGCAATCCGGCCTCTGCCCGCGTGCGGGGAGAGGCTCGCGCCTCAGGGAACTTCCGCTCTTCCCCGCAGTTCATGACGCGACTGCGGCGTCCTGCCGCGCTTCGTCCTCATCAGCCTGGAGCCGCGCATGGCCGCCGCCCGCGAGCTGCAGCGCGCGCCGCTGCTGACCTTCACTGCCATCATTGTCGGACTGATGGGCCTGGCGCTGCTCGCCGGCGGTCTCTGGCTCGCCGCGATCGGCGGCTCGCTGTACTACGTCATTGCGGGGGCAGCCCTGCTTGGCACGGCGTGGCTCCTGTGGCAGCGGCGCGCCGCGGCCTTGTGGCTGTATGCGGCGCTGCTGCTGGGCACGATGATCTGGGCGATCTGGGAGGTCGGGCTGGACTTCTGGTCGCTGGCGCCGCGCGGGGACGTGCTGGCGCCGCTCGGCGTCTGGCTGCTGCTGCCGTTCATCACCGCGCATTTGGTCGGCGACATGCGCTCCGCGCGCTGGGGCCTCGTGGCCGTGCTCGCGGTCGCCATCGTCGTGCTCGGTGCGTCGCTCCGCGGCGACCGCTTCGGCGTCACTGGCGCGCTGACGCAGGCGGCGGCAGCGACGGCCGGCACCGATACCGCACCAGCCGAGGCCCAAGCTGATTGGACCGCGTATGGCGCCAGCAATTTCGGCACGCGCTTCTCCGGCCTGAAGCAGGTCACGCCTGATAACGTGAAGAACCTGCAGCTTGCCTGGGAATTCCGGACCGGCGACCGCAAGGGCCCCGACGATCCCGACGAGTTCACCAACGAGGTGACGCCGCTGAAGATCGGCGATTTGCTCTACACCTGCTCGCCGCACCAGATCGTGTTCGCGCTCGATGCGGCCAGCGGAAAACTCCGATGGAAATTCGATCCGCAGATCGAGCACCACAAGAACTTCCAGCACATGACCTGCCGCGGCGTGGCGTATCACGAGACCAAGCAAGGCGCGGTCGACAGCGCAGGCGCCGCGGCGCCGGCCGAATGCACGAGGCGCATCTTTCTGCCGACCAATGACGGCCGGCTGTTCGCGCTCGACGCCGACAGCGGCAAGCCGTGCGACGGCTTTGGCGATCACGGCCAGATCGACCTCAAGGCCGGCCACGAGATCAAGACGCTCGGCTTCTACGAGGGCACCTCGCCGCCGGTGGTCACCGACAAGGTGCTGATCATGGCTGGTGCGGTGATCGACAACTACTCCAACAAGGTGCCGTCAGGCGCGATCCGCGGCTTCGACGTCTACTCGGGGAAGCTGTTGTGGGCGTTCGATCCCGGCAATCCCGATCCGAACGAGATGCCGTCGGCGACGCATCATTTCACGCCGGGCTCGCCGAACGGCTGGAGCGTCGGCGCGGCCGACGAGGCGCTTGGCCTCGTCTACATCCCGCTCGGCTCGAGCTCGCCGGACATCTGGGGCGGCAACCGCTCGGCCGACAATGAGCGCTATGATTCCGCTGTTGTCGCGCTCGACATCGCCACGGGAAAACTGCGCTGGTCGTTCCAGAACGTGCATCACGATCTCTGGGACATGGACATGCCGTCGCAGCCGAGCCTGGTCGACATGCCCGGCGAGGACGGCGTGGTGCCGGCGATCTACGTGCCGGCCAAGACCGGCAACATCTTCGTGCTCGACCGCCGCGATGGTCATTTGCTTGTCCCGGCGCCGGAGAAGCCGGTGCCGCAAGGCGCCGCGCCCGGCGATCATCTGTCGCCGACCCAGCCGTTCTCCGAGCTCAGCTTCCGGCCGCGCAAAGACCTCACCGGCGCGCAGATGTGGGGCGCGACGATGTTCGATCAGCTCGCCTGCCGCATCAAGTTCAAGCGGCTGCGCTATGAGGGCCCGTTCACGCCGCCCTCCGAGCAGGGCACGCTGGTCTATCCTGGCGATTTCGGCATGTTCGAATGGGGCGGCATCGCGATTGATCCTGTGCGCAAGATCGCGATCGCCAATCCGCAGTCGATCCCGTTCGTGTCCAGGCTGGTGCCGCGCGGCAAGGACAATCCGGCAGAGCCCAACGCGGAACATCCGCCGGGCACCGAGTTCGGCGTACAGCCGATGTACGGCACGCCCTATGGTGTCGACCTCGGCATCTTCCTGTCGCCGCTCGGCATCCCCTGCATGGCGCCGCCCTGGGGCAGCCTCGCCGCCATCGATCTCACGACCAACCAGATCGTCTGGCAGCATCGCGTCGGTACCATTCGCGACCAGTCACCGGTGCCGCTGCCGTTCAAGATGGGCGTGCCGATGCTCGGCGGCCCGATGGTAACGGCCGGCGGCGTCGCGTTCCTCACCGGCACGATGGACGACTACATCCGCGCCTTCGATGTCAAGGACGGCCGGCTGCTGTGGCAGGACCGGCTGCCGGCCGGCGGACAGTCGACGCCGATGACCTACGAGGCAGGCGGCAGACAGTACATCGTCACGGTCGACGGCGGCCATGGCTCGTTCGGGACCAAGCTGGGCGACTACGTCCGCGCCTATGCGCTGCCGGGCAACGTCGCGAGCAAGTAGTTCGCCGGTTCCAGCTCTGCGCAGAATGCGGTGAACTGTTGGACATTTGCTCACGATGTCCGGGGTTCCCCGGAGGAACTCCAACTGCGAAGCGCGCGCCTTAATCGTCGGCTTCCGAACCTCGTGCATGAGTCAGCGCGGGCCCAGATTTCCTGCCCGCATTGACGCTTTGCTAACCGCGATTCCCGTGCGCCAAAACGCGGCGCGCCCTGGTTCGTAGCTGGCCTGCGTAAGGGTTCATTGCCGATGTTGACGATCCTGTCCTGCCTGCCTGCCGACCACGATCTGCGCTACGTCACCGCCGCGCTGCTGGTGTGCGTGCTCGGCTCCATCCTCTCGATGCGCCTGCTCGCGCGCGTCCGGCGCAACACGGGTCTGCGCCGGCTGCACCTGCTGTTCCTGGCCGGGTTGGTCGCCGGCGGCACGGTGTGGACGACGCATTTCGCCGCCATCCTCGGCTATGAGGCAACGGGCAATCGCTCGTTCGAAGCGGGCCTGACCTTCGCCTCGCTCGGCCTTGCCATCGTGTTTTCCTGGCTCGGCTTCTTCATCACCACGCGCACCCAGCACGGGCCGCTGATCGAGATCGGCGGCGCGGTGTTCGGCTTCGGCATCGCCGCGATGCACTACACCGGGATGAGCGCGCTCAATCTCGAAGGCATCAGGACCTGGCATGCGCCGGCGATCTGGCTCTCGCTGGTCCTGGCGATGGGGTTCGGCGCCGTTGCCGCCAACCGGATCGCGCGCCCCGTGACGCGGTTCTGCAAATATGGCGGCTCGCTCGCCATGGTGATCGCGATTCTCAGCCTGCATTTCACCGGCATGGCGGCGCTGACCTTGGCGCCCATGGCGGGAGCTGACGCGCCGGCGCAGGCACTGTCCGACAGCGTGATGCTGATCAGCATCGTCACCGGCATCGGCCTGATCATGGCGATGGCAGCGTCGGCCTACATGATCGACATGCAGGCGGCGCAGGAGGCGGTCGAAGGCTATCGGCAGCTGGCCTTGCAGGATCCGCTGACCGGCCTGCCCAACCGCAACGGCCTGGGACAGCGGCTGGCTCCGCTGTTGACCAATGGCGACGAGACCGCGCATCTGGTCGTGCTCGCGATCGATCTCGACCGCTTCAAGGACATCAACGACGCGCATGGCCACGCCGCTGGCGATGCGGTGCTGACGACGATCGCCCAGCGCATCGCGGCGACCTTGCAGCCCGGCGAATTCCTCGCACGGATCGGCGGCGACGAGTTCGTCGCCGTCAAGAGCGAGATCTTCGCGCGCGCCGAGGCCGCCAGATTCGCCGAGCGCATGCGCGCGCTGGTGCTGACGCCGGTCGAGTGGGAGGAGCGCAGCCTCTCGGTCGGCTGCAGCATCGGCATCGCGCTGCATCCCGACCACGGCCTCAGCTCGGACGAATTGCTCACCCGCGCGGATCTGGCGATGTATCGCGCCAAAGGCCTGGGACAAGGCAAGATCTGCACCTACGAACCGTCGATGGACGAGGCCAGCCGGCGCCGCGCCGAGCTCGCGATCGATCTGAAGCGCGCGCTGGTGCGCAACGAGTTCGAGCTGCACTACCAGGTTCAGAACGACACGCAGAGCGGCGAGATCATCGGCTTCGAGGCGCTGCTGCGCTGGAATCACCCAGTGAAGGGCCGCGTGCCGCCGAACGATTTCATTCCGATGGCGGAGCAGACCGGGCTGATCGTCGACATCGGCGACTGGGTGCTGCGCACCGCCTGCGCCACCGCGGCGGGCTGGAGCCAGCCGTTCAAGGTCGCCGTCAACGTCGCGCCGATGCAGCTCAACCACGACCTGCCGAAGCGCGTCGCCGAGGTGCTGCGCCAGACGGGCCTGGCTCCGGAGCGACTCGAGATCGAGCTGACGGAAACCGGCATCATCGCCGACCGCCAGCACGCGCTGCAGGTGATGCAGGCGCTGAAGGGGATCGGCGTCACCGTCGCGATGGACGATTTCGGCACCGGCTATTCATCGCTGTCGACCCTGCAGGTGTTTCCGTTCGACAAGATCAAGGTCGACAAGAGCTTCATCCAGTCGGTCGAGACCAGCGTGCATGCGGCGGCGATCGTCAAGGCGACCTTGCTGCTGGGGCGCAGCCTGAACATCCCCGTGCTGGCCGAGGGCGTCGAGACCGAGCAGCACCTCGCCTTCCTGCGCGAGGAAGGCTGCACCAGCGTGCAGGGATTCCTGTTCGGCAAGCCGATGCCGCAGGAGGCGATCAGCAAGATGATCCGGGAGGTGGAGGTCGCGCCGTCCCTCATCGCGGAAGCGCCGGCCAAGAGCGCCGCGGCGGCCTGAGCAGGTGCCACCCTCCCCTGGAGGGCAGGGCTATCACATGTGAAGATGCGGGGCTTCCCTGACGAGCGATCCTGCCGATCAGTTACTCCCTCATGCCCGGGCTTGTCCCGGGCATCCACGTCGTTCTCAGCATGTCGGCCGACGTGGATGGCCGGGACAAGCCCGGCCATGACGACGTGGAAGGAGCGGAACGTCTCGCGAGGCGCCTACCCGGCATCGCTCAAAACGTACGGATGATCCTGAAATCCAGGCCGTCGGCGGCGGCGAGGTGCATGGCCATGCTGGCGCGGCCGTGACGGAGGGTGACATCGCCGCGGGGGCCGGAATAGACCATGTTGCGGCCGGCGGCGGCGAGCGGGTGCAGGGACAATGAGCCGGCGCGCTCCGCGGCGGCTTTCAGGAAGCGCAGACCTTCGTAGTTGGACTGGCCGACGGAGCCGACCGGCGGCGCCTCGACGCCGAACATCGCAGTGTAACCGCCCAGGAAGTCGTCATTGGCTCTGGAGCCGATGCAATTGAAATAGCCGGAGGCGGAGTAGAGATTCTCGGTGTTGTCGGCGCCGATGCCGAGCAGCACGGTTTCGTCGACGGCCCCGGCGAGACGCAAGGTGGTCGCGGCGAGGCCGGATTCGCCGAACGCCCGGTTGAAGGTGATGCT
Source organism: Bradyrhizobium sp. HKCCYLR20261 (assembly GCF_051168435.1). NCBI lineage: Bacteria > Pseudomonadati > Pseudomonadota > Alphaproteobacteria > Hyphomicrobiales > Nitrobacteraceae > Bradyrhizobium > Bradyrhizobium sp. HKCCYLR20261. The sequence continues at coordinate 50,502 of NZ_JBNPUZ010000024.1, forward strand.
GTCGGTGCCGATCAGCGAGATCAGCACGACGTCGGGCTTGGCGGCGCGGATGCGCGCCAGATGCGCCTCGTGATCGTCCTCACCGACGGGAACGAATTCCTCGCCGACGACATGGCCGCCGGCCTCGGTGATGTAGGTCTTGGTGGAGCGGTGCGACTGCCACGGCCAGACATAGTCGCTGCCGATCAGGTACCAGCGCTTGGCGCCCTTGTTCTCGGCCAGCCAATGAATGGCGGGACGGGTCTGGCTGTGCGGCGTCTCGCCGATCGCCATCACGCCCGGCGTCCGCTCGCCGCCTTCATAGACCGGCGTATAGACGTAAGGGATCCGGCCGCGCGTCAGACGGCGCAGCGCCAACCGGACCGCGCTGATATGCGAGCCCATCACGACGTCGATGTCGTCGAACTCAAGCGCGTCCCTGGCGCACGCAACCACCTCCTCGACCGGGCCGCCGGAATCGTAGAACGACAATTCGATCTCGCGGCCGAGGATGCCGCCACGGCGGTTGATCTCGGAGACCGCCAGCAGCGCGCTGTTGGTGGCCGCCGGCCCCCATATTCCCGGCGAGCCGGAGAAGGTGATGAAATTGCCGATGCGCAGCCTGTTGTGGCGGCCCCGCCGCGCGAACCGATCGGGATCGAAGGGGGCCAGCGACGGCAGGCCGACCCGCTTGGGCGGGCTCCTGAACAGCAGGGACGGCGGCGGGCTGCAGCGCCCGGCCGTGACAGGTCCTGTCGAGAGCACACCCACTCCTTGGCCGCGACCCTGGTTGGCCCAGTGTGGGCCGGCGGTCATACGCCGTCAAAATCAGCACGCGTTCGGCAAATATCCTATTCGAAAATGTTGAATGTTCAAGAATTGGGATGCATATAGATCGGGCAGCAACTGCCGGACAATCATTCAATTCAGGACCCCTGAGCGAAATTTACCGTGGCCAAATCGCCCCCTTCCAACACCCCCCTCACCGAACATCTCGCCTACCTGCTCGCGCAAGCCAACCGGGAGATCAACCGGCAGTTGGAGACGCGCCTGAGCACGGAGGGCGTGCCCGTCGAGCAGTGGCGCATCCTCAAGGTGCTGTCGGACGGCGAGGGCCATTCGATGGGGGATCTCGCCGAGGCGGTGCTGCTGAACCATCCGACCCTGACCAAGATGATCGACCGCATGGTGTCGGACTCGCTGGTCTACCGCCGCCAGGACGCGAACGACCGCCGCAAGGTGCTGATGTTCATCAGCGACCGCGGCAAGGCGCTGTGCAAGCGGCTGAACTCGCTGGCCGCCAGCCAGGAGGCGCACATCCTGGAGAACTACGGCGACAAGGCGACCGGCGAGCTGAAGCGGCTGCTGGAGAATTTGATCGACGCGGCGAGTTGAGCATTGTCTTGCTGCGACGCTGCGGACATTCAGTCCCGAGCTCTACCCTCCCGTCATTGCGAGCGCAGCGAAGCAATCCAGGATGGTGGGCGGGACCTTGGATTGCTTCGCTACGCTCGCAATGACGCGGAAGCTGCGGGGGCATAGGGCGAAGGCGCGCCCGCGGCGGCCTCTGCCCACGCTTGTTCTCTCCGTCATTCCGGGGCATTCGCGCGCAAAATGGCGGTAGACCATTTTGAAGCAGCGCGAATGAGCCCGGAATCCATACGCACAGGCGGATATGAGGCACGAGATGGCTGTGGGAGCAGTCTTCGTCACACATCCGCTCGTGGCTATGGATTCCGGGCTCATCCGCGCTTACGCGCGGCTGCCCCGGAATGACGGCAGAGTTTTTGTTGGAGCGCGCGTAGCTCCTCGAAGCTTTGGACACGGCAAGCGCGTTGGACTGCGTCGCGTTGCAGCGCAGCGTCGCTGCGACAAAACTCCCGGCATCCCCGATCACGCCGAGATAGACGCAAGACGAATCCTCCCCCATCCTGTCCTCTCGCGATCGCGACGAACGGGCCACAGAGCCCGCGCGCAATCACCGGCCCCGAGCCGGATGAGGACACACAGGGAGGACAGGCCATGACGGGCATTCATCTGCTCGATCGCGCCATCGGCGGCGAGTATCCGACATTTGCCAGCACGGCTGACATCCGCGCCTTCGAGCAGACGCCGTACAGCGAACGGATCGCTGCTCAGAGCACGTACGAGGCGCTGAAATGCGGCGCGTCGGCCAACCCGGACGCGCCGGCGATCCAGTTTCTGGCAAATGCCGATCCCGCCGATACGCCGGTCGTGATCACCTATCGCGACTTGATCGCGAAGGTGACGCAGGCGGCGAACATGTTTCACGCCCTCGGCGTCGGTCCCGACGATGTCGTCAGCTTCATGCTGCCTCTGGTGCCCGAAGCCTTCATCACGCTGTTCGGCGCGGAGGCCGCAGGCATCGCCAACCCGGTCAACCCGCTGCTCGAGCCGCACCAGATCGCCGAGATTCTCGATGCCGCCAAGACCAAGGTGCTGGTGGCGCTCGGCCCCCTGCCCGGCACCGACATCTGGCAGAAGGTCGAGAAGGTCCGCGGCGGCCTGAAACACCTCAAGGCGATCGTGCAGGTTCATGGCGGCGGCGGCGATCCGGCCGCCGGCATCCACGCCTGGGGCGACCTGATCAAGCCGCAGCCGGGCGATCACCTCGTCAGCGGCCGGCAGATCAAATCCAGCGACACCGCGGCCTATTTCCACACCGGCGGCACCACGGGCACGCCCAAGCTGGTGCGGCACAGCCATGGCAATCAGGTCTACCAGGCCTGGGCGATCAACCTGATCCTGAAGGCCAAGTCCGGCGGCACCTTGCTGTTCGGCATGCCGCTGTTTCATGTCGGCGGCTCGTTGACGCAGGCGCTGCAGACGTTCTCCGCAGGCGGCAGCCTTGTCGTGCTCTCCGGTGCCGGCTGGCGCAATCCGAACGCGGTGCGCAACATCTGGGGACTGGTCGAGAAGTACAAGCCGGAGACGCTGTCGAGCGTGCCCACGGTGCTGGCGGCAACGCTCGCGGTGCCGCAAGGCAACGCCGACATTTCCAGCCTGCGCTATGCCGCCGGCGGCGGATCGGCAATTCCGGTCGCCGTCGGCCAGGCGATCATGGACAGGCTGAAGCTGCCGGTGATCGAGGTCTACGGCATGACCGAGACGTCGAGCGTGCACACCATGGCCTATGCGGACCAGCCGATCCGGCTCGGGTCGGTCGGCCTGCCCGTGCCCTATGCGAAGGTGCGCATCGTCAAGCTCGACGCCGAAGGACGCTACGAGCGCGACTGCGCCGTGGATGAGATCGGCGTCGTGATCATGGCCGGGCCCGGCGTGTTCTCCGGCTATCTCGACGACGCCCACAACAAGGGCGCGTTTGTTGATGGCCATTGGGTCAACTCGGGCGATCTCGGCCGGCTCGATGCCGACGGCTTCCTGTGGATCACCGGCCGGGCCAAGGACCTCGTCATCCGCGGCGGCCACAACATCGACCCGGCGCCGATCGAGGAGATCCTGTTTCAGCATCCCGCCGTCGGCTTTGCCGCCGTGGTCGGCCAGCCCGACGCCTATGCGGGCGAACTGCCGATCGGCTACGTGCAACTGAAGCCGGGCGCGAGCGTGCAACCGGGCGAGTTGGAGGACTGGGTCCGCGCCCGCACGCCGGAGCGCGCCGCGGTGCCGGTGCAGATCATCCCGATCGATCCGATGCCGGTGACCGGCGTCGGCAAGGTGTTCAAGCCGCAGTTGCGCTGGGACGCCGCGACGCGGGTGTTCACCAAGGTGCTGTCGCAGCTCACCGACCGCGGCATCGACTGCAGCGTCAAGGTCGGCGCTCATGGCAGTCACGGCAGCCTCGCCACGGTGACGCTCCGCAACGTGCCGGCGGAGCAACGCGAGGCGATCGAGAACGAGGTGCACACGTTGCTGGCGCCGTTCGTGATCCGGCATGAGGTGGTAACGGGGTGAGCTCATGCCGTCCGGCAGCAAGGTTCCCGTAATTTTACGGAATGTTGCTGCCGGACAACATACAGGACGACGATCAACTGCTACTACCTCAGCGCGAATGTGCTGAGGCGTTTGGAATGCTCAAGGTTCTGCTGGGTTCTGCGGCGATCGCTTTCTTCAGTGCTGCTGCGGCGGCGGCTGACCTCCCGATCACGGCGAAAGCGCCAACGCCGGTCAAATTCACCTGGAGTGGTTGCTATATCGGCGGTCATGTCGGAGGAGTCGTCAGTGACGACACGACGACCAACGATCTCGGCGTCGCCAGGGACTACAGCGGGGCCGGCGTTGTCGGCGGCGGCCAAATCGGTTGCGATTACCAGTTTGCGCCGGCCTGGGTGATCGGCGCCGAGGCTCGCGCCGCCTGGAGCAGCCTGCGAAGCAGCCATGGTGGTTCGGTCCGGAATCGGATCACCGGTGTGATCCGCCCATCGCAGTTCGTCACCACCAATGATTTTCTCGGCTCCGCAACGGCGCGGCTTGGTTACGTTTACGCCGAGCGCTGGCTGGTTTATGCGCGCGGCGGCGCCGCCTGGACGCGCGAGCGCAACGAGGATCCATTCATCCTCCCTGCGGGGATCGCCGTCGATCCGAGCACGACGTCGATGCGAAGCGGTTGGACCGCGGGCGCCGGCGTGGAGTGGGCTTTCGCCGCACACTGGTCCGCGACCGTCGAATATAACTACTACGATTTCGGCAAGAACGGCATCACGATGAGCAACGCGGCGCCGGTCGTCAACATCACCGGCTTCGAGGTCAAGGACCGTGTTCACGCCGCGACTCTCGGCGTCAACTATCGGTTCTGAGCCCCCTCCACTTTCAAGACGGCGAATTGTCAGCTTCTATCTCGGGCCGGCCGCAGCGGCGACCGGCTTGGCAACGCCCTTCTCGACAGCAACCTTGCGCAACAGATCCGGCCGGTCGGAGATGATGCCATCGACGCCGCTCTCGATGAGCCGGGCCATGTCCTCCGGTTTGTTGACGGTCCACACCACGACCTGAAGACCGAGCGCGTGGGCTTCACTGATCAGCTCCGGCGTGACGTCGGCAAAATAGGGCGACCAGACCTTGCCGCCGGCTGCGCGGATCGTTGATGGCAGCGAACCGCCGTGATCGGCGGGGTTGAAGCCGGCCGTCCAGCGCGTGGCCTCGGTCAGCGCGACCGTGGGTGCCTTGCCACGCTGCAGCGACAGATAGACCGTTGGAATCTGCGGCGCGCGTTGCTGCGCGAGTTGCAGGGTGCGCCAGTCGAACGACTGGATCATGATGCGGTCGGCGAAGTGCTCGGCAGCGATGACATCGAGCAGCAGACTGACGAAACGCTCGGGATCCGGCGCCTCATTGGGGAGCGCGGGATCGAGCTTGGTCTCGATGTTGAGCCGCACCTTGTCGTTGCCGGAGCCTCTGACGAGATCGATGACCTGCTTCAACGTCGGAATGCGGGGCGGTGGAGCCGCGCCGGTGAGCACCTGCTGCTCCGGAAACTGCTTGGCATAGTCGCTGCCGGGACGGATCTGTCCGACATCGTACGACTGCACCTCTGCGAGCGGCAGATCGATCAGCAGCGGCCCGGGCGGCGCCACGTAGTTGCCGGCGGCATCGCGGGCGAGATCGGGATTGAGCCGCCGCTCATGCGAGACCACCAGCACGCCGTCGCGGGTGACGCCGACGTCGAGCTCGAGCGTGTCGACGCCAAGCGCCAGCGCGGCCGCAAAGGCCTGCAGGGTGTTCTCAGGATGGAGCGCGCGCCCGCCGCGATGCGCCTCGATGTCGAACGCGAGGGCCGGGCTGGAGACGGCCGCGAGCAGGAGGGCGGCGCAGAGGAAGAGAGATCGATGTCGCATGGCACCAGCCTACCATGGGACCTCAGGTTGCCCATTCCCCTTGTTTCCGCTGGCCTTCTGAACTAGGCCTTTTTCCCATCGACCGGCGAGACAATGCCGGTCTTGGATCGAGGGGAGGCGATCCGCGCGCGCTGCAGTGCCGCGCCCGCACCCCCTTGGCCATTCTTCGAGCCTTGTTTCCGAGTTCACGTGCGACGGACCATGCCCAGGACCAGCCCCATGACCGATCTTCCTGTCCTCATCGCCGGCGGCGGCATTGGCGGCCTTGCGACCGCGCTGACCCTGCAGCAGATCGGCGTGCCCTGCATCGTCTATGAGAGCGTGCGCGAGATGCGACCGCTCGGGGTCGGCATCAATCTGCAGCCCAATGCGGTGCGCGAATTGTACGACCTCGGCATCGGCGCGGCTGATCTCGATGAGGTCGGCGTGCCGGCGAAGGAATGGGCGCTGGTCGGGCTGAACGGCAATGATATCTATTCCGAGCCGCGCGGGCTGCTCGCCGGCTACAACTGGCCGCAATATGCCGTGCATCGCGGCAAGCTGCACATGCTGCTGTACAGCCGGCTGGTGCAACGTGCGGGCGCCGCCACCGTGCGGCTCGGCAGCCGCGTGAGCGGCTACGAGAAGAACGCCGACGGCACGGTGACGGCGCGCATCGAGCACGCCGATGGCTCGCGCTCGGAGCAGCGCGGCCGGCTGCTGATCGGCGCCGACGGCATTCATTCGGCGGTGCGCGCGCAGATGCACCCGACGCAGCCGCCGATCCATTGGGGCGGCGCGGTGATGTGGCGCGGCGTGACCTGGGCGAAGCCGATGCGGACGGGCTCGTCCTTCGTCGGCCTCGGCACCCATCGTCATCGCGTCGTGGTCTACCCGATCTCGCATCCCGACCCGAAGACGGGGCTGGCGCTGATCAACTGGATCGCCGAGGTGACGATGGACAACACCGAGGGCTGGAAGCAGACCGGCTGGTTCCGGCAGGTGCCGACAGCCGAGTTCGCGCATCATTTCGCGGGCTGGACCTATGACTGGCTCGACGTCCCCGCGCTGATCGCCGGCGCCGACGGGGCCTATGAAAACCCGATGATCGACCGCGATCCGGTCTCGACCTGGGTCGACGGTCCGGTCGCGCTGATGGGCGACGCCGCGCATGCGATGTATCCGACCGGCAGCAACGGCGCGAGCCAGGCGATCGTCGACGCCCGCGTGCTCGGCACGTGCCTGCTGGCCCACGGCGTGACGCCGGCGGCGCTCGCCGCCTATGACGAGAAACTGTGCGGGCCGATTTCGGCGGTGATCCTGCGCAACCGCGGCGCCGGCCCGTTCGGCCTGCTCAACCTGGTCGACGAGCGCTGCGGCGGCACCTTCACTGATATCGATGACGTGGTGCCACCGGCCGAGCGCGACGCGTTCATGGCCAACTACAAGAAGGCCGCGGGCTTTGCGATCGAGCAGCTGAACACGGCGCCAAGGACGATTGCGGAGGGGGCGCAGGTCGACACGGCCAAGGCGGCCTGATCTACCCTCGATGTCGTCCCGGGCAAGCACATCGGCGCATCGCGCCGATGTGCGCCGACCCGGGACCCATACTCCGCGACAGAATTAGCAGGCACGCTGGAGCGACCAGCCTGCGTCACAACATCATCCTGTGGTTATGGATCCCGGCGTTCGCCGGGATGACAGCGGTGGTTTTGGCGCGCAGCTCGGCCAACAGCGTCATTGCGAGCGCAGCGAAGCAATCCAGAGTCGTTGGCGGGACTCTGGATTGCTTCGCTGACGCTCGCAATGACGATGGAAAGACTGCCTCAGCCGCGCTTACGCGTAGCGGCCGTGGCAGTGCTTGTACTTCTTGCCGCTGCCGCAGGGGCAGTCCTCGTTGCGGCCGACCTTGCCCCACGTCGTCGGATCGTTCGGGTTGCGCGCTTCGGCCGGGACCGGGGCGGCGCCTGACGACGGCACCAGGGAGACGTTGGCGAAGGCCATCTCGTCCTCGCCGGTGGTGGGATCGGCGTGATGCGCCTGCATCGGCGGCAGCACCGGCTGCTGCTCCTCCGGCGGCACGATCTCGACGCGCATCAGTTGCGCCGTCACGGCCTCGCGCAGATGCGCGATCATCGATTCGAACAGCGTGAAGGCTTCCGACTTGTACTCCTGCAACGGATCGCGCTGGCCGTAGCCGCGCAGGCCGATGACCTGGCGCAGATGGTCGAGCATGATCAGGTGCTCGCGCCAGAGGTGGTCGAGCGTCTGCAGCAGGATGGTCTTCTCGACGTAGCGCATCACGTCGGGGCCCCACTGCGCGACCTTGGCGGCCATGCGCTCGTCGGCCTGGGTCTCGATGCGCTTGAGCAGCTCCTCGTCGGCGATGCCCTCTTCCTTCGCCCATTCATCGACCGGAAGGTCGAGATCGAGGACGCGCTTGAGCTCCTCCTTCAGGCCGGCGACATCCCACTGCTCGGCATAGGCATGCTCAGGCACGTGCTTGCTGACGAGATCGTCGATGAAGGCGTGGCGCATATCGGTGATGGTCTCGACCACGCTCTCGTCCTGCATCAGCTCGACGCGCTGGTCGAAGATCACCTTGCGCTGGTCGTTCTGGACGTTGTCGAATTTGAGCAGGTTCTTGCGGATGTCGAAGTTGCGCGCCTCGACCTTCTGCTGCGCCTTCTCCAGCGCCTTGTTGATCCAGGGATGGATGATCGCCTCGCCTTCCTTCAGGCCGAGGCGGGTTAGCATGCTGTCGAGCCGGTCGGACCCGAAGATGCGCATCAGGTCGTCTTCCAACGACAGGAAGAATTTCGACCGGCCGGGATCGCCCTGGCGGCCGGAGCGGCCGCGCAGCTGGTTGTCGATGCGGCGGGATTCGTGGCGCTCGGAGCCGATGATGTAGAGGCCGCCCGGCTTGGTCACGGTCTTGGCCGCCTTGGAGCCCTTGGCGGGCTCGATCTCGACCGTCTCCTCCGCCTTCAGCACGATCTCGCGGAAGCGGGCGATGTCGGCCTTGATCTGCTCGATCTTGGCGGCCTTCTCGGCCTCGTCCGTGATGCCGCCGGTCTCCTGCTGGATACGCATTTCCAGCGAGCCGCCGAGCTTGATGTCGGTGCCGCGGCCGGCCATGTTGGTCGCGATCGTGATCGCGCCGGGCACGCCGGCCTCGGCGACGATATAGGCTTCCTGCTCGTGGAAGCGCGCGTTCAGCACCGCGAACAGCTTTGCCGGCTTGCCGGCACGCGCCGCCGCATAGAGCTTGTCGAGCGCGCGCTCGCTGCCGAAATCGATCTGCTTGTAGCCGTGCTGCTTGAGATAGGCGGCCAGCACCTCGGACTTCTCGATCGAGGCCGTGCCGACCAGCACCGGCTGCAGGCGCGAATTGGCGCGCTCGATCTCGGCGAGGATCGCGGCGTATTTCTCCTGCTGGGTGCGGTAGACCTCGTCGTCCTCGTCGAGACGGGCCACCGGCAGGTTGGTCGGGATCTCCACGACCTCGAGCTTGTAGATGTCGAACAGCTCGTCGGCTTCCGTCGCCGCCGTACCGGTCATGCCGGCGAGCTTGGCGTACATGCGGAAGTAGTTCTGGAAGGTGATCGAGGCCAGCGTCTGGTTCTCAGGCTGCACCGGCTGGTGCTCCTTGGCCTCGAGCGCCTGGTGCAGGCCTTCCGAATAGCGCCGGCCGGGCATCATGCGGCCGGTGAACTCGTCGATGATGACGACCTCGCCGTCGCGGACGATGTAGTCCTTGTCGCGGGTGAACAGCGTGTGCGCGCGCAGCGCCTGGTTGATGTGGTGCACGACGGAGACGTTCTCGACGTCGTACAGCGACTCGCCCTTGAGCTGGCCGGCGTCGCGCAGCAGGGTCTCGATCTTCTCCATGCCGGCTTCGGTGAGCGTCACCGTGCGCTGCTTCTCGTCGACGTCGTAGTCGGACTTGTCGAGCTTCGGCACGAAGGTGTCGATGGTGTTGTAGAACTCGGAGCGGTCGTCGAGCGGGCCGGAGATGATCAGCGGCGTGCGGGCCTCGTCGATCAGGATCGAGTCGACCTCGTCGACGATCGCGAAATAGTGCCCGCGCTGGACCATGTCCTCCAGCCGGTACTTCATGTTGTCGCGCAGATAGTCGAAGCCGTATTCGTTGTTGGTGCCGTAGGTGATGTCGCAGGCATAGGCCGCCTTGCGCTCGGCATCGTCGAGACCGTGGACGATCACGCCGGTGGTCAGGCCGAGGAAGCCGTAGATCTGGCTCATCCAGCCGGCGTCGCGGCGGGCGAGGTAATCGTTCACCGTCACGACGTGCACGCCCTTGCCGGCGAGCGCGTTGAGGTAGACGGCGAGCGTCGCCACCAGCGTCTTGCCTTCGCCGGTCTTCATCTCGGCGATGTCGCCCTCGTGCAGCACCATGCCGCCGATCAGCTGGACGTCGAAATGGCGCTGGCCGAGGGTGCGCTTGGACGCCTCGCGGACGGTGGCGAAGGCCGGCACCAGGAGGTCGTCGAGCGTCTTGCCGTCGGCGAGCTGCTTCTTGAAGTCCTCGGTGCGCGCCTTCAACTGCTCGTCAGTCAGCTTGGCAAGCTCCGGCTCCAGGGCGTTGATGGCGCTGACGCGGGACTGGTAGCCCTTGACGCGGCGGTCGTTGGATGAGCCGAAAAGCTTACGGGCGAGCGCGCCGATCATTGCTGAAATCCTGCCTCTGTGGGTCTGCGTTGCAGCCGTAACTCATGGTTTGGGTTTGCTGTTCCCGGCGTGATGCACCGCAGCACCCGCGCCAGGCTCGAACGTCGGCGCCTCGAGGCGGCCGTCAGATGAGTGGGAGACGAGCAAACCAGGGTTCAATGGCCAAAAACGCAGCAAAATAAGCGCTATCGCCCTTGAAGCGATCGGGCAGAGATATGGCTGGGGGGGAACGTTGTCAACGGCGCCTCACGCCGGGACATCGGCCTTAAACCTGTCGCCGATTTCACGAAATTGACAGACTTTTCGCGTTGCCAAGGCACGGCGATTGGGCGAGTGTCCCGGCCGCCCTGAGGCCACGCCCCTGGAGCCCCCTCTTCCAAGACAAGGATTTTCCATGACCACGTCGTTCCCGGTTACGAAAACCGGCCTGCGTTTCGGCCTTGCTACCGCTCTCGCCGGCAGTCTCGCATTGTCGCTGCTGGTCGCCCCCGCGCGCGCCGCCGACGATGCCAACCCGGTGCTGGCCAAGGTGAACGGGGCCGAGATCCGCAAGAGCGACGTCACACTCGCGGAGGAGGAGCTCGGGCCGAGCCTCGCCCAGATGGACCCCGCGACCAAGGACGAGAACGTGCTGTCGTTCCTGATCGACATGAAGCTCGTCGCCAAGGCGGCCGAGGACAAGAAGGTCGGCGACAGCGAGGACTTCAAGAAGCGCCTCGCCTTCACCCGCAACCGCCTGCTGATGGACAGCCTGCTCGCCAGCGAGGGCAAGGCCGCGACCACGCCGGACGCGATGAAGAAGGTCTATGAGGAAGCCTCCAAGCAGATCGGCGGCGAGCAGGAGGTGCATGCGCGCCACATCCTGGTCGAGACCGAGGACGAGGCCAAGGCCGTCAAGGCCGAGCTCGCCAAGGGCGCGGATTTCGCCGAGCTCGCCAAGAAGAAATCCAAGGACCCCGGCGCCTCGGACGGCGGCGACCTCGGCTTCTTCACCAAGGAGCAGATGGTGCCGGAATTCGCCAACGTGGCGTTTGGTCTCGAGCCGGGCAAGATCTCGGACCCGGTGAAGACCCAGTTCGGCTGGCACATCATCAAGGTCGAGGAAAAGCGCAACCGCAAGCCGCCGGAGTTCGATCAGGTCAAGAGCCAGATCGAGACCTACGTCACCCGCAAGGCCCAGGCCGATTACGTCGGCAAGCTGCGCGAGGCGGCCAAGATCGAGCGCCTGGACAAGCCGGCCGCCGACGCCGCCAAGCCGGCGGACGCGAAGCCGGCCGAGCCGGCGAAGAAGTAAGCGGTTTGCTCCGCTCGAGGCGCGGCGGCGGCTCGTCACGCAGTTGTCAGAGAGCCGCAACCACCGCGTCACAATCGGCGTCGTCCCGGCCTTGAGCCGGGACCCATACTCCGTGATGTTGGGAATGGGGCACGCGGCCAGTCCCGCGCCTCACAACTGAACCCTGTGGTTATGGATCCCGGCGTCCGCCGGGATGACGGATGTGGGCGTGGAGACATCCACTCCCACAACGTCGATCGAGATGATACAGAGCGCTTCCCGCCAATCCTGCCGGAAGCCTCTCCGATGTCCTCTGCCGTCTCCCCGCTCGCCCCAACCGAAGTCCCCGAGATGCCGGCGCTCGCCGGCGTGAGGCTCGCGACCGCCGCGGCCGGCATCCGCTACAAGAACCGCACCGACGTGCTGCTGGCGCTGCTCGATCCCGGCACCACCGTGGCCGGCGTCTTCACCAAGTCCAAATGCCCCTCGGCCCCGGTCGAATGGTGCCGCGCCAAGCTGAAGGGCGGCAAGGCGCGCGCGCTGGTGGTCAATTCCGGCAACGCCAACGCCTTCACCGGCAAGACCGGCAAGCAGTCGACGGCGCTGACCGCGTCAATCGCCGCCAAGGCGGTCGGCTGCAAGCAGGACGAGATCTTCCTGGCCTCAACCGGCGTGATCGGCGAGCCGCTCGACGCCACCAAGTTCGACGGCGTGCTCGAAGGCCTCGCCGGCACCGCTGCGCCTGAGGACTGGATGGGCGCCGCGCGCGCCATCATGACCACGGACACCTTCCCGAAAGTCGCGACCGCCACCGTCAAGCTCGGCAAGGCCAAGGTGACGATCAACGGCATGGCCAAGGGCGCCGGCATGATCGCGCCTGATATGGCGACGATGCTGTCCTTCATCTTCACCGACGCGCCGATCACGGCCCCTGCCCTGCAGGCGCTGCTGAAGGCCGGCGTCGAGGACACCTTCAACGCCGTGACCATCGACGGCGACACCTCGACCTCCGACACCTTGCTCGCCTTCGCCACCGGCGCCGCGGCGGCCAAGGGCGCGACCAAGATCAGCAGGATCAGCGACCCCAACGCCAAGGCCTTCGTGAAGGCGTTCAACGCCGTGCTGGCCGACCTCGCCGAGCAGGTCGCCCGCGACGGCGAAGGCGCGCGCAAGCTGGTCGAGATCATCGTCGAGGGCGCCAAGAGCAAACCGTCGGCGCGCAGGATCGCGATGTCGATCGCCAACTCGCCGCTGGTGAAGACCGCGATCGCCGGCGAGGACGCCAATTGGGGCCGCGTCGTGATGGCGGTCGGCAAGGCCGGCGAGCCGGCCGATCGCGACAAGCTCTCGATCTCCTTCAACGGCATCCGCGTGGCCTCGAAGGGCGCGCGCGATCCAGCCTATGACGAGAAGGAGGTCTCCGAGGCGATGAAGGCGCAGACCATCCAGATCAAGGTCGCGCTTGGGCTGGGCAAGGGCCGCGACCGCGTGCTGACCTGCGACCTGACCAAGGAGTATGTCGCGATCAACGGCGACTACCGGTCCTGAGCCAACCGCCCGCCGGTGTCTCGGAGGCGCGCTCGATCGCGCGCCTCCCTCGCACCCCGGCTACCCCGCGATGCGTGCGTCCGCCACCGCCTTCTTGAACAGCGCGTTCATCGCGTCGGAGATGCCCTGCGTCGGCGAGACCTCGAAATAGAACCCGGGCGAGGCGCAGGACTGCATGTTCTGCGCGATCTCGCTGTTCGGGGACGGGCCGAACGGTCCCTTGTTGAAGGGATCGACCCAGTTCATGTACCAGCTGTTGGTCGGCAGTTGCAGATAGGTGGTGTAGAGCACGGCAATCTTGATGCCGCGATTCTTGAGCGCCGTGCACAGCGCCGGATTGATCGGCGACTGGCAGCGATTGCCGCCGGCCTTCGGCTTCAGGCACCCCGCATTGCTCTCGTCGGCGACGCCGTCGGAGACGAAGAACAGATATTTCAGCGGCGAGCCCGTGGTGCCGTCGCCGGGTGTCGAGATCTCGTTGTTGATGGCGGGGATCACCGTCGAGAACGGCGTGTCCTTGTCGGCCGTGTAGGCGTCGTTGTTGCCGTAGACGCCCATCAGGTCGATATTCCCCGCGGCGCTCTTGGCGCTCGACAGGCTCGCGGACAATGCGAAGAGCGCGCGCAGCCCGATCGTCTTCGACGCCGCGCCGAAATCGTAGATCGCCATGCGGAACTGGTTCGGATAGGTCTGCGTCTGCGCGGCCGTATCCATCAGCTGCTGGGTGGCGCTGCGCAGCACGTCGATCCGGGTCGTGACACCGAGCTTCTTGGCCAGGTTATAATAGTTGTTGGAATCGTTGTAGTCGTGGCATGCGAAAGCGCATTTGTCCGAGGTGTTGTTCACCATCTTGGTCACGTCGGCAGGGGTGGCTGCCACGCCCATCGATGGTGAATTGTCGAGCAACAGATAGAAGTCGATGTATTTCGGCATCGACGCCGTCGCCTTGGACGAGCCCTGCAGCGTCATCGTCTTGATGCCGACGATGTTCATGAACATCATCGGCACTGTGGCGGTGAACGAGACGGTGGCGGTCAGCACCGAACCGCTCTTCTTCACCTCGGGCGCCAAGTTGGTGAGCGTGTAGCCGGACGTGCCCGACATGTTGCCGTTGAAGATCTTGGTGGCATCGTCATTGCCGACGCTGATCACGCCGTCCGAGGTCATCGCGCCGGCCGCGATGAAGGCCGGCGAAGTCCGGGACACCGCACCGACCGAGGCGGCGTCCACCGCAGCCTGCAGCTTGGCGCGCATCTGGTTCGCCCGGCTGTAATCGACGCCGCAGCCCACGGCGGTCAGAACAGGGACGCAGACGATGGCGAACGTCACGGCGACGTTGCCACTGACGTCGCGTCGCAGGCGGGCAAGCAGGTTTGGTAAAATTCGCATGAAAAATGCCTAACGAACCATGAAGGGATCACGGCGTACACCCGTGAAAATATGCGCGAGCCGATTAAGGTTGGCTTATTTCAACCGTGGAAACACGGGACGAACCGGCCTAGGTTAAGATGGCCTTAAGCGCCGTCCCGATGAGACGACGTGCTCTCATCGCGAACTGGCGGAATTGCAGACGGACTTCATGACTGAGTTGATTCATGACTGAGTTGAAACTGACCCTCGTCGTCGCATGCGCGCTGGTCGACGCCGACAATCGCGTGCTGCTGGCGCAGCGGCCGCCCGGCAAGACCCTCGCAGGGCTCTGGGAGTTTCCCGGCGGCAAGCTCGAGCCGGGTGAGCGCCCGGAGGCCAGCCTGATCCGCGAGCTCGACGAGGAGCTCGGTATCACCGTGCGCGAAGCCTGCCTCGCGCCGCTGACCTTCGCCAGCCACGCCTATGAGACGTTCCATCTGCTGATGCCGCTGTACATCTGCCGGCGCTGGGAAGGCGTGGTGACCGCGCGCGAAGGCCAGCAATTGGCCTGGGTGCGGCCGAACAAGCTGCGCGACTATCCGATGCCGCCCGCGGACATTCCGCTGCTGCCGCATCTGATAGATCTGTTGATGTGAGCCGAGCGCGGCTCCTCACTTTCGGTCGTCATGCGCGGGCTTGACCCGCCTGCGGGGCCAAAGCCCTTCGGCGCGGCGAAGGCCCGCGCATCCATCATCCTGCGAAAAAGAGGATGGATCGCCGGGTCAAGCCCGGCGATGACGAGTGTTGCTAATCGCCCTCATTGGAGTGCGGCACACGCTTCACCGCCGCCTCCAGACTCGCCGTCGCCGAGCCCGGCTTGAGCGGCTTCTGCTGGCTCTCATGCGGCGCCCAGCCGGAGATCCAGATGATGTCGAAGGTGGCGCGGAGGCGGCCGTCCGCGTCGGCGAAGCGCTCGGCGTAGATTTCGGCCATGCGCAGCAGGGTCGCGCGGCGCAGCGGCGTGCGGCGGCGCTCGACGAGGCTGTTGGTCGCGGCCATGCGGCGAAGGTCCTGCATCAGGCCGAACGCGCTGGCATATCGCACGACGACGCGGTCGACATCGGTCACGGGCAGTGCGAAGCCGGCCCGCTGCAGCAGGCCGCCGATGTCGCGCAGATCGGCGAACGGCGCCACCCGCGGCGACACGCCGCCCTCGCATTCGGCTTCCGCCGCCGCGAAACTCTGCCGGAGCTCGGTCAGCGTGTCGCCGCCGACCATCGCCGCCAGCAACAGACCGTCGGGCCGCAACGCGCGGCGGATCTGCACCAGGAGCCCGGGGAGATCGTTCACGAACTGGAACGCCAGCGCGGAGACCGCGAGGTCGAGCGATTGCGGTTGCAAGGGCAGCGTCTCGGCGGCCGTGTCGGACGGAGCGACATGCGCGAGCTGGGCAATCTGTCCAGCCAGATGCGGCTTCAGGCCCTGACCGGGCGTCCAGATGTCGGCAGCCGATTGAAAGGACCTGTTGACCGCGGCGAGGCGGTCCACGAGGTCTTCGGCGACGCGCTCGAGCAGGAAGGTCTCCGGCGCCCTCGCCGCCCGCCGTTGTCTGAGCGCCAGCAGCGAACGATCGAACAGGATGGGAGCGGTGGCAGGCTGTGTCATGCGGGGCTGGTTACGCCGATCCTCGGGAACGGGCAATGCGCCGCTTGAGCCGGACTGTCCGCGCCGCTAGCCTCAATCCATGAGCGTCCGCTTTGCTCCAATCCGCTTCGGGCAACTTCGTGCCGCTGCCAGCGCCGCGCGGGGCGCCTGCGGCCATCTGGCCAAGCTCGCGCTCGACATCGCGCTGCCGACCCTGTGCATCGCCTGCCGCGAGCCGGTCGACGGCGAGGGTGTCTGCGCCGCCTGCTGGGGCAAGCTGTCGTTCATCGAGCGGCCGTATTGCCCGAAGCTCGGCATTCCCTTCGTCTACGATCCCGGTCCCGAGCTGCTGTCGATGGAGGCGATTGCCGCCCCGCCGGCCTATGCTCGTGCGCGGGCCGCGGTGCGCTATGACGAGGTGGCGCGGACGCTGGTGCATCAGTTGAAATATCAGGATCGCACCGATCTGGCGCCGATCATGGGCCGCTGGATGACGCGGGCCGGCCGTGAGCTGCTGGCCGACGCCGACCTCGTCGTCCCTGTCCCGCTGCATTGGCGGCGGGGCTTTTCGCGCCGTTACAACCAGTCCGGGGCGCTGGCGAGGGTGATCGCACGCTCCAGCGGCGTCCGGATGCAGGGCGATGCGCTGCGCCGGGTGCGCGCAACGGAGCAGCAGGTCGGCCTGTCGCGGCCCCAGCGCGCCAGCAATGTGCAGGGTGCATTCCAGGTATCTTCAGACCGCCTGCACGACGTGCAGGGACGCCGTGTCGTGCTCGTCGACGACGTCCTGACCACAGGCTCCACCGTGGATGCCTGCGCCCGCGCGCTGCTGCGGGCCAAGGCAGCGGAGGTCAGCGTGCTGGTCTTCGCCCGGGTTGTCGATGCGCCCCGCGCTCCCATATAATCTGACACTTCCGTAACAGCTGAGCGCGACATGACCGCTGCGATCGAAATCTATACCCGTCCGGGGTGCGGCTACTGCACGGCCGCCAAATCGCTCCTGACCCGCAAGAACGTCCCCTTTACCGAATACGACGCGGGCAAGGATCCGAACGTCCGGCAGCAGATGTATGACCGCGTCGGTCCCGGCTCGACCTTCCCGCAGATCTTCATCGGCAAGACCCATGTCGGCGGCTGCGACGACCTCTACGCGCTCGACCGCGAGGGCCGGCTCGACGCGATGCTGACCGGAGACAAGGCGACATCATGAGCAACGACCGCAGCTTTACCGCCGCCATGGTGCAGATGCGCACCTCGCTGCTGCCCGAGCCGAGTCTCGAGCAGGGCACCAGGCTGATCCGGGAAGCGGTCGCGCAAGGCGCGCAATACGTCCAGACGCCGGAAGTGAGCAACATGATGCAGCTCAACCGGACGGCGCTGTTCGAGCAACTCAAGAGCGAGGACGACGATCCCTCGCTCAAGGCCTATCGCGCGCTGGCCAAGGAGCTGAACATCCATCTGCACATCGGATCGCTGGCACTGCGCTTCTCGGCCGAGAAAGCCGTGAACCGGTCGTTCCTGATCGGGCCCGACGGCAACGTGCTGGCGAGCTACGACAAGATCCACATGTTCGACATCGACCTGCCGGGCGGCGAGAGCTACCGCGAGTCGGCGAACTACCAGCCCGGCGAGACGGCGGTCATCAGCGACCTGCCGTGGGGACGCCTGGGCCTGACGATATGCTATGACGTCCGCTTCCCGGCGCTGTATCGCGCGCTGGCCGAGAGTGGCGCCTCGTTCATCAGCGTGCCCTCGGCGTTCACCCGCAAGACCGGCGAGGCACATTGGCACACGCTGCTGCGCGCCCGCGCCATCGAGACCGGCTGCTTCGTGTTCGCCGCCGCGCAATGCGGCCTGCATGAGAACAAGCGCGAGACCTTCGGCCACTCGCTGATCATCGATCCCTGGGGCGAGATCCTCGCGGAGGGCGGCGTTGAGCCCGGTGTGATCGTCGCCAAGATAGATCCCGCACGGGTCGAGAGCGTGCGCCAGACCATCCCCTCGCTGCAGCACGGCCGCCGCTTCGGCATCGCCGATCCCAAGGGCGGGCCGGACTATCTGCACCTCGTGCGGGGCTCGGCATGATCCGCTACGCGTTGCGCTGCGAGCGTGACCACACGTTCGAAAGCTGGTTCCAGAGTTCATCGGCCTACGACTCCCAGGTGAAGCGCAAGCTGGTTGAATGCCCGACCTGCGGCTCGACCAAGATCGAAAAGGCGATAATGGCGCCGCGCATCGTCAGCAAGAAGGGCCGCGAGGTCGCGCCGGTGCCGGCCGCCCCGGTCCCTGCGCCCGCGCAGGAGGTGATCCCGCCGGGATCGACGTCGCTGATGATGGCGCAGGAGCGCGAGCTGCGCGCCAAGCTGAAGGAATTGCGCGACCACATCGTCAAGAACGCCGACGATGTCGGCGAGCGCTTCCCGACGGAAGCGCGCAAGATGCATTACGGCGAAACCGAGCACCGGCCGATCTACGGCGAGGCCTCGCTCGACGAGGCGCGCGAGCTGATCGAGGAAGGCATCGAGGTCGCCCCGATCCCGGTGCTGCCTGACGATCGGAATTGACGGGCCGGAATGATCGCGCCGGCGCGCACGAATGACGGACCGAGCTGATGGGATGTAAACTCTCGCAGCAACCTCCGTCATTGCGAGCGCAGCGAAGCAATCCAGAGTTCCGCGCGCAGCCCTGGATTGCTTCGCTACGCTCGCAATGACGGTTGGGAGATCTCGACCCGAACTGCGGCCTTGCTCTGCGAGATCACAATGTCCCCTCTCTCCTCCTCCTGGCAGCTCTGGGCGCTGCTTTCGGCGTTCTTCGCCGCGCTGACCGCGATCTTCGCCAAGGTCGGGGTCGAGGGCCTCAACTCCGATCTCGCGACGCTGATCCGCACCGCGATCGTGCTGGTCACGCTGGCCCTGATCCTGTTCGCCACCGGACAGCTCACCACACCCGGCCCGATCTCGACCAAGAGCTGGGTCTTCCTGGCATTGTCGGCGCTCGGCACCGGCGCGTCGTGGCTGTGCTACTTCCGCGCCCTCAAGCTCGGACCGGCCACGCTGGTCGCGCCGATCGATAAGCTCAGCGTCGTGCTGGTGGCGCTGTTCGGCGTGGTCTTCCTCGGCGAGCGGCCGAGCCTGCAGGGCTGGATCGGCATCGCGCTGATCGCCTGCGGCGCCGTGCTGATTGCGATCAAGGGCTGACTACACCGCAATCAGCAATGCAACGCCGGCCACGATCAGCGCGATGCCGCCGAGCTCGCGCAGCGAGACCGGCTGCTTGAACGAGTAGTATGAGACGCCTTGCGCGAACAGCACCTCGACCAGCGCCAGCGTGCGAACATTGGCCGCCGCCGTGAGCGCAAAGGCGAGGAACCAGAACTGCGAGGCGAAGGCGCCGACGAAGCCGGCCATCATCGAGGGACGCCACAGCGACAGGATTCCGCGCAGGATGTCCGGCGCGCGGGCGAGCAGATAGACGGTCAGGATCGCCGTCTGCACGAACAGGCCCCACACCAAGGTGTAGGATGCCGCGGTGACGAAGGACACGCCATCGATGGTGATGATGGCACCGCGAAAGCCGACGGCCGACAGGGCGAACGCCGCGGCGGCGACCAGCCCGGTCACGGTTGGCTTCAGTTCCGCGAAGCTCTTCTCGCCGCCCGGCCGCAGCGCCGTGATGACGACCCCGATGGTGGCGACGAGGATCGCGATCACCTTCGGCACCGAGAGCGGATCACCGAGGAAGATGAAGCCGAAGATCGCGGTCTGGATCGCCTCGGTCTTCAAATAGGCCGTGGTGACGACGAAGGAGCGGTCGGTCATCGCCAGCAGCATCAGGCCGGTGGCGATGATCTGGCTGAGCGCGCCGAGCAGCAGCCACGGCCAGAACGCCGCGGGCGGCCAGGGCAGATGGTCCCCCGTCGCCAGCAGGACCACCGTCAGGAATACCAGGGAGAACGGGAAGCCGAACAGGAAGCGGATATTGGTCGCGCCCCAGGTGCCGAGCTTGGCCGTGAGCGAGCGCTGCATCGCGTTGCGCGCCACCTGTCCGGCGGCGGCGATCAGCGTGAACGGAATCCAGAGCGAGGCGATCGAGAACATCGGGGGGGCACGGTGCAGCGGTGAGGCCGGCACCGTGACGAGCAAGCGGTGGCCGGTCAACAGGACAGGCAGCCGTGCAGCCGCATGTCAGAGTTGCGCAGCCGCGTCGGCGGCGAGCCGAGTTCTTCGCCGCCAGATCGTGGTCCGGTCCGAAGGCCGGACGAGAGCGGAGTGCGGACCGGTTATCTGCCGTTCTTCGCCCGCCACACCGCGAAGTCGGCGGGGGTCTGCGGGTCGGTCGGCGGATAGAGGCCGAGGATGGAACCGCCCTTGGCGACTTCCTCCGCAACGAAGTCCTCGAATGCGGTCATCTCGAAGGTCTCATCCGCGATCTCGTCGGCGATGCCGGCAGGGATGACGATGACCCCATCGCTGTCGCCGAGGATGACGTCGCCAGGAAACACCGGCGCATCGCCGCAGGCAATCGGACCGTTGATCTCGATCGCGTGGTGCAGCGTGAGATTGGTCGGCGCGCTCGGCCGCTGGTGAAAGGCGGGAATGCCGAGCTTGGCGATATCGGCCGCATCGCGGAAGCCGCCGTCGGTGACGACACCGGCGACGCCGCGCTGCTGCAGGCGGCTGACGAGGATCGCACCGGCCGAGGCCGCGCGCGCATCCTTGCGGCTGTCCATCACCAGCACCGCGCCGGGCGGACAATCCTCGACGGCCTTGCGCTGCGGATGGCCGCGATCGCGGAACACGTCGATCGTGTTGAGGTCCTCGCGCGCCGGGATGTAGCGCAGCGTGAAGGCCTCGCCGACCATCGTCGCCTGCGACGGGCTGAGCGGATGGACGTTCTGGATGCATTGGATGCGCAGCCCGCGCTTGAACAGCGCGGTCGCGACGGTGGCGGTCGAGACGGTCTTGAGCTTGTTGCGGGTGGCGGTGCTGAGTTTGGTCATTGTCGTGATCTTGCTCGCTGCGCTCCCCTCCCCCTTGCGGGGAGGGGTTGGGGGTGGGGGTCCACATTGGCAGTGTCGCTTGGGGCTACCCCCCTCCCCACCCCTCCCCCACAAGGGGGGAGGGAGCGCACTGCGGTCGTGGCGAGAGCGCTGCCTCTCGCCCAATGAACTAATAAATCGCCGGCTCCTTCACCGGCGCGCCGAAGCCGGTCTCCAGGAAGTCGAAGTCGCAGCCCTCATTGGCCTGCTTGATGTGGCGGGCGAACATCCAGCCGTAGCCGCGCTCGAAGCGCGGCGCGGGCGGTGTCCAGGCGGCGCGGCGGCGGGCCAGCTCGTCCGCGGGGACGTCGAGATTGATGGTGCGGGCGGCGACGTCGAGCGTGATGAGATCGCCGTTCTGCACCAGCGCCAGCGGACCGCCGACATACGCCTCGGGCGAGACATGCAGGATGCAGGCGCCGTAGCTGGTACCGCTCATGCGCGCGTCCGACAGCCGGACCATGTCGCGCACGCCCTGCTTCACGAGCTTGGTCGGGATCGGCAGCATGCCCCATTCCGGCATGCCCGGTCCGCCCTGCGGCCCGGCATTGCGCAGGATCAGCACGTGGTCGGCGGTCACGTCGAGATCGGGATCGTCGATCGCCTTCTTCATCGACGGATAGTCGTCGAATACCAGCGCAGGGCCGGTGTGCCTGAGGAAGCGCGGCTCGCACGCGGAGGGCTTGATGACGCAGCCGTCCGGCGCGAGGTTACCCTTGAGCACGGCGAGCGCACCCTCGCGATAGATCGGGTTCGACTGCGGCCGGATCACGTCGTCATTGTAGACGCCGGCGCCCGCGATGTTGTCGCCCAGCGTCCGGCCGTTGACGGTGAGGCAGTCGAGGTGGAGATGCTCCGTCATCCGGCTCATCAGTCCCGGCAGACCGCCGGCGTAGTAGAAGTCCTCCATCAGATAGGTGTCACCGCTCGGCCGGACATTGGCGAGCACCGGCACCTTGCGACTGGCGGCCTCGAAATCATCGAGGCCGATGTCGGCGCCCGCGCGGCGCGCCTGCGCGATCACGTGAATGATCGCATTGGTCGAGCAGCCCATCGCCATCGCGACCGCGATCGCGTTCTCGAACGCGGCCCTCGTCTGGACCTTCGACGGCGTCAGGTCCTCCCACACCATCTCGACGATGCGGCGGCCACATTCCGAGCTCATGCGGATGTGCTCGGCATCGGCAGCGGGGATGGACGACGCGCCCGGCAGAGTCATGCCGATCGCTTCTGCGATCGCGGTCATGGTCGACGCCGTGCCCATGGTCATGCAGGTGCCGTGGCTGCGGGCAATGCCGGCCTCCATCGCATTCCAATCGGTGTCCGACAATTTGCCGGCGCGGCGTTCGTCCCAGTATTTCCAGGCGTCGGAGCCGGAGCCGAGCGTCTTGCCCTTCCAGTTGCCGCGCAGCATCGGCCCGGCCGGCAGATAGATCGCCGGCAGGTTCATGCTGGTGGCGCCGAGCAGCAGCGCCGGGGTGGTCTTGTCGCAGCCGCCCATCAGCACGACGCCGTCGACGGGATGGCTGCGCAATAGCTCCTCGACGTCCATCGCGAGCATGTTGCGGTAGAGCATGGTGGTCGGCTTGAGCAGCGACTCCGACAGTGACAGCGCCGGCAGCTCGATCGGGAGACCGCCGGCCATCAGCACGCCGCGCTTCACGTCGTCGACGCGCTGCTTGAAGTGCATGTGGCAGGGCTGCGCATCCGACCAGGTGTTGACGATGGCGATGACCGGGCGGCCCTTCCACTCCTCCTGGGCATAGCCCATCTGCATCACCCGCGAACGATGGCCGAAGGAGCGGAGATCGTCGGGCGCGAACCAGCGCGCGCTGCGCAGCTGATCGGGGGTCTTGCGTGTCGTCATGATTGCGTTCCCCAGGTCAGCACGGTCTTGCGCTCGATGGTGCGGAAGATCAGGTTCTCGACCACCAGGCCGATCAGGATGACGGTCAAGAGGCCGGCGAAGACAGCCGGAATCTCCAGCAGGTTGCGATTCTCGAAGATGAACCAGCCGAGGCCGCCCTGCCCCGACGACACGCCGAACACCAGCTCGGCCGCGATCAAGGTGCGCCAGGCGAAGGCCCAGCCGATCTTGAGGCCGGTGAGGATCGCGCCGAACGCCGCGGGAATCAGGATGCGGATGACGTAAGAGAAGCCGGTGAGGCCGTAATTGCGGCCGACCATGCGCAGCGTGTTCGACACGCTCTTGAAGCCGGAATGGGTGTTGAGCGCGACCGGCCACAGCACGGAATGGATCAGCACGAACACGAGGCTGCCGCTGCCGAGGCCGAACCAGATCAAGGCGAGCGGCAACAGCGCGATCGCCGGCAGCGGGTTGAACATCGCGGTGACGGTCTCGAGGAAATCGGTGCCGATGCGGGTCGAGATCGCCAGCACCGTGAGGATGGCAGCCAGCGTGATGCCCGCGACGTAGCCCATGAACAGCACCTTCAGCGAGGTCCAGGCGCGCATCGGAATCGTGCCGTCGCGGACCTTTTCCCACAAGGCGCCGATGGTGTCAGAGAAGGTCGGGAACAGCAGCGGATTGTCGAGATAGCTGCCATAGGCCTGCCAGATCGCCGCGAGCACGACGATGATCAGGCTCTTGCGCACGAAGCCGTCGTTCCACAGCAGCTCGAGCACGCTCAATTTGCGCTCGACATCGGCAGGACCCGCGCCGGCGGTCGACGTATCGCGCAGGATGATCTTGGCGTCAGCCATGTCCAGCTCTCCTCAATGCGCCGTGGCAGGTTCGGAGAACAGCAGATCATGGATCTGCTTCTCCAGGCGCGCGGCGCTGCCGTCCTCGGCCGAGACCTTGTCGACGTCGATCACCTCGGCCTTGACGCGGCCGGGATGCGGCGACAGCAGCAAAATGCGATTGCCGATCTTGATGGCTTCCGCGATCGAATGCGTGACGAACAGCACCGTGAACTTGGTCTCGTTCCACAGCTGGAGCAGCTCGTCCTGGCAAGTGCGCCGCGTCAGCGCGTCGAGCGCAGCGAACGGCTCGTCCATCAGCAGGATGTCCGGCTCCATCGCCATGCCCCGGGCGATCGCGACGCGCTGCTTCATGCCGCCCGACAGCGTGTGCGGATAGGCATCGACGACGCGCGTCAGCCCGACCTTCTCGATATAGGCGCGGGCCCGGCTCTCGGCCTCCTTGCGCGGCATGCGCCGCGCTGTCAGCAGCGGGAACATGACGTTGGCGAGCACGGTCTTCCACGGCAGCAGCTGATCGAACTCCTGGAAGATCATCATGCGGTCGGCGCCGGGCCCGGTGATCTCGCGGCCGTTGATGCGCATCCGGCCCTCGCTCGGCTTGATGTAGCCGCCGACCGCCTTCAGCAACGTGGACTTGCCGCAGCCGGAGGGGCCGAGCAACACGAAGCGGTCGGAGCGGTCGACCGAGAAGCCGACGCGCTCCGTCGCCGTGATCACGGCGCTGGAGGTCTTG
This sequence comes from Bradyrhizobium sp. HKCCYLR20261, assembly GCF_051168435.1. NCBI lineage: Bacteria > Pseudomonadati > Pseudomonadota > Alphaproteobacteria > Hyphomicrobiales > Nitrobacteraceae > Bradyrhizobium > Bradyrhizobium sp. HKCCYLR20261. Next base: position 75,278 of record NZ_JBNPUZ010000024.1, read on the forward strand.
TAGCGTAGCGTGACGCCATCGACATCGAGCAGCGCGGACATCAGTTGCCCTTCAGGTCGTGCGCGACGGGCAGATAATAATCAGTCCAGGCCTTCGGTTGAGTCTTGATGGTACCGATCTTGGCCAGATGCGTCGCGAATTTCATCGTGCCCTGCGGCTCCAGATTCCATTCCATCATGCCGGGCTCCTTGAGCCAGGCCAGCAGATCTTCGACTGAGGTCTTGTCGCCGGTGATCTCCTTGTAGATTTCGACCGCCGTCTTGGTGTCGCTGCGGATCAGGTCCTGGGCTTCCTTGGTGGCGTCGCGTACGGCCTGGATGATCTTCGGATTGGCGTCGGCGAACTTCGTCGTGGTGAAGAACTGCGCCTGGCTGAGCGGCCCGCCCATCACGTCCGGCGAGTTCAGCACGACATGCGCGCCGGGCACGTTCTTCATTTCGAGGAACGTATAGGGCGGGATCGAGAAGTGGTTGTGGACCTCATGCTGCGGATTGGTCAGCGCGGTGTAGGCATCGGGGTGGCCGAGTTGCACCGTGTTGGTATCGAGCTTGTTCCACTGGTCCGCGCCGAACGCTTCGGCGGCGGCGATCTGCAGCACGATGGCCTGGGTCGAGACCTTCACCGTCGGCACCGCGATCTTGTCGGTCGGACCGAAATCCTTGATCGACTTGATGTGGGGGTCACGGCTGATCAAGGTCATCGGCTGCGCCGAGGTCGCGACGATGCCCTTCACGCCGCCGCGGGTGCGGTCCCACAGCAAGAGCAGATTGCCGGTGCCGGTGTTGAGGATGTCGACGCTGCCGGACAGCAGCGCGTCGGTCTGGGCACCGCCGCCGGAGAAGGTCAGCCATTTGGTCGTGACACCGGGGACGCCGAGCGCGGCCGCGTGCTTCTCGATCAGCTTGTTCTTCTCGATGATGTGGCTCGGCATGTAGAAGATGCCGGGCTGCCGCGACAGCGACACCTCGGTCTTCTGCTGGGCCGAGGCTTCAGCCCCCCAGAGCGCCACCATGAGCGTGGCGGCCAGCAGGCCGGCGGCCCGTGCGGCCGAGCGCCCCGACAATTCGAACATGGACATCCCTCCTCGCGTGCCGGCTCCTTCTTGACGGCCGGACCAGAGATGCACTAATGCATTAGTGCATCTCTGACAAGCGCTGGTATGTCACCTGCGACATTCGCGCCGGACGTCTGATCCATGGCCCAGCCCGCGACGCCTGCCGCCTCGCCTTTCCACGACCGGCTCGACCCGAGCCGGCGCGCCGCGCCGCAGGTGTTCGAGCGGCTGCGCGACCAGATCCTCGCGCTGGCGCTGCCGCCGGGCGCGCCGCTGTCGCGCGCTGCGCTGCAATCCGAATTTGGCCTGAGCTCCACGCCGATCCGGGACGCGCTAATGCGCCTCGCCGAGGAGGGGCTGGTCGACGTTTTTCCTCAACACGCAACGCTGGTCAGCCGGATCGACGTCGGCAAGGCGCAGCAGGCGCAATTCCTGCGACAGGCACTGGAACTGGAGATCGTGCGGCTGCTCGCGCTGACGCCCAGCCTGGTCCCGGTCGACGCGCTCCACGCGCTGATCGGGCAGCAGCGCCGCTTTGCGACCGAAGGCGATTTTGCCGCGTTCACCGTCGCCGACAATGCCTTCCACGAACGGCTCTATGCCGCGGCCGACAAGCAGGAGCTATGGACCCTGGTGCGCAGCCGCAGCGGCCACATCGATCGGTTGCGCCGGCTGCATCTGCCTTCGCCCGGCAAGGCGCAGACCATCCTGCGCCATCACCAGCAGATCGTGGACGCGATCGCGGCGGGCCAGCCCGATGCCGCACAGGTCCATCTGCGCGAGCACCTGACGGGAACGCTGAGCGATCTCGCCACCATCCGGAGCCTTTGGCCGGACTACCTGAGCGGATAGCCCGTCTGCCCATCTGCCTGGCCGCAGAACGCGATGTTACGCCGCTCGCCGGCTCCCGTGCCTCGCGCTCGCCTTGGCACGACGTTCCGGTCCTTGATAGTTCGGATCGTCGCCGACGCGCCGGTCGAGCGCGCCCTGACGGAGCCGGACGAAGAAGTCCTGGACTTCAGCCGCGAGACTCTCGGCCACGCGCGAGACGTTGTTGGACGCGGTTCGGACACTGTCCGCGGATTGGCTGGTCTCCTCGATGGCCGCGCTGACGGTGGAGATGTTGGAGGCCAGCATCTTGCTGCCCGAGGCCGCCATCTGGACGTTGTGCGAGATCTCGCGCGTCGCGGCGCCCTGCTCTTCCACGGCGCTGGCGATTGCCGTGGTCACGTCGGCCATCTGCCGCATGGCCGTCGACACCTCCTTGACCGAGGCGACCGCGTTGCTGGTCGAGCTCTGGATGCCCTGGACGTGCTGACTGATCTCCTGCGTCGCCTTGGCGGTCTGCTCCGCCAGCGACTTCACCTCCTGCGCCACCACGGCGAAGCCGCGGCCGGCCTCGCCGGCGCGCGCCGCCTCGATCGTGGCGTTGAGCGCCAGAAGGTTGGTCTGCGCCGCGATCGCCTGAATCAGATCGACCACGGTCGAGATGCTCTGCGCCGCCTGGGCGAGCCCCTCGATCTCGGCCTCCGACCGCGCCGTGGTGGCATTGGCGTTGCGCACCGTGGTGTTTGACAACTCGATCTGCCGGCCGATTTCGACGATGGAGCTCGTGAGCTGCTCCGCGGCCGAGGCGACCGTCTGCACGTTGACGGCGGTCTTCTCCGAGGCGCCCGCCGCCGACGCGGCCTGGTCGGTCGCATGACCCGCGATTCCCGTCAGCGATTCCGCGGTGTTTCTCATCACACCGACATTGTCGTCGACCTCGGACAACAGCTCGGTCGATTTGATGCGGAAGGCCTCCACCGCCTCCTCCATGTTCCGGTTCATCGCCTCGCGCGCCTCGGCCTCGCGAACATAGTTGGACGACGCCTGCTGCTGAGCGATCACGTTGTCGCGGAAAACCGCGACGGCCTTCGAGACGTCGCCGATCTCGTCGCCGCGCGCGGCGGTCTTGAATTCGACCGTCGTATCGCCATCCGACAGCCGCGTGGAATCGGCCACCAATTCCTTGATCGGCAGAGTGATCGAACGGGCCACCAGGATCGCAGTGCTCAGCGCCAACGCAAGTCCGACCGCCAGCAGCATCCATTCGGTGAACAGGAGCTGGTCGATCAGTCCGGCAACGGCGGCCGAATCCTTCACCAGCACCTCCTGCTGGTTGGTCTTGAGTCCGCCGCCGAACGTTCCATCCGCCCGCCGCTTGCCGTCGAGCATCTCGAGCAGCTTGTTGGCGCGCGGCGCGGCCTCGGTCGCCAGCAGGAATACCGCAGCGTTCCATTGCGGCGACTGGCGGAGCGCAAAGATCTTGTCGGGAAGCGGCGCGAAGCTCTCGCTCGCCCGGGCTATCTTGTCGAAAGCTGCCTTCTGCGACGCCGTTAGCAGGCCGGCTTGCGCCGTGATGGCCGCCACGGCGTTCTTGTAATTGGTGTAGGGCCCGGCAAACTTGTCGCGGTCGGACGGGTCGCCGGAGGCGACATAGAGCCTGAGCTGCGAGCCTGCTGCCGCGAGATTGCCGCGCAGATCGGCCATCGTCTTGAGGAGACGCTTCCGCTCAGGCGTCGCCTCCAGACCGTTCTCCTCATCGATCATCTTGGTGACCTCGGCGAACATGGTCGCGATCAGCGGCGACGCCTCCGCGCCGAGCAGCCTGGTGGCCGGATAGGCGTCGGCCGTGAACGCCACGCTTTCAGCCTTGTCCTGAGCCGCCCTGAACTCGGCGATCAGCGGCTTGACCTCCGCCCATAGCGATCTGTTCTCGGCCACTTTGAAGCCGGCGGCCAGACGATCGAATTCCTGGATGGTCTTGTCGAACTCCAGCCAGAGCGCGGCGCGCCGCTGCTTCATCTCCGGATCTCCGGTGAGCAGGTAACCACGGAGCGCAGCCAGTGTGGCGTGCAGATCGGCGACGAGCTGCGTGCTGCTGATGGCGACCGGCGACCTGAGGGTCACGATCTTGCTGAAATGCTCGGAGACGTTCGATACGGCATAGGCCGAGTAGCCGACCGCACATGCGAGCAGCATGCAAAGCAAACCAAATCCGGCCAGCAGCCGGGTCTGAATCTTCAGATTGGAAACGAAGCTCAACATCAAATCACCACCCGTTCATTCAAAATTGGTGAGCTGCGCTACTCGCGCGCTCCGACTCACCCCACGACCCTTCGGCCGGTCACGCCGGCGATGTAGTTCTGCCGCCGCTCCGGGCCTCGGTAGTTCGCATCGTCTTCCTTGCGACGATCCAGCGGTCCGGTACGCAGCTTGACGAAGAAGCTGCGCACCTCCTCGGCCAGCCGTTCGGCGGCGTCGGACACGTGGCTCGAGGACTCCGAGACCTGGTCTGCGGAACGATTGGTCCTGCGGATCGCATCGCTCACGGTGGCAATGCTCGAGGCCAGCGTCTGAGAACCCGACGCGGCCATCTGCACATTCTCCGAAATCTCGCGCGTCGCAGCCCCCTGCTGCTCGACCGCACTTGCGATCGCAGTGGTGACCTCGTCGATCTCGCGCATGGCAACGCCGACCTGCTTCACAGAGGCCACCGCATTGCCGGTCGAGGTCTGGATGCCCTGGACGTGCTGGGCGATTTCCTGCGTCGCCTTCGCCGTCTGCTCCGCGAGTGATTTCACCTCCTGCGCGACCACGGCGAAGCCGCGGCCGGCCTCGCCGGCGCGCGCCGCCTCGATCGTGGCATTGAGCGCGAGCAGATTGGTCTGCGCCGCAATGGCCTGGATGAGATCGACGACCGAGGAGATGCTCTGCGCAGCCTGCGCCAGGCCCTCGATCTCGCTCTCCGACCGGGCGGTGGTCGCGTTGGCGGAGCGCACCGTCGCGTTGGAGCGGTCGATCTGGCGCCCGATCTCGTGGATGGAGCCGGCCAGCTCCTCGGCGGCCGCCGCAACGGTCTGGACGTTCGATGCGGTCCGCTCCGATGCGTTCGCCGCAGCCTCCGCCTGCTGGGTCGCTTGCGTTGCGATGTCGGTCAGTGCGCTCGCAGTCTGCTTCATCGTGCCGGCATTCTCGCCGACCCGGCCGAGCAGCCCCTCGGCCGCACGACGGAACTCCTCGACCGCGTTCTCAGTATTGCGATTGGTGGCATCGCGCTGCTCCGCCGCCGCGGCCACCTCCTTGGCGGCGCTTTGCTGCGACAGCACGTTGTCGCGAAATCGCGCGACAGCGCCCGCCAGCAGGCCGATCTCATCGCCGCGCCGTGCCCCCAGGAACTCCACCGACGTATCGCCGGCCGACAACCGGCCGGCTTCGTCCACCAGGACCTGAACCGGCCGGACGATGCTGCGGGTGATCAGGAATGCGCAGCTTGCCCCCATGAGTGCAGCGAGCAGCGCGATGGTGATCTGCACCCGCGACGAGCCTTGGATCAGCCCGAGGGTCTCTGCGATGGTGGCGGTGTAGCTTGCACGAATGCCGGTCTCGACCTTCTCGATCCGATCGATCGCCGTCTTGGTGAGTGGCGCAATCTCGCCGGCATAGATCGCATTGGCTCGGAGCAGATTGCTCGACGCCTTCTCGAAGCTGTCGGAATATCGCGCCAGCTCGCTTTTGACCGTTGTCAGGGAGCGGCCGAGCACATCGCCAAGATCGCGCTTCTCCAACTCCGCGAGCCTTGAACGCACCTGGTCGATCTCGGCAAGGAAGGCCTCGCGCGGCTTGACCTCCGAGGTGGCGAGATGCCGCCAGACGAAGACGCGTGCCGTGTTGATGCCGACCTCCAGCGCAACGATCGCCTGGACGTGCGGCGTTCCCGGCGCGGCATCGACCAGCTTGCGGATATCGGCGGCGAGCTGATCTCCATCTGCGAACAAGGCGTCGCGGCCGGTGAAGTAGGCCTGCAGCGCGGCCGCGAGCGTTGCGCGCTTCTCGTTCAGCGAGACGATCTCCGGCTGAAGCAGGCGATAGGCTGCCAGCCGCTCCTGCGATACGGTGCGGCGGATCGTAGCCTCGAGCGTGCTTGCTGCGCTGGACAGCCGGGCCTCTGCCTCGCTGGACGAGGCCTGATCGCGATCCATCTGGAAACGGAGCATGGCGCGCGAGGCAGCGTGCAGATCGCCGGCGATCTTGATCACTCCCATGGCGTTCTGCGACTGGTCTCCCATGCGCAGCACCTTGGCCGAGATGATGTCGAGCTCCCAGTAAGCAAAGGCGGCTGTCGCAAGCCCCACCGCGACCAGCAGACCGAAACCAACAGACAGGCGAATACCGATTTTCAAATGATCGAGCACCATGTCACTTCATCCCAAGATCGCGCGCCCCAGAATATCGCCCCAAGGCTGTCCTTGATCCCATGCAATCAAAACGAGAACCTTGGTGACTTTTCCATTGACCGAATTAAGCGAATGTGAAACGTCCGGCCCGGACAACTACGGCGCGAGTGCCTTAAATGAAGGCAAAGACCGATGCGGGGCATACGCCCCGGATCCGCCATCAAGCGCCCATTTGGGCGCTGTGGCGGCCGGCCCGAGGCCTGTCCTGCATGTGACTTGAGCTGCGAAGCGCTTGCGGCGCGCCGCAAATTGGGCAAAACCTCTACAATTGACGATTGGTCCGGCTGCCAGCCATTCGGGAGACGTGGAGCGTGGCAAAGCTACTGGTCGTGGACGACGATCCGCTCATGCAGCTGACGATGCAGCGCGTGCTCGAGCAGCACGGCCATGTCGTTGCGAGCGCAAGCGACGGCCGGAAAGCGCTCGCCCGCCTCGACACCGAGGACTTCGATCTGGTGATCCTCGATATCTTCATGCCGGGCATGGATGGGCTGGAAGCGATGCGCATGATCCTCAAGCGGAAGCCGAGCGTTCCGATCATCATGACCTCGGGACGCCCCGACACCCCGAATGCGACATCAGAGCCCGATTACCTGACGATGGCCACCAAACTGGGGGCCGTGTCCGCGCTGCCCAAGCCGTTCAAGCCGGCGGCCCTGTTGACGATGGTTTCCGATTGTCTGGCGTCGGCCGGCAAGCCGACAGCTCCACCAGGGCCAGGCCGCGATGCTGTTCCGAACTCCTGAGAGCGGAAGCGATGAGCCGCTGCTCGGCAGCGGAGCCGGCGCCAGCGCGGCTGCTCCCTTGCGTTCGCGCATGACGCTGACGACGCGTCTGGCCGTCGCGATGATCCTGCTGGTCGCCATCGCGGTCTTCGCGGTCGGCTGGCTGGGCTACCGCAGCCTGGAGCGGGCGCTGCTGCCGCGCGCGCTCGACCGCATCGAATCGCATGCGCGTCTGATGGCGACCGAGATCGAGAACTATGTCAGCGGCGCCCGCAACGACATCAACGGCTATCGCGCCTCGCCCAATCTCGCGACGCTGATCCGGACGCTCAAGAGCGGGGTTCCCGATCCGCGCGAGGGACTGACGGCGCAGTCATGGCGTGAGCGCGTGGCGGCGCGCTATTTCGCCGAGCTGCAGGCGAAGTCGACCTATGCGATGATCCGTCTTGTCGGAATCGAGAACGACTATCGCGAACTGATCCGGGTCGACCGGCTGGGTCCCGGCGGCACCGTGCGGATCGTTCCCGAGAGCGAGCTGATTACGCGAGGCGCGCGTAACTACATCAAGGAAACGTTGAGCCTGCCGCCGGGCGGCATCCGCCTCTCGCCTGTCATCCTCGACGGCAACACCACGGATCCCAGGACCGGCGTCCCGATGCTCTGCGTCGGCACGCCGATCTACGCCCCGGACGGCAAACCCTTCGCCATCCTGATCCTCGATCTCGACATGCGCCCGGTGTTCACGCATCTGCGCAGCGCGGCCAGGCCCGGCTCGCAGCTCTATGTCGTGAATGCGCGCGGTGACTATCTCTTCCATCCCGAATCCGATCGGGAATTCGCCTCGAAACGCGGCGGGGCGACGCGATGGCAGGATGACTTCCCGACGCTCGCCAGCGCGGCCGGCACCACCGAAGGCTTTGCCAGAATCCTGCACGACGACAACAATCGTCCCGGCGGCGTCGCCTTCGTCCCGGCCCTGCTGGCCGGACAAGAATGGGTCGCCGTGATCGAGACCATTCCGAACACCGCGTTCATGGCGCCCGCGCTGGCCATCCGCAAGACCGCGATCGAGGTCGGCCTGATCGCCATGCTGTGCGCGGCTGCGCTCGCCTTCGTGGTCGCGCGCTCGCTGACGCGTCCGATCAACCAGCTGACCCAGGCCGTCGAGGGCGTCGGACGCGGCGAGACGGTGAAGATCCCGCTGGAGGCCGTCGGCGAGACCGGCGTGTTGGCGCGCGCCTTCGCCCGCGTCCTGGACGAGGTCCGCTCCAAGACAGCCGAACTCGAGCGCGAGGTTCAGGAGCACTACCTGACCGAGGCGGCCCGCGATCATTTTGCTGCTCGCGAACGCCTCTATAGCGCGGCGGTTCAATCCTCGAATGATGCGATCGTGACGCTGGCGCTGGATGGCACGATCACGGCGTGGAATCCGGCGGCCGAAACCATGCTGGGCTATTCCGCCGAAGAAGCCGTCGGTCGACAGGCGGATTTCGTGGTGCCCCCGGACCGCATGGCGGAGGCACAGGACATCCTCGTGAAGGTGGCGCGCGGCGAGCGAATTCAGCACTTCGAGACGGTGCGCGTGCGCAAGGATGGCGAGCTGGTTCAGGTTTCACTCAGCGTTTCGCCGATCAAATCCCCGAACGGACAGATCATCGGCGCCTCCAAGATCGCGCGCGACATCACCGAGAGCCGCCGGACGGAGGCGGCGCTGCGCCAGCAGACCGAAGAGCGGCGGCGCATCTTCGAAACCTCGCAGGACCTCATCCTGATCACCGACCGCGCCGGCACCGTCGTCCAGGTCTCGCCGAGCGTCGAGACGATCCTCGGTTACTCGCCGACGGAGATGGTCGGACGCAACGGCGCCGAGTTCATCCATCCCGATGATCTGGCAAGGGCGCGCGAAGAGCTGCGCGCTTCGCGCCACGGTCTGCGCACCCGTACCAGCGACGGCCGCTATCTCCACAAGGACGGCCGCGTCGTGACGCTCTCCTGGACGTCGAACTGGTCAGAGCCGGTGCAGCGCCACTTCTTCATCGGGCGCGACATGACCGAGAGCAGGCTGGCGCAGGAAACGCTCCGCGAAAGCGAGCAGCTCGCCCGCAACATTGTCGAGACCGCGCTGGATGCGTTTGTCCAGATCGACGACAAGGGCGCCATTCTCAACTGGAACTCGCAGGCCGAAAAGATCTTCGGCTGGTCACGCGCCGAGATCATCGGCAGGGACGTCTTCGACGTGATCACGGTCGGCGGCGAAGGCGAGGAACTGCGCGCCGCGCTCGGCCGGCTGGTGATGACGGGCCAGGCCAACGCGCTGGGCAGCGGACGCCGGCGCGAGGTGATGGTGAAACGGCGCGACGGCCGCGAGTTCAGGGCCGAGCTGAGCGTCACGGCGCTGAAAACCCGCAGCGGCGTCGTGCTCAACGGATTCTTCCGCGACCTCACCGACAAGATCGCAACGGAAGAGCGGATCCGCCAATCCGAGAAGATGGAGGCGATCGGCCAGCTGACCGGCGGCATCGCGCACGACTTCAACAACATCCTCACCGTGATCACCGGCACCATCGAGATTCTCGCTGCCGCCGTCGCCAAGGAGCCGCAGCTTGCGGCGATCACGCGGATGATCGACGAGGCCGCCGCACGCGGGGCGGATCTCACCCAGCATCTGCTCGCCTTCGCACGCCGGCAGCCGCTGCAGCCGCGCGAGATCGACGTCAACACGCTGATGATCGATACGGCCAAGCTGCTGCGGCCGACGCTCGGCGAGCAGATCGAGATCGAGTCGGTGTTTCAGGACGAAACCTGCGTCGCGCATGTCGATCCCAACCAGCTCGCCACCGCCGTCATCAACCTCGCGCTCAACGCCCGCGACGCCATGCCCGATGGCGGCAAGCTGATCCTGGAGACCGGCTGGGCCGATCTCGACGAAAACTATGCGAGCCTCTACGACGACGTCAGGCCCGGCCGCTATGCGATGATCGCGGTCAGCGACAGCGGCAGCGGCATCCCGGCCGGCATCATCGACAAGGTGTTCAATCCGTTCTTCACGTCAAAGGGGCCCGGCAAGGGAACGGGTCTCGGCCTGTCGATGGTGTACGGCTTCGTGAAACAGTCGGCGGGGCATATCCGGATCTACAGCGAAGAGGGGCACGGCACCACGATCCGCATGTATCTGCCGCCGGGCAGTGACGGCGCGGTCACGCTGCCGTCGGGAGCTGCACCAGCGGTCCAGGGCGGCCACGAAACCATCCTTGTGGTCGAAGACGACCGGCTGGTGCGCGGCTACGTTCTCGCGCAGCTTCATGCGCTTGGATATGCGACGCTGGAAGCCGCCAACGCAGCCGAGGCGCTCGCGATCCTCAATGCCGGGGAGCCGTTCGATCTATTGTTCACCGACATCATCATGCCGGGAACCATGAATGGCCGGCAGCTCGCCAGCGAGATCCAGCGGCTGCGTCCGGGCCAACCCGTGCTGTTCACGTCCGGCTACACCGAGAATGCGGTCGTGCATCACGGCCGGCTCGACGAGGGCATCCTCCTGCTGCCGAAGCCCTACCGCAAATCCGAGCTGGCCAAGATGGTCCGGAAGGCGCTCGCGACGGAGGCGGCCTGAGACACGGCCGATCTGATCGCGCCGAAACCTGCGGGCTGCGCCCGGGCAGCCGCTTTATGCTCAGTTGGCGCGAGAGGCCGTCATCACGATGCGAATCAGATCGGCGGCGTTACGAGCGCCGAGCTTCTTCATGATGTTGGCGCGATGATCCTCGATCGTGCGCGGGCTGATACCCAAGGTCCGGCCGGCCTCCTTGTTCGAGGCCCCTGCCGTGAACTGCTCCAGCACCTCACGCTCGCGGCGCGTGAGCGGCTCGCGGCCGGGGAAGTGCAGCGAGCCGATTTTCGGGGAGGCATTTTCCTTCTGCCGCCGCGCAAATGCGCCGATGGCTTCGTTCAGGCGGGCCACGATTTCACTGCCGCGGAATGGCTTCTCGATGAAGTCCAGCGCGCCGTTCTTGATCGCATTCACGGCCATGGGGATGTCGCCCTGACCGGAGATCATGAAGATCGGCGCTGGATAGTCTTCGCCATGCAGTTCCCGGAGGATGTCCAGACCCGACTTTCCGGGAATATGAACGTCGAGCAGAATACAAGCCGGCGTCCTGCTGCGCGCCACGGCCAACAGTGCTGCGCCATCGGCGAAACAGATCACCTCGTACCCGCCGGCCGACAGGACCATCGAGAGGGTGTCGCGCACGGCTGGATCGTCATCGACGACAAAAATCTCACCGCGGGAAGTTGTTTGTTCGGCCATGGGAGAGTGCTCTTGCAAAGAGAGAAGAAACAATGAAAGCGCGGCTTATGATACCATATTCGTCGGGTGGTTTGGGCACCCGTATTTGTACGGTTTATGATCCTAACCCACAAGTAGTAGCGAAAGGTCGACGATCGTCATCACGAGACCACGATCTGGACACGATCTCAAGACCGTCGTGAAGCGCAGCATGTTGCCGTGCAAAATTCATCGACGGCGTTGGATCAGGATCGAGCCCGAAGCCGACCGGATGCGCGCATGCTGGATACACCAGCCGCAGTCGCGTCGATCCAGCTCACGGGCGGTGCTCGGGACTCTGCACAACAATTGACACAAGGCGCGCCCAAATCAGCCGTGACGGGCCCGGATTCAGCTCGAGCTCGATGAATGGCTGCCTTGCGCAGGAGCGAGCGGCCTCGCTCCGACGTCACATGAATACAGGATGTCAGGACCGATGCTTTGCGGCAACACCCTCGGCCGCAACACCGCCCCAGGTATGGACCACAGGGAGGCCAAGCGCCGTCTTGCCGAGATTGGCGAGGAAAATGCGTAGCGCGGCAAGATCGACCGGCTTCGGCAGACTCTGCAGGTCCAGGCCAAGCGAGCGGGCAAACAGCCGGGCCGCGATTCGCCTCGCCGAGTCCATGCCGCTGATCACGATGACGGAACCGGCGAAGCGGGAGTCGGCGATGGCCCTGAGCACCTCGGTGCCGTCACCATCCTCGAGCATCAGATCGAGCGTGATACAATCGAAGCGCTTGTTGCGCACTTCCCGGATCGCCTCGTTACAGGTGGCCACCACCGTGACGGAATGACCCGCCTGCTTCGCAGCCAGCGAAATCAAGGCCCTCTGCGACGCATCGTCGTCGACCACCAGGAGCTGCAGCGCGCGCCGCTCGACGTCTTCCGCGGCCTCCGGCCGGCTAGGTGCAAGTTCCGAACTCATGACCGACATTGGTCGTCCCTGACAATTTTGAATGACCTCATTGTCCTACACGTCCGATCCTGCAGCCCCGTAAAGCGGTTCCCAGAAAATCGACCGGCGACTTTAGGACTTGCGCAGGACCTTCGGCGGTTCGTCGGTCCCTTCGCGCCTGCTCCGGCGCTCCCTGACGCAATGGAGCGGCGCAAGATCCGTCAGCCCACAGTCGCCTCCTGGCCGGAGGAAGCACTGCGCTTCTTCTTGTTCTTGCCCTTGATGAACTGGATGTCCATTTCGGCGCCGTTGACCCGAACCAGCTCGCACCGGCGATAGGCCAGCCCGGTCGACGACAGCAGGAGGAAGAACTCCTTCAGGTTCAGTCCCTGGATCGAGCCTTCAACCGTCAGCACCGCGTCATTATCCGAAATGGCGTTGAGCTGGCAGTCGCGTCGCCAGGTTCCGTCGATGCCCATGATGCAGACATCGTAGCCTCGACTGAAAGTGACGCGCTCCGTACCTTTGTTCTCTTCAGACATCTTCTGTGTCCTGCCTTATGGGCATCCGCTCGTGGTGTTCGGGAGGGCTCCGGGCACCATCGATGCCGATGGAGCCGATTGGCCTCCCAGGACGGCGCGCTAGGTCCCGGCACCGGCCATTCGCGGCAGTCCCGGTGCAGGCGCCTTCGCCGCCGCGACGGCGCCGCTCGGACGATAGAGGCCGCGCCGGTCCGCCTGCGGCTTGAACACGTCGGTAAGGCCGACGACGGTCTCCGCCGCACCGAGCACGAGAAATCCATCCGGCTCCATCAGCTTGGCCAGCCGGCCGAAGATGTTGATCTTCGTGTCCTGATCGAAATAGATCAGCACGTTGCGGCAGAACACGACGTCGAATGTGCCGAGCTGCGAGAAGTCGTGCAGCAGGTTGAGCTGCCGATGCTGCACCATGCCGCGCACGTCCGAATTGATCTGCCAGAGCTCGCCGGCCTGCTTGAAATATTTGACAAGCAGCTGGATCGGCAGACCGCGCTGGACCTCGAACTGGCTATAAAGACCCGCCTTCGATTTCTCCAACACCTCCTGGGAGAGATCGGTGGCGATGATTTCGACGCGCCAGCCATTGAGCGCTGCGCCCATCTCCTTGAGAGACATCGCCAGCGAGTACGGCTCCTGGCCCGTCGAGCATGCCGCGCACCAGATCCGGATCGACTTGCGATTGGCGCGCGCCTTCAGGAGCTCCGGCATGATTCCGTCGCGGAAATGATCGAACGGCACCTTGTCGCGGAAGAAGAACGTCTCGTTGGTCGTCATGGCTTCGACGACCTGGCTGATCAGGGCGCTGGATCCGTCCTTCAGTTTCTGGACGAGATCGCTGATGCTGGCGAGACCGGCCTTGCGCGCAAGCGGAAGCAGGCGGCTCTCGATCAGATATTGCTTGTCGGCAGACAGGTCGAGACCTGACTTGTCTCGAAGCAGCTTGCGCAGGAATTCATAATCTGGCTGGTTCACGGACGGCCTCTTCTGGGCAGAAATGGATCAGGCGGATTCAGCTGACAGTGCCTGGATAAGACCGACTTCCTGGAATTTGGCGGCGACAATTTCCTTGTCGAACGGCTTCATGATGTATTCGTTGGCGCCGGCGTTGAGCGCACGTGAGATATGATCGATGTCATTCTCCGTGGTGCAGAACACCACCTTCGGCCCTTCTCCGCCCGGCAGACGGCGCAGCCGGCCGAGGAAGTCGTAGCCATCCATCACCGGCATGTTCCAATCGAGCAGGATGGCGTCCGGCAGGCTGTTCGTGCACAGCTGCAGCGCCTGCTCTCCGTCCTCGGCCTCGACGACCGAGAAACCCAGTTCTTCGAGGATCCGGCGTGCGATCTTGCGCACGACGCTCGAGTCATCAACGACGAGGCAGCTTTTCATGTGTGTCTCCCCTATGGGACGGTTGACGGGCTAAGCAGCGATGGCTGCCTTCGGCAGGAGTTCGAGCACGCGATCGACATCGAGGATCACCATCAGCTGGCCATCGAGGCGATGCACGCCGCCGGCGAACTTGGCCATGCGCGGATCCAGGTTGACCGGATTCTCCTCGCGGCTGGCCTCGGGCAGCCGCAGCACCTCGCCGATCTGATCGATCAGCAGGCCATAGGACTCGCCGCGCAGATCGACGCCGACCGCCATCGGCGGCTTGCCGTCATCGGCCTTGGCGAGGCCGAGCCGCGCCCGCATGTCGATCACGGTGACGATGCGGCCGCGCAGGTTCAGCACGCCGGCGATCTCCGCCGACGACAGCGGCACCCGCGTCACCCGCTCGGGCATGAACACGTCCTGCACCCGCGAGATCGGCAGGCCGAACAGCTGGCCGCCGATCACGGCGGTGACGAATTCGGACGCCGCGCCGTCGGTGGTCTCGATCTTGTTGCTGCTCATCGCACGCTTCTCCTGCTGGTCGTCACATCACGCCGCGCGCTTGGCGGCTTCGGCGCGTTCCCGCTCGTCGAACTGATCCTTCAACGACGCGATCAGGCCGGGACGGTCGAACTTGGCGATGTAGTCGTAGAGACCGGCCTGGCGGCCGCGCTCGACAGCGGCCGGCGAGATCAGCGACGACACCGCGATCACCGGCAGCTGATTGAGGTTCTGATCGGCGCGGATCGCCTCGGCGAACTCGAAGCCGTTCATCTCCGGCATCTCGATGTCGGTGACGACGATGTCGAAGGTGTGCCCGGAGCGCAGCGTGGCAAGGCCCTCGATGGCCGACGAAGCGGTGCGCACCTTGTAGCCGGCCGACTTCAGCACCGGCGCCAGCATGTTGCGGAAGAACGGGCTGTCGTCGACCAGCAGCACGGATCGGGTCAGCGCCTCCGAGCTCATCTCCTTGCGGATGAACCAGTCGGCGAACGCCATCGGCAGGAAGTGGCCGACGTCGATCACCTCGGTGGCCTGGCCCTTGATCACGGCCGAGCCGAGGATGCCGTCCCTGGCGCCGGAGACCTGGATGTGGAGCCGCTCCTCGACGATGTCGATGATCTCGTCGACCACGAGGCCCATCGCACGGGTCTCGTCGGCGAACACCAGGAT
>NZ_JBNPUZ010000025.1:0-77339 GCF_051168435.1 Bradyrhizobium sp. HKCCYLR20261
GAGGGGTGGCTTGAGTTCCAGGCCATGAAGCGCGGCGCAAACCTCCTCACGCGAGGCGATGTGTGAATCCGGTAGCCCTGGAGGGGGAGGGTAAGACTGAGATCGCGGCAGAGAGCGGCCGCCTAGGCTCATGAGCCGTCACTCAGACGACACGACGGCCGCGGGACGCGACGTCACTCGTCAGTCCGCCTTGCCTCCGGAAAGCTTTAATGCCTAATATTGAGGCAACGCTTGGCTGCGCAGGCCAGCAGCGGCCGCTCGATCGATAGGCAGACACCGGCGAATGCGACGCGGCGGCGCGACCGGCATCGCCACCATCGATTGCAGCGACGCCCGCTTCACACGCCTGGTGCACAGACAGGAATGGGCAAAGTGCCTCCACAACGCCGTGGTTGCCGCTGTTTTCTGAAGGGAGCGCCCGGCGTGAGCCGGGCGGCCGCCAGGGCAAGCGGCTTGCGCTGGCCTGTTGCATACGCGTCGCCCGCAGCGCGCGCTCCTTATGCACATGGCAATCCGGCTGCCGGTCATTGGCATACCCGTTGCAGACACCACGCAGGTCGGGAGCCGGGCGCCCGAACGTGCGACCCATGAGTCATGCCCGGGTCTCGGTCACGATCAAAGAATGTGGAGGGCGGATGGCGGCGGGCGCGAGCTTGGAACTGGTGAAGGTGACGAAGATGTATGGTCACGTCACCGCCGTCGACGCAATCGACCTGCGGATTCCCGCCGGCTCCTATTGCTGCCTGCTCGGCCCGTCCGGCTGCGGCAAGACCTCGACCCTGCGCATGATCGCGGGCCATGAGTCCGCCACATCAGGCGACATCATCGTCGGCGCCAAGAACGTCACCGAGCTGCCGCCCGCGGGCCGCGGCACCGCGATGATGTTCCAGTCCTACGCGCTGTTTCCGCATCTCTCGGTGATCGACAACGTCGCCTTCGCGCTGAAGATGAAGGGCGTGTCGAAGCCCGAGCGTCACGCGAAAGCGCGCGAACTGCTCGAACTGGTGGACATGCAGAGCTATGCCGGCCGCCTGCCGGCGCAGCTCTCCGGCGGCCAGCAGCAGCGCGTCGCGCTGGCGCGCGCGCTGATCACCTCGCCGCAGATCCTGCTGCTCGACGAGCCCTTGTCGGCGCTCGATCCGTTCCTGCGGCTGCGCATGCGCGCCGAGCTGAAGCGGCTGCAGCGCGAACTCGGCCTCACCTTCATCCATGTCACCCATGGCCAGGACGAGGCGATGGCGCTGTCCGATCTCGTGGTGCTGATGAATGGCGGCAAGATAGAGCAGCAGGGCAGCCCGCGCGAGATCTTCAACCATCCCCGCACCGAATTCGCCGCCCGCTTCATCGGCGGCCACAACGTGATCCCGCTCATGGGCGAAACGTTCGCCGTGCGTGTCGACCGCATCCAGTTGAAGGCGCCGAACGCCGCGATCGACGGTCCTGCCGTGCCCGGCACGATCAGCAAGATCGAGTATCAGGGCACGTATGTGCTGATCGCGGTCGCGACCGACGGCGGCCCTGAAATTTCGGCCCAGCTCAGCGACGACCAGTTCGACGCGGAGACCCACGTCATCGGCGAGCGCGTCGTCGTAACCTGGAATCCGGCGCAGGCCGACGCGCTGACGCCCCGCCCCGCTGCTGCCGCCGCACCGGCCGCAGAACTCGTGGCCTGATTTTCTCGCCTGATTTCGCTTTCTCGTTTTCTATCCCAAGAAGATGATCAAGGAGATGATCATGACTGATCGATCGAAAAAGACACCCATCAGCCGCCGCTCGCTGCTGAAGGGCGCGGCCGGCGTCGCCGGTCTCGCCGGCACGGGCACGCTGCTCAGCGCGCCCTACGTGCACGCCGCCGATCCGAAGGTGCTGCGCTATCTCGGCACCGCCGTGAACGAGGGCGACGAGATCGCCAAGAAGTGCCTCGCCGACACCGGCATCAAGATCGAATACATCACGGCGACGACCGACGACGTCACCAAGCGCGTCATCACCCAGCCGAACTCGTTCGACGTGCTCGACACGGAATATTTCTCGCTGAAGAAGCTGGTGCCCTCGGGCAACATCTTTCCGCTCGATGCGCGCAAGATCAAGGAGTTCAACAACATCACGCCCGTGTTCACCAAGGGCGAGCTGCCGAACGGCAAGAAGATCGGCGGCCAGGGCACCGCGCCCTGGAAGGTGCTGTATCTCGAGGGCGCGAACTCCAAGACCTTCTCGGCGACACCCACCGAATTCGTCACCCTGATTCCGACGGTCTACAACGCCGACACGCTCGGCATCCGCCCCGACCTCATCAAGCGCCCGATTAACTCCTGGGCCGAGCTGCTTAACCCCGAGTTCAAGGGCAAGGCCTCGATCCTCAACATCCCCTCGATCGGCATCATGGACGCCGCCCTCGTCGTCGAGGCGACCGGCCAATACAAATATGCCGACAAGGGCAACATGACCAAGGCCGAGATCGACCTCACGATGAAGGTGCTGACCGAGGCCAAGAAGGCCGGCCAGTTCCGCGCGTTCTGGAAGGACTTCAACGAGTCGGTCAACCTGATGGCTTCGGGCGAGACGGTGATCCAGTCGATGTGGTCGCCGGCCGTCACCAAGGTGCGCTCGATGGGCATCGCCTGCACCTTCCAGCCGCTGAAGGAAGGCTACCGCTCCTGGGCTTCCGGCTTCTGCGTCTCCAAGGCCGTCGGCGGCAGCCCGAAGCTCGACTGGGCCTATGAGTTCGTCAACTGGTACCTGTCCGGCTGGGCCGGCGCCTACCTCAACCGCCAGGGCTACTACTCGGCCGTGCTCTCCACCGCCAAGGCCAACATGACCGAGGACGAGTGGGGCTACTGGATGGAAGGCAAGCCGGCGAAGAGCGACATCAAGGCGCCGGACGGCACCCTGATGGAGAAGGCCGGCGCGGTGCGCGACGGCGGCTCCTATGACGACCGCATGGGCGGCGTCGTGTGCTGGAACGCCGTCATGGACGAGAACGACTACATGGTCCGCAAGTGGAACGAGTTCATCGCCGCCTGATGTGACCGCCATTACTGCCGCGCCCGCGCTGGTCGTGGGCGCGGCAGATTTTCTCAGCCGCTCAAGGCATTCGCGACCAGACGACAGGTATCTCCCTTGGCCGTGACGATCGACAATTCGCCCGAAACGCTCGCGCCCGCGCAGAGCACGCTGCGCAAGATGACCACGCGCTCGATCGCCTGGCTGCAAGCGGGGCCCATGACGCTGGTGTTCGCGCTGTTCTTCCTGCTGCCGCTCGTGCTCGTCGTGATCGTCAGCGTCTGGGACTACAATGAATATGAGATGATTCCGGCGCTCAGCTTCCGCGGCTACACCGATACGTTCGAGGGCTGCGTCGCCAACCTGCCCGAGCTGTGCACCATCCTGAAGACCTACCTGAAGACCTTGAAGCTGTGCCTGCTGACCTGGGCCCTGACCTTGATGATCGGCTTCTGGGTCGCCTACTTTCTCGCCTTCCATGTCCGCAGCAAGACCTGGCAGATCGTGCTGTCTTTGCTGTGCACGATCCCGTTCTGGACTTCGAACGTCATCCGCATGATCGCCTGGATCCCCCTGCTCGGCCGCAACGGCCTCGTCAATCAGGGGCTGGTCGGCGCCGGTGTCATCAACAAGCCGATCGAATGGCTGCTGTTCTCCGAATTCTCCGTCGTGCTGGCGCTGGTGCACCTGTTCACCTTCTTCATGGTGGTGCCGATCTTCAATTCGATGATCCGCATCGACAAGCGCCTGATCGAGGCCGCCTATGACGCCGGCGCGTCCGGCTGGCAGACTCTGGTCAACATCGTCATTCCCCTGTCGAAGCCCGGCATCGTGATCGGCTCGATCTTCGTCATCACCATCGTGATGGGCGATTTCGTCACCATCGGCGTGATGGGCGGCCAGCAGATCGCCTCCGCCGGCAAGATCATCGAGGCGCGCCTGTCGGCGCTGCAGTTCCCCGCCGCCGCGGCCAACGCCGTGATCCTGCTCGGCATCACCATCATCATCATCTCCGCGCTGACGCGGATCGTCGACGTGCGCAAGGAGCTCTGAGAGATGGGAGACAAGCGCCCGCGCTCCTTCTACATCCTCGCGCTGTTCTTCACGGCCTATGTGCTGTTCCTGTACGGCCCGATGATCGCGATCTACATCCTGTCGTTCCAGGGCCCCGACGGTGGTCTGACGTTCCCGATGAACGGCGTGTCACTGACCTGGTTCGGAAAAGTGTTTTCCGGCGGCGGCATCGTCGACATCGGCGCCGCCTTCAAGCGCTCGCTGGCGCTCGGCCTCGTGGTGATGGTCATCACCGTGGTGCTGTCGGTCGCCGCCGGCATGGCATTCCGAAAGCCGTTCCGCGGCGCCTCGATCCTTTTCTATACGGCGATCGCGAGCCTGATCATGCCCTCGATTATCACCTCGCTCGGCATTGCGCTGGAATTCCGCCTGATCGACGATTTCATCAACAAGCACGCCGCCGACTACGGCCTGGGCTGGCTGGCCGAGGGCCATACCACGGCGATGGGCCTGTTCACGTCGGGCTTAGGGGCGCACCTGACGTGGACATTGCCGTTCGGCCTCCTGATCATGTTCGCGATCTTCAACCGCTTCGACGGCCGCCTCGAAGAAGCCGCCCGCGACCTCGGCGCCACCCCCTGGCAGACCTTCCGCCACGTCGTGCTGCCGATCATCCTGCCGTCGGTCGTCGGCATCGGCCTGTTCGGCTTCACGCTGTCCTGGGACGAACTCGCCCGTTCGAGCCAGGCCATCGGCTCGGTGAACACGCTGCCGCTGGAACTGCAGGGGCTGACCACGACCGTGACCAAGCCGGACATCTACGCGCTGGGCACTCTGACGTCAGCGGTGTCCTTCGTGGTGATCTTCGCCGCGCTGTCGGTGATCCTGGTGCTCCAGGCCCGCCAGCGCCGGCAGGGGTCGGATGCGGGCAAGGGGATGGTTTAGGGCAGGACGGGTGAACACTCACCGCTATCGCTCGACGCCCTCTTCAACGAGAGAGCTTGGCCTTGGCCCCTGGATTGCGTCGCTACGCTCGCAATGACGGTTGTGGCGGGCACCGAACGTCCCTCATACTCCGTCATCGCGAGCAAAGCGACGCGATCCAGGGGCTACAGGAACGCCCCTTGGATTGCGTCGCTACACTCGAGACCTCTGGCGCCTCACAGCCCTAGATATGCCTTCCGCACGTCCTTGTTGCCGCTGATCTCCGCGGCCGTGCCCTGCATCAGCACGCGGCCCGTCTGCAGGATGTACGCCCTATCCGCGATCTCCAAACACTCCGCCATACGCTGCTCGACGATCAGCACGGTCATGCCGGCGTCGCGGATTTTCTTCACGGCCTGGAAGATCTCATCCACCAGCTTTGGCATGATGCCCTGCGACGGCTCGTCGAGCATCAGCAGCCGCGGCCGCGTCATCAGCGCGCGGCCGATCGCCAGCATCTGCTGCTCGCCGCCGGACAAGGTCTCGGCGCGCTGCTCCAGCCGCTCCGACAAGCGCGGGAACAGCTTGAACACGAACTCCAGCGGCTCCTCGCGATTGGCCTCGCTGCGATAGAGATAGCTGCCGAGCCGGAGATTGTCGCGCACCGACAGCCGCGGAAACAGCCGGCGGTTCTCGGGCACATAGGCGATGCCCTTGGCCGTGATCAGATGCTGCGCCATGCCGTCGATGCGGTGGCCGTCGAAGGTGACGCTGCCGGCGCGCGGCCGCTCGGCGCCGGCGATCGATTTCAGCAAGGTCGACTTGCCCGCGCCATTGGCGCCGGCGACGCAGACGATCTCGCCCTTCTCGACGTCGATCGAGACGTTCGAGATCGCAACCAGGCCCTGATAGGCGGTGGTGACGTCACGCACCGACAGCATGGCGGTCTCCAAGATAGGCGGAAATGACTTTGGGATCGCGGACGACGTCCGTAGGCTTGCCCTCGATCAGCACCTTGCCGAGGTCGAGCACGATGGCGCGGTCGACCAGCGGCATCACGATCTCCATGACGTGCTCGACCATCAGCACCGTAATGCCGGTGTCGCGCACGCGGCGCACGAGCTCGACGCCCTTCTGCGATTCGACCGGCGTCAGACCGGTCAGCACCTCGTCGAGCAGCAGCAGCTTCGGCTCGGTCGCAAGCGCGCGCGCCACCTCTAAGCGTCGCTTCTCCGACGGCACGAGATCGCTCGCCAGCACGTCGGCCCGCGCATCGAGGCCGCAGAACGCCAGCACCTCGTGCGCCTTGCGGCGGGCGTCGCGCATGTTGGTGGTGCGCACCAGGGAGCCGACGATGACGTTCTCGATCACCGTCATGCTCTCGAAGCTCTTGACGACCTGGAAGGTGCGGCCGATGCCGCGCTGGCAGCGTTCGGCCGCCGGCAGCGCGGTGACGTCCTCGCCGTCGAACAGGATCTGGCCTTCGGTCGGCTTGAACGCGCCGGCGATCAGGTTGAACAGGGTCGACTTGCCGGCGCCGTTCGGACCGATCAGGCCGACGATCTCGCCGCGCCCGACCGAGATCGAGACGTCGGAGTTTGCTGTCAGGCCGGAGAAGCGCTGGGTGATGTTGCGGGTTTCCAACAAAGCGGTCATGACGCCACCGCCTCTCGCGCCGGCTGAGCCGCCGGCTTCGGCTTGCGGGAGAACAGGCTGACCAGGCCTTGCGGCCGCGCCAGCGAGATCGCGATGATCAGGCCGCCATAGACGATCAGGTCGACGCCACGGCCGGAGCCGCCGATATAGGAGCGCGTCAGCTCGGTCAGCGGGATCAGGATCACGGCGCCGAGCATCGGGCCCCACAGGGTGCCGATCCCGCCGAGCACGGCCGGCAGCGCCATCAGCAGCGAGAACTGGAAGCCCATCACGCTCTCGGGATCGATGTAGCTGACGAACTGCGCATAGAAGCTGCCGCCGATCGCCACCAGGAACGCCGACACCGCCGCCGCGCCCATCTTGGAGTTGAAGACGTCGACGCCGAGGCTCTCGGCCGCGACGGGATTGTCCTTCACCGCGCGCCACCAATAGCCCCACTTGGAATCCTCCAGCCACCAGGTGACGAACCAGGCGACGCAGGCCAGCGCTAGCGCAAAGTAGAAGTATGGCAGCTTCGAGCGGGTGAACTGGAACGTCAGCCAGGAGTCGCGCCGGACCGGAATGTCGATGCCGAGCGCGGCCCCGGCCCAATCCCAGTTCTGGAACAACAGCAGCGTGATCTCCGCGATGACGATGGTCGCGATCACGAAATAATGGCCGCCGAGCCGGAAGCAGGGATAGCCCAGCGCCATCGCGATCACAGCGGAGATCAGGCCGCCGGCGAGCATGCCGAACCACGGCAGCACGCCGAACTTGGTGAACAGGATCGCGGTGGTGTAGGCGCCGAGACCGAAGTAGAGCGCGTGGCCGAGCGAGATCTGGCCGCAATAGCCGGACAGGATGTTCCAGCTCTGCGACAGCGCCGCGTACATCAGGGTCAGTACCATGATGTTCTGGACGTAGACGTCCTTGACGAAGAACGGCACGGCGGCCGCGATGGCCGCAAGGAACGCGGCGAGGATGAGGTCGCGCCGGCGACGTTGAATGAATGCCTTGTCCATCAGATCGATCCGAACAGGCCGCGCGGGCGGACGAAGACGACGAGGAGATAGACGCCGTAGATGCCGACGGTCTTCAGCGACGGGGGCAGGATGAGCGTGGTGATGGCCTCGACGAGGCCGACCACGATGCCGCCCGCGAAGGCGCCGAACACGCTGCCGAAGCCGCCGAGCGCCACCGTGACATAGGCGATGGTCGCGAACGACGCGCCGACATCCGGGAAGACGTAGAAGAAGATCGCCATGACCGCGCCGGCCAGGCCGACCAGCGCTGCGCCCAAGCCCCAGCCGAGGGCGAACACCTTGTTCTTGTCGATGCCGACCAGCGCCACTGCGCCGGCATCCTCACGCGTCGCCTCCAGCGCGCGGCCGAAATCGGTACGGTGGATGAAGAAGTACAGGCCGGCGAACGCCGCGATCGCGATCAGCGCGCCGACCAGTTGCGGCTGCGGCAGATAGATGCCGGCGATCGAGATCGTCTTGCCGCCCAGATAGGAGTGCGGAATGCTGCGATAGTCCGGGGTGAAGAAATACTGCGCCACGCCGCGCATCAGCACCGCCAGGCCAAAGGTGGAGAAGATCTGCACCATGCCGGTGTTGGCCTTGGCCCTCACCGCAAATCTGACGATCAGCAGATAGACCACCGCGCCGAAGACGAACAATCCGGCCGCGACGATCGGCGCCGACAGCAGCGGATCGAGCGCGAAATACGCGAACAAGAAGAAGGTCGCGTACATCGCGATCATCAGGAACTCGCCATGCGCGAAGTTCACGACGTCCATCAGGCCGAAGATGAGCGCCAGCCCTACGGCGATCAGGCCGTAGAGCAGGCCCATCAACAGGCCGCTGGCGAGACTTTGGATGATTGTTTCTGCTGTCACTTCACTTGCTCCCCCGTCATTGCGAGCGAAGCGAAGCAATCCAGCCCTTCTCTGCGGCCCCTGGATTGCTTCGTCGCTGCGCTCCTCGCAATGACGGAGCACGACAGATGCTCCGCCATGGTCTTCCCGCCCCTCGGGCGGAAGGTAGTTACTTCATCGGCCAGCTGGCTTCCGCCACGGCGGCCTGGGTGGGGAAGATCGTGACGAACTTGCCGCCGACATATTGCAGCAGCACCGGATCGGCGTCGTTGTTCTGGCCGTTCTCGTCGAACTTCACGCGCTTCCACGGCATGATGGTCTGGTCGCCCGGCATGTCGGTCGCAGCGAGCGCGTCACGGATCTTCTCGCCGTCGGTGGACTTGGCGCGGTTGATGGCATCGGCCATCACGATCAGGCCCATGAACTGGCGCGACGAGTAGTCGTTGAAGTCCTTGCCCGACTTGGCCTTGAACATGTCGTTGATCTTGCCGACCATCGGCCGCTTGGCGGCGAGGTCGAGCGAGAACGAGCCGCGCGAGATCACGCCTTCGAGCTTGTCGCCGACCGCGTCATACAGCGCCTTCTCTGAGAAGCCGGCGTCCTGCGCCACGATCGCGTTCGGCTTGTAGCCGAGTTCGGCCATGGTCTTCACCAGCAGGATGCCGTCGGTGGTGTAGCTCGACGGCATCAGCACGTCGGCATTCGCCGCCTTGAGCTGCTGCACCTCGGCCGACAGCGACGGCGAATTGGCGCGGTACTTGATGTCGGCGACCACCTTGTAGCCGCGCTCCTGGGCCAGCTTGAGCTGGGCGTTGCTCGAATCGGTGCCGAAGATGGTGTCCTCGTGGAACAGCGCGAGCGTGTCGATCTTGGTGCCCTTCTTCTTCATCGCGTCGAAGAAGTCGAACATCGCCTGCGAGAACATCTCGTCATGCGGGGCCGCGCGGAAATAATACTTCAGGCCGCGGCGATGCAGGCTCGGCGAGGAATTGTCGGCGGAGAGATACGGGATCTGGTAGCGCTCGCAGATCTGGCTCGCGGTGACCGCGACCGCGCTCTGATAGGAACCGATGACGGCGGCGACCTTTTCCTGCGTGATCAGGCGCTCGGCCTCGGCACGGCCCTTCTGCGGGTCGGCCTGGTGGTCGGCGAACACCAGCTTGATCTTGGCGCCGCCGAGGCCCGGCAGGCCCTCGGTGCGGGCGAGCGGCAGGTCGAAATCATACTTGCCGTTGATGATCTCGGCCGCGGTCTCGAACGCGCGCTGCGCGTCGACGCCGATCTGCGCGCTGGCGCCGGAGAACGGATAGATGACGCCGATCTTCACCTCGGAGGTCTGCGCGCGGGCGGCGATCGGCCCGAGGGCGGCGGCAGCGGTGGCTCCAAGCAGGACGTTACGGCGCGTGATGGTCATGAGAAGATCCTCTGATGAAAGCGCATCGATGAAGCGGTTGAGGTCGGCGGTAAAGGCTCAATTAGCAGCATGGCTGCCTGATTAGAGGACGGCGAGATCCTTGTTCCGGAGATCGGTAATCAGCATCAGCCCCGGCGCATGCGTGATGGCGAACGGCAGCTTCGCCGCCGCGATCACCGCCTGCGGAGTCACGCCACAGGCCCAGAATACGGGAATTTCGTCCGCGCCCACCGGCACCGGGTCACCGTAGTCAGGCTTGTTGATATCGGCGATTCCGATCTGCTCCGGCAGGCCGAGATGCACCGGCGCGCCGTGCACGGCAGGAAAGCGCGTCGTGATCTGCACCGCGCGAATCGCCTGCGCCGGCTTGAACGGGCGCATCGACACCACCATGGGACCGGCGAACGGGCCGGACGGCGTGCAGGCGATGTTGGTGCGGTACATCGGCACGCGGCAGCCCTGCTCGATGTGCCGGATCGGCAGGCCGTCGGCCATCAGCGCCTCTTCGAACGAGAACGAACAGCCGAGCACGAAGGTGACGAGGCCGTCGCGCCAATGCGCCATCAGATCGGTCGGCTCCTCGACCATCTCGCCGTCGCGCCAGACGCGATAGCGCGGCACGTCGGTGCGGATATCGAGATCGGCGCCGAGTGCCGGAATATGAGGATTGCCCGGATCGGACATGCCGATGATCGGGCACGGCTTCGGATTGAGCTGGCAGAAGCGGTGGAAGGCGCCGGCGTACTGCTCCGGGATGATCGCGAGATTGCCCTGGACGAAGCCATTGGCAACCCCGGCCGTGCTCCAGCCCTTGCCGGTGCGATAATCCAGGCGGGCCTGATGGCTGGGGAGAAGCTCTGCTCCGCCCGCCGATTGCTGCAATGCCGCAGAAACAGTCATTTGAGCCATTTGCCTAATATCTCGACAAACTCACTCAACATCAGCCATGCTATAAAGTCTAATCTTCGTTTTTAATCAGGATCGATAAAACAAATTGATCCGAGGCGGGCCTGATGTTGGATTTCCGTTCCATCGAGACCTTTCTCTGGGTGGTCAAGCTCGGCAGCTTCCGCGGCGCCGCGCAGCGCCTCAATACCACCCAGCCGGCAATCTCCCAGCGCATCGCCCAGCTCGAGCGCGAGCTCGGCGTCAAGCTGCTCAACCGCGACCACCGCGTGGCCTCGCCGACCGCGGTCGGACGGCAGATGCTGGTCTATGCCGAGAAGCTGATCGGCCTGCGCGCGGAAATGCTGGCCGAGGTTGGCGACCGCTCGGCGATGCGCGGCGTGCTCCGGCTCGGCGTCGCCGAGACCATCGTGCACGACTGGCTGCCGCGGCTGATCAAGAGCGTCAATGAGAGCTATCCCAATCTCTCTTTGGAGATCGAGGTTGACGTCACGCCCCATCTTCACGCGCGGCTTTTGGCCCAGGAGATCGAGCTCGCCTTCGCGCTCGGCGCCCCCTCGGAGTCGGGCATCCGCAGCCGCGTGCTGTGCGATTATCCGATCAGCTTCCTTGCCAGCCCTGCCCTCGGCTTCGGCACGGGCGTGGTGACGGCCGAGCAGATGGCGCGCTTCCCGATCATCACCTTCCCGCGCAACACCCAGCCCTATGACAACGTCCGCTCGCTGTTCAATCGCCCGCATCTGCCGCCGATGCGGCTGCACGCCAGCGCCTCGCTGGCGACGGTGATCCACATGGCGATCGAGGGCCTCGGCGTCGCCGTGATTCCCGCTGCGATCGTGGCGCATGAGATCGAGAGCGGGCGCCTGCAGGAGCTGAAAACCGACCTGCGCATTCCGCCGCTGACCTTCACCGCGAGCTGGCTGTCGTCGCCCGAGATGGTCGCGATCGAACGCGTTGCCGAGTTGGCAGCCCGGACGGCGCAGACGGCCAGCCATCCCGCCGCATCGGTTGACGCGCTCGTCGCGGCGCGCGATGGACAGGATGCCGGAGTACAGGGATTTCAAGCATGAGCCGCGCCGTCACCAATCTGCAGATCGATTCCGCCCGCCTCTGGGACAGCATCCACGAGACTGCCAAATTCGGCGGCACGCCGAAGGGCGGCGTGCGCCGGCTGACCCTGAGCCAGGAGGACAAGCAGGTCCGCGACTGGTTCCGGAAAGCGTGCGAGGACGCCGGGCTCGAGGTGCATGTCGATGCGCTCGGCTCGATGTTCGCACTTCGCAAGGGTCGCGACATGTCGAAAGCCCCTGTCGGGCTCGGCTCGCATCTCGACACCCAGCCGACCGGCGGCAAGTTCGACGGCATTCTGGGCACGCTCGGCGCGCTCGAAGTGATCCGCACGCTCAACGACGCCGGCATCGAGACCGACGCGCCGCTGTGCATCGTCAACTGGACCAATGAGGAAGGCTCGCGCTTCGCGCCGGCGATGATGGCCTCGGCGGCTTACGTCGGCGACTTCACCGTCGAGGACATTCTGTCGCGCAAGGATGCCGAGGGCACGACCGTCGGCGAGGCGCTGGATGGCATCGGCTATCGCGGCGAGACCAAGGTCGGCACCCAGAAATTCTCCGGGTTCGTCGAGCTGCATATCGAGCAGGGTCCGATCCTGGAGGCCGAGAACAAGACCATCGGCGTGGTCGATCACGGCCAGGGCGTGTTCTGGTACGACGGCAAGATCACGGGCTTCGAGAGCCACGCCGGCTCGACGCCGATGCCGCTGCGCCGCGACGCGCTGCTGACGCTGTCGGAGTTCGCGCTGACGCTGGAGCAGATCGCGATCAAGCTCGGGCCGAACGCGGTGGCGACCATCGGCGAGGCCGTGATCGCCAATCCCTCGCGCAACGTCATCCCCGGCGAAATCGCCTTCACCATCGACTGCCGCAGCGCCAATGCCGACACGCTTGAGGCGCTCGATGCCAGCCTGCGCGCCGCCGCCGGCGAGATTTCGAAGAAGCGCAAGGTCGAGATCGCGATCGACCAGGTCTGGCGCAAGCCGCCGACGCATTTCGATCCCAAGCTGGTCGACGCCGTCGAGCGCGCCGCCGGCACGCTCGGCTACTCGCACCGCCGCATCACCTCGGGCGCCGGCCACGACGCCTGCAACCTCAACACCATCATGCCCGCGGCGATGGTGTTTGTCCCCTGCAAGGACGGCATCAGCCACAACGAGCTCGAGGACGCCACGCAGTCCGACTGCGCGGCGGGAGCGAATGTGCTGCTACACACGGTGCTGTCGCTGGCGGGTGTGGCGTCGTGACGGGCTGATTCAATCAGCTCCACGGATCTATTAGTTATCAATCACAAGCCTGAATCGCGCGGGCACGCTGAGCTCCCCTCCCCCTTGCGGGGAGGGGTCGGGGGTGGGGGGCCACACGGGCAGTCTCGCCCGGAGCTACCCCCCTCCCCACCCCTCCCCCACAAGGGGAGAGGGAGCGCACCTTTGTCCGCGCGGCCCTCTGGAGCCTTCATACAAGGAGACCACCCCGTGCGCGGAGTATTCATCGACGCCAACTCGTCGCTCGCCGAGATCTTCGACCGCCAGCGCCAGCCCGGCGATCCCGAGATGCGCGTGCATCTCGATCCCGATATCAAGCCGGAGGACTGGCCGGCCATCCTCGACGGCGCCGAGATCGGCATCGTCGACCACACCGCGCTGCCGACGGACGTCGCCAAGCAGTGCAAGAACCTGAAGCACGTCGTCTTCCTCGGCACCGGCGCGCGCAGCTACATGAACCCGGACGAGCTCGCCGAGCTCGGCATCACCGTCCACCTGATCAAGGGCTATGGCGACACCGCTGTGGCGGAGGCCGCCATCGCGCTGATGTGGGCCTCGGCCCGCGGCATCGCGCAGATGGACCGCGAGATGCGCGCCGGCAACTGGCTGCGCGACGACGGCATGCAGCTCACCGGCAAGACGCTCGGCCTGATCGGCTTCGGCGGCATCGCCGCCGAGGTCGCGCGCATTGCGTCGGGCAGCGGCATGAAGGTGATCGCCTGGAACCGCTCGCCGAAGAGCCATCCGGCTGTGGAGTTCGTGTCGCTCGATCAGTTGCTGGCGACCAGCCACGTCGTCTCGCTGCATCTCCTGCTCAATGACGAAACCCGCGGCTTCCTGTCGCGCGAGCGCATCGCGCAGATGCGGCCCGGCGTGATCTTCGTCAACACCGCCCGCGCCGCCATCGTCGACGAAACCGCGATGATCGAGGCGCTCCGCTCCGGCCACATCCGCCACGCCGGCTTGGACGTCTTCACCACCGAGCCGCTGCCGGCGGATCACGTGCTGACGACCATCCCCAACGTGACGCTCTCCGCGCACTCCGCCTTCCGCACGCCCGAGGCCAGCGAGAACCTGATCCACGCCGCCTGGGAGCATTGCCGAAGGGTGGCGAAGACGTAGTTGTTGACGCATAGGGTGGGCAAAGCAGCCGCCGCAGGCGGCAGCGTGCCCACCATCGATCAGCGCACTCGCGGCAAGACGGTGGGCACGGCGCCATCGCGACTGCGTGTAGAGATGCAGCAGAGCCGCGCCTTTGCCCACCCTACGACCTCTTCGTCATTGCGAGCGCAGCGAAGCAATCCAGAGTCCCGCGACGCCCTTGGATTGCTTCGTCGCTGCGCTCCTCGCAATGACGCTGTGGGCCGAGTTGCGACCTGAACAACCACGGTCGTCCCGGCGAACGCCGGGACCCATGCCGCGTGATTGATCAGGAGCGAACGGTGGCAGAGACCGGTAGCCACAACAACGGCCGGTGGTTATGGGCCCCGGCGTTCGCCGGGGCGACCGACGCCAACGAAACTAATCCACCATCTCCGCGACAGCCTTGCCGCACGCGACCGTATCCGCATTCCCGCCGAGATCCCGCGTCCGCAGCGTCCGCTCGGCGAGCGTCCGCTCGATCGCACCGACGATCGACTGCGCCGCGGTCTTCTCCCCCAGATGCTCCAGCATCATCGCGCCCGACCAGATCATGCCGATCGGGTTGGCGATCCCCTGCCCCGCGATGTCGGGCGCCGAGCCGTGCACCGGCTCGAACACCGACGGGAAATTGCGCTCGGGATTTATGTTGCCCGACGGCGCGATGCCGATGGTGCCGGTGCAGGCAGGTCCCAGATCCGACAGGATGTCCCCGAACAGATTGGAGCCGACGACGACGTCGAACCAGTCGGGATGCAGCACGAAGTTCGCGGTGAGGATGTCGATGTGGTACTTGTCCCACTTCACGCCCGGATAGTTCTTGGCCATCGCCTCGACCCGCTCGTCCCAATACGGCATCGTGATCGAGATGCCGTTGGACTTGGTCGCCGAGGTCAGATGCTTCTTCGGACGCGACTGCGCCAGCTCGAACGCGAACTTCAGGATGCGGTCGACGCCGGTGCGGGTCATCACCGTCTGCTGCGTGACGAACTCGCGGTCGGTGTCCGGGAACATGCGGCCGCCGACAGAGGAGTACTCGCCTTCGGTGTTCTCGCGCACCACCCAGAAATCGATGTCGCCGGGCTTGCGGCCCGCCAGCGGCGACGGCACGCCGGGCATCAAACGCACGGGGCGCAGATTGACGTACTGATCGAACTCGCGGCGGAACTTGATCAGCGAGCCCCACAGCGAGACGTGGTCGGCGATCTTGGCCGGCCAGCCGACCGCGCCGAAATAGATCGCGTCATGGCTGCCGATCTGCGTCTTCCAGTCGTCCGGCATCATCTGGCCGTGCTTCTCGTAGTAGTCGTAGCTCGAGAAGTCGAAATGATCGAACTGCACCGCGACGCCGTGCTTCTTGGCGGCCGCCTCGATCACGCGCAGCCCCTCGGGCATGACCTCCTTGCCGATGCCGTCGCCGGGAATGACTGCGATGCGATAGGGCTTCTTGCTCATCGAGCGGATCCTCACATTGTCGCCGGTCGTCCCGGCCGAAATCGCCGATCGCCTGAATGGACCAAACGGCAGGCAAGCGCAACGCTGCGGTGCGGGATTGACCGCATGGCTGACGCGCAAGACAATCGCGCAAGACAATCCGGTCTCCCCCATCAGCGAGAGTTGCCATGGACCTTCATCTGCGCGGCAAGCGCGTTCTCATCACCGGTGCGTCCAAGGGCATCGGCGCCGCGGCGGCGGAAGCATTCGCCGAGGAAGGCTGTCATGTCCGCCTCGCCGCGCGCAGCGCCGACCGGCTGTCGGCGCTGGTCGAGCAGCTCCGCTCCAAGCACCAGATCGATGCGGCCGCGCATGTCGTCGACCTGCGCAAATCCGAAGATGTCACGCGGCTGGCGCATGAGGCCGCCGATATCGACATCCTCGTCAACAATGCCGGCGACATTCCGGGCGGGCCGATCGACAAGATCGACGAGGCGGCGTGGCGGCACGCCTGGGACCTGAAGGTGTTCGGCTTCATCAACCTGACGCGGCTGGTCTACGCGCAGATGAAGGCGCGCGGCTCGGGCGTCATCGTCAACGACATCGGCGCGGCGGGCGAGAAGTTCGACGCCAACTACATCTGCGGCAGCGCCGGCAACGCGGCGCTGATGGCCTTCACCCGCGCGCTCGGCTCCAAGAGCCTCGCCGACAACATCCGCGTCGTCGGCATCAATCCCGGCCCGGTCGGCACCGACCGCCACGTCACCCTGCTGAAGACCCGCGCCAAACAGCAGTTCGGCGACGAGAGCCGTTACACGGAATTCCAGAAAGGCCTGCCGCTCGGCCGCCCGGCCCATCCGCGCGAGATCGCAGACCTCATGGCGTTCCTGGCGTCCGACCGCGCCGGCTACACGTCGGGCGTGATCTATACCGTCGATGGCGGCATCAGCGCAGGGTGGGGTTGAGCGCCGCGACCTTTCCACACCGGACGAAACGTGGTCTAGGAGACGGCGCCGGGATGCTTCCAATCAGGAGAACCAAGCTTTGGCCGACCAGGGATTGATCCGCGAGACCGCCTGCGCCGTCGTCGACAAATTGAAGGCCGGCGAGGTCACCCCGCTCGACTGCCTCGACGCGCTGGAGGCGCGCATCAAGGCAGTCGACGACAAGGTCAATGCGCTGCCGACCCTGTGCTTCGATCGCGCCCGTGATCATGCCAAGGCGCTGATGCAGAAGCCGGCCGGTGAGCGCGGCCTGCTCGCAGGGTTGCCTGTGCCGATCAAGGATCTCACCGATGTCGCGGGCGTGCTCACGACGCAGGGCTCGCCGATCTTCAAGGACCGGATTCCGGAACGCTCCGATCTCATGGTCGAGCATCTCGAGGCCAATGGCGGCGTGATCTACGCCAAGTCGAACACGCCGGAGTTCGGCGCCGGCGCCAACACCTTCAACGAGGTGTTCGGCGCGACGCGCAATCCCTGGGACACGTCCCGTTCGGCCGCCGGCTCCTCCGGCGGCGCCGCGGTCGCGCTCGCCACCGGCATGGCTTGGCTGGCGCATGGCTCCGACATGGGCGGCTCGCTGCGCAACCCCGCGAGCTTCTGCGGCATCGTCGGCCTGCGGCCGAGCTTCGGCCGCGTCGCGCATACGCCGGCGGTCGCCGTCGACCGCAACCTCGGCGTCCAGGGCCCGATGGCCCGGACCGTCGAAGACCTCGCGCTGTTGCTCGACGCGATGAGCGGCGAACTCGCCGCCGACCCGATCTCGCTGCCCTCGCCCGCGACCTCGTTCCTGGCGGCGGCCCGCTCGGGCAAGAAGCCGGTGCGCATCGCCTACTCACCCGATCTCGGCATCACGCCGGTCGATCCCGAAGTGATCGCCGTGACCCGCAAGGCGGCACAGCGCTTCGCCGAGCTCGGCGTCATCGTCGAGGAGGCGCATCCGGATTTCAGCGAGGCGCATGAATGCTTCCACGTGCTGCGCGCGCTCGATTTCGCGATGAGCAAGCAGGAGCTGCTGCGCACCAAGCGCGACCTGCTCAAGCCCGAGGTGATCTGGAACATCGAGGAAGGCCTGAAGCTCACGGTCGCGCAGATCGCGCGCGCCGAGGCTCAGCGCGTCGCCATCACCGCGCGCGCGGTGAAGTTCTTCGCGACCTATGACCTGCTGCTGGCGCCCGCGACGATCGTGCCGCCCTTCCCGGTCGAGAACCGCTACGTTGCCGAATGCGCAGGGCACACATTCGACAACTACGTGCAATGGCTCGGCATCGTCTACGCCATTACGCTGGCCTGCTGCCCGGCGCTGTCGCTGCCCTGCGGCTTCACCGCCTCCGGCCTGCCGGTCGGCCTGCAGGTGATCGCGCGCCCGCGCAACGACGCCGGTCTGCTGGCGGGGGCCAAGGTGCTGGAAGATGTCCTCGGCGTCGCCAGTTCCACCCCGATCGATCCCCGCGCGCCGAAGTGATGTTGACCTCCTCACCCTGAGGAGCCGCGCAGCAGCATCTCGAAGGGTGAGGCCCGGACGGTGGCCTCATGGTTCGAGACGCGCCCTCGGCGCTCCTCACCATGAGGGTCGAGTTCGACGTCGACGCTGCGGATTGCAGTAGGCAGCGCCCGTAGAGAGAGCCGCGCGACCGGCGGCTCCCCCCTTGCGATCTTCGCAACGACTCTCACCCCTCACCCTGAGGAGCCCGCCGAAGGCGGGCGTCTCGAAGGGCGAGGCCCCTTCGCACGATTCCTCCGGGCGCATAAAGTTCCGCCATCAGGAACATACCACCCCCGCCCTTATTCCATATTGGCAATAGCCGCGGCTTCCGTAGAAGGGCCGGAAAATCATGCTTGCCCGGAGACCGGAAATGACAGACCAGGCGATCGAGCCTGCCGTAGAGCCCGCCACGTCGATCGCCGACGTCGAGCGCCGCATCAAGGCGATCCTGATCGGCTCCGCCGGCAACCTCGTCGAATGGTACGATTTCTACGCCTACACCGCGTTCGCGCTGTATTTCGCACCCGCCTTCTTTCCCTCGAAGGACCCGGTCGTCGAGCAGCTCAACGCCGCCGTGGTGTTCGCCGCGACCTTCCTGATGCGGCCGCTCGGTGGCTGGCTGTTCGGCTATCTCGCCGACCAGTATGGCCGCAGATTGTCGCTGACCGTCTCCGTGCTCTGCATGTGCTTCGGCTCGCTGATCATCGCGGTGACGCCGACCTATGCCACGATCGGCATCGCCGCGCCGATTATCCTGGCGCTCGCCCGCGTCATCGAGGGCCTCAGCCTCGGCGGCGAATATGGCGCCAGCGCTACGTATCTGTCGGAGGTCGCCGACGCCAAGCATCGCGGCTTCTATTCGAGCTTCCAATACGTCACCCTGATCGGCGGCCAGCTCACCGCGATCATCGTGCTCCTGCTGCTGCAGAAGGTGTTCCTGACCACCGACGAGTTGAAGGCCTGGGGCTGGCGCATCCCGTTCTTCATCGGCGCCTGCCTTGCGATCTTCGTCGCGGTGATGCGGCGGAATCTGCACGAGACCGAAGCCTTCGTGGAGGCCAAGAAGAAGGCGGGTTCGTCGAGCTCGATGGCCGCGCTGTTCCGATATCCGCGCGAGCTCCTGCTCGTCGTCGGCCTCACCGCCGGCGGCACTGCGGCGTTCTACACCTTCACCACCTACATGCAGACCTTCGTGAAGCTGTCGGTCGGGCTGACCGAGGACCAGACCACGATGGTGATCTTCGGCTCGCTGCTGTTCGCCTGCGTGCTACAGCCGCTGTACGGCGCGATCTCCGACCGCATCGGCCGCAAGCCGCTGCTGATCTTCTTCGGCATCGCCGGCACGCTGTCGACGATTCCGATCCTGACCGCGCTGAAGGGCACCAAGGAGCCGTTCATTGCCTTCCTGCTGATCTGCGGCGCGTGGATCTTCACCGCCGGCTACACCTCGATCAACGCCGTGGTGAAGGCCGAGCTGTTCCCCACCAACATCCGCGCGCTCGGCGTCGGCCTGCCCTACGCCATCACCGTGTCGCTGTTCGGCGGCACCGCGCCTGCGATCGCGCTGTACTTCAAGAGCATCGGGCACGAGACCTGGTTCTATTATTACCTGTCGGGCGTCATCTTCCTCTCGCTGCTGATCTATGCGACCATGCGCGACACCAAGCATGCGTCCGCCATGCACAGGCATGAATGAGCCTGCATGGATGATCCCCGCAGACTGACGAGGTGCTGAGATGGCCGACGAATCCGGGCTGCCGCCCGAGAGCAAGCTGACCCGCAGCAAGGAGCGCTGGGCGCGCGAGGGCAAATTCCTGACCGGCCGGATCGTGCGGCCGGAGGATGAGCGCCTGCCGCCCGGCCAGCATCTGACCCGCGACTGGCCGGTGCTCGACCTCGGCCTGACGCCGACCATTACGCGCGAGCACTGGCGGCTCGACGTCTATGGCGCGGTCGAAAATCCGCTGTTCTGGGACTTCACCGCGTTTCTCGCCCAGGAGCAGCGTCAATTCGTCTCCGACATCCATTGCGTCACGACCTGGTCGCGCTACGACAATAAATGGGAGGGGCTCGCCACACGCGACCTGCTCGCCGCCTGCCGGCCGCGCGACAATGCCAATTTCGTCGTGCTGCATTCCTATGACGGCTACACAACCAATCTGACGCTGGAGGATTTCGCCGCCGAGGACGCCCTGCTCGCGCACAGCTGGTCCGGCGCGCCGATCAGCGGCGAGCATGGCGGCCCGGTGCGCGTCGTCGTGCCGCATCTGTATTTCTGGAAGAGCGCGAAATGGCTGAAGGCCATCGAGTTTCTCGAAGCCGACAAGCCCGGCTATTGGGAAGTCCGCGGCTATCACAACCGCGGCGATCCCTGGGCCGAGCAGCGCTATTCGGAGTGACGGGCCTAACCGACTCGTAGGGTGGCACGCGCAGCTTTGCCCGCCCTACTCGCCGAATCGCTGCTAACATTCCAGAGCGGCTGCGCGATACAGCGCCCTATCCCCTTGTGGGAGAGGGCATCTCCGGCCTATCCAATCACTCGATTGGGTGAGGGGTCTCTCTCAACGAATACCTCGCTCGCGGCATACCCCTCACCCAACCGAGCCCGCAGCACTTTCCTACATGCCCTCTTCCACAAGGGGAGAGGGCGCAGTCATGACCAGCAGGCTGACGATCTGATCGTCATATCCGAACGTGCCAGAGACCCAGCATGGAGTTCACCTCAGAGACCGGCAAGATTCCCAAGGGCTATGGGTATCTGCTGAAGCCTTCCGTCATCCTCGCCGCGCTGACCGCGCAGGATCTCGGCGGCATCCGCATCCATCTCGTGCGCAGCCACGGAAGGCGACTGTTCGACGCGCGCTACCGGCCGCCCGACGGCGACATTCCCTATGAGCGCCTCAACATCAAGGTCGGCACCGCGCACGAGCGCGACCTGCCCCCGCTTCGCAAGCTGGCGAAGGAGGAAGGCCTTCCGACGCTGGTCCGATGGATTTCCGATCTCGTCGCCCAGGACCTGCCGACGGCGATCCGGAACGGCGAACAGGTGATCGAGCTGATCCCTGAGCGGGAGTGACGCTTCGCGTGCGATATTGTCGGTCAATCAGACCGCAGATCAATCGCATGGAGAGATAACGGGCTGTCTCAACGAACGATCCGTCAGTGAGTCACTCCGTCATGCCCGGGCTCGTCCCGGGCATCCACGTCGGTCCGAGCACTCCGAGCGACGTGGATGGCCGGGACAAGCCCGGCCATGACGATGCGGAGACAGGCGCGCGCAAGCCCTGCCCAAACTCCCTCTTGACCATTTCTGAAAATCGTGATTTACTCTCCGCCATCCCGCCTCGTTGCAGAGGGACGGATCGCGATCGTCACGGACGTGGAGCGCGGGATGCGGTGGGCGCGACGGGTCGCAGCGTGGGTCTCCATGCGGACGAACGGTCCGGTGCGCACGGCGAAATCGTGTGGTCTTGACGCCGCGGCGCTGGCGTCAAATCGCGGTGCCATGACGTGCATCGCGGTGACGGGGGCAAGACAGCCGTTCCCCGGAGAGAGCACGTATAAGCCGTTCCAACCATTGCGCAGGGAGGGCCGGGATGTCCTTTGGCCGAACCTGTGGTACCTGCCGCCTGCACTTTTTCCGCAGGCGGGCCATGGGGGCGGCAGGCTCCCGACCTTCCCTGCGCCCTCTCGCTTGTGAGAGGCGCGACGATCCGCACAACTCGGGCCGCGCAGGCCGCGAGACGGCATCATCATATCTGCGGTCGATGCAGATGCAGCACGGGGTGTCGTTACTGACGTCATCGCGTGATGGCGGAGCCCCTGGATCGCTTCGCTTGCGCTCGCGATGACGGAGTTTGTGGAGCACCCGCTGCCCGCCACGACCGTCATTGCGAGCGCAGCGAAGCAATCCAGGGGCCGCACGAAAGGTGCCGGTCGTTTCCGGGCACCGACACATGCAGGCCCGATCTGCTATATCAGGATGTGAGGCGTCATCGCCGCAAGTGGACAACACGAGGGGGGACCACATCATGCCGACCGAACGTTTCCAGTTTGACGGCGCAAGCGGCGACAAACTGTCCGCGGCCCTCGACATGCCCGACGGGTCGCCGCGCGCCTATGCGCTGTTCGCGCATTGCTTCTCCTGCGGCAAGGACACGCATGCGGCCCGACGCATCGCGATGGCGCTGACGGCGCATGGCATCGCGGTGCTGCGCTTCGACTTCACCGGCCTCGGCTCCAGCGAGGGCGATTTCGCCAACACGACGTTCTCCTCCAATGTCGCCGACCTCGTCCGCGCCGCCGATCATCTGCGCGAGACCCGGCAGGCGCCTTCGATCCTGATCGGCCACAGCCTGGGCGGCGCCGCGGTGCTGGCCGCCGCCAGCGACATCCCGGATGCGAAGGCCGTGGTGACGATCGCCGCTCCGTCCGATCCGGCGCATGTCACCGGCATGTTCAAGGACAGCCTCGAGGCGATCCGCAGCGACGGCTCGGCCGAGGTCTCGCTGGCGGGCCGTCCGTTCCGCATCAGCAGCTCGTTCCTCGACGACGTCGCCGAGCAGCGCCTGCTCGACAAGGTCAAGCATCTGCACAAGGCGCTCTTGGTGATGCACTCGCCCATCGATGACACCGTCGGGATCGACAATGCGACGCACATCTTCGTCGCCGCCAAGCATCCGAAGAGCTTCATCTCGCTCGATCACGCCGATCATCTGATCAGCAGCAAGACGGACGCCGCCTACATCGCCGAGGTGATCGCGAGCTGGGCGAGCCGCTATGTCGCGCCGGCAACACCTGAGCCCGCCGCCACAGATGGTCCGCGCGACGTCGTCGTGCGCGAGACCCGCTCCAGCAAGCTGCAGCAGAGCATCGCGCTCGGCCCGCATCATCTCACCGCCGACGAGCCAATCTCGGTCGGCGGCCAGGACAGCGGCCCCGGCCCCTACGATTTGCTGCTCGCCGCGCTCGGCGCCTGCACCTCGATGACGATGCGGCTCTATGCCGATCGCAAGTTCCTGCCGCTCGACCGCATCACCGTGACACTCCGCCACAGCAAGATTCATGCGGAGGACTGCGCGGAATGCGAGACCAAGGTCGGGCTGATCGATCAGCTCGAGCGCGAGATCCACATGGACGGCGCGCTCGATCCGGAGCAACGCAGGAAGCTGATGGAGATCGCCGACAAATGCCCGGTGCACCGGACGCTCACCTCGGAGATCCGCATCGTCACCCGCGCGGCGGAGTGAGCATTCGACCGCGTCCCACTCACCGTCATTCCGGGGCAAGGCCGCAAGGCCTTGAACCCGGAATCCCGAGATTGTCTTGCGTTCATGTCTGACCATCTCGAGATTCCGGTTCAATCGCCGCTGCGCGAGCGCGCATCGACGATTGCCCCGGAATGACGGTGGGGACGACGGAGTTGAACTAATGCGCCGGCTGCGGTTCGATCTTCAACGGCCTCACGCGCAGCGCCCCACGCAAGCCCACCGCCGTGCCGATGAAGATCCCGCCGATGGCGACGAACGACGGCAGCGCCAGCGTCGAGAGCCCGGTGAGCCCCTGCCCGACCGAGCAGCCCAGCGCCATCACGCCGCCGATGCCCATCAGCGCGGCACCGCCGGCCGAGCGCAGCATGTGCTGCGGCGAGTGAAAGCCTTCGAGCTTGAAGCGGCGCGTGACGAGTGCGGTCACGAAACTGCCGGCCAATACGCCGGCCACGGTGGCGATGCCGAAATTCACCGTCGAGCCGGTCGACAGCATGACATATTGCAGGGCATCGGCGATCGGCGCGACGAAGGTCAGGGATGCCACCGGCACAGGGTTGAAATCATCAGCGCCGAGATATCCGGTCGCAAACCAGCCGCCGGCGATCAGCAGACCGACGATGAGGCCCGCGAGCATCTGCCCCGGCGCGCGCCGGAACGGTGCATGCGCAAAGGCGAAGACGAGCAGCGCGCCACCGAGCGCGAGCGCCGGCAGCAGCCGCGCCGGTGCGCCGTGCAGGCCACCGATCGAGAGCAGCGCCGGCAGCGACGTCGCCGTCGCATTGGTCTGCGAGCCCTGCAGCAGCACAATACGCAGCGGCGCGATCAGGCCCTTCAGCGTCATCTCCGCCGCGATCGCCAGCACGGTGACAACGACGAAGGAGCGCAGATTGCCGCGTCCCAGCAGCACCAGCGCGCGCGAGCCGCAGCCATTGGCCAGCACCATGCCGTAGCCGAACAGCACGCCGCCGGCGAACATCAACGGCAGCGAGAACGTCGGCTGCAGATAGATCGACTTGCCGAGGTCGACGGCGCCATTGGCCGCGAGCAGCTGCGTGGCGACCACCGCGATGCCCATCGCCAGCGCGTAGGTGCGCACCAGCCGACCGTCGCCGTCCGCCCACCAGCCGCGCAGGCTGCTCATCATGCAGAAGCCGCTGAGCAGTCCGACCACGCCATAGACGAGGCCAATCCCGAGGCCGGCCATGATGGCCACATCAGCAGCTTCCGGCACGCGCGGGAGTCCTTCTGGTTGCGGAAAAAGGGCGGCGGCACACGGGCTGCGCAAGCTTCGCTTTCGCTTGACGCGCGCGGAATATTCGCCACGATATCGCGCTTAACTAGTTCAGAATGCTTGTTCCAACAAGCATCACCGGGAGAGAACGCCGTGGTTTCAGAAGCGCATCCTCATGCGCCGGTCTTGGCTTGCGCACGGCCGGAGGCCGGCCGATGAGCGGAGCGGCGCCCCTCTCCCCCGATGCCCTCGCCCGGGCCTGTGCAGACGCGATGTGGCAGGATGATCGCGCCAGCCAGGGGCTGGGCATGCAGATCGTCGAGATCGGTCCGGGCCGCGCGACCCTGCGGATGACGATCCAGCCGCACATGGTCAACGGCCATGGCATCGCCCATGGCGGCTTCATCTTCACGCTGGCGGATTCCGCCTTCGCGTTCGCCTGCAATTCCCACAATGACCGCACGGTGGCGGCGCAAGGCAGCATCAGCTTCATCCGCCCGGGCAAGCTCGGCGATGTCCTGACCGCCCACGCCCACGAAGTGTCGCGCAGCGGCCGCTCCGGCATCTACGACGTCCGCGTCACCGCGGGCGAGACCATCATCGCAGAATTCCGCGGCCATTCCCGCAGCATCGGCGGCACGCTGGTGCCGGCCGGCACGCAAGAGGCCGCAAGCTGATCCGCCGGAGGACCTGACCCATGACCAAGCATCAATCGGCCGGCAGCTACGTGCCCGAGATGGACGCGGCCGAGCGCGCCTCGCGCGACGAGATCATGGCGCTGCAGACCAGGCGCCTCGCCTGGTCACTGAAGCACGCCTATGACAACGTCGCCCATTACCGGCAGGCGTTCGACAAGGCCGGCGTGCATCCCTCGGACTTCCGCGAGCTCGCCGACCTCGCCAAATTTCCCTTCACGGTCAAGACCGACCTGCGCGACAACTATCCGTTCAACATGTTCGCCGTGCCGCGCGAGCAGCTGGTGCGCGTGCACGCCTCCTCCGGGACCACCGGCAAGCCGATCGTGGTCGGCTACACCAAGACGGACATCGCGACCTGGTCGGCCGTGATGGCGCGCTCGATCCGCGCCGCGGG
Source organism: Bradyrhizobium sp. HKCCYLR20261 (assembly GCF_051168435.1). Taxonomy (NCBI): domain Bacteria; kingdom Pseudomonadati; phylum Pseudomonadota; class Alphaproteobacteria; order Hyphomicrobiales; family Nitrobacteraceae; genus Bradyrhizobium; species Bradyrhizobium sp. HKCCYLR20261. The sequence continues at coordinate 25,765 of NZ_JBNPUZ010000025.1, forward strand.
CGGCCGCCGCGGCATGATCATCCACAATGCCTATGGCTATGGCCTGTTCACCGGCGGCCTCGGCGTCCACTACGGCGCCGAAGAGCTCGGCTGCACCGTGGTGCCGATCTCCGGCGGCATGACCGAGCGGCAGGTGCAGTTGATCAACGATTTCCGCCCCGAGATCATCACGGTGACGCCGAGCTACATGCTGGCGATCCTCGACGAGTTTAAGCGCCAGGGGCTCGATCCCAGGCAGAGCTCGCTCAAGATCGGCATCTTCGGCGCCGAGCCCTGGACCAACGCGATGCGCGCCGAGATCGAGGACGCCTTCGCGATGGACGCCACCGACATCTACGGCCTGTCCGAAGTGATCGGCCCCGGCGTCGCGCAGGAATGCCTGGAAACCAAGGACGGGCTGCACATCTGGGAGGATCATTTCTATCCGGAGATCGTCGATCCCGACACCGGCCGTGTGCTGCCCGACGGGGAGATGGGCGAGCTGGTGTTCACCTCGCTGACCAAGGAAGCCTTCCCCGTCATCCGCTACCGCACCCGCGACCTGACGCGGCTGCTGCCGGGCACGGCGCGACCGGGCATGCGGCGGATGGAAAAGGTCACCGGCCGCTCCGACGACATGATCATCCTGCGCGGCGTCAACCTGTTCCCGTCGCAGATCGAGGAGATCCTGCTGACCACCGAATGGTGTGGCGGCCATTTCCTGCTCGAGCTGACGCGCGAAGGCCGCATGGACGAGCTGACGATCTACGCGGAGTCGCGGCCGGAGCATTGGGACGAGACGGGCTTAAGCGAGCACGCGGAGCGGATCTCGATCCACATCAAGAACACGATCGGCGTGACGGCGAAGGTGAAGGCGGTGCCGCCCGATACGCTGGAGCGCTCGGCGGGCAAGGCGAAGCGGATCAAGGATAAGAGGCCGATGGAGTGATGGATCAGAGCGCCGCAGTCTCAACCCTCTCCATGAACACGCCCCTCTCGGCATGTTCATGGTCGGTGTGCAGTGCCGCCTGCTGTTGCCCCTCATGGTGAGGAGCGCCGCGCCGATCAGGCAGCCACTCTGCACAAGTGGTCGTGCGCGGCGCGTCTCGAACCATGAGGCCACAATCCGGGCCTCGCCCTTCGAGACGCCCGCCTCTGGCGGGCTCCTCAGGGTGAGGAGTATCAGTGGTGGCGCACCCTCTCACATATGATCGTAGTCCACCACCACCCGCTCCGTCACCGGCTTGGCCTGGCAGGTCAGCACGAAGCCGGCCTGCAATTCCCACGGCTCGAGCGAATAGTTCAGCTCCATCTCGGCCTTGCCCTCGGAGAGCTTGGCGCGGCAGGTGGAGCACATGCCGCCCTTGCAGGCGAACGGCAGATCGACGCCGGCGCGGAGCGCGGCGTCCAGGATGGCCTCGCCCTCGGCGACCGGGACCTCGCGGCGCTTGCCGTCGATGATCAGGGCGGCGATCGCCTTCGGCGGCGCCGAGTCGGGAACGATCAGCTTCGGCCGCGGCTTGCCGCCGGCGCCGGAGACGAAACGCTCGATGTGGACGCGGTCGTCGGCAATGCCGAGCGCGCGGCAGGCGGCCTCGATGCCCTCGCTCATGCCGGTGGGACCGCAGATGAAGACGTGATCGACGGTTTCGGCCGGCACCAGCGAGTGCAACAACAGGCGCACCTTCTCGCCGTCGAGACGGCCGTGCAGGATCGGCAGATCCTGTTCCTCGCCGGAGATGACGTGGAACACCGAGAAGCGGTTCAGGAAACGGTCCTTCAGCTCCTCGAGCTGCTCGCGAAACAGCATGCCCGCCGTGGTGCGGTTGCCGTAGAACAGGAAGAAGCGGCTGTCCGGCTCGCGCGCGAGCACGGCCTTCACGATCGACAGGATCGGCGTGATGCCCGATCCCGCCGCGAAGCCGACATGGGTCCGCGCCGCCGCCGGATCGAGCGCCACGCCAAAGCGGCCGGTCGGCGTCATCACGTCAATCTCGTCGCCGCGCTTCAACTCGTCGGTGACGAAGCTGGAGAACGCACCGCCATCGACGCGCTTCACGGCGATGCGGATCTCGTCGTCATCGGGGCCGGAGCAGATCGAATAGGAGCGACGAACCTCCTCGCCGCCGAGCGTGGTCTTCAGCGTGAGATATTGCCCGGGCGCGAACTGATAGTCCGTCGCCAGCTCATCAGGAATGGCGAAGGTCAGCGACACCGCATCCGGCGCCTCGCGGCGCAGGTCACGGACGGCGAGACGATGAAAGCGTGGCGTGGTCGACATCGAACCTATCCTCCCGTCATTGCGAGGAGCGAAGCGACAAAGCAATCCAGGGCTCCGGGCGTGCCCCTGGATCGCGTCGCTGCGCTCGCGATGACGGCTGTGGCTGCATCAGTGGCACTTGAAATAATCGAACGGCTCGCGGCACGATTTGCAGCGCCACAACGCCTTGCAGGACGTCGAGCCGAATTCGGCCAACTGCTCGGTATCGACCGAGCCGCATTGCGGGCAAGCCACCTCGGCGACGCCGAACAGCGCGCGGCGTCCGCTCGACGGCTGCGGCGGCGCGATGCCGTAGGCGCGCAGCTTGCGGCGGCCCTCCTCGCTCATCCAATCCGTCGTCCACGCCGGCGACAGCACAGTACGGACGCTGGCATCGCGAAAGCCGGCGCGCTCCAGCGCCAGCTCGATCTCCAGCGCGATCATGTTCATCGCCGGGCAGCCGGAATAGGTCGGCGTGATCGCGACCTCGACGCGATCGCCAACCACCTCGACCGCGCGCAGCACGCCGAGATCGTCGATCGTCAGCACCGGAATTTCCGGATCGGCCACCGCCGCCGCCGCCTCCCAGGCGCGCTGGCGCAGTTCGGCCGGGCTGGTGTCGGCGACTACCACGTCGCACCGGGGAAGCTGCGCTGCATGTATTGCAGCTCGCTGAGGAGATGGCCGAGATGCTCGCTGTGGCGGCCATCGCGGCCGCCCTGCTGCATCCAGTCGTTCTCGGGCAGCACGAGCGTCGCCTCGCGCGCGACATGCGAGACGATCGAGAGCCATTCCGGCAGCAGCATCGTCGGATCGATCGCGATGCCGGCATCGATCAGGCCGCGCTCGGTCTCATCGACGCTGAACATCTCGCCAGTATACGCCCAGAGATCGTCAACCGCTCCTTGCGCGCGGGCATGGCTCTCGTCGGTGCCATCGCCCAACCGGATCACCCATTCGCTGGCGTGGCGCAGATGATAGGCGAACTCCTTCTCCGACTTGGCGGCGATCGCCGCCAAGGTCGCATCGGTCGAGCCCATCATGCCGCGCCAATACAGATCGGCAAACGCGGCATAGAACAGCTGCCGCACCATCGTCTGCGCGAAATCACCGTTGGGCCGCTCGACCAGCAGCAGGTTGCGGTACTGCCTGACGTCGCGAAGATAAGCGAGCTTGTCCTCGTCATTGTCGCGGCCCTCGACCTTCGCCGCGTAGCCATAGAGCTCGCGCGCCTGGCCGATCAGATCGAGCGCCATGTTGGACAGCGCCATGTCCTCCTCGAGCATGGGCGCGTGGCCGCACCATTCGGACAGGCGATGGCCGAGGATCAGCGCATCATCGGCGCGACGCAAGGTGTAGAGCACCAGCGGCGTTTCGGAAACGGTGATCGAGGGTACGGTCATGGTTGAGATCCGGTCAGCTCGCTACGACCTCCGTCATTGCGAGCGCAGCGAAGCAATCCAGGAATACATCCGAGCAGGCAGTCTGGATTGCTTCGCTGCGCTCGCAATGACGACGGCTGGCAGCCGTGCGCACTCACATATGCCCGACTTCCTCGGGCACCTCATAGAACGTCGGATGACGATAGATCTTCGTCTCAGCCGGCTCGAACATCATGCCCTTGTCGGCGGGATCGGACGCGGTGATCGCGCTCGACGGCACCACCCAGATCGACAGACCTTCGCCGCGACGCGTGTAGAGGTCGCGCGCGGCCTGCAGCGCCATGGTGGCGTCGGGCGCATGCAGCGAGCCGCAATGCTTGTGCGCAAGCCCGTTGCGGCTGCGGATGAAGACCTCCCACAACGGCGTGTTTGGCGTCGCCATCTCGCTCTCCCTGTTCTATTCGGCGGCCTGCGCCATGTGGCGTCGCGCACGCTTCTCGGCATAGGCCGCGGCCGCCTCGCGCACCCATGCGCCGTCGGCATGCGCCTTACGGCGCGCCGCCAGCCGATCGCGATTGCACGGCCCGTTGCCGGCGAGCACCTGCTTGAACTCGTTCCAGTCGATCGGACCGTGCCGCCAGTGGCCCTGCTCGTCCTGCGTCATCTCAGGATCAGGCATCGTCAGCCCGAGATACTGCGCCTGCGGCACAGTGGCATCGATGAACTTCTGGCGCAGCTCGTCATTCGAGAAGCGCTTGATCTTCCATTTCGTCGACGTGTCGCTGTGCTGGCTCGCCTGATCCGGCGGACCGAACATCATCAGCACCGGCCACCACCAGCGGTTCAGCGCATCCTGCGCCATCGCCTTCTGCTCGGCCGTGCCGCGGCACAAGGTCAGCATGATCTCGTAGCCCTGGCGCTGGTGGAACGACTCCTCCTTGCAGACGCGGATCATCGCGCGCGCGTAAGGGCCGTAGGAGCAGCGGCAGAGCGGGATCTGGTTCATGATCGCGGCGCCGTCGACCAGCCAGCCGATCACGCCGATATCCGCCCAGGTCAGTGTCGGGTAGTTGAAGATCGAGGAGTACTTGGCCTTGCCGGCCAGCATCGCGTCGACCAGCTCCTCGCGGGAGGCGCCGAGCGTCTCTGCGGCGGCGTAGAGATAGAGCCCGTGGCCGCATTCGTCCTGGACCTTGGCGAGCAGCGCCGCCTTGCGGCGCAGGCTCGGCGCGCGCGTGATCCAGTTGCCCTCGGGCAGCATGCCGACGATTTCGGAATGGGCGTGCTGGGAGATCTGCCGGACCAGCGTCTTGCGATAGGCCGCCGGCATCCAGTCGTTGGGCTCGATGCGCTCCTCGGCATCAATGCGGGCCTGAAAGCGTTGGGCGCGCACGGCGTCCTCGGCGTGGCTGCCCTCCTCGGGCGAGTTAAGCGCCTGCGTATACATGCGGCGGCGTCCTCCCAGGACTTGGTTGCCGCCAACATATTACAAAATTTGAGCAATGCAATCGAATTCCGTAATATATCAACGCGCCTCATCCGTGTCGGTGAACCGCCGCGTCAGCGCCACATCCGCCGCCGGCAGCGACCCGTCCTCGTTGATCGCATGGGCATCAAGCCAGCGCTCGGCGCCGGGCAGCAGCAGCCGGTAGATTTCGCCGCACAGCGCCCGCGCCTGCCGCCCCGGCCAGTCCCCGGGCAGCAGTTCCGCCGGCAGCAGCGGATCGCGCAGCACGATGCGGCGGTAGTGGTGGATCAGCAGGATGCGGGCGGTGAAGGCCTGGCCATCCGAAAGCGCCTCGCCGCGCTCGATGCTGGCCTTGAGCGGCGCAAAGGAGGCGCTGAACTTGCGATAGGCTTCTGCCGTCCGTTCCAACGCCCAGCTCTCCGCCACCAGGCGCCGCGCCATCTCCGAGCCGGCGGACGCCTGCAGGCGGATCGCGCCCTCCACCGCGTCGGGCACGGCGATGCTCGATGGCGCCACGAACACGCCGGGCAGCGGACTGCCGAAGCCGGCGTCGCGCAGCGCGGTGCGCGCCTGCTCGCGGTCGTCGGCACTGCCAATCAGCACCAGCTCGAAGCTGCCGTTCCATTCGGCCGGCGGCGCATCGTAGATGTGCCGGGTGGCGCCGGCGAAGGTCTGCTCGCCGCGCCGGGTCAGGCGATAGAAGCTGTTGCGGCCGCTCTTCGTCCGCTCGAACCAGCCCTCCGCGGTCAGCCGCGACATCGCCGTGCGCACGACACTGCCGTCGATCGCGAGCCCCTCGAAGAAGGCGAGCAGGCTGCCCAGCCAGACGCTGCCGCCGCGCGGCACGATGGCGTCGCCGAACACGGTGATGATCAGCGAGCCCGTGCGCGACGGCTCGCTCTTCAGCTCGTTGACGATGCGGGACAGCGGCTGCGGCATGGCCATGGCTTTAGCCGGTTTCGCCTCACCACAAAAGAAAAGGCCCGCGAGAGGCGGGCCTTGAAGATCGTTCCACTGACGCGTGAGGCGCGATTAGGCGGTCTTGTTGTAGGCCTTGGCCATGTTTTCCTGGGCAACCTTGGCACCCTCGGTGACCAGCTTGCCGACATACTCGCTGGTCGACTTGGCGCGGGCGACGAGCGCCTCGCCGCGGGCACGGGCCAGCTCACCCTGGATCGCAACGGCTTCGCTGATCGACTTGGCCGATGCCAGCTTGTCAAGGCCGTCGAAGAACGCCTCGGTGTCCTGGTACAGCGCCTGCTGGATGTTGCGGCTGATCTTGCCGGCCTCGGTCACGCCGTCGAACACGGCGGTCTCGATCGCCGAGGTCACCTTCTCGGAGCCGGCGAGGGCCTCCGCAGCGCGCTCCTTGGCGGTCGACGCGGTCTTCTTGACGAACTCCCGCGCGGATTCCGGCACTTCCATCGTCTGCAGGTTCTTCAGCGCGTCCGTCATCGGCGCGAAGGCATCCTTGACGGTCTCGAACACTTTGTTGGTCTCGGTGGTCATGGTCGTCTCCATCCTCGTCTGAGCTATGGCTCTCGCTCCGTCCCTAAGAAAACCGGAGTAACTCAACCATACCACAAAAATGGTGCATCGCAACACTTATGTTGCAGTGCACCATTGCGGGAGGATAGGGAATGCGGCTCAGCCGCCGCCGTGCTTCTTGTTGCGCGACTTGCCGTGGCGAACCGGCTCGGCGGCTTTCGGGGCGGCTTCGGCCGACGCAGGAGCCTCGGTTTTAGGCGGAACCTCGGTCGGAGGCGGAACCTCAGTCGCTTCGGCCCCCTCCCCCGCATGCCGGGTCTGCTTCACCAGCACATCGAGCGCCGACCGGATCTCGCGCAACTCCACCTCGATCGAGGCAGCGGCCGCAGGTTCCTGCGCCGGCGCACCGTTCAGAAGTTGGTCGAGCAGCGCCTTGATCTCGCTCAACTGGGGCGTGAGATCGACGGGCGGTTTCACGTCCGGCCGAGGTGCCTTGGATGCGGCAACAAGCTCGCCCAGCAAAGCCTTGATCTCGTGGAGTTCGGGCGTGACGTCCACCGGCGCCGGGGCGACGGACGGCGGGACCTTGGACGTCGCGACCAGCACGTCGAGCAAACCCTTGATCTCGCTCAACTGCGGGGCGAGATCGGGGGCAGGCTTCACCGTCGGTGCCGGCACCTTGGTCGCGGCCAGCAACTCCTTCAGCAGCGCCCGCGTCTCCGCCAGCTCGCTCTCGATCGAGGTCAGCCGCTCGCTCAAGGCGGTGAGCTGGCCACGACTCGGCACATTCATGCCGGCAAAGTAGTTTTCCATCAGATCGGCCATGGGCTTCTGTCCGTTTCCAGAAGTTGCGGGATCATTGGAGGTGCCGGTCGCCGCGCCCATCGGACGCAATCGTGTGAAGGCCGTGAAGCTCTTCTGCATCTCACCGACCATCTGCTGCCAGAACGCGATCGGGTCGCCGGATTTGTTGGTCATCGGCACACTCCTTCAGGCCACGCGGAGACTCAAAGCACAACCTCTCATAGCACGGTTACGTTGCAATGCGGGAGACGCGGTCTGCTTCTCTCCCTCAGCGGAACCGTGGCATAGAAGACCCGTTGGCCCTGAAAGAGGATTCCTGTGACTATCACCGCTCATCAGCCGCCGCAGATCGCGCGCGCCAACGGTATCGACATCTGCTACGAAACCTTCGGCGATCCCACGGCGCCCCCGCTGCTGCTGATTATGGGCTTGGGCGGCCAGATGGTCATCTGGTACGACGAGTTCTGCGAACAGCTCGCAAACCGCGGTTTCCATGTCATCCGTTTCGACAATCGCGACGTCGGGCAATCCAGCAAGCTGCATGGCGGGCGTCGCCTGACTCCGTTCGAGCTGCTCAAGCTGCGCTTCTTCAACATCCCGGTGTCAGCGCCCTACAAGCTTCTCGACATGGCCAAGGACACGGCCGGGCTGATGGACGCGCTCGACATCAAGTCGGCGCATCTGGTCGGCGCGTCCATGGGCGGCATGATCGCGCAGGAGATCGCGATCAGCTTCCCGCATCGCGTGCGCTCGCTGACCTCGATCATGTCGACCACCGGCAATCCGCGCCTTCCACCGCCGACCCGCGAGGTCGCGATGCTGCTGATGGCGCCGCCGCCCCGGACGAAGGACGAATACATCAGGCGCTTCCTCAAGACCTGGAAGGTGCTGCGCGCCGGCTCGTTCCCCGAGGACGAGGCCCGCGACGTCGAGTTGGCGGAGCGCTGTTTCGCCCGTGGCCCCAGCCCCGCCGGCGTCGGCCGCCAGCTGCGCGCGATCCTCGCCTCCGGCAGCCGCAAGCCGCGGCTGCACAGCGTCACAGCGCCCACGCTGGTGATCCACGGCAGGGTCGATCCGCTGGTGCATCACACGGCGGGCAAGGACACCGCGGAGTCGGTTCCCAATGCCAGGCTGCTGATGATCGACCAGATGGGCCACGCCATCCCGACGCCGACATGGCCTCAGATTATCGATGCGATCACCGAACACGCACATGGCGCGAACGCGCAGGCGGCGTAGCATCAGCGCGAAGGGTCGTGGGGCTGCGCGAAGGGTCTGGGACAAGCTGCCCGCCAAGCGCTCAGCTGTCGTCCCGGCGAAAGCCGGGACCCATAGCCACCGGCGGTGGTGATTGCGACGCGCTGTGGCTCCAGCCCGCTTCGGAAATCAGGGACGGTGGCTCTGGATCCCGGATCGGTGCCCGCCGATGCGTTGCGTCGGCAGGCTTGTCCGGGATGACACCGGTTGTTTGGCTCGGCTGTCGCCAATTGCTTGGCGGCTTTCCCGCCGTCCGTCTGACAACGAACCGCCCTGCCCTACCCGAACCTACGCCTTCGCCATTCGATCAGCTTGGCGCTGACCTCTTCGGGCTGCTCCTGCTGCGTCCAATGGCCGCTGTCGCGGACGAGGTGCTTCTCGAGGTCCGGCACCAGCTTCTCCATTCCGTCAGCCGCCGAGGGCGGCAGCACGGCGTCGTTCTCGGCCATGATCATCAGCGACGGCACCCGCACGGTGTGGTCGAGTTCTTCCGATCGCAGCCAGTTGCGGGTCATGTTGCGATACCAGTTGATGCCGCCCGTGAAGCCGGTGTGCGAGAACGTCTCGACGAACACCTGCTTCTCGTCATCTGACAGGATTGGCCGCCGCTTATCCTGGGCGGGGTCATAGGCCGCGATCATCTGGGGGAACGCCAGATTGAGCGAGGGCGACGCCGCGATCCCGCCGGCCGGCGGCTCGGTCGATGGAGGATCGTTGCGCGGCAGCGGCTTGCGCATGAAGGCGTCGAAGGTCTGCTCGACGCGGCTGCCAAAGATCCGGTCGGGCTCGCGCGCGGGATCCTGGAACTGCACGATGTACATCATGTCGCCGAAACGCTTGCGCATGATGGCAATCGGATCGGCGGGCGCGCGCGGCAGATGCGGCGTGTTGATGCCCACCACGCCGGCGACGCGATCCGGATGGCGCAGCGGCATCTGCCAGACGACGAAGCCGCCCCAGTCGTGGCCGACGAAGATCGCCTTGTCGATTGCGAGATGATCCAGCAGTCCGACGAGGTCCGCGGTGAGATGTTCGAGATCATAGGCCTCGACTGGCTCCGGCCGGTCGGTGGCGCCATAGCCGCGCTGGTCCGGCGCAATGACGCGGATGCCGGCATCCGCCAGCGCCTTGATCTGGTGCCGCCAGGAGAAGGCCAGTTCCGGCCAGCCATGGCAGAGGATCATCGGCGGCCGATCCGTCGCCGGGCCCGCCTCGTAGAATCCCATCCGTATGCCGTTCGTCTGCGCGAATTGCAGCGGCGGCATCCCAATCGGATCGCTCATGCAACCTCCCTGAATGGGTCAGCCGGCCTATGCTGGCCAGTCTGACGACGGCAAGGAGGCTTGCTCCGAGCCTGCTGGTGTGGCGCGCCTCGCCCCGCGAGTTCCGCGCTGATGTCGCCGAGGACCGCTTTCGGTCAGGCCGACTTCTTGTCGCTCGACCGGCTGCCGCCGAGGCCCGTCATGGTCAGCATCAGGTCCTGAAACCGCTCAGCCAGGCGCGGATCGAAGGTGAACCAGCTCTGCATGATCGCCTCCGGCGTCAGCTTGTCGATATTGCTGGTCATCTGGTGCTGCAGCCGGTCCATCACCGCCGACTGCATCGGACCGACATCGGGAAGTCCGAAAAACTGCCGCGCCTCGAGCGGGGTGCAATCGATCTCGATATTGACTTTCATATCCGCTCCGCGCTGTTCAAACGACGCCCACACCGTCTCCCGCCATGTCCCGGTACCGCAAGGTGTCCCGGACTCGGCAGGTCAGGCGTACAGTATCACCGCGCGAGCCCCCCTCTAGCAAGCGGCGCGTTGCTGCAGGTGCGCAATTCCCGGGAGATGGTCAATCCAGGCGCCGCCGTGTCGCGACCGGGTCGCCGCGTGCGCTGCACAGCGGCGCCAGCCCATAACCATATCGTTTAGGCTTAAACAAACTGCACTTGTGTGCCGCCGATGAACTCTGGCAACATGATTCCATCGATGTGCCGCTGGTCATACGGCGCACCGCCAGCCGACAGTCTCCGGATCGCTCCGTTCCGGTGCGGCATCAGACTTGCAAGCATATCGCCCGGCGTCTTGTTGTTTCTTGAAGTTCGTGCAAGAGGCGCTGCAGACTTCACGAACTTCGAGTCAAGAACTTCAAGCAAGGCAGGCCGGATCAATCGCGCCTGCCGCGAAAACAAGCGTCAAACGCGGAGAATTTGGACATATGTCGGGACGCAAATCCCTGCTCATCGCGGCGGCGGTGGCATTCGGCCTCGCCGTCATGCCGGCTTCGGCCCAGACCCTGCGCTATGCCAACCAGGGCACTCTGAAGTCGCTCGATCCCTACACCTTCAAGGAATCGACCACGATTGCGCACCACGCCCACGTCTATGAGGGGCTCACCGCGCGCGACAAGGATCTCAAGATCATCCCCGCGCTGGCCGAGAGCTGGGAGACGCCCGAGCCGACCCGCTGGCGCTTCCACCTGCGCAAGGGCGTCAAGTTCCACAACGGTGAACCCTTCACCGCCGACGACGTGATCTTCTCCGCCGAACGCGTCCGCGCCACCGGCTCGAACTTCCTGTCGAACGTTCCACCCGACGCGAAATTCATCAAGGTCGACGACTACACCGTCGACGTGAAGCTCGATGCGCCCAATCCCATCCTGATCTCGCAGTGGGACACGTGGTACATCATGAGCAAGAAGTGGTGCGAGGAGAACAACTCCGTCGCGCCGACGCCGGTGTCGGCAACTACGCCGAGCTACGCCGCGCTGCACGAGAACGGCACCGGCCCCTTCATCATCGAGAGCCATCAGCCGGGCGTGAAGACCGTGTTCAAGGTCAATCCGAACTGGTGGGGCAAGCCCGAGCATAATCTGAAGGAGATCGTGTTCACCACCATCTCCTCCGACGCCACGCGCGTCGCCGCGCTGTTGTCGGGCGAGGTCGACATCATCGAGCCGGTTCCCGTGCAGGACATCGGCCGCGTCGATTCCAGCCCGAACGCGCAGGTCCTGAAGGGACCGGAGCTGCGCACCATCTTCCTCGGCATGGACCAGACCCGCGACGAGCTCTTGTACTCGAACATCAAGGGCAAGAACCCGTTCAAGGACGTCCGCGTCCGCGAGGCCTTCTACAAGGCTGTCGACGTCGAGCTGATCAAGACCCGCGTCATGCGCGGCCTGTCGACGCCGTCGGCGCTCATGATCGCCCCCGAGCTGTTCCCGCTGTCCAAGGAGTTCACGCGGCCGAAATACGATCCCGACGCCGCCAAGAAGCTCCTGACCGAAGCCGGCTATCCCGACGGCTTCGAGGTGACGATGGACTGCCCCAACGATCGCTACGTTAACGACGCCGCGATCTGCCAGGCCGTCGTCGGCATGCTCGCCCGCATCGGCGTCAAGGTGAGCCTGAACGCGCAGCCCAAGGCGCAGTACTTCGCCAAGGTGCTGAAGCCGGGCGGCTACAACACCTCGTTCTTCCTGCTCGGCTGGACCCCCTCCTCGATGGACGCGCACAACGTGATGCACGACATCATGGGCTGCCGCGAGGACCCCAAGGATCCGACCCGCGGTGAAGCCAATCTCGGCAACTACTGCAACAAGGAGTTCGACGCGCTGACCGACAAGGTGCTGGTCGAGACCGACACCGCCAAGCGCAATCAGCTGATCAAGCAGGCGTTCGAGATCGGCATCAAGGACTACGGCTACATCCCGCTGCACCAGCAGGCCGTCGCCTGGGGCGTCTCGAAGAAGGTGAAGATCCCGCTGCGCGCCGACAACGCCGTGCTGCTGTTCCTCGCCACCAAGACCGAGTAGTCGATACCGCACGCCAAAGTCCCGGAAAGCAGAACTGCTTTTCGGGACTTTTCATTTCCTGCGGCAGGTGCTACCCGCCGCCGCGTCTCGCAAGTCCTGAAAGGGTCAGATGCTCGCCTTCGCGCTTCGCCGAGCGATCCAGGCCATCGGCGTGATGATCGCCGTCGGAATCATCTCGTTCGCCATGTTCCGCTTCGCCGGCGACCCGGTGAACCAGCTGGTCGCCATCGATGCCTCGGCGGCGGAGCGCGCCAGCATCCGCGAATCCCTGGGTCTGGACGATCCTTTCATCGTGCAGTTCGGCCGCTATCTCTACAATGCGGCCCAGTTCAAGTTCGGCGTGTCCTACCAGTTCCGGCAGCCGGTCTCGGATCTCCTCAAGGAGCGGATGCCCGCGACGCTGGAGCTTGCGATCTGCGCGACCATCCTGTCACTCTTCTTCGGCATCCTCATGGGCGTGTTCTCGGCCCTGCGCCGGGACTCGCTGCTGGCCAAGCTGTTCCAGATGGTGTCGCTGATCGGCATCTCACTTCCGACCTTCCTGATCGGCATCCTCTTGATCTACCTGTTCTCGGTGACGCTCGGCTGGCTGCCCTCGTTCGGCCGCGGGGACGTCGTCAAGCTCGGCTGGTGGAGCAGCGGCCTGTTCACATTGTCGGGCTGGAAAGCGCTGATCATGCCCTCGATCACGCTCGGCCTGTTCCAGATGACCCTGATCATGCGGCTGGTGCGCGCCGAGATGCTGGAGGTGCTGCGCACCGACTACATCCGCTTCGCCCGCGCCCGCGGCCTCACCACCCGCGCCATCCATTTTGGCCACGCCCTGCGCAACACCCTAGTGCCGGTCATCACCGTGGTCGGCCTGCAGTTCGGCTCGGTCATCGCCTTCTCCATCATCACCGAGCAGGTGTTCCAATGGCCGGGCATGGGCCTCTTGTTCGTGCAGGCGGTGCAGAATGTCGACATCCCGATCATGGCGGCCTATCTGATGATGGTGTCGCTGATCTTCGTCACCATCAATCTCGTGGTTGATATCCTCTATACCGTGGTCGATCCGCGCCTGCGCGCGACCATCAGCCGTCCGGCATGATCATGAGCGACGCAGCCCTGCCCCACCCCGCCCCCACCGAAGCGCCGCACGGAGCCGCGGATGGCTGGCTGAAGCGCGCGCTCGCCAGCGACCTGTTCTATTCGTTCCGGCGCTCCAAGCTCACCGTGGCGGCGGCCGTGATCACGCTCGTGTTCTTCCTGCTCGCGATCTTCGCGCCGCTGCTGTCGCCGCAGAACCCGTTCGATCCCGCGCAGCTGCAGCTGCTGAACTCGCGCATCTCGCCGCTATGGACCGCCGACGGGCAGAGCCCGTTCCTGCTCGGCACCGACGAGCAGGGCCGCGACGTGCTCTCGGCCATCCTCTACGGCCTGCGCATCTCGCTGCTGGTGGGCATTCTCGGCGTCGTGTTCTCCGGCGCGCTCGGCATTACGCTCGGTCTCGTCGCCGGCTATTTCGGCGGCCGCGTCGACACCGTGATCATGCGCATCGCCGACGTGCAGCTCACCTTCCCGCCGATCCTGATCGCGCTGCTGGTCAACGGCATCGCCAAGTCGGTCTCCGGCAATCACCTGGAATGGCTGAGCATGCTGGGCGTTCTCGTGTTCGCCATCGGCCTCTCCTTCTGGGTGCAATATGCGCGCACGGTGCGCAGCTCCGTGATGGTCGAGAAGAACAAGGACTACGTCGCGGCAGCGCAACTGATCGGCCTGCCGGCGCCGGTCATCATGCTGCGCCACGTGCTGCCCAACACGACAGGCCCGGTGCTGGTCATCGCGACCATCAATCTTGCGCTCGCGATCATCACCGAGGCGACCTTGTCGTTCCTCGGTTCCGGCATGCCGGAGACGATGCCCTCGCTCGGCACCCTGATCCGCATCGGCAACAACTATCTGTTCGCCGGTGAATGGTGGATCGTCGCCTTCCCCGGCATCGCGCTGGCCGGGCTGATCCTGTCGATCAACCTGCTCGGCGACTGGCTGCGCGACGCGCTCAACCCGAAACTGCGATGACCCCGCTCCTGCGTATGAAGGTCTCAACCTCATGACCGCCCCCGTTCTGTCCGTGCGCAACCTGCAGGTCGAGTTCGAGACAAGGCGCGGCACCCTGCGCGCGATCGACGGCGTCTCCTACGACATCGCCAAGGGCGAGGTGCTCGGCGTGGTCGGCGAATCCGGCGCCGGCAAGTCGGTCACGGGCCTTGCCGTGATCGGCCTGATCGACCGTCCCGGCCGCATCTCCGGCGGCGAGATCCTGCTGTCCGGCCTGCGCATCGACAATCTCCCGCCGGAGGAGATGCGCAAGGTGCGCGGCAAGCGCATCGGCATGATCTTCCAGGACCCGCTGACCTCGCTCAATCCGCTGTACCGCGTCGGCGACCAGATCATCGAGACCATCAAGACCCACACCAATCTCACCGACCAGCAGGCGCGCAAGCGCGCCATCGACCTGCTCGCCGAGGTCGGCATCCCCGCGCCCGAGAAGCGCATCGACGGCTATCCGCACGAATTCTCCGGCGGCATGCGCCAGCGCGTCGTGATCGCGCTCGCGCTGTGCGCCGAGCCCGAGCTGATCATCGCCGACGAGCCGACCACCGCGCTCGACGTCTCCGTGCAGGCGCAGATCATCTCGCTGATCAAGCGGCTCGGCCGCGACCACGGCACCGCCGTGATGCTGGTGACCCACGACATGGGCGTGATCGCCGAGACCTGCGACCGCGTCGCGGTGATGTATGCCGGCCGCGTCGCCGAGATCGGCCCGGTGCAGGAGGTCATCAAGAACCCGCTGCACCCCTACGCCAAGGGCCTGATGGGCGCGATCCCGACTCTCGCGGGCGAGGACAAGCGGCTGGTGCAAATCCCCGGCTCGATGCCGCGGCTGTCGGCGATCCCCGCGGGCTGCTCGTTCAATCCACGTTGCAACGCCGCCTTCGACCGCTGCCGCATCGACCGGCCCGATCCGCTTCAGCGGGGCACGCAGGCGGTCGCCTGCCATCTGTATGATCGCGCGACGGAGACCGCGGCATGAGCGATTTCGTCGAGGTCAAGGATCTCCGCCGGGTGTTCGACGTCTCGAAACCCTGGCTCAACCGCGTGATCGAACGCCAGCCTCAGGAATTCCTGAAGGCGGTCGACGGCGTCAGCTTCGGCATCCGGAAGGGCGAGACCTTCGCGCTGGTCGGCGAGTCCGGCTCCGGCAAGACGACGGTCGCGCGCATGGTGGTCGGGCTGCTGGCGCCGACCTCTGGCGAGGTTATCATCGACGGCGTGTCGATGAGCGAAGCACGTCAGGCGCAGGCGCGGCGCAAGCTGCGCCGGCGCATTCAGATGGTGTTCCAGGATCCCTATGCCAGCCTCAATCCGCGCTTCCGCGTCGAATCCATCATCGCCGAGCCGATCCGCGCCTTCAACGTGATCGAGGGCGAGCGCCAGATCAAGAACCGCGTCGGCGAGCTCCTGACGCTGGTCGGCCTGCATCCGGATGACGGCCAGAAATTCCCTCACGAATTTTCCGGCGGCCAGCGCCAGCGCATCGCGATCGCGCGCGCACTCGCCTCGGAGGCCGACTTCATCGTCTGCGACGAGCCGACCTCGGCGCTCGACGTATCCGTGCAAGCGCAGATCCTCAATCTGATGCGCGACCTGCAGGACAAGTTCGGCCTGACCTATCTGTTCATCAGCCACAATCTCGCGGTCGTTCGCCACATGGCGAGCCGCATCGGCGTGATGTATCTCGGCCGCATCGTCGAGATCGCCGAAGGGCGCCAACTCTTCAACGATCCGCGCATGCCCTACACCAAGATGCTGCTCGGCGCGGTGCCGGATCTCTCGATGTCCGGCCGCCAGCGCATCCCGGTCAAGGGCGAGATCCCGAACCCGATCAATCCGCCGTCCGGCTGCACGTTCAATCCGCGTTGTCCGCTCGCGTTCGATCTGTGCCGGCAGAAGTCGCCGGAGTTGATCGGCGGCGTCGCCTGCCACGCAGTGAACCAGCCGGCTGACAGTACCGTTGTGACGGCATCGGTTGCGTGAAGCGAGACGACGGAATTCAAATGGGTCGTCATTGCGAGGAGCGAAGCGACGAAGCAATCCAGGGGCCCCATCCTGGGCCCTGGATTGCTTCGCTGCGCTCGCAATGACGACCACTAGCTACACAGATCAAAGGGCGCCATGAGCTTCATCAATCCCGATCCCTTTACGACCCGCCCCGAGATCGACGGTACCTTCGGCGTCGTCACGTCCACGCACTGGCTCGCGACCGCGGTCGGCATGGCGATGCTGGAGCGCGGCGGCAACGCGTTCGACGCCGGCGTCGCGGCCGCCTTTACCTTGCAGGTGGTCGAGCCGCATCTCAACGGCCCCGGCGGTGACGTGCCGATCATCCTGCACGACGTGAAGCGCGGCAGCACCGAGGTGATTTGCGGCCAGGGCCCCGCACCGGCAGGCGCCACCATCGCGCACTACAAGCGCGAGGGCCTCGACATGGTGCCCGGCACCGGACTGCTCGCGGCCTGCGTTCCCGGCACCTTCGACTCCTGGATGTTGCTGTTACGCGACTACGGCACGATGCGGCTGCGCGACGTGCTGGAGCCGGCGATCTCCTACGCCCGCGACGGCTACCCGCTGGTCGAGCGGGTCTCGGCGACCATCCAGACCGTCGAGCAGCTGTTCAAGTCGCATTGGCCGACCTCGGCCGCGCTGTATCTGCCGAACGGCGAAGTCCCGCGTCCGGGCACGCTGTTCACCAATCCCAAGCTCGCCGAGACCTACGCGCGGATCCTCAGCGAAGGCGAGAGCGCGGGTGGCGACCGCGATGCGCAGATCGAGCGCGCGCGGAGAGCGTGGTCGCAAGGCTTCGTCGCCGAGGCGATCGACCGCTTCTGCCGGACGCAGGAAGTGATGGACGTCTCTGGATCGCGCCACAGGGGCGTGCTGACCGCCGACGACATGGCGCGCTGGCAGCCGACCATCGAAGCTCCTCTGACTTATGAGTACGGCCGCTACACCGTCTGCAAGGCCGGCGTCTGGAGCCAGGGTCCGGTACTCTTGCAGCAACTCGCGCTGCTCAAGGGCTTTGCGCTCGACGGCCTCGACCCGACCGGCCCCGATTTCATCCATTGGCAGATCGAGGCTGCGAAGCTCGCCTTCGCCGATCGCGAGGCGTTCTACGGCGATCCGAACTTTGCCGACATCCCGATCCAGACGCTGCTGTCGGATGCCTATAACGACGAGCGGCGCAAGCTGATCACGCAGAAGGCGTCGCTGGAACTGCGGCCCGGCAAGCTCGACGGCTACGGCGCCGAGGTGAAGCTGCGCGAGGCGGCAGGCAACCGCGAGGCGGTCGGCGCGATGGGTTCGGGCGAGCCGACCGTCGGCCGCTTCGGCGAGGTGCGCGGCGACACCGTGCATTTCGACATCATTGACCGCGACGGCAACATGATCTCGGCGACGCCGTCCGGCGGCTGGCTGCAATCCTCGCCGGTCATCCCCGAGCTCGGCTTCTGCCTCGGCACCCGCGCGCAGATGTTCTGGCTGGAGGAGAATCATCCGGCTGCGCTGGTGCCCGGCAAGCGGCCACGCACGACCTTGTCGCCGACCATGGCGCTGCGTGACGGCGAGCCCTACGTCGCCTGGGGCTCGCCCGGCGGCGACCAGCAGGACCAGTGGAACACGCAGTTCTTCCTGCGCCACGTCCATGCCGGCATGAACCTGCAGGAATCGATCGACGCGCCCGCGTGGCACTCCGAGCATTTCCCGATCTCTTTCTGGCCGCGCACTGCCCGCCCCGGCGTCCTCGTGGTCGAGGGCCGTGTGCCGAAAGCGACCGTCGAGGAGCTGCGCCGCCGCGGCCATGTCGTCGAAGTCGGCCCGGACTGGTCGGAGGGCCGCCTGACGGCCGCTTCGCGAGTCGGCCGCCGCCGCCGCGCCGCAGCCAATCCGCGGGGCATGCAGGGCTACGCCGCGGGACGCTGAGGGCCGACGATGACCTGGTCGATCATTGCCAAGGACGATGCCACCAGCCGGATCGGCATCGCTGTCGCCACGCGCTTCTTCGCCGTCGGCGCACGCGTGCCATTCATCGTCGCCGGTCGCGGCGGCATCGCCACGCAGGCGCTGGTCAATCCCTACTACGGCATCGACGGCGCGACGCTGCTGCGCGATGGCCGCCACCCGCGCGAGATCGTGCAGCTCCTCACAGCAGCCGATCCCGGCCGCGAGAGCCGGCAGGTTCACATCCTCGATCTCAACGGCCAGATCGCGGCGCATACCGGCCGCGACTGCATCGACTGGTGCGGCCATCTCGAAGGCCAGGGCTTTTCGATCGCCGGCAACATGCTCGCCGGCCCGCAGGTGCTGAACGAGACTGCGAACGCGTATCTCGCCAACAGCGCCCTGCCCTTCGCCCAGCGCCTGATCGCGGCGATGAAGGCCGGCGAGGCAGCCGGCGGCGACAAACGCGGCAAGCAGTCGGCCGCACTGCTCGTGCACGGCAAGGACGAATGGTCGGAGCTCGATCTGCGCGTCGACGATCACGCCGATCCGCTTACCGAGCTCGAACGTCTGGAGGGCGTGAGCCGCAAGCATTGGGCGGTGTTCCGCCAGTTCATGCCGACGCGCGACAATCCGGCTGGCGTCACCGATCGCGCAACGATCGATGCCGGCATCGCGGCGGCGCTCGCGAACCCGACTTGAGTTCCGGAAGGACCGCCTCTGAGCGGGGTTGGTATGGATAGTGCAACGACAGTGGCTGCATTTCGTAGGGGACTTCGTATGCTGAGGAAGAACTGGTGCTTGGCCGCTCTCGCGGCTGTTCTCATGGCCTCCTGCGCGACCGCCGTGCAGGCGCAGACCACATTGCGCATCGGTCTCGCCGAGGACCCCGACGTGCTCGATCCGACCATGGCGCGCACCTATGTCGGCCGCATCGTCTTCGCGGCAACCTGTGACAAGCTGTTCGACATCGACGAGAAGCTCAACATCGTGCCGCAGCTCGCGCTGTCGCACGAGACCTCCGCCGACGGCAAGGAGGTCACGATCAAGCTGCGTCCCGGGGTGAAGTTTCACGACGGCGAGCCGTTCGACGCCGAAGCGGCAAAATTCTCGATCGATCGCCACCTCACCTTCCCCGGCTCGTTCCGCAAGCCCGAGCTCGCCTCGGTCGATCATGTCGACGTGGTTGATCCTCTCACCATCAAGCTCGTGCTGAAGGCGCCGTTCTCGCCGCTGATCGCCCAGCTCACCGACCGCGCCGGCATGATGGTGTCGCCGAAGGCGGCCAAGGAGGCCGGCGACAAGTTCGGCCTGCGCCCGGTCTGCGCCGGTCCGTACAAATTCGTCGAGCGCGTCCAGCAGGACCGCATCGTATTCGAGAAGTTCGCCGACTACTGGAACAAGGACAACGTCTTCATCGACAAGATCGTCTACCAGCCGATCGTCGATGCCACGGTGCGGCTGGCCAACCTGAAGTCCGGCGGCCTCGACCTGATCGAGCGCGTGCTCGCGACCGACATCAAGGACGTCCGCGCGGACTCCAAGCTCGCGCTGTCGACGGCGATCGAGCTCGGCTATCAGGGCATCACGCTCAACATCGGCAAGGACAAGGCCAAGGGGCCGCTCAGCCAGTCCGCCAAGGTGCGGCAGGCGCTGGATCTCGCGATCGATCGCGAGGCGCTGAACCAGGTGGTGTTCAACGGCGAGTTCATGCCGGGCAACCAGTGGGTCAATCCCTCGCATCCGTATTATCAGAAGGCGTTCCCGATCCGCGCGCGCGATGTCGAGAAGGCCAAGGCGCTGTTGAAGGAGGCCGGCGTCACGCTGCCGGTCGCGGTCGACTTCCTGGTGCCGAAGGGCGCCGAGACCGAGGCGGTCGCCCAAGTCGTGCAGTCGATGGCCGCCGAGGTCGGCTTCGACATGAAGATCCGGGTGACGGAGTTCGCGACCTCGCTGAAGCAGGCCGAGTCCGGCGACTATCAGGCCTACATGCTGTCCTGGAGCGGCCGCATCGATCCCGACGGCAACAGCTACGTGTTCATGCACAGCAACGCGCCGCAGAACTACAGCGTCTGGGCCAATGCCGACGCCGACAAGGCGCTGAACGACGCCCGCCTCATCACCGACATGGCGCAGCGCAAGGCGCTGTACGAGAAGCTCGCCAAGCTCGAGATCGAGGAGGAGCCGATCCTCTACCTCTACCACCGCCGCATCCTGATCGCGCACACCAAGAAGCTGGAGGGCTACAAGCAGATGCCAGACGGCCTCGTGCGTCTGATCGGGCTGAAGCTGAAGTGAGCGGTCGGTTGGCCCCTGGTCATTGGGACGCGATGTCGGCGCTCCGCACTCGCTCTGCTCCCTCCCCCCTTGTGGGGGAGGGTTGGGGTGGGGGGTACCACGAACTCCCATCTCGCTTGGGGTCCCCCCCTCCCTGTCCCTCCCCCACAAGGGGGGAGGGAACGCTGGGAGCGCGACCGGCCTTTCATCGCACGCATGAGCATTGCGCCGCGAGGCCTGGCACATGCTGACCTTCCTCGCCCGCCGCCTCGCGCAGATCATCCCGACCCTGATCTTCGTCTCGATCCTGATCTTCTCGCTGCAGCAGCTGCTGCCCGGCGACCCTGCCCTCGTGATGGCCGGCGAGGAGCGTGATCCCGCGGTCATCGAGCAGATCCGCAAGCAGTATCGCCTCGATCAGCCCCTGCCCGTCCAATACGGCTATTGGATCAAGGGCGTTCTGTCCGGGGACTTCGGCGAGTCCTTGCGCATCAAGATGCCGGTGCGCGATCTCATCCTGCAGAAGCTGCCGGTGACGTTGCAGCTCGCCTCCATGGCGATCGTGATCGCGTTTCTGATCGGGATTCCCGCCGGCATCATCTCCGCGGTGAAGCGCGGCACCGCGTGGGACTACGCCGCCAATCTGTTCGCGCTGTGGGGCATCTCGACGCCCAACTTCTGGCTCGGGATCATGCTGATCTTCGTGTTCTCGATCCAGCTCGGCTGGCTGCCCGCCTCGGGCTATGTCTCGCTCGCCGAGGACTGGCGCGCCAGCCTCGCGGCGACGATCATGCCGGCCTTCGTGCTCGGCAACGCCATCGCCGCGATCCTGATGCGCCACACCCGCAGCGCCATGCTTCAGGTGCTGAGCAGCGACTATATCCGCACTGCGCGCGCCAAGGGCATTTCCGAACGCCAGGTCATCCTGCGCCACGCGCTGCGCAATGCGCTGACGCCCGTCATCACGCTCGGCGCGCTCGAGCTCGGCACGCTGCTCTCCGGCGCCGTGCTGACCGAGCAGATCTTCTCCATCCCCGGCTTCGGCAAGCTGATCGTCGATGCCGTGTTCAACCGCGACTACGCCGTCGTGCAGGGCGTCGTGCTGGTCACCGCCACCGTCTATATCATGCTGAACCTGATCGCCGATCTCGCTTACGTCCTCGTCAATCCGCGGCTGAGGAGCTGACATGGCCGAGACCACGCTCTCAGCACCGGGCATCCGCACGCTTGCCCCGCTCGAGCGGCCGATCCAGCGCACCTGGCGCCGCCTGGTCAAGCGCAAGGGAGCCATGGTCGGGCTCGGCCTGATCACGGCCTTCATCCTGCTCGCACTATCAGCGCCGCTGGTGGCGCCCTACGATCCGATCAAGACCAGCTGGGCGCTGGTCCGCAAGGCGCCATCGGCGGCGCATTGGTTCGGCACCGACGATCTCGGCCGCGACGTGCTGGCCCGCGTCATCTACGGCGCGCGTGCCTCGCTGATGGCCGGCGCGATCTCCGTCGTCATCGCGCTGGCGATCGGCGTGCCCATCGGCATGATCGCGGGCTATCGCGGCGGCTTCATCGACGCGCTGATCAGCCGCATCACCGACGCGATGCTGGCCTGCCCGTTCCTGATCCTGGCGATCGCGCTCGCCGCGTTCCTCGGGCCGAGCCTCGGCAACGCGATGATCGCGATCGGCATCTCGGCAACCCCGATCTTTGTCCGGCTGACCCGCGGCGAGGTGCTGAGCGTCAAGGTCGAGGAATATGTCGAGGCCGCGCGCAGCGTCGGCGACACCGACCTGCAGATCGCGGTCAGGCATATCCTGCCGAACATCATGCCGGCGCTGCTGGTGCAGGCAACCCTGTCGGTCGCCGCCGCCATCATCGCCGAGGCCGCGCTGTCGTTCTTAGGGCTGGGGCAGCAGCCGCCGGCGCCGTCCTGGGGCAGCATGCTCAACGCCGCCCAGCGCTTCCTCACCAACGCGCCGTGGATGGCGATCTGGCCGGGCCTCGCGATCTTCCTGGTCGTGCTCTCGCTCAATCTGCTCGGCGACGGCCTGCGCGACGCGCTGGATCCGCAGCAGGAAGAGTGAGGCAACGCCGGCGCTTCACCCTCCGCCGTCGTCCCGGCCTCCGAGCCGGGACCCATAGCCACCGTCGGTCATTGTTGGGCGGAGAAGGTCACTCCGCGCCTGCCCCACACCACGGCCTGTGGTTATGGGTCCCGGCGTTCGCCGGGACGACACCAGGGGGTGTCGAGAAACCGCCCAAACAAAAAGGCGGCTGCCGAGGCAGCCGCCTTTGATGTGTTAGGAGCGCCCGCCTCACGCCGCCTTCGCGTGCTCCGTCTCCGCATCGAACTGCGCGATCTCCTTGGCGCGCTGCGACTTGGCGGCGGCCTGGTGGTCGGTGGCGATGACGGTGTAGACGGCCGGCAGCACGAACAGCGTGAACAGCGTGCCGATCGACATGCCGGCGACGACGACGAGTCCGATCGAGAAGCGGCTGGCGGCGCCGGCGCCCGACGCCGTCAAGAGCGGGATCAGGCCGGTGACCATCGCGGCGGTCGTCATCAGGATCGGCCGCAGGCGGATGCGCGCGGAGGTCTCGATCGCCCTGCGGCGATCCATCCCTTCGCTCAGCTGCAGCTCGTTGGCGAACTCCACCATCAGGATGCCGTGCTTGGTGATCAGGCCCACCAGCGTGAGCAGGCCGACCTGGGTGTAGATGTTCATCGTCGCGAGGCCGAAGAACAGCGGGATCAGCGCGCCGACGATCGCCATGGGCACGCTGATCATGATCACCAGCGGGTCGCGCAGGCTCTCGAACTGCGCCGCCAGCACCAGGAAGATGATGATCAGCGCGAAACCGAAGGTGATGGCGAGCTGATTGCCCTCCTGGACGTATTGGCGGGCGTCGGCGAGATAGTCGTGGCTGAAGCCCGACGGCAGGTTCTTGGCCTGCTTCTCCAGGAAGTCGACCGCCTGGCCGACCGTGACGCCAGGCATCGGCACCGCCGAGAACGTCGCCGAATTGAGCTGGTTGAAATGGGTCAGCGAGTTCGGATCGGTCGCGGTCTCGATGTTGACCACCGTCGACAGCGGCACCTGCTGGCCCGTCGCGCTCGCGACGTAGTAGCCGGCCAGCGAATCCGGCGACAGCCGCTTGTCGCGCGGCACCTGCGGAATCACCTGGTAGGAACGGCCCTCGAGGTTGAAGCGGTTGATGTAGTTGCCGCCGAGCAGCACCGCGAGCGTGTTGCCGATCGACTGCATCGTGATGCCAAGATCGCTCGCCTTGCTGCGGTTGATCCAGACCTTCACCACCGGCTGATTGAAATCGAGGTCGCTGTCGGAGACGATGAAGATGCCGCTCTTGCGCGCCGCGTCCTTCAGCTTGGCCATCTGCTCATAGACGGCCTGGAAACCGCTGGTCGAGCTGATCACCATCTGCACCGGCAAACCGCCGGGGCCGCCCGGCAGAGCCGGCAGGTTGAAGGCGAAGGCGTTGATGCCCTCGATCTTCGACAGCTCCGCCTGCACCAGCGGCTTCAGCTTGATCGAGGAGCGCGTGCGCTCGTCCCACGGCTTGAGCAGCATGCCGGCGAAGCCACCCTGCGGGCCCTGGATGCCGTTCAGGATGAAGCGCAGGTCGGTCTCGGGGAATTTCGCGAACGCCTTGTCGACCTTGTCGGTGTAGAAGTTGATGTAGTCGATATTGGCGTATTTCGGCGCCTTTGTGATCGAGAACACGATGCCCTGATCCTCCTCAGGCGCCAGCTCCTTGGACGTGTGCATGTAGAGGAAGCCGACCAGGCCGAGGATCGTCAGCGCGAACAGGCCGGTCACCGGCCGGTAGTCGAGCGAACGGTCGAGCTGGCGGCCGTACCAGTTGGTCATCGAACCGAACACGCGGTTGACGAGGCGCGCGAAGCGGCCCTCATCGGCGCTCTTGAGCAGCACCGAGCACATCATCGGCGACAGCGTCAGCGCGATGACGCCGGAGACGATGACCGAGCCCGCGAGCGTGAAGGCGAATTCGCGGAACAGCGAGCCGGTGAGGCCGCCGAGGAAGCCGATCGGCGCGTACACGGCGGCGAGCGTGATGGTCATCGAGATGACGGGACCGACGATCTCGCGCGCGCCCTGCAGCGCCGCCTGCACCGGTGTCTTGCCCTCCTCCAGATGGCGATGGATGTTCTCCACCACGACGATCGCGTCGTCGACGACGAGGCCGATCGCGAGCACCATGGCGAGCAGGGTCAAGAGGTTGATGGAGAAGCCGAGCGCCAGCATCAGCGTGCAGACGCCGATCAGGGACAGCGGGATCGTCACCACGGGAATGATCACCGAGCGCAGCGACGCCAGGAACAGGAAGATCACGATGATGACGATCAGCACGGCTTCGCCGAGCGTGTGCTCGACCTCGTCGATCGACGACTGGATGAACTTGGTGGAATCGTAGGCCACCTTCATCTTCATCGACGGCGGAAGATTGCGCTCGAGGTCGGGGAACAGCGCGCGCACGCCCTTGACGATGTTGAGCGGGTTGCCTTGCGGCGTGGCGTCGACGCCGATGAAGATCGCGCGCTCGCCGTTGAAGGCGACGCTGGCGTCGGTGCTCTGCGCCGCGAGCTCGACGGTCGCGATGTCCTCCATGCGGACGAAGCCGCCGTCCTTGGCCTTGACGATCATCCGCTTGAACTGGTTGACGTCGGTCAGGCCGGTATTGGTGGTGACGTTGGAGACGATGAAGTAGCCCTTGGACTGGCCGGCGGCGGACTGGAAGTTGTTGGCGGCGATGGCCTGCGCGACATCCGTCGGCGAGACGTTGCGGCCGGCCATCTTCTCCGGGTTGAGCCAGATGCGCATCGCGAAGGTCTGGCCGCCGAGAATGTTGGCGGCGGCGACGCCGTCGACGGTCGACAGCACCGGCTGCACCACGCGCGTCAGATAGTCGGAGATGGCCGAGCCCGACAGCTCCTCGCTGGAGAAGCCGAGATACATCACCGAGGTCGTCTGCCCCGTGCTCTTGGTGACGATCGGGTCGTTGGATTCCTTCGGAATGAGGTAGCGGACCGAGTTCACCTTGGCGAGCACCTCGGTGAGCGCCTGGTTCGGATCGAAGTTGAGCTTCACGAACACCTGGATGGTGCTGGTGCCCTGCACCGAGGACGAGGTGATGTAGTCGACGCCTTCGGCCGAGGCGACCGCCTGTTCCAGCGGCGTGGTGATGAAGCCCTGGATCAGGTCGGCGGACGCGCCGGGATAGACCGTCGTGACGTTCACGACCGTGTTCGACAGTTTCGGATATTGCCGGATCGGCAGCTCGAACGCGGCGCGCAGGCCCAGCAGCAGGATGAGCATGCTGACCACGACGGCCAGAACCGGACGCTTGATGAAGATATCGGTGAAACGCATCGCGGCAATCCCGTCAGCAGACGTCAGGTGAGGACCGAACGGGCCGCCTGCTCGCGGCGGCCCGGCTTTGGCTCAGAGGTTCGCTCAGTAGCGCGGCGGCTTCGCCGGCACCGGCGGCGGCGGATCGGTCGAGATCGCAACCGCGGCGCCCGACTGGATCTTGAGCTGGCCGACGGCAACGACGCGGTCGCCATCCTTCAGGCCCTTCAGGATCACGGCGCGGCCGTTGATGCGGTCGCCGGTCTGCACATAGGTGCGGTCGGCCGTCAGAGTGACCTTGCCGTCGTCGGCTTTCTTCTCGTTGATGACGAAAACGGAGTCGCCATACAGCGTGTAGTCGACCGCGGTCTCCGGCACCGTCAGCACCGGCGGCTTGTCCGGCAACACCACGGTGGTGGTCGCGAACATACCGGGCTTGAGGATGTGCTCGGGATTGGCGATCGTCGCCTGCACGCGGATATTGCGCGTGTCGGTCGCGATCTGCGGCTCGATCGTGGTGATCTTGCCCTCGAAGGTCTTGCCCGGATAGGCGTCGACGCCGATGCGCACGGTCTGCCCGACCTTGAGCTGGCCACTGTCCTTTTCGGTCACCGTGAAGTTGACCCAGAGCTGCGACAAATCGGTGAGCGACACGATCTGCGTGCCGGCCGACAGATACTGGCCGACCTCGACCTTGCGGACGCCGAGATCGCCGTCGAACGGCGCGCGCACCAGCTTCTGCGCGATCAGCGCCTCGGTCTTGGCGACGCCCGCCTGCGCCTGGTCGTAGGCAGCCTGGGCCTGGTCCACGGTCGCCTGCGGGCCGAACTGGCGCGAGGCGAGCTGCTTGGCGCGGTCCAGCGAGAGCTGCGCCACCGTGACCTGGGCCTTGTAGTTGGCGAGATCGCCCTGCTCCGGCGCGTCGTAGAGCTGCACCAGCGGCGTGCCCTGCTTCACCGTCGTACCCGGCGTGAACATGATCTCGGTGATGCGGCCGGAGGCGTCCGAGGTGACATTGACCTGGTGCACGGCGGCGAGGTCGCCGACGGCGGTCAGCAGGTTCGGCACGGTCTCCGTCGACGCCGTGGCGGCGGTGACGTTGAGCGGCGGCGGCTTCATGTTGGCGAAGAACTGCGCGATCATCTTGTCGCGGAACATGTTGAACCACACGAAGCCGCCGACCAGCGCCGCGAGCAGAGTGCCGACGATGATGAACCACAGCACCGGGCGGGTGCGCTTGCGCGGCTTGTCGTCGATCGGCTTGCCTGAGAGCTTGGGTTCCGTCGCAATGTTCATGTCATGCACTTTCTGCCGTCGCCGGCCGGGCCGGAGGTTGCGACAATTCGTGATCGAGATGGTACGCAATGGCGGCGTCGGTCACTCCGATGCCGCGCAGGATGAACTCACTGAGCTGGCGCTCGAGGCGATCAGCGGTTCCATAGGCCAGACACGGTGTCGAGGGAAGCCGGGTCAGAGCCGTCATCAACACGGTGTGGTGCGCGAACCAGAACAGGTCGAGCGGCGCCGCCCCGAGCCTCACAGCCTCACCACACCCAATCGCGCTTTCCAGGGAGTTAACGAACTGGGCGCCGATCAGATCATGGATCTTCGTATACAGCAGCCGGGCGAATTCGCCATCGTCGAGATGGCTCGACGCCATCAGCCGCAGCCGCTGCTCCTCTTCCTCGTTGGGTCCGTCGGCGATGCCGAGGAAGTGCTGGACCATGCCGGCCATCAGCTTGACCAGCGTGGCGGTCGAAGGTTCCTGCCCGAGCAGCATCTCGAAGTCAGGGTCCGCCTCGCACTCCTCGGTGAGGATCTCGGCATAGAGCGCAGCCTTCGACGCAAAATGCTTGAACAGCAACGCTTCGGAGATTGCCGCCGCCGCAGCAACGCTCTTGGTCGTCGTACCGGCATAGCCATGTCGCGCGAAGCAGCGTTTGGCCGCGCCGAGGATCAGTTGCCTCCGGAGATCGCTTGTCATGCGCAAACTGGACATCGCCCGTGAGTAAATACTCACTTGATCCATGTCAAGAAACATGCCGCGGCGCAGCGGAAACGGTTGGCCAAGTATTTGATTCGTTGGAAACAAAGCGTCCGCGCCGGAGGCAATAATGTACCTTTGCATCAAGGCGGTTCTGCGGCACGCCCCGGTGGTGCGTGGACAGGCTCACACCGTCAGGCGGATTTTCTTCCCCCGCCGGCCGTGCGACGGTCGCGTCAACAAACCAGAATCGGCCGGGAGAACCAGGGATGACCGACGACGCCGCGCTCGCCGACGATTTCGACCTCGAACGCCTGACGCCTGCGTTCTACACCGATCCCTACCCCACCTATCGCGCGCTGCGCGAGCATGCGCCGGTCAAGCGCCTGCGCAACGGCTCCTACTTCCTCACCCGCTACGATGATCTCGTCACCGCCTACAAGGTGACGAAGACGTTCTCGTCCGACAAGAAGCGCGAGTTCGCGCCGAAATACGGCTCGTCGCTGCTCTACGAGCACCACACCACGAGCCTCGTCTTCAACGATCCTCCGGCGCATACGCGCGTCCGCCGCCTGATCATGGGCGCGCTGTCGCCGCGCGCGATCGCCGAGATGGAGCCTGCGCTGATCGCGCTCGTCGACGGGCTGCTCGACCGGATCGTCGCAAAAGAGACGTTCGAGCTGATCGAGGATTTTGCCGCGGCGATCCCGATCGAGGTGATCGGCAATCTGCTCGGCGTGCCGCATGAGGAGCGCGCTCCCTTGCGGGACTGGTCGCTCGCCATTCTCGGCGCGCTGGAGCCGGTGCTGACGCCCGCGCAGTTCGCCCGCGGCAACCAGGCTGTCGGCGATTTCCTCGCCTATCTCGAAACGCTCGTCGCGCGCCGCCGCGCGGCGCCGGGCAATCCGGAGCGCGACGTGCTGACGCGGCTGATCCAGGGCGAAGCCGACGGCGAGCGTCTCAGCGAGAAGGAGCTGCTGCACAACTGCATCTTCCTGCTCAATGCGGGCCACGAGACCACGACCAATCTGATCGGCAACGGCCTCGTGCTGCTGTGCCAGCATCCGGAAGAGCGGCGAAAGCTGATCGAGGCGCCGGCCTTGATCCGCACCGCCGTCGAGGAGATCCTGCGCTACGAAAGCTCCAACCAGCTCGGCAACCGCATGACGACAGAGGCCGTCGAACTCGGCGGCGTCAGGCTCGACGCCGGCACCTCCGTCACGCTCTGCATCGGCGCCGCCAACCGCGACCCCGCCCAGTTCGACGACCCCGAACGCTTCGACATCACCCGCCTCGCCAACCGCCACCTCGCCTTCGGCACCGGCGCTCATCAATGCGCCGGCATGGCGCTGGCGCGGCTGGAGGGCGCGGTGGCGATCGCGCGGTTTGTGAACCGGTTTCCGAACTATCAGCTCGCAGGCGAGCCGGTGCGCGGCGGGCGAGTCCGGTTTCGCGGGTTTGCGAGCGTGCCGTGTGTCGTTGAGGGGTAAGGAAGATCGCAGTAGCCCCCCCCAAATGCGCTCGGTCCCGAGCCGATATCGGCAGCTATTCGGCTCGGTGTCATTCCGGGGCGCGCGCAGCGCGAGCCCGGAATCCATAACCACAGGATGCCGTGTGAGGCACGCACGGAGTTGCCAGCTCGCCTGACGACATCGCTCCGTGGCTACGGATTCCGGGCTCATTCGCGCTGTTCCAAAATGGCTACGCCATTTTGCGCGCGAATGCCCCGGAATGACGAACTCTCCAAGAACGTCGCTGCGGCGAATGCAGAACACGATCCCTTACCTGCACCGCATTCGACGTGCGTCAAAACAGATTGTTCAGGAACCAGCTCAAGGACATCACCCGTCCAGTCCGTCCAGCTGCAAAAAACTACTTTCTTTTTTCCAGAAATTATGATTGTATATCCCCATCCCGTCTCACAAGAGGGACGCTTCGCGGTCGTCACGAACGTCGAGGCGGGATGCGGTGGGCGTGTTGGTGCTGCGGCGTGGCTTGCCACCCGGACGAACGGCAGCGATGCGCACGGTCAAGTCGCGTGGTCCTGACACCCCGATGCTGGTGTCCAGCGCAATGCGCGCAAGCGCATTGTCGCGATACGGTGGCCAGAAAGCCCGGCGCACCGGGGAGAGCGCGAAGCAGCCGTCAAACCATCGCGCGGGGAATGCCGGGTGGTCTCGGCTGAACCTGTGGTACCTGCCGCCTGCATTTTTTTCCGCAGGCGGGCCATGGGTGCGGCCAGCGCCCGGCATTCCCCGTGCCCTCTTTTCGAAGAGGGCAGGACGGAGAGCAAAGCTCGGACGCGAACCGCGTTGCGAGACAGAGAGCGCATGTCTCACAACGGCCATTACAAGTCTCACCGCCGTGATCACCGCTCTCACCACCGTCATTGCGAGCGCAAGCGAAGCAATCCAGGACCACACGCGTGACCCTGGATTGCTTCGTCGCTTCGCTCCTCGCAATGACGCGGAGAGAGATGAGCTCAAAACACCGCGTGGTCGCCGCGCTCCGCCGCGGCCTCGCCGCGGATCAGCTTGGCATAGTAGTCGAACAGCGTGTCCGACCCTGTCGACGGCGTCGCATCGGCGTCGTAGCGGCCGGTGGCGGGGTCGAGCACCAGCATCGATTCCGTCGCGTAGTAGCGGCCGATGCGGGCGAGCTCCGCCTTGTCGGCGAGCGACGGCGCGATCCGCTTGGCGACGTCGAGCCCTCCGATGATGACGTCGAGCAGCGCCACCGGCACGCGGCGGATGATCGGCTTGCGGCCGAGCAGCGCGAACAGATGCTCCGCTTGATCGAGCGGCGTGATCGCAGGTCCCGGGCCGCCGATCGGCAGCACCTTGTTCCAGCGGCTCTCGTCATCGAGACAGCCGGCGAGATAGTCGCCGAGATCGGCGTCGCTGATTGGCTTGCAGGCCGTCAAGCGACCATCGCCGAACACGAGATAGGGCCGGCCCTGCTGCACGCGAGCGACCTGCCCGGACAGCGACTTGAAGAACGCGGTGGGACGGACAATCGAATAGGTCAGGCCCGCTGCCATCAATTTCGCTTCGAACGCCAGCTTGGCCTTCTGGAACGCCAGCAGCGGCTTCTGCACACAGATGGCGGACAGGAGCACGAACTGCGTGACACCGGCCTGCCGTGCTGCCTCCAGCACGTTCACATGGGCCTGATAGTCGATCGCCTGGGCGTCCCTCGGCACGCCAGTCCGCGACGCCATGCAGGAGACGACAGCGTCGAAGCGCTCGCTGCGGAAACCGTCGCGCGCGAGCGAGACGGAGTCGGTGACATCGCCGGTCCTGACCGTGGCGCCCGGGATCGTGATGGCGTCGCTGCGCGAGCGGACGAAGCAGACGACCTCGTGCCCGCGCGCGACCAACGCGCGCACCGTGGCACGGCCGATCGTCCCGGTCGCGCCGAGCATGAACACGCGGCGCGGAAGCATAGCGGCAGCGGGATCGGACAGCGACATCATCGGCGGGAACGGCTCCGAGAACTGCGTCAATCTATATCACTTGCCGTCGCCCTGGGATGCAGCCGACGTGGCAATGGGCATCCTCCTCACGCGCGCTGGGAGGCCGTTATGCGCTCGTCTCGCTCCACGCCGTCATGGCCGGGCTCGTCCCCGCCATCCACGTCGTCCGGCATGCTGAGAACGACGTGGATGCCCGGGACAAGCCCGGGCATGACGGAGTAACAAATGAGCAGGATCGTTCGCCCGCACGGCTGCGTATCGCACTGCAATCTCTCCATGAACACGCCCGTTGGCGTGTTCATGGTCCAGTGTGCAGAGCCGCCCCGGCTGTTGACCCTCATGGTGAGGAGCGACGCGCCGAGCACGCCGATAAAGGGCAATGTAGTCAGGCGCGGAGCGTCTCGAACCATGAGGCCCCGGTCGTGGGCCTCGCCCTTCGAGACGACCGCCTGCGGCGGTCTCCTCAGGGTGAGGGTCGAGGGCTGCGGCGTGGGGAGTCAAGCATGCTCAATCGAACTCGATGCGACAGCGCCTGAACGCGCGTCAGGGCAGGCTCGGAGGCTGCGGCCGCACCGAACCAGCTCACTCCGCCGCCTGCGGCGTCTTCTCCAGGATCAGCGTATGAATCCCGCAGGTGCCGCTGTAGAGGCTCATCACCCGCGTCCCCGGCTTGCGCCCTGCCCGTGGCTCGGACACCTGCAAACCTGCAGCGAGCAGCCGTGCCCGCGTGGCCTCGATGTCGGCGACACGCCAGCTCAGGCCCCACAGCTTGTCGTTGGCCTTGTCGTTGCCGGCGACCGGCCGCTTCACCACCTCGACGATCAGATCGCCGCAGCGGAAGAACATCAACTGGCCCCATTCCTGGTGGCTGCGGTCGAGCGCCATGTCCAGGCCGAGGCGCGCGCCGTAGAGCGCGGCGGCACGCTCGGGATCCTCGGTGGAGACAACGATGTGGTCGAGGCCGAGCACTGCGCTGTCGGCAGTCTTCTCCGACACTGGCCGCGGCCCCGCAAGCTCGAGGAAGAACATGCGCACGCCACGGGTGAGATCGGTCATGGCGCGCGTGCGCTTCCAGTGCAAAGTCTGGCCGGTCACGCGGTCGGTGCTGTCGACCTCGGCGATCGGATCCGGCTTCAGCGCCACGCGTTCGAGCCGGCGATGCATCTTGCCGATGTCGATGGTCGCGAAGCAGATGCTGGCGAGGCCCTCACCCCAGATCTTGATGACGTTGCGGATGCGGTCGGCGGCGGGGCCCTGCCCCGACGGCGCCATCAGCTCCAAGGTCATGTTGTCGAGCGTGAACAGCACGCGGTCGGCGCCCTCGCCCGAATTTTGCCACGACGGCTTGCGCGCCAGCAGCGTCTCGAACGCGGCGCTGCCGGCCTTGATGTCCTCGAGCAGGACGACGACGTGGTCGAGACCGGTGATCACGGGAACAGCCCTCGCGTGTTCTTGGCGTTGCGGACCTTCTCGACGCCGATTGCCATCGCCGCCGTCCGATGGGAGATGTCGTCGGCCTTGGCGCGTGCGACCATCCGCTCGAAGGCGCGGTCAAGGATCTGGTACTCGCGCCGCGTCACCTCGTCCTCCTCCCAGAACAGCTGCTGCAAATCCTGCACCCATTCAAAGTAGCTGACGATGACGCCGCCGGAATTGCAGAGAATGTCGGGAATGAGAAAGATCTCGTCGCGGCGCTGGTCGAGCACCAGATCGGCATCCGGCGTGGTCGGACCGTTGGCGGCCTCCGCCAGGACGCGGCATTTCAGCTTGGCTGCCACCTTGGCGTCGATGACACGCTCGACCGCCGCCGGCACCAGGATGTCGCAGGCGAGCGTGAGGATTTCGTTCGGGTCGAAAGCGAGCTCGGAGGAGAAGCCGGCGATGCTGCCGCGCGCGCTCGCGTACTCCATCAGCTTGGGGATATCGAGGCCACGCGCGTCGTGGAGCGCGCCGGTATGATCGCTCACCGCAATCACCTTCATGCCCATCTGGTGAAAGCCGAGCGCGGCATAGGAGCCGACATTGCCGAAGCCCTGTATCACCGCAGTAGATTTGGCGGGATCGATGCCCAGGAGGTCCATGACCCGGCGCGACGTATGGGCGACACCCCGCCCCGTCGCCTCGCGGCGACCCAGCGTGCCGCCGGAGAACACCGGCTTGCCGGTGACGATCTCGGTCACGGTCTGGCCCTGATACATGGAGTACGTATCCATGAACCACGCCATCACCTGTTCGTTGGTGCCCATGTCCGGCGCCATCACGTCGGTGTGCGGGCCGACGAAGGGAATCATCTCCTGCATGTAGCGGCGCGACAGGGACTCCAGCTCGCGCCGGGAGAGTTTCGACAGATCGACATTGACGCCGCCCTTGGCGCCGCCATAGGGCAGCCCCACCAGCGCGCATTTCCAGCTCATCCAGATCGCGAGCGCGGCAACCTCGCCGATATCCACGGTCGGCGCAAAGCGGGTGCCGCCCTTGGTCGGCCCCATGGTCAGGAGATGCTGGACGCGGTATCCCTCGTAGACGGCAATGGTGCCGTCGTCCTTGTGGATCGGACACGAGACGGTGATCGCCCGCTTGGGCAGCAGCAGCCGGTCGCGCTCGTCGCCTGGGATGCCAAGATGGTCGGCAATCACGTTGAACTGATTGGTCGCCATCTCGAAGACCGGACCCGCATAGACAGTCATCTTCCACTCCCGAATCTGCTCCTGCAGGCCGGCAACCATAGCGCGACCCAACGGCCGGCGGCAGGGGGCCGCCGGTTGCAAGGGGGCGATCTCAACCACCATGGTGACGATTTGACGAAGAATTTCAGCGTTGATCCGCCTTAACCGCTTGCTAATCTGCGGCGCCGGGGCCGCGATCACCCCTTAGTGAGACAGAAATGCCAATGCAGGCCCTCTTTATCGGACAGACCTACATCGACGTGACGTTCATTACCGACCACATGCCGACGGGAGACGAGAAGCACGTCGCCTCCGACTACGCGGTCTCGTTCGGCGGCAATGCGGTCACTGCGGCATTTTGCTGCGCCAAACTCGGCATTGTGCCGGACCTCATCGCCACCATCGCGAATGACTGGCTGGGGCGGATGTTCCAGGACATGACCGCGAAATACGGCATCTCCGTACATCCACGGAAAGTGAACGCCTCCTCGCTGTCCTTCATCATGCCCAAGGACGGCAAGCGCGCCATCGTGCGCTGCCGCGATGACGCCCACATCCATCCGTTCCCGCTGCTCAACCTCGGCAATTGCCGGGCGCTGCATGTCGATGGCCACCAGCCTGATGCGGCGTTGCACTATGCCAAACTTTGCCGCGAGGCCGGCATCCTGACCTCGCTCGACGGCGGCGGCCTGCGCACCAATACGCATGAGCTGTTGGAATACATCGACGTCGCCATCGTCGCCGAGCGCCTGTGCGAACAGATGGACCTCACGCCGGAGAAGATGCTCGACTACCTCAAGGGCCGCGGCTGCCGCATCGGCGGCGTGACCCAGGGCGAGAAGGGCCTGCTGTGGTACGACGAGGTCGGCGCGGTGCATACGCTGCCCGCCTATCCGATCCCGCGTGAACGCGTTATCGACACCAACGGCGCCGGCGACGTGTTCCATGGCGCCTATGTGTACTCGTATCTCGCCAATCCCGCGAAGGGCTGGAAGGAGCATTTCGAGTTCGCCCGCGCGGCCTCGACCTTCAAGATCCAGAAGCTTGGCAACGAGGCCGGCCTGCCGACGCTCGCCGACATCGAGCTGGTGAAGCAGGAATTCGAAGCCCGCGTCTAGCGGCTGTCGGGGAGAGAGCGGATGGGGCGGGTCGTCGTTGCCGGCAGCATAAACATGGATGTCGTGGCGACGGCCGATCGTCATCCGCGCGTCGGCGAAACCGTCGCGGGACAGTCGGTGATGTACTTCCCCGGCGGCAAGGGTGCCAACCAGGCGGTGTCAGCGGCCAAGCTCGGCGCGCCGACCGTGATGATCGGCCGGCTTGGCCGTGATGCGTTCGGCGAGCAGTTGCGCGTGTTTCTCGCCGATCAAGGCATTGATCTCGCAGCGGTGAGAGACTCGGCAAGCGCCTCGACGGGCACGGCGATCATCACGCTGGCGAATGCCGACAACACGATCGTGGTGATCCCCGGCGCCAATGCCGAGGTGAGCAGCGATGATGCGGCGCGGATCGCGTTGACGGCTGGCGACGTGGCGGTCAGCCAGTTCGAGATCCCGCAAGCGACGATCGCCGCGTTCTTCCTGCGCGCGAAAGCCGCCGGCGCGACGACGATCCTGAACCCTGCTCCTGCGTCCACCTTCGCTCAGGGACTGTTCGCGCTGATCGACGTCCTCGTGCTCAACGAGACCGAACTGGGCTTCTTGTCAGGCGTCGAACTCGGCGACACGCCGACGCCGCAGCAGGTCGCCGATGCCGTCGACAAGCTCCATCCGCGCGCGGACCAAACCATCTGCGTCACCCTCGGCGCCCGCGGCGCGATCGCCGTTCGTGGCGGCGACGCGAAGCTGGTCGAGGGCCGCATGGTGAAGGCCGTCGACACCACCGGCGCCGGCGACTGCTTCGTCGGCGCGCTGGCGGCGGGGCTGGCGCGGGGCGCTGCGATCGCGGATGCAATCGCCTACGCCAATGTGGCGGCGTCGATCTCGGTGCAGCGTATGGGCGCCGGCCCTTCAATGCCCACAGAAGCGGAGGTACGCGCGGCTCTCTAGGCGAGAGCGCTCTTCAGGTCGAAGTTCAAATCGGCAGCCTTGGCCGGATCGATCGTACCGCCCGCAGCCAAAAGCTTGCGGCCGAACATGTGGTCGCCGGCGCGGTTGACGGATTCGATGCCGACCAGCCGGCCCTCCTTGTAGCAGAATGCGGAGAATGCCTTTTGCGCCGGGTCCCCGCGCAGCACGACCTGGTCATAGCCCGTGGTGAGCCCCGCGATCTGCAGCTTGTCATTGGCCTGGTCGCTCCAGAACCACGGCTGCCCGTCATACGGCTTGACGTCGCCGGTCAACCGCGCGGCGACGCAGCGGGCGTGATCGGTGGCGTTCTGCACCGACTCCAGCCGCAGCGTTCCGCCGAAGCGCGGGCTTTTGAACAGCGCGCAGTCGCCGATCGCCGAGATGTGCGGATCGCTGGTCAGCAGGTACTCGTCGACCACGATGCCCGAGGCAACCTGCAGGCCGGCCTCCGCCGCGAGCTCGACGTTGGGCAGCACGCCGACGCCGACCACCACGAGGTCCGCCGGGATGTGCCGGCCGTCGCTGAGGCTGACGCCCGTCACCTTGGTGCCGTCGGCCTCGATGCTGGTGGACTGCACACCCAGATGGATGCGCACGCCGGCCTCGGCATGCTGCTTCTGGAAGTAGTCGGAGATTTCCGCCGTGACGGCCCGCGCCATCACGCGCGCGCCAAGCTCGAGCACGTCGACCTCAAGGCCCTTGATGCGCGCGGTCGCCGCAAATTCGAGGCCGATGAAGCCGGCGCCGATCACGACGACACGCTTGGCATCGCCAAGCAAGCTTCTGAGCGCTTCACTGTCGTCGAGAATACGCAGATAGCGCACGGCGGGGAGATTGGCGTTGGGAATGTCGAGCAGCCGGTTGCGCGCGCCGGTGGCGAACACGAGGTGGCCGTAGTCGAGCGTTTTGCCGGAGGCGAGCAGCACCTTGCGCTGGTCGCGGTGGACCACGACGACGCGGTCGTAGACGAGGTCGATGGTCTGGTCCGCGTAGAACTTCTGCGGCCGGAACATCAGCGTCTCCGGACCGCCGGTGCCCTTGAGATACGCCTTCGACAGCGGCGGACGCTGATACGGCAGATGCGGCTCGTCGTTGATCAGATGGATGGGATCGGCAAAGCCTGCCTGACGCAGCGAGGTCGCGAGCTGGAAGCCCGCATGCCCCGCGCCCACGATCACCACCGGTCCCTTCGTCACAGCAACCTGCCCCATTCCATCCATTCCCCGTGTTTGCGCGCCTTGTCTGCTCCGGGTTTACCTCCCGTCATGCCAGCGGAACCGCGTTGTCGCAGACTTCCCCGGCATTGTCACCGGGCTGCTGTGCGCCTTAAATGCGGCAACAACGAAAGATGGGAGGACTGAATGTCGGACGCAGCCGCGGAACCCGCTCGCCTGAGCATCGACGACCATATCGCCACGATCACGCTCGACCGCCCGGCCGCGTTCAACGCCATCAACCTCGCCATTGCCAAGCGCCTGCAGCAGCTCGCGGCGCAGGTCGAGGCTGATCCGAGCATCCGCGTGCTGGTGCTCAAGGGCGAGGGCCGCGCGTTCTGCGCCGGCGGCGACCTGCAGACAATCGGCGCCGCGGCCGAGGCCGACACCATCACGCCCGTCGTGGGCGAGCTCCTGCATCACTACCACGCCTTCATCGCCAGCCTGCGGCGCATGCCCAAGATCGTGCTCGCGAGCGTGCACGGCTCCGCGGCCGGTGCAGGGATGTCGCTCGCCTTCGCCGCCGACCTCTGCATCGCCGCGGAGGAGGCGCGCTTCACGCCCGCCTATGCCAAGCTTGGCGTCTCGCCCGATGGCGGCGGCACGGTTGGCGTCGTCGCCACCGCAGGCGTCCGGCGTGCGCTGCAGATCTTCCTGGCCGAGGACAGCTTTACGGCCGCGCAAGCCTATGAGTGGGGCTTGGTCGCAAAAGTCGTCCCCGTCTCCGAACTCACTGCCGCCACGGATGCGCTCGCGCAGCGGCTGGCGCAGAATACAGCGGCGGGAATCGCGGCGACCAAGGCGCTGATCCACCGGGCGCCGACCAGCTCGGTCGAGGACCAACTCGCCGCCGAGCGCGACGCGATCGTCAACTGCATGCATACCGATGAATTCCGCGCCGCCGTGAAGCGGTTCACCAGCAAGGGAAAGTAGGACTGCGCTCAACTTTTCCCTTTCCTGCGCATGAAATCGAAATCGCAGCCGTCATCGGCCTGCAGGATCGTTTCATGAAACAGATGCGCATAGCCGCGCTCGGCCCAGTCAGGCGTCGCCGCGGGCTTCAGCTCAGCGCGTCGCCGCTGAAGTTCTGCGTCGTCGACCAGCAGATCAATGCTGCGCTCGGCGACATCGAGCCGGATCATGTCGCCGGTCCGCACCAGCGCCAGCGGCCCGCCGACGGCGGACTCGGGCGTGATGTGCAGCACGATGGTGCCGAACGCCGTGCCGCTCATCCGCGCATCGGAAATGCGCACCATATCTTTGGTGCCGCCCCGCGCGAGCTTTTTCGGAATCGGCAGATAACCCGCCTCCGGCATCCCCGGCGCGCCTTTGGGTCCCGCGTTCCGCAGCACCAGCACATCTTCGGCCGAGACGTCGAGCTCGGGATCGTCGACTCGCAACGTCATGTCCTCGACCGACTCGAACACCACCGCGCGGCCGGTGTGCTGCAGCAGCTTTGCGCTCGCCGCGGAATGCTTGATGACCGCGCCACGCGGCGCGAGGTTGCCGCGCAGCACCGCAAGGCCACCTTCCGGCTTGATTGCATCGGCGCGCGAGCGGATGACGTCCTGGCCGGGCACGTCCTCGGCGGCAGCAACGATCTCGCGCAGCGACTGGCCGGTGATCGAGCGGCAGTCGAGATCGATGAGATCGCCGAGCTGCTTCATCAGCTTTGGCACGCCGCCAGCGTGGTGGAAGTGCTCCATGTAGTGATCGCCGGACGGCTTGAGATCGACCAGCACCGGCACCTCGCGACCAATCCTGTCGAAGGCGTCTAGATCAATCTTGTGCGGCGTGCGACCCGCGATCGCGGTGAGATGCACGAGCCCGTTGGTCGAGCCGCCGATCGCCTGCAGCACCACCTGCGCGTTCTTGAAGGCGGCCGGCGTCAGCAACTCGCTCGGCTTCGGCCCCTTGGCCTTGGCCATTTCCGCCGCAACCCGGCCGCTGGCCTCAGCCGAGCGGAAACGCTCGGCATGCGGTGCCGGTATCGTCGCGCTCATCGGCAGGGACAGGCCGAGCGCTTCGGTAACACAGGCCATGGTCGAGGCCGTACCCATCACCATACAGGTGCCGACCGACGGTGCGAGCCGGCCGTTGACCGCCTCGATCTCGCTGTCGTCCATCTCGCCCGCGCGATACTTCGCCCACAGCCTACGGCAATCGGTGCAAGCGCCGAGCACCTCGCCCTTGTGATGCCCGACGACCATCGGCCCCACAGGAATGACCACCGTCGGCAGATCGGCCGACACTGCGGCCATGATCTGCGCCGGCAGCGTCTTGTCGCAGCCGCCGATCACGACCACGGCATCCATCGGCTGGGCGCGGATCATCTCCTCGGTTTCCATCGCCATCAAATTGCGCAGGTACATCGAGGTCGGATGCGCAAAGCTTTCGGCGATCGAGATCGTCGGAAACACGAACGGCATAGCGCCCGACAGCATGACGCCGCGCTTCACCGCCTCCAGGATCTGCGGCACGTTGCCGTGGCAGGGATTGTAGTCGCTGTAGGTATTGGTGATGCCGACGATCGGACGATCGAGCGCGTCGTCGGAATAACCGGCGGCCTTGATGAAGGCCTTGCGCAGGAACAGCGAAAAGCCGGCATCGCCGTAAGCGGTCAATCCCTTGCGCAAGCCATCGGTCATGGTCTTCTCTTTCGTTGTCTACGTCATTCCGGGGCGCGCGAAGCGCGAACCCGGAATCCAGAAATTAGTTTGTACTCTCACTGCGAGATTCCGGGTTCGCGCCCTGCGGACGCGCCCCGGAAT
The DNA here is from genome assembly GCF_051168435.1 of Bradyrhizobium sp. HKCCYLR20261. Lineage (NCBI taxonomy): Bacteria > Pseudomonadati > Pseudomonadota > Alphaproteobacteria > Hyphomicrobiales > Nitrobacteraceae > Bradyrhizobium > Bradyrhizobium sp. HKCCYLR20261. The sequence goes on from NZ_JBNPUZ010000025.1 coordinate 66,082, forward strand.
GACGATGTCTTATTAACCCCAGTCGATGATCCGGCTGGTGTCGGCGTCGAACTCCGTGGTGCAGAACGCGCCGCCCTGGAAATAGTCCCCGATCGGATCGGCGGGTAGCTTGGCCTGCTCGGCCATGGCGTGCTCGCGGAAATCCTCGGCGCGGCCGGTCGGGCGATAGCCGAGATCATAGGCGCGCTGGTTGTCCCACCAGGCGCGCTCGTTGAGCGACGCGCCGTACAGCACCTCGAAATGAATGTCCGGATGCTCCAGGCCGATGCGGCAGAGCTGGACGAGGTCGTCCGGCTTCAGCCAGATCGACAGCCGGCGCTTGTCGAGCGGCTTGTCGCCGAAATTCCCGATGCGCAGACACGTCACCTTCAGCCCGTGCTTGTCGGCATAGAGCGAGCCCACGGCCTCGCCGAACACCTTGCTGACGCCGTAGCGCCCGTCGGGGCGCGGCTGCACGTCATTGTCGATCTTGCGGTGGCGCGGATAGAAACCGACCGCGTGGTTCGACGAGGCGAACACCACGCGCTTCACACCCTTGCGGCGCGCGGCCTCGAACAGGTTGTAGCCACCGATGATGTTGGCCTGCAGGATGTCGTTCCAGGGGCCTTCGACCGAATAGCCGCCGAAATGGATGATGCCGTCGACGCCTTCGCACAGCGCCTCGACCTGGGCGAGGTCGGCAAGATCGGCCGCCTTGAAGGTCTCCTGGCTGGAGAGATCGGCCGGCGGTTTGAGGTCGCTGAGCAGAAGGTCCGGATAGATCGGCGGCAGCAGCTTCCGCAAAGACGTGCCGATTCCACCGCTCGCACCGGTCATCAAGATACGTGGCATTTCATCCCTCGTGTTGGGTCCGCAGGTTTGCGGTCGTGACCAGCCGATGATAGCAGAGATCGCCAGGGCACAATAACGGGACCAGCCAAATGTCCGACGGAAACGCTCACACGCAGGGCTGGCGCCCTGCCACCTTCTATCCCGATCCGGCAATCCAGGCGCTCGATCCGCGCTTCGAGAAATACTGGCTCAAGCTGTCGGCCGTGGAACGTCTGGCGACGGGCCTGCGCTGGGCCGAGGGACCGGTATGGTTCGGCGACGGGCGTTACCTGCTCTGCAGCGACATTCCCAACCAGCGCATCCTGAAATGGGAGGAGGAAACCGGCGCGGTGTCGGTGTTCCGCAAGCCCTCGAACTTCGCCAACGGCAACACCAGGGATCGGCAGGGCCGGCTCGTCACCTGCGAACATGGCGGCCGCCGAGTCACGCGGACGGAGTATGACGGATCCATCACCGTGCTGATGGACTCGTTCGACGGCAAGCGGCTGAACTCGCCGAATGACGTCGTCGTCAAATCCGACGGCTCGATCTGGTTCACCGATCCGACCTTCGGCCTGCTCGGCAATTACGAGGGCTACAAGGCCGAGCCTGAGATCGACACCCACGTGTACCGGATCGACGGCGCCACCGGCCGTGCGACGATCGTCGCCGAGGGCGTGCTGGGGCCGAACGGGCTGTGCTTCTCGCCCGATGAATCCATCCTCTACATCGTCGAATCCCGCGGGCAGCCGACGCGCAAGATCCTGGCCTATGACATCTCGGCCGACGGGACAAAGTTGGCCAACAAGCGAGTCCACATCGATGCCGGGCCGGGCACGCCGGACGGCATGCGCTGCGACGTCGACGGCAATCTGTGGTGCGGCTGGGGCATGGGCTCGCCTGAGCTCGACGGCGTCATGGTGTTCGCGCCGGACGGCGCGCCGATCGGACGCATCGCCCTGCCCGAGCGCTGCGCCAATGTCTGCTTCGGCGGCCTCAAGCGCAACCGCCTGTTCATGGCCGCCAGCCAGTCGATCTACGCACTCTACGTGAATACGCAGGGCGCGCTGGGCGGCTAGTTGGTCGTCATTGCGAGGAGCCCCCGGGTCTCGCCTCTGGCGAGCCCGAGGACATGCTCCACGACGAAGCAATCCAGACTTCCTTCCGGGCCCTGGATTGCTTCGCTGCGCTCGCAATGACGGAGACCGATCAGGCCGCGTTGTAGCCCGCGACGGCCTTAACCTCGAGATATTCCTCGAGACCGAACCGGCCCCATTCGCGGCCGTTGCCGGACTGCTTGTAGCCGCCGAACGGTGCGGTGCGGTCGTTCGGGACGCCCTGCAGGTTGACGTTGCCGGCGCGGATCTTGCGGCCGACCTCGCGGGCCTTCTCGATCGTCGGCGCCGTGACATAGCCGGCGAGACCATAGGGCGTGTCGTTGGCGATCTTCACCGCCTCGGCTTCGTCCTGCGCACCGATGATCACCAGCACCGGCCCAAAAATCTCCTCGCGCGAGATCGTCATCTCAGGCTTGACGTCGGCGAAGATCGTCGGGCGGACGTAGAAGCCCTTGTTGACGCCCTCGGGCAGGCCCGGACCGCCGGCGACGAGGGTCGCGCCCTCCTCGATGCCCTTGTTGATCAGCGCCTGGATCTTGTCCCACTGGCCGCGATTGACCACCGGGCCGATCGTGGTGCCCTCGCCGCGGGGATCGCCGGCCTTGGTCTTGTCGGCGACGCCCTTGGCGATCGCAGCCACTTCCTTCATCCGCGCAGCCGGCACGATCATGCGCGACGGCGCGTTACAGGACTGGCCGGAATTGTTGAACATGTGCATGACGCCGCCGATGACCGCCTTGTTCAGGTCGGAGCCTTCGAGGATCACGTTCGGCGACTTGCCGCCGAGTTCCTGGCTGACGCGCTTCACGGTCGGCGCAGCGCGCTTGGCGACATCGATGCCGGCGCGGGTCGAGCCGGTGAACGAGATCATGTCGATGTCCGGATGCTCGCTCATCGCGGCGCCGACCTCCGGCCCGAGGCCGTTGATCAGGTTGAACACGCCCTTCGGCACGCCGGCTTCATGCAGGATCTCGGCGAAGATCAGCGCCGAGGTCGGGGTGAACTCCGACGGCTTCAGGATCATGGTGCAGCCGGCGGCCAGCGCGGGCGCGACCTTGCAGGCGATCTGGTTGAGTGGCCAATTCCACGGCGTGATCATGCCGACGACGCCGACCGGCTCACGCACCACCACGGACGACGGCAGCGTCTCCTCGAACTCGTACTTCTTCAGCACGTCGAGCGTCGACATCAGGTGGCCGAGACCGGCGCCGGCCTGCAGCTTCTCCGCCATCGGCAGCGGCGCGCCCATCTCGTCGGAGACGGCGGCGCCGATCTCCTTCATGCGGCCCTTGTAGATCGTGATGATCTGCTCGAGCAGCGCGACGCGCTCCTCGCGCGAGGTCTGCGAAAAGGTCTCGAAGGCGCGCTTCGCGGCGGCGACGGCCTTGTCGACATCGGCCTTGGAGCCCAGCGCAACCTCATACATCGCCTCTTCGGTCGCGGGATTGACGACCGGGGTGGACTTCTTGACGACCGGATCGACCCAGGCGCCGTCGATGTAGAATTGCAGGCGATTGACCATCGGAAAACCTCTTCAGGTGGAAGCATATGGGGGAGCGGCTGCGCGCGGACCGGCATCCTGGCACGCGCGATCCGCGGGATGAACCCGCCACATGCGGGGACCGGGGTTGCGTCCCGCGGATATAGGAGCAAGCCCGCGACCGGCGCAAGCCGACCGGCCTGCGTTTCGTCGCCGCTCCATTTTGCGCCGCAACAATCGCGGCTCCCCTCTTTCGCCTCCGAATGACCGTCATTCCGGATGGCAGAATTCCCACCTCAAAGATTCATTTCCAAGATGTGAACTGCTTCACATCGCGGTTCGATCGCCCTGGCTAATCTCCTCGTCATAGACATGACGGCATCTCGAAAGGACGCCGGACAGGATTCCAGAACCGATACTTTCGTCAGTTTGTATTGCGTAGCGTTTCATAACCTAGACATTTGATCCAAGTTGCGACGCCGTCTCCCTCATTCAGGTGAGGGAGGCGGCGTCCTCGTTTTGGCCGCCCTCACACCGCCATCTTGCGATGCCGGACCGGCGCGCCGGTCAGGCTCTCGGCGGCATCGATGATCGCGTTCGCATCCATGCCGTTATGGCGATAGAGATCGTCGATCGTGCCGGTCTGGCCGAACTTCTCCACCCCCAGCGCCTCGACGCGATGGCCGCGCACCGAGCCGAGCCAGCCGAGCGTCGCCGGATGACCGTCGATGACGGTGACGATGCCGCAATCGCGCGGCAGCGGCGCCATCAGTTGCTCGATATGGCTGAGGCGCTGCACGCCGCGGCGATGCCGCCGCAGGCTGCGCGCGGCGGTCCAGCCGGCATGCAGGCGGTCCGCCGAGGTGATCGCCAGCAGGCCGACGTCGCGGCGGGATTCGCCGATCAGCCCGGTGGCCTCGATCGCCTCCGGCGCGACCGTCCCGGTATAAGCGATGATCACCTCCGCGTTCGGCCCCGGCTTGCGCAGCCAATAGGCGCCGGCGGCGATGTCGGCTTCCATCTCCGGGGTCATGATGCGCTGCGGCTGGTCGATTGGGCGCGTCGACAGCCGCAGGTAAAGCGAACCGCCCTCGCCCGGCGCGGCCTGCATGTGGGCAAATCCCCACTTCATGATCGCGGCGAGCTCGTCGACGAAGGCCGGCTCGAACGACGACAGCCCGTCCTGCGCCATACCGATCAGCGGCGTCGCGATCGACTGATGCGCGCCGCCCTCCGGCGCGAGCGTGACGCCCGACGGCGTTGCGACCACCATGAAGCGCGCGTCCTGATAGCAGGCGTAGTTCAGCGCATCGAGGCCGCGCTCGATGAAGGGATCGTACAAGGTCACGATCGGCAGCAGCCGCGCGCCGTTGATGGAATGCGACAGGCCGAGCGCCGAGGCCATGATGAACAAGTTCATCTCGGCGATGCCGAGCTCGATGTGCTGGCCCTTCGGCGACGCCGCCCAGTTGAAGGTCGAGGGGATCTTCTCGCTGCGGAACAGATCGGCCTTCTCGGCATGCGCGAACAGGCCGCGACGGTTGACCCAGGCACCGAGATTGGTCGAGACGGTCACGTCCGGCGACGACGTCACGATGCGCGAGGCCATCGCGCTGTCGCTGCGGGCGAGGTCGTTGAGGATCAGGCCAAAGCCCTGCTGCGTCGACATCTGCGCAGCCGCAGTGAAGGTCAGCCGCTCCGGCACGTCGAAGACTGCATCGTCCAGCCGGCGGCCATCGCGGTTGAAAGGCACCGACTTGAGGAACGCCTCCAGCGTGGCGGCATCCTGCGTCAAACCCTCGAACTTGTCCCACTCATGGCCCGGGCGGATGTTCTGCTGCGCACGCCAGGTCTCCATCTGCGCGACCGTCATCAGGCCGGCGTGGTTGTCCTTGTGGCCTTGGAACGGCAGGCCGACGCCCTTGATGGTGTAGGCGATGAAGCAGACCGGGCGGTCGTGATCGATGGACTCGAACGCCTCCAGCATGCTGGCCATGTCGTGGCCGCCGAGATTGGACATCAGCGCCAGCAGCTCGTCGTCGCTGCGCTTGTCCAGCAGCCGCGTCACGTCGCCCTGGTCGCCGATCTCGTCCTGGATGTGCTTGCGGAAGGCAGCCCCACCCTGGAAGCACAGCGCCGCGTACAGCGCATTGGGGCAGTTGTCGATCCAGCGGCGCAGCGCCTCGCCGCCGGGCTCGGCGAACGCCTCGCGCATCAGCCGGCCGTATTTCACGATCACCACGTCCCAGCCGAAATTGCGGAACATGGTCTCGAACTTCTCCCAGAGACCCTCGCGCACCACGGCATCGAGGCTCTGGCGGTTGTAGTCGACAATCCACCAGGTGTTGCGCAGGCCGTGCTTCCAGCCCTCGGCCAGGGCCTCGAAGATGTTGCCCTCGTCCATCTCGGCGTCGCCGACCAGCGCGATCATGCGGCCCTCGCGGCGGTCCTTCATCCAGCCATGCGCCTTGACGTAGTCCTGCACCAGCGAGGAGAACAGCGTCTGCGCCACGCCGAGGCCGACCGAGCCGGTGGAGAAGTCGACGTCGTCGACATCCTTGGTGCGCGATGGATAGGACTGCGCGCCCTTGAAGCCGCGGAAATTCTCCAGCTTCTCCTTCGTCTGGCGGCCGAACAGATATTGAATGGCGTGGAAGACGGGACTCGCATGCGGCTTGACCGCGACGCGGTCCTCAGGACGCAGCACCGAGAAGTACAGCGCCGACATGATGGTCGCGAGCGAGGCCGAGGACGCCTGGTGGCCGCCGACCTTGAGGCCATCGACGTTCGGCCGGATGTGGTTGGCGTGATGAATGGTCCAGGACGACAGCCACAGCGCCTTGCGGGTCAGCGCGTTCAGGATGGCGAGACGGTCTGACGGTGCGGATGCTGTCGATGCGGATGGCGTCAATGCAGATGGCTTGGCCATGGCGCGCTGCTCCCAGGGGCGTTCGGTGGATTCGTTGACTCTAATCCTGCTGAGGCGACCATAATTCTCAAATTTTCGCGCACGGCGGGTCATTATTGGGATATTTTCCCATCACAACGATCTTTTTCGGTGCCATATCCCAATGCCCGACCTCGACACCATCGACCGCAAGATCCTCGGCCACCTCCAGGCCGACGGCCGCATCACCATGCAGGAGCTCGCCGACAAGGTCGGCCTGTCGGTGTCGCCCTGCCACCGCCGCGTCAAGCTGCTGGAAGAGCGTGGCGTCATCACCCGCTATCTCGCCACCGTCGACCAGAAGGCGCTCGGGCTGCACGTCTCGGTCTTCATCTCGATCAAGCTGGCGCGGCAGAAGGAGGAGGATCTCAAGCGCTTCGAAAAGGCGATCTCGGCGTGGCCGGAAGTGCTGGAGTGCTATCTGATGACCGGCAACCGTGACTACATGCTGCGCGTAGTGGTGGCCGATCTGTCGTCGTACGAAGCGTTCTTGAAGACGAAGCTGACACGGCTCGACGGCATCGCGTCGATCGAGTCGAGCTTCGCGCTGAGCCAGGTGAAGTACTCCATCGCCCTGCCGGTGTGAGCCAAGCCGCCGCCCCGCCCACCGCCGTCGTCCCGGCGAACGCCGGGACCCATACTCCGCGGCGGTTGTGAGGCGCGAAAAGGCCCATGACCATCCAGCCACAAACTCCTCCCTGGGGGTATGGGTCCCGGATCGGCGCCCGACAACGCTGCGCGTTGCCGGGCTTGTCCGGGACGACAGCGGAGCTGGCTGAGGCGCCTGGACTCCCTCGAGCGAGTGTCTTGCCCCGCATAAAGGTATGCGCGCATGTGCTCATCTCTCTCCTCCGTCATTCCGGGGCGCGCGGAGCGCGAGCCCGGAATCCATAACCACGATCGGGAGTATGGATTCCGGGCCCGCGCCGCTGCGCGTCGCGTCCCGGAATGACGACCTTTGTCGTGTCGATGGAATTGCCACAAGCATCTGAAGCGCCACACGAGCGCAGGATTCGCCCGCATCATCACCACATGCGTTCGCCGTCCCGCGACGCACTTCGCCCGGGTCATGCTGATCTCGTCGCCCTTTTGTCAGTGAAGGGCGCAGGGAAGGCCGGGCGCTGGCCGCGCCCGTGGCCCGCCTGCGGAAAAAAATGCAGGCGGTGGGTACCACAGGTCTGGCCGAGAACGCCCGGCCCTCCCTGCGCGATGGTTTGAACGGCTGCTTCGCATTCTCCCCGGTGCGCCGGGCTTTCTGGCCACCGTATCACGACAATGCGCTTGCGCGCATTGCGCTGGACACCAGCATCGGGGTGTCAGGACCGTGCGACTTGACCGTGCGTGCATCATTGTTCGTCGGCGCGAATGATCACGCTGCAACGACACACGCCCACCGCATTCCGCTGCCGACGTCCGTGACGACCGCGATACGTCCCCTCCGACGCAACGGAACGATCAAATCATAATGCTGATTTTACGAAGTCAACAAGCGGTTTATTTTTGCAGCCAGGGCTGGACAGGTTTTGCAGCGGGCAACTGATTTGCCCGACGAGCAGTCACATCGTCACATCTCCCGACAGTCAGCCTCGGCGATCGCTGTTCCGAATGAAGACGCCGGCTGACGTTCCCATGATCCCGTGTGCGGCGCCGCCCTCGAAGCCTCTCCTCATGGTGAGGAGCGCCGCGCCAAGCAAGTCAATGCGAACTACGAGCGTCCCTCGCGGCGCGTCTCGAACCATGAGGCCCCAGCGAGGCCTCGCCCTTCGAGACGACCGCCTTGAGGCGGTCTCCTCAGGGTGAGGAGTGGCGGTCATGACGTGCGATAGAGCGAGATGCCCCCATCAGCGCACTCCGAATGAGGGTCAAGATCGAACTCGATCGGGCCCATGATCTGTCACACTGAAGGCCGTCATTGATCCAGATCAAACGCCTCGCAAAAACCTCTCCAGATCCCGATCAAATCCTTGATGTTCCTCGGTTTGATCCAGATCAAACGGCCGCAACCCAACCGCAGCATGGCCCAGGGACGTCCATATTGGCCGTCAAAAAGCGCCACATCTCGCCGTCAGATTCTGCAGCACAGCATGCGCTGAGACACGAACTGACAGGAATTGTCGGACTAACAAGTCCAGCTCCTGGGTGGTGGCGTCGGCGCGATCGTGCAGAACAACGCGTCCTGGAAAGCAATGCCAAACAACAGCGCCCAACGTTCGCCCCGGTACGATTTCGGTTCGCAGTATGGAGACGCCCCGCCGCTCGCCCATGTGGCCGTCAAGGTGGCCCCCGCGAAGTATCAACCGGCGGCGCAGCCGGGCAGCCGCAGCACGGGGCGCGCCGAGCGGCGGTTCTGGCTGACGATGCAGACGGTCATGCTGGTCGTCGGTGTTCTCCTGGTGAACCTGCTGCTGTTCTTTCCGCCGCTCGGCATCGCGCTGATGTGGAATCTTCTGATCCCGGTCGCGCCGGCGCTGGTGACGATCTCGCCGGGCCTGTGGCGCAACATCTGCCCGATGGCGACGTTTCATCTGCTGCCCAACAAGATGGGCATCTCGCAGAATATCCGCATGCCCGAATGGGGCGCAGCGACGCTTGCGGTGGTGAGCGTGACGCTGCTGTTCATCGTCGTGCCGATGCGGCGCATCGGCCTGAATGTCGATGGCCCGCTGACCGCGCTGATGCTGCTGTCGGCCGCGTTCATGGCGTTCGCGATGGGCTCGGTGTTCGAGATGCGCTCGGGCTGGTGCACGTCGCTGTGCCCGATCCATCCCGTCGAGCGCCTCTACGGCACTAATCCGGCCCTCACCTTCAAGAACGCCCGCTGCAACATCTGCGAAGCCTGCAGCAATCCCTGCCCCGACTCGACGCCGGAGCTGACGCCGACGGCGGGCGCGCCGACGAAGGTGCAGCAGTTCCTCGGCAACTTCCTGATCGGCAGCTTCCCGGGCTTCGTCTGGGGCTGGTTCCAGGTGCCGGACTATCCACCGCAGCAGGTCGGACAGGCCGAGATCATCTCGGCCTATGCGTGGCCGTTCGTCGCCGCCATCGTCAGCTACGTCCTCTTCAAGATCGGCGAGCATGTACTGCGCTACAAGCCGGCCAGCCGTACCCGGATGCACCGCATCTTCGCGGCCACCGCGATCAGCACCTACTATTGGTATCGCCTGCCCGGCCCCGCCTCGCTGCTGCCGGACTGGTTTCCGCTGGTCTCGCATCTCGTCACGACGCCGTTCTTCTTCTGGTTCCTGGTGCTGCGCAATCCGAAGGTAAGCTGGCTGAAGCGGCCGGTGATGGCGTCGAACTACTGGTCGAGCCGGTTCGAGAGCACGGCCAACAAGAACCTGATCCGCGTCTCGCCCGGCAAGGCCTGATCCCGCGGCGTCACGACATCCCACACCGTCAATAGCGTATCGAGCGAGGAGTTGATCATGTCGAACTTCAGGACCGTCACCGTCAAAGGCCGCCAGTTCCGCCTTCGCGCGGGCGACGTGCTGCTCGACGGCGCGCTCGCCAACGGCGTCGAGATTCCGTTCGACTGCCGCGCGGGCACCTGCGGCACCTGCATGGTTCACGTCGCCAAGGGACAGACGGTATGCGGCGAGACGCATACACAAGGGATGATCTATGCGTGCCAGGCCCGTGTCGTCTCCGACCTCGACGTCGAGGTGGAGGACGTGCCGGAGATCGACATCAGCAAGGCGCGGCTGGTGGGCCTGCGCGAGGTCGCGCCCGATATCATGGAGCTGATGATCGCGCCGGAGAAGAGCATCAGCTACCTGCCGGGCCAGTACTTCAAGTTCACCTTCGCCGGCTATCCGGCGCGCGCCTACAGCCCGACCGCGTCGTTCGACGGCCGCATCGGCGGCCGCGTCATCCATCTCAACATCAAGAAGGTGCGCGGCGGCCGCGTCACGCAGGCGCTCGGCAACGGCATTCGCCCCGGACATCGGCTGCGCATCCAGGGGCCGTATGGTCATGCGTTCCTGCGGCCGGGCGGCACCGGGCGCCTGGTGCTCGCCGGCAGCGGCACCGGCTTCGCGCCGATCTGGGCGATCGCGGCGATGGCGCTGCGCGAGAACCGCAGCCGCCCCATGGTGATCATCGCCGGCGCCAAGAAGCTGCCGCAGCTCTACATGACGCCGATCCTGGCGCAGCTGGCGCGGCTGCCGAACGTCACGGTGATCCCGACCGTTGAGGAAGGTCCCATCAATCACCCCTCGATCCGCACCGGACGCATCGAGCCGGCGATGCCGACGCTGACGGCCTCCGACGTGGTCTATGCCTGCGGCTCGCCGCGCATGGTCACCGCGCTTGCCGGCATGGTGGAGAAGGCTGGCGCGACGTTCTATGCCGATCCGTTCGAGTCCGCTCCGCACGAGGCGCCGTCCGGCATCCTCGGCCGCATCAAGACACTGGTCGCGCGGCGTCCCGCCGAGCCGGAGCCGAGCCGCGACAGCGGCAAGGGCCACGATGCCTCGCTCGATCCGTTCGCCCGCGCGCTGTCGCTGGTGCCGAAGGACCCGATCGAGGACGACATGGTCCTGCCCCGTGTTGCCGAGCCCCGCCGCAGCACCGCCGCCGAACGCGACCACGCGCTGTCGCTGGTCCGCGAGCGCGCGCTGGGCGAGCAGGTCTCCGAGCGCCCCCGCCGCGCCGCGGGGCAGATGGCGTCGGGGCATGCGTGACGCGCGGCTTCGGCCGCACAAATTGGCTTGGCAGTTCGTCGGGCTATTGCAGCCCGATGCGTCGCCCCAAACAAGGTCGTCATCCCCGCGAAAGCGGGGATCCAGTACGCCGCGGCGTCTCGGTGGACCCACGCAGGCCGCGGCGTACTGGATCGCCCGGTCAAGTGTTTAGCCCGGGGAGATAGCCGACACCTGTTCGGGGACATCACCGACACTTTTGC
>NZ_JBNPUZ010000026.1:0-75253 GCF_051168435.1 Bradyrhizobium sp. HKCCYLR20261
TCGATCAAGAACATCCCGACCGGCCCCGGCGACACCATCAACATCCAGGGCGTCTACACCAACGGTGCGAGCCGCTATAACGCTCAGAGCCTGGTGCCGACCTCCTACGCGATGTACGGCGGCAGCAGCACGGCTGGCGTCTACGGCACGCTCGGCTTCGCTGGCCTGGCCGACTCGGTCTACACGACCGGTGGCGACCAGCAACTGACCACGACCTACGGCTTCCGTGGTGCTTACACCCACAACTGGAGCCCGTCCTGGAACTCGGCGATCTACGGTTCGTGGGCTGCCGTGTCCTACAACAACACTGCCAAGGGCCTGATCTGCGGCAGCGCGGCGATGGCTGGTCTGGCGGGCGCGGGCTTCACCTGCAACCCCGACTTCAACATCTCCTCGCTGGGTGTGATCACCCGCTGGACCCCGGTCAAGAACCTGACCTTCTCGGCTGACGTGGCCTGGACCAACCTGGACCAGAAGTACTCGGGCAACATTGCTTACCCGGGTTCGGCCACCGTCGCGAAGCCGGCTGGCGTGACCTACCAGCTCAAGGACCAGAACTCGGTGTCCTTGCTGCTCCGCGCTCAGCGCAACTTCTGATCCTGATCATCTGATCCGGTTCAAGAGCCCCCGGCAGGCAACTGCCGGGGGTTTTTGCTATTTGTGCTGGGACCTCGACGAACGAAACCCGGCTTGACGAGCTGCATGGCGGGGAGGCGCGTTGCCCAACGCGGCAGCTTTGGCCCTGTTTGTGCGCTGCAAATTCGATAGTCGAACGGCTTGGCGAGGGACGGTATTTTTTTGAAAAATGATGTTGAAAACAGGTGAGTTGATAAGCTAATTTTTGCTCGCCTGATATCTATCAGTCCCCGCAAGGACGACACTGCAACTGTAAGACTGACGATCCGATGTTAAACCCCAGGAAGCCTCTGGCGATGCCCCGCCGGGGGCTTCTTCTTTTCTGAGCGCTTCGCTTCTGGGCGTTTTCATTTCAGAGCGTCCCCGTTGACGTGCGTCATCGCGTCCGTGCGCGCCATCCCGGAACGGCGCCGAAACCGGCGTCAGGCCCCCGTCGCGAGATGCGGCACTGAGCCGCTGGCGTTGCGGCAGGGCTGAGGTTCGCAAAGCGAAAAATCCTGACACATGTGCTTGACCGGAAAACCCCGGATGGTCACGATGACCGTAAGATGACGGGGACATACACCGTCGCGTGAGTGGGGAATCAGTCCAAGATGAGTTCGGAAGGCTCTCTGGAAGTTCTGCGTCCGTGGTCGGAGCAAGAAGATCTGGCTGGTGTGATCACGCGTCTGCTGGAGGCGCGGCCGGACGGCCGGGCGGACTTGGCGGAATGTCTCGCCACCGCGCAGCGGATCGACGCCAGCGATGACGAGTCCTGGTATTGCGAGTGGATGGCCTGCGCGGACGGGATGAAGTCTGCTGCAAGCGATGCTGCCACCACTGGTGATTTTCAACTCGCGTTTCGCAAATGGTCCCGGGCGGTCGATTGCTATGAGGCGGCGGCTTGTCCGTTCAGCAGTTCCCGGTCGCACCAATCGGCCGCGCTGGCGCGCATGCGCGAATGTGCCCGCGACTTCCTGCGCTCGACCGACCCGCAAGGCGAGGTCGTGACGATTCCCTGGCGCGCCGACTATCCGCTCGAAGCTTATTTTCTGCCGGCGCGCGGCGAGGCGGGCAGGGCGCCGACCGTCATCTGCATCGGGGAGCCCGGCCGTCGCAAGGAGACGTCGCTGTTCAAGCTCGCATATCACGCGGAACAGCGCGGCCTGGCCCTTCTCGTCGTCGATCTGCTCGGGAGCGGCCTGGAATGCCGATTCGATGAGATCGTCGGCCGCCCCGATCTTGAATCGGCGATTGCGAGCGTCACGGACTACGTCACGTCGCGCGATGATGTGGACGACAGCCGGATTGCGATCCTTGCCGACGATTGGAGCTCATCCTTCGTCGCGCGCGGCATCGCCCTCGACCCGCGTTATGCGGCCGCGGTGTGCGACGCCGGCCTGTGGGACATTCACGAACGGGTCTTCCTGTCGCGCCGACTCGCCGGCAGTGCGCGCGGCCGGATGCCGATCGCGAGCGATGGCCTCGCGGCACGGCAGATTACGTGCCCGCTGCTGGTGACAGTGCCGGAACGCGGCTGGCTGCGGGCGGACATCGCGACGCGGCTCGTCGCGCAGATCAGGCGCGAACACCCCGACATCACGCTCAAAATCGTGTCGGGAGAAGGCGCTGCTGCGCTGGAGGCGGATGCTTTCGTCTTCGACTGGCTCGCGCGCCGCCTGGTCGCGCGTCCCCGCGTGGTGGGCTGACCCCGGCGCCGGTCCGGCGGCGGGCCTGACGACAGTTCGGGATTGTCGGTCGTGATCCGATCGGTCGTCAGAGACCCATCGTGAGTCGGGCACTGGCCTTTTCGAAGCGGTCCTTGAGACCGGCGAGCTTGTCCGTGAAGGTCGCAAGCTCGTGCGCGTCGAATTCCTCGAAGATGAAGCCGAAGATCTGCAACTGCTGCGTTTCGAGCTCGGCAAATTGTTGCGAGGTCTTGTCCGTCAGCGACATCAGCACGACGCGCGCGTCGTTGGCGGCGGGCTTCCGCTCCATGAAGCCCTTCTTCTCGAGCAGCTTCGATTGCGTCGTGACGAAGGACGGATCGACGTGCAGTCGCTTGGCCGCCGCATTCACGGCGACGCCTTCGCCCTTATCCAGCTCGGAGATCGCCATCAGGATCATCCATTGCGGCCCGCTGATGCCGATTCTCTTGGCCCAGAAGTAACGCAGCTCTTCCAGATGGACGTTGATGGTCGAGATTTCGCGGGCGAAGCGGAGGATGGCGTCGCGATTCTTCGGCGGATTTTCAGCCGTCTGCGGTTGCGCGTCCGTTTCCACAGGTGCGGCAGACATGTTCTTCAAGGGCGCCATTGCTCAGGAGATCCAGTACGAGACTCGACCCTAAAGAAAAAAAATCCGCAACAAAATCACTTATCTAGGAGGTAATCCGCAGAGCCCCTTGCGTTGCACAACAAGCTGCCTCGGTGTTGCCCTCAAGACACATTTCGGCTTCATTCAATTACCTGACTGCATAAACTATTTTGCTTACCGAATGAGCGAAGGCATAGTTCCTGACGACGGTGGGGGGTTACTCGATCGTCCCGTAACAGGTGGTTTCGCTTAAGTCCCTCGCGTGATGCGGGTGTGTCCGATGGCGCGAAGCGACTGAAGCGGTTTTTCGGGAGCGGAGGAAGCGGATCGTCCTGGGGGATCCTGGTCCGGTTCTTTCTCAAAAGAGCAACTTGGAGGTTTAAATGAAGACGGTTAAGAGCCTTGTCCTCGGCTCGGCGGCAGTTCTGCTCGCCATGTCCGCGGCTCAGGCGGCCGACCTTCCGATCAAGGCCAAAGCGGTCGAGTATGTGAAGGTTTGCTCCCTGTATGGTGCGGGCTTCTACTACATCCCCGGCACCGACACCTGCATCAAGCTGGGCGGCTATCTGCGCGCTGAAACCGCGTTCAACACGAACAGCGACTTCAACGGCGCGTTCAACGGTTCGGGCGGTGCCCGCAACCGCCTCAGCAACTACTACACCTCTCGCGCTCGTCAGGACCTGAACATCGACACGCGCACCGCGACCGAATACGGCGTGGTCCGCACCTTCGCTGACCTGACCTTCTCCTGGACCACCGGTGGCTTCGCCGGCTCGGCCCCGTCGGCCTACGGCGCGACCGACAACGGCATCGCGGGCGGCTCGCTCGGCGTGTACTACGCCTTCATCCAGTTCGCCGGCTTCACCATGGGTAAGGCCGTGTCGCAGTTCGACACGCCCTGGACCAACTATCCGGGCAACAACTTCGACGGTCTCGCCGGCGGCGGCGGCACGGTCACGGGTGTGAATCAGTTCACCTACACGGCTGATTTCGGCTCGGGCATCACGGCGGCGATCTCGCTGCAGGATGCGACGGCCTACACCCAGAACAACCTCTGGAACACGACCGGCAACACGGTTGCGAACTTCGTGACCGGCGTCTACGGCGCCCAGAGCTACGGCGGCAACGTCGCTCCGGACATCGTCGGTATGGTCCGCGTCGACCAGGCTTGGGGTCTGTTCCAGGCTTCGTTCGCTGCGCATGACAACCACACCGCCTACTACGGCGCCACCGAAGTCACCGGTCACCCGGCTGACAAGTGGGGTTGGGCTGCTCAGCTGGCCTTGTCGATCAAGAACATCCCGACCGGCCCCGGCGACACCATCAACATCCAGGGCGTCTACACCAACGGTGCGAGCCGCTACAACTTCCACAGCCTGCTGCCGAACAACTACGCCATGTACGGCGGCACGGGTAACCCGCTCGCCTACCAGAGCATCGGCATTGCTGGCATCGCCGACTCCGTCTTCGCGACGGGCGGTGAGCAGCAGCTGACCACGACCTACGGCTTCCGTGGTGGCTACACCCACAACTGGAACCCGGCCTGGAACACTGCGGTGTACGGTTCTTGGGCTGCTGTTCGTTACAACGACACGGCTCGCGGCCTGATCTGCAGCGGCGCGGTGCTGGCGGCGTTCGGTGCGGGCTCGACCTGCAACCCGAACTTCGACCTCGCCACCGTCGGCGTGATCACCCGCTGGACCCCGGTCAAGAACCTGACGTTCTCGGCTGACTTCGCCTACACCTGGCTCGACCAGAAGAACTCGGGCGTGATCGCTTCGACCGGCAACGCTGCCGCTGCCAAGCCGGCCGCGGTGTACGAGCTTAAGGATCAGCAGTCGGCTGTGCTGCTGCTCCGCGCTCAGCGCAACTTCTGATCGTCTGACGACGGTCTGACGAACCCCCGGCGGGCAACCGCCGGGGGTTTTTCTTTGTTTCATGGTTCGCTTCGTTTCATCGATGTCTGCGCGATCGCTGCCATCTGTCGAACCCCTCCGTGCTGTCGTCGAGATCCCTGCCGACGCCTGACGAGCGTTTCGCTTTCCCAGAAGCAACCGGAAGGTGCGGCGGCATCAGGCTGGATCTTCGCGACGGCTGTGTGGCTGCTCTGCTCACACATGCGTGAGAGCGACGACCCTGTGCCGTTCGGCGATCGCACGATTTGCTCACTGGACAGATATCGAACACATGGCGTGGCCGGCAGCGGGGCGCTGAACTTGTGGGTCATGGCGCATGTCGGCCCGCGTTGAGATCAATGCCGCTGCATTGCCGCCACAACCGCGACATGCATTCAGCGGTCGCGTGCACCGGGCACACATTAATCCGGAGTGTCGGATGCGGGCGTGCCGCGCCGTCGTCGCGCCACATGCATGATCCGGCCGGCCACGAGAATGGTCCGATAAAACACCAAGTTCGCCTCGCGATCGTTCCGAGTGCCACGCTATGCGCGAGCACTGTGGTGCAGCTGGAGACGGGCTGACCGTGGGGACGGTCGTTCGATGTCGAGCCGGGCCGGTCTGAACTGAGCAATTTTGGAGGTTAGTATGAAGACTGTGAGGAGCCTTGTTCTGGGCTCAGCGGCGACGTTGCTCGCCATGAGTGGGGCTCAGGCAGCCGACCTTCCGATCAAGGCCAAAGCGGTCGAGTATGTGCGGGTCTGCTCGATGTACGGCGCGGGGTTCTTCTACATCCCGGGAACCGACACCTGCATCAAGCTCGGCGGCTATCTGCGCGCCGAAGCCGGCTTGGGCACCAACACCATCTTCCAGAATGCCGTGAACGGCGCTGGCGGCGCTCGGAACCGTCTCAGCAACTATTACACGACGCGCTCGCGGGCCGACCTCAATATCGACACTCGCACCGCGACGGAGTACGGCGTCGTCCGCACCTTCTTCGACGGCGTGTTTCAGTGGACGGGCGGCACCACGACGGGCTCCAACCCGTCGACCTATACGGGTGACGCGATCGCAGGCGGCACGCTCGGCGTCTTCTATGCCTTCATCCAGTTCGCCGGCTTCACGATGGGCAAGGCCGTGTCGCAGTTCGATGCGCCCTGGGCGAACTATCCCGGCAACAATTTCGACGGTCTGACCGGCGGCGGCGGCACCATCACCGGCGTCAACCAGTTCACCTACACCGCCGACTTCGGCTCCGGCATCACGGCCGCGATCTCGCTGCAGGACGCGACGCAATATTCGCAATCGCAGATCTGGAACACGGCCGGGCAGACCGCGGCCGGCGTGATCACGGGCGCTTATGGCGCGTCGAATTTCGGCGGCAACGTCGCGCCCGACATCGTCGGCATGGTGCGTGTCGACCAGGCCTGGGGCCTGTTCCAGGCGTCCTTCGCGGCTCACGACAATCATGCCGCCTTCTTCGGCGGCAATGAAACCACCGGGCATCCGGCCGACAAATGGGGATATGCCGGCCAGCTCGCCCTCTCGATCAAGAACATTCCGACCGGTCCGGGCGATACGCTGAACGTGCAGGGCGTCTACACCAACGGCGCCAGCCGCTACAACTTCCAGAGCCTCGCACCGATCAATTACGCGATGTATGGCGGCACCAACGTGCCCGGCGCCTTCCAGAGCCTGGGCTTCGCCGGCGTGTCCGATTCCGTGTTCGGAGCCAATACCCAACAGCAGCTGACCACGACCTACGGCTTCCGCGGCGCCTTCACCCACAATTGGGATCCGGCCTGGAACACCGCGATCTACGGCTCCTGGAGCGCCGTGACCTACAACGCGACCGCCAAGGCCCTGATCTGCAATGGCGCCGGCATGGTTGCCCTCGGCATCACGCCGGCGAACTGCAATCCGGACTTCAACATCTCCACGGTGGGCGTGATCACGCGCTGGACGCCGGTCAAGAACCTGACCTTCTCGGCGGACGTCGCTTGGACCAGGCTTGACCAGAAGTTCACGGGGAATGCGAATGCGCCGGTGGCTGCGGCTGTGGCCAAGCCGGCGACGACGTATCAGCTGAAGGACCAGGATTCGGTCTCGCTGCTGCTGCGCGCCCAGCGCAACTGGTAAGAAGAGGCGAGTGGCGAATAGGGAGTAGCGAACAGGGGTTGACCGAGACGTCAGATCTCCGCTCGCTACTCGCTACTCCACAACAGCGCCGCGGCGCAGATCGGCTTCGATCTGCAGCCGCGAGCCGCCGCCGAAGCGGGCGCGATAGACCTGCAGATTCTCCATCACCCGCTGGACATAGTTGCGGGTTTCCGCGAACGGGATCAGCTCGACCCAGTCCACCGCGTCCACCTTGGGATCGCGCGGGTCGCCATAGCGCTCGACCCATTTCCGCACGCTGCCGCGGCCGGCATTGTAGGCCGCGAACGTCATGATGTAGGAGCCGCGATAGTCCTCGAGCAGGCCGCCGAGCTCGGCGGCGCCGAGTTGCGCGTTGTACACCGGGTCGGTCTTCATCCGGTTCAGGTCGAAGCTGACGCCGGCGCGCTTGCAGACATAGCGGCCGGCATCCGGCGTGACCTGCATCAGCCCATAGGCCTGCGCCGGCGACACCACCGCCTGGTTGAAGGCGCTCTCCTGGCGCGCGATCGAAAAGATCACGCTCTGCTCGACCTCGGGGCCGATCGAGCGGAAGGCGGGGATGCCGGACACCGGATAGGCGTAGTGGTCGAACGGCAGCCCGCGATTGAGCGCGGCCTTGCCGACCAGCAGCATCGCGCGCGCGTCGCTGTTGCGGCCCGCGATCTCCGCAAGTCCCACCAGCACATCGGGATCGCCATTGTCGCCCATGTCGGAGAAGATCGGGATCGCGACCTCGCCCTCGTCGATGTCGTACAGCAGTT
The DNA here is from genome assembly GCF_051168435.1 of Bradyrhizobium sp. HKCCYLR20261. Lineage (NCBI taxonomy): Bacteria > Pseudomonadati > Pseudomonadota > Alphaproteobacteria > Hyphomicrobiales > Nitrobacteraceae > Bradyrhizobium > Bradyrhizobium sp. HKCCYLR20261. Next base: position 7,748 of record NZ_JBNPUZ010000026.1, read on the forward strand.
GCACCGCGCGAACGACTTCGAGCCGCTCGATGCCGCGGCCCCGGCCGGTCGGCGCGGCGTTGAGGCCGAGCTGCGGCAGGCCGAGCTTGGCGCGTGCCAGCTGGCCGTAATAACTGGTCGACTGCTCCGCCGCCGATTGATAGGCCGCGCGCGCCTCCTGCATCCGCCCCATCGCCTCCGCGGCACGGCCCTGCCAATAGCCGGCCCGCGCCAGGGTCGTCGGATTGACGCTGCCGACGCCGATGCGGGCGAAATGCTGGGCGGCGGTGGCGGGATCGTTGAGAAAGCGCAGTGCGATCCAGCCGGCGGTGAATTCCTGCTCGGTCTTGTAGATGTCGCGGTTCGGCAGCGCCGCGTCGCGGGCGATCAGATAGGCGCTCTTGTATTCGCCGGTATCGATCATCTTGCGCGCCAGCAGCCGGCGCTCGATCCACCATTCGTCGAGATTGTGCAGCCGGCCGGGATCCTTCGGCGCGCTCAGCATCAGCTGCGCGGCTTCCGTGAACTTCTCGTCGCGGCGCAGGAGCTGGATGCGGCTGAAGATGTAGCCGGGATCGCCGTGGAGTTCGCGCGGCACCGCCTCCAGCAGGCTCTGGCTGTTGGAGGCCTTGCGATAGGCCGCGATCCGCGCCTTGGCGAGTGCGACATGCCCTGAGCCCAGCCGCCGCGCGGCGCGCATCGCCGCGTCGTGCTCGCTGCCATACAGCAGCGTGTCCATCCGCGCCTTGTGGTCGCCGCCGGACAACAGCGCGCCGAACTGGTCGAGCACGTTGTTCTCGGTCTCTTCCGACATCGCGTCGCTGCGCCAGGCCTCGCGCACCAGCCGTTCGGCATTGGCGCGGTCGCCGCGGTTGAGCAGGACGCGGGCGAGCGCGAAGCGGCCCTTGGCCGACAGCGGCGATTCGTTCTCGAACCAGGACCACACGACGGAATCATCGCGCTTGTCGTCCCACAGCGCAGCCTCGAGCCGGCGCCGCATGAAGGTCTGCGACGGCCAGCTGGGATTGGCCGTGATGAAGGCGCGATAGCGCTCGACACTCACATTGTTGTTGTCGCTGCGCAGGATCACCCATTCGGCGAGCTTGCGCGCGACCGGATCGGAGATTGCCTGCACGACCTGAGTCGCGTCGTCGGGCTTGCGCTTGCGCACGAGCTCGATGACGTTCTCCAGCGCCTCTTTGTCCGACTGCGAGGTCGATGCCGTCGCGGCGATCGCGGCCGGGACGGCCGGCTTCCGGGAGGCGGGCAGGGCGGCATGATGGCGCGGCGGCAGGCTGGCGGCCGGGGGCGGGGTGATGTCCCTTGGCGCCGGGGCCGACCGCGGCACGTCGCCCGTCGCCTTCGCGGCGGACTTGGCGTCCGCCTTCACCTCCGCGCGGGCATCCACCTTGCTTCTGGTCTCGGCCGTCTCGGCAGGCTTCGGAACCGCGCCGCGCGCGATCGGGCGCACCTTCGGCATCGGAACCTTGATCGGAGTCTTGGCGGTCGTCGCCTTGTCCTTTTCCTTGGCGAGAGCCAGATCGAGCGCCGGTCCGAGCGTCAGGCCGGCGGCCAAGGACACCGAGAGAGACACCGAAAGGGCGGTCGATCGCAATGCAGCGGCGCGGGCAGAAAAGGGCACGGCGTTCCTTTGCAACGGATGTCTACGATCCCTGACTAATGGGTCTATCGAAAAGGTGAACAAATCCTAAATGTGCAGGGAAGGATTGCAACCTGCGCCAACACCGGGGCGAAATCACGACCGAAGGGCGGCGTGAGGCTCCGCCAGCCGTCCGCCGCGTTCGCCATCTTCGACGGCGCGGGCGGCTTGGCCGGTCGGTTTGGCGGTCGAATGGTGCCTGTTGAGAAGGCAGGTCCGTCGCGGGCGGGCCTTCCGCCCCGTCGGCAGACCCGTTATGAAGTGCGTTCGTGCAGGGGCCAAAAGGCGTTTGGGAGGAGTTTCATGGCAGCCAAGACGAATTTCCGGGGCTCTTTCACCGCCTTGGTGACGCCTTTCAAGAACGGCGCGGTCGACGAGGCGGCGTTCCGGAGCCTGGTGAACTGGCAGATCGAGGAGGGCACCCATGGCCTGGTGCCGGTCGGCACGACCGGCGAGAGCCCGACGCTCAGCCATGACGAGCACAAGCAGGTCGTGGAGTGGTGCATCGCCGAGGCCAAGGGCCGCGTCCCGGTGATCGCCGGTGCCGGCTCCAACTCCACCAAGGAAGCCGTCGAGCTCGCCCAGCATGCCGAGAAGGCGGGCGCCGATGCCGTGCTGGTCGTCACGCCGTACTATAACAAGCCGACCCAGGAAGGCCTGTATCAGCACTTCAAGGCCATCAACGATGCGATCGGCATTCCGATCATCATCTACAACATCCCGCCGCGCTCGGTGATCGACATGTCCGTCGACACCATGAAGCGGCTGTTCGATCTCAAGAACATCGCCGGCGTCAAGGACGCCACCGCCAGCATGGTGCGGGTGTCGCAGCAGCGCGCGGCGATGGGCGAGGAGTTCAACCAGCTCTCCGGCGAGGACGCCACCATCATCGGCTACATGGCGCATGGCGGCCATGGCTGCATCTCGGTGACCTCCAACGTCGCGCCGCGGCTGTGCTCGGAGTTCCACACCGCCTGGCAGAAGGGCGATCTCGCGACCGCGCTGAAGATCCACGACAAGCTTATGCCGCTGCACACCAACCTGTTCATCGAATCCAACCCGGCGCCGGTGAAGTATGCGCTGTCGCTGCTCGGCAAGCTCGAGGAGAAGCTGCGCCTGCCGATGGTTCCGGTGTCCGAGCCGACCCGGATCGCGGTGCGCCAGGCCATGGTTCATGCCGGGCTGATCAACTGAGTCGGGCCGTTCTTTCACGTCTGATGGGGAGACAGACATGTTGAAGGAATTCCGTGAATTCGCGATGAAGGGCAACGTCGTCGACCTCGCGGTCGGCGTCATCATCGGCGCGGCCTTCGGCGCCATCGTCAACTCGCTGGTCGCCGATGTCATTATGCCGATCATCGGCGCGATCACCGGCGGCCTCGACTTCTCGAACTACTTCATCCCGCTGTCCAAGTCGGTGAGCGCCGGCAACCTCGCCGATGCCAAGAAGCAGGGCGCCGTGCTCGCTTATGGACAGTTCCTGACACTGACCCTGAACTTCTTCATCATCGCCTTCGTGCTGTTCATGATCATCCGGGTGATGAACCGGCTGAAGCGACTGCAGGAGAGTGAGCCTGCGGCGGCGCCGAAGCCTTCGCGCGAAGTCGAGTTGCTGACCGAGATCAGGGATCTCCTGAAGAAAGCCTGACGTGGCCGACAAGAACGAGCCCAAGATCACCGTCGCCGCCGAGAACCGCAAGGCGCGGTTCAACTATGCGATCGAGGACACCATCGAGGCCGGCATCGCGCTGACCGGCACCGAGGTGAAGTCGGTCCGCAGCGGCAAGTCGACGATCGCGGAATCCTATGCGGATTCACGCGACGGCGAGATCTGGCTGATCAACGCCAACATTCCCGAATATCTGCAGGCCAACCGCTTCAATCATGAGCCGAAGCGGCCGCGCAAGCTGCTGCTGCATCGCAAGCAGATCAACAAGCTGCTGGGCGCCGTCGACCGCGAAGGCATGACCCTGATTCCGTTGAAGCTCTATTTCAACGAGCGCGGCCGCGCCAAGCTCCTGCTCGCGGTTGCCAAAGGCAAGAAGCTGCACGACAAGCGCGAGAGCGAGAAGAAGCGCGATTGGAGCCGCGAGAAGGGCCGTCTGCTGCGGGCGCGCGGCTGACGCGCGTCAGCTGCTATCGCGCTTTCCGCGACGGTCCGCCCAGGCCAGGGAAGCGAGCCGATGAACCAGAAGAACCTGTTGAACGTCGACTGGAGCCTCATTCCGGCGCCGACCGATGATGGCGCGGCCGAGCATCTGGTGGGAATGACGCTTCCCGCGATCCGCCTGCGCGCCACCGACGATACGGTGGTGACGCTGTCGGACCTGCCGGGGCGCACCGTCATCTTCGCCTATCCGCGAACCGGAGAGCCGGGCAAGGTGTCGCTGGTCGAAGACTGGGACCTGATTCCCGGCGCGCGCGGCTGCACCCCGCAGGCCTGCAGCTTCCGCGACCTGTTCGGCGAGTTGAAGGCGGCAGGCGCCGCCCACGTGTTCGGCCTGTCGACGCAGAGCAACGCCTACCAGACCGAGATGGCGGCCCGTCTGCATCTGCCGTTTCCGGTGCTGTCCGACGAGATGCTCGAACTGACCCACGCGCTGCGTCTGCCGACGATGGAGATCGCCGGTCTCACCTTGATCAAGCGCCTCGCGATGGTCGTCGACGATGCGCGCATCACCCACGTCTTCTATCCGGTGTTTCCGCCGGACCGGAACGCGGGCGACGTGCTGGGGTGGCTGAAGGAGAATCGAGTCGCTGCGGCATGATTGTGCGAGGGACAGGGTAGGGTGGACAAAGCGGCCGCCGCAGGCGGTGGCGTGCCCACCATCAATGGGCGAACTCATCAGCAACATAGCGAGGCCGGCGCCATCGCGATGCAGCGTGGGACAGAGCGCGGTCGCGCCTTTGCCCACCTCACATCAAGAGCGCGTACTCCGTCTCAGCGCATACGCTGTCTAATACAGCGCCATCGCCCCTTGTGGGAGAGGGCATGTAGGAAAGCGCCGCGAGTTCGGTTCGGTGAGGGGTCTCTCTCCATGGGCGACGCTGGCGGAGAGAAACCCCTCACCCAACCGAGCTAGCGGATAAGCCGTACATGCCCTCTCCCACAAGGGGCGAGGGCGCATTCACGTGCACGTACTCGTGGCCTAAGCTTCAAGGGGAGGTTGCGAGCTTCAGGGCTGCCAAACCGACCTAGTCCATCTCCGCCTTCACGCGCGCGAACACGGCGTGGAACATCTCCGTGGTCAGCACACCGGTGTTCGTGTTGTAGCGTGAGCAGTGATAGCTGTCGTACAGCCTGACCGCGCCGGCCTGATGCACCGCGCCATGGCCGAACGGCGCTGTGGCAGCGCGCAAGCCCAGCAGCTTCAACAGTGTGTCATGCGAGATGCGGCCGAGCGCGACGATGCTGCGCAACCGCGGCATCGCGGCGATGGTGGCGCCGAGAAAGGCGCGGCACTGGTTGATCTCCGCTGGCAGCGGCTTGTTCTGCGGCGGCACGCAGCGCACGGCATTGCTGATCCGGCAATCCACCAGCGTCAGCCCGTCATCGGGCCGGGCCTCGAACCGACCGTTGGCGAAGCCGTACTTCAGCAGGGTGCCGTAGAGCAACTCGCCGGCATAGTCGCCCGTGAATGGCCGTCCCGTGCGATTCGCTCCCTGCAACCCAGGCGCGAGACCGACGATCAGAACGCGCGCGTCAGGATCGCCGAAAGACGGGACCGGCGCGTTGAACCACGACGGTTCACGTGCGCGCTGCGCCTCGCGGAAATCCACGAGGCGAGGGCACAGCGGACAGTCTCTGCCGGGATCTGTCGATGACGGCGCAGACGGCGCGGGCGCAGAGCCCGCTCGCCGCCTAGTCGTCGAAATCGTCATCGTTGCCGGTAGGCGCAGCGGGGGTGGGCGTGCGGGCAGGCGTCGTGGTCGAGCGCTGCAGGAATTGCGGCGAATGATGCCGCGGCTCGCGCGGCGCCGGACGCTCCGAGGGATCGCGGCCGAGCTTGGATTGCAGCTCGACGAGGTCGGTGAAGACGTCGGCCTGACGGCGCAGTTCGTCGGCGATCATCGGCGGCTGGCTCGAGATGGTCGAGATCACGGTCACGCGAACGCCGCGGCGCTGCATCGCCTCGACCAGCGAGCGGAAGTCGCCGTCGCCCGAGAACAGTACCATCTGGTCGATGTGCTCGGCGAGTTCCATAGCATCGACGGCGAGCTCGATGTCCATGTTGCCCTTGACCTTGCGGCGGCCGCTGGCGTCGATGAATTCCTTGGTCGCCTTGGTGACGACCGTGTAGCCGTTGTAGTCGAGCCAGTCGATCAGCGGGCGAATCGACGAGTACTCCTGATCCTCGATGATCGCCGTGTAGTAGAACGCGCGAAGCAGCGTGCCGCGGCTCTGAAATTCCTTGAGCAGGCGCTTGTAGTCGATGTCGAAGCCGAGAGTCTTGGCCGTAGCGTATAGGTTGGCGCCGTCAATGAAGAGCGCAATCTTGTTGGTCGAAGATGACATTCAGTGTCTCGCGTTCAGTTAGCTTCTGTTTTTTGGCGCGACTCCAGCCCGGTCGCGCATTCCAAGATACTTGCCAAGATTGCCGAGGCTCGTGCGGTGGTCGGGTGTGACGATACCGCAAACGGGGGTGATCGGGGCAACAAAGGCGCAGTTGTGATGACGCAATGAAGCGTTTTCTTGTCCAAAGCCCGTTCTGCGGCTCGGAAGGGCCCGCCAGCAAGGGTTAGGAATTGGTTACTCCTTGCCCGTTACTGAGACCAAGCGCCAGTTTAGTCTTGCGAAAACCGGTCAGTCTCTATAACTAGCCCAACATAATCAGCATATTAAGCACACAAAGGACCGGAGCGACAATGGCGCGCGTGACCGTGGAAGATTGTATCGACAAGGTAGACAATCGGTTCGACCTGGTCCTCCTGGCCGCGCATCGCGCGCGCATGATCTCGTCGGGATCACAACTTACAATTGACAGAGATAATGACAAGAATCCCGTTGTGGCACTCCGGGAGATTGCGGATTCGACCATTTCTCCCGAGGACTTGAAGGAAGAACTGGTGCATTCGCTGCAGAAGTTCGTCGAGGTCGACGAGCCGGAGCCGGACACCGTGCCTCTCATCGGCTCCGCTGGTGCCAGCGTCGACGCCGACGACACCGAGGTCGCTGTCGAGCGGATGACCGAGGAAGAGCTGCTGAAGGGCCTCGAAGGCCTCGCGCCGCCGGAAGAGCAGCCCGAAGAGGACGAGTGACAGCCCTATCATCGTTCGCGCGGCAGCGGATTAACTTGTGAGAATGTGAAGGCCCGGACCGTGTCCGGGCCTTTGCATTTGAACGTGATTCCGTGATTACCATAGGTGCGCGTCAGGCGCCCGCGTCGGGCGGATTCGGTCACGAAGATAAAGGTTTAGTCATTTTCCATGGCGGTTTCGGGCCACACACCCTCGCAGATGCAGGCGGCGGCCGAATCGGCCGCCGTGGCACCGCCGCCGCCCGCCGAGCGGCCACGGGCGCAGAAGCCGCGGTCCCGGATGATGCGGCAGTACGACCTCGTCGAGCGGGTCCGCTCCTACAATCCGGACACGAACGAGGATCTGCTCAATCGCGCATATGTGTACGCGATGAAGGCGCACGGCTCGCAAACCCGCGCCTCCGGCGACCCGTATTTTACCCATCCGCTCGAGGTCGCGGCCATTTTGACCGACCTGAAGCTCGACGACGCCACCATCGTCGCGGCGCTGCTTCATGACACGATCGAGGACACCGAGGCGACCCGCGCCGAGATTGATCGCTTCTTCGGGCCCGAGATCGGCGCGCTCGTCGAGGGGCTGACCAAGCTGAAGCGGCTCGAGCTGGTGTCGCGCGAGGCCAAGCAGGCCGAAAACCTGCGCAAGCTGTTGCTGGCGATTGCCGATGATGTGCGTGTGTTGCTGGTCAAGCTCGCGGATCGCTTGCACAACATGCGCACCTTGGAGTTCGTGCCGGAGGCGTCGCGCCGACGCATCGCCGAGGAGACTCTCGACATCTATGCGCCGCTCGCGGGCCGCATGGGCATGCAGGAAATGCGCGAGGAACTCGAGGATCTCTCGTTCCGCACGCTGGATCCGCAGGCCTATAGCGTAGTGATGCAGCGGCTCGATGCGCTCGCGGAGCGCAATCGCAACCTGATCGGGGAAATCGAGAGCCAGCTCGCACGCAAGTTCCGTGAGCATGGTCTGACGGCACGCGTGTTCGGCCGCCGCAAGCGGCCATTCTCGATCTGGACCAAGATGGAGCGCAAGTCCGTCGGGTTCGAGCAGTTGTCCGATATCTTCGGCTTCCGCGTGATCATGCCGGATCTGGAATCCTGCTACCGCGCGCTCGGTATCGTGCATACCACCTGGCCGGTCGTGCCGGGCCGCTTCAAGGACTACATCTCGACGCCGAAGCAGAACGACTACCGCTCCATACACACAACTGTGATCGGGCCGGGCAAGCAGCGCGTCGAGTTGCAGATCCGCACCGAGGACATGGACCAGATCGCCGAACTCGGCATCGCCGCGCATGCCTTCTACAAGGACGATCTGGCATCGCCTACCGAACGTCTGAAGCGCGAATCGAACGCCTTCGCCTGGCTGCGCCACACCATCGGCATCCTCTCCGAGAGTTCCAATCCCGAGGAGTTTCTCGAGCACACCAAGCTCGAACTGTTTCACGATCAGGTGTTCTGCTTCACCCCCAAGGGGAAGCTGATCGCGCTGCCGCGCCACGCAAATGTGATCGACTTCGCCTACGCGGTGCATACAGACGTCGGCAACAGCGCCGTCGGTTGCAAGATCAACGGCAAGTTCGCGGCGCTGTCCTCGGAGCTGCAGAACGGCGACGAGGTCGAGGTGCTGACCTCGGACGCGCAGTCGGCCCCGCCTTCGGCGTGGGAAACGCTCGCCATCACCGGCAAGGCGAGGGCGGCGATCCGGCGCGCCACGCGCACCGCGGTGCGCGATCAATACGCCGGTCTCGGACGCCGGATCGTCGAGCGCCTGTTCGAGCGCACCAAGCTGGAATATGCCGACGACAAGTTGAAAGGCGCGCTGCCGCGGCTGGCGCGCGCGTCGATCGAGGACGTGATGGCTGCGGTCGGCCGCGGCGAGATCAAGGCCTCCGACGTCGCCCGCGCGATGTATCCCGACTACAAGGAAGAGCGCGTCGTGCGCTACGGCGCCAAGAAAACGGCCGCGCCCGCGACTGCCGCCAAGTCGGCAGCGCCCGCGACTGAGCCGCATCGCGGTCCGTTCGCCATTCCGATCAGCGGTCTCAATTCCGGCCTGCCGGTGAAGTTCGCGCCGAACGGCGGGGCGGTGCCGGGCGACCGTATCGTCGGCATCGTGACGCCGGGCGAGGGGATCACGATCTATCCGATCCAGTCGCCGGCGCTGAAGGATTTCGAGGACGAGCCGGAGCGCTGGCTCGACGTGCGCTGGGACGTCGACGAGACCACTCCGCAGCGTTTCCCGGCGCGCATCCGGGTCGAGAACGTCAACGAGCCCGGCAGCCTCGCCCAGGTCGCGACCGTGATCGCCGAGCACGACGGCAACATCGACAACATCAGCATGAGCCGCCGCTCGCCCGACTTCACCGAGCTGACGATCGACCTCGAGGTCTACGACCTCAAGCATCTCTCGGCGATCATCAACCAGTTGCGCGCGAAGACCATCGTGGCGCGGGTCGACCGGGTGAATGGCTAGAGGGTGAATGGCTCATCTGCCGCTTTGGCGGCAGCGTTTGCTCTCATGATGCGCTAAACCAGCGGCCTCAATGATCGAGACCTTTGCGAGCCTGCCGATGTCCCACCCTCCGAAGCTTCGCCTCGGCGTCAATGTCGACCACATCGCCACCTTGCGGAATGCACGCGGCGGTCGCGCGCCTGATCCGGTGCGGGCGGCGTTGCTGGCCATCGAGGCCGGCGCCGACGGTATCACCGCGCATCTGCGCGAGGACCGCCGGCACATCCGCGACGATGACATGACCCGGCTGAAGGCCGAGATTTCCAAGCCGCTGAACTTCGAGATGGCGGCCACCGAGGAGATGGTGCGGATTGCGCTCGCGACCCGGCCGCATGCCTGCTGCCTGGTCCCGGAGCGGCGCGAGGAGCTGACCACCGAGGGCGGTCTCGACGTGGTCGGCCAGCACAACGCGCTGGCGCCGGCGATCGCCCGGCTGAGCGACGCCGGCATCCGGGTGTCGCTGTTCATCGCCGCCGATCCCGCGCAGATCGAGATGGCCGCGCGGCTGCGCGCGCCTGTGATCGAGATTCACACCGGCGGCTGGTGCGACGCCATCACCGACGGCCATCATGACAAGGCGGAGGCCGAGTGGCAGCGCATCGTCACTGGCGCGAAGCGGGCCTATGCCGCGGGACTGGAGGTCCATGCCGGCCACGGCCTGGATTATGCCACCGCCGAGCAGATCGCCGCACTGCCCGAGATCCGCGAGCTCAACATCGGCTACTTCATGATGGGCGAGGCGCTGTTCGTGGGCCTGCCGGCGACCGTGAAGGCGATGCGGGCGGCGATGGACCGCGGCCGCGCCCAGGCCGGGACCTCGGCATGATCATCGGCATCGGTTCCGACCTGATCGACATCCGCCGGGTCGGCGAGGTGATCGAACGGCATGGCGAGCGCTTCCTGAACCGCATCTTCACCGAGGCCGAGCGCGCCAAGGCCGAGCGGCGGGCCAAGAACGAGAAGATGGTCGTCGCCACCTATGCGAAGCGATTCGCGGCCAAGGAGGCCTGCTCCAAGGCGCTCGGGACGGGGATCCGCCAGGGCGTCTGGTGGCGCGACATGGGGGTGGTCAACCTGCCCGGTGGCCGGCCCACCATGCAGCTCACGGGCGGGGCGGCCGAGCGGCTGAAAGCGCTTGTTCCCGAGGGGCATGAGGCCCGCATCGACCTGTCGATCACCGACGACTGGCCGCTGGCCCAGGCCTTCGTCATAATTTCGGCGGTGCGCCGGGAGACATCTTGACGGCACCCGGGATGCCGGCGGGAAAACAAAAATGCGATCGTTTTCAGCGAGTTATGTAGTTTTGATGCGGCGATTGATTGCGCCGCCCCGCACAGTCGTCTAAAACCCGCCGGGATCGAACCGGCTGCTTCGTAGGCGGATTCTGGGTCAAACCGGAATTGGCCTTCACCACCAGAATCAGGACAGACTTCCCTCAAGCCGCGGAACGGTATTGTGTTCGCGGACGGAGGGGTGTTCGGCAAAGGCTGGCGAATCGTCGGACCATTCGCCAAAGGACATTGAAAGAGCGATGAGCGTGACCTCCGGAACCAAGACTGAGAGCGGCCTCGGTGAAACCGTTCGTGTCGTCGTTCATGCGCTGCTGATCGCGCTGGTCATCCGCACGTTCCTGTTCCAGCCGTTCAATATCCCCTCGGGCTCGATGAAGGCGACCCTGCTGGTCGGGGACTATCTGTTCGTCTCGAAATACTCCTATGGCTACAGCCACTACTCGATCCCGCTGTCGCCGCCGATCTTCTCCGGCCGCATCTTCGGCTCCGAGCCGAGCCGGGGTGACATCGTCGTGTTCCGCCTGCCCAAGGATGACACCACCGACTACATCAAGCGCGTGATCGGCCTGCCGGGCGACCGCATCCAGGTGCGCGAGGGGCTGCTGTACATCAACGACAAGCCCGTCCAGCGCGAGCGCCTGTCCGACTTCGTCGGCGAGGACCCGTGCGGCCAGCCGGACTCCACTGCGCGCGTGAAGCGCTGGAAGGAGACGCTGCCGAACGGCGTGAGCTACGAGACGCTTGACTGCGTCGACAATGGCTATGTCGACAACACCGCCGTCTACACGGTGCCGCCCGGCAATTTCTTCATGATGGGCGACAACCGCGACAACTCGACCGACAGCCGCTTCCTGAGCCAGGTGGGCTATGTGCCGTTCGAGAACATCGTCGGCCGGGCGCAACTGATCTTCTTCTCCATTGCCGAAGGCGAGCATGCCTGGGCGTTCTGGCGTTGGCCGGTGTCGGTGCGCTGGAACAGAATCTTCAAAATCGTGCGATGACCAACGACTCAACCGAGGTGCAGACCACGCAGGCCGCCGTTTCGAGCGCGCAACCCGGCACGGGTGCGATCGAGGCGACGCCGAAGGCCGCCTCGCGCCCGAGATCCGAGGTCAAAGCCGACATGCGGTCGGAGCCGAAGGCCGAGGCCCGGAGCGAGACCAAGAGTGAAGTTAAGAGCGACATCAAGGGTGAGGCGAAGGGCGAGCTGAAGAGCGAGCCGCGCAGCGACGCGAAGGTCGAGCCCGTTCCCGCGGCGCCGCCCCCGACTGAGGCTGACAGTGCCGCGCCTGCGGCCGTGGAGGCCGATGCGAAGCCGGGCAAGGCGAAGGGCAGCCGGCGCGCCAAGAGCGCGGGGACCGGCGCCACCAAGGGCGCAAAGGCGGCCGAGAAGGCCGCCAATGCCGCGATCGAGGCGCGCATCGGCCACCGCTTCGCCGATCCGTCGCTGCTCAGCACCGCATTCACTCACGTCTCGGCGCTGAAATCCGCCAAGAAGCGCGGCGACAGCTACCAGCGGCTCGAATTCCTCGGCGACCACGTGCTCGGCCTGATCGTGTCGGACATGCTGTACCGCTCGTTTCCGAGCGCTGACGAGGGCGAGCTGTCGAAGCGCCTGGCCGATCTCGTCCGCAAGGAGAGCTGCGCCGACGTCGCCAAGTCGCTCGGCCTGCTCGACGATATCAAGCTCGGGGCGGTCGGCGCCGGCGCCGGCGCGCGACTCCGCAAGTCGGTCCTCGGCGATGTCTGCGAGGCCGTGATCGGCGCAATCTTCCTCGACGGTGGCTATACGGCGGCCGCGGGCTTCGTCGAGCGCAACTGGACCGAGCGGATGCACAAGCCGCGGCGTCCGCTGCGCGACCCGAAGACCGTGTTGCAGGAATGGGCGCAGGGCAAGGGTCTGCCGACGCCGGTGTATCGCGAGGTCGAGCGCACCGGGCCGCATCACGACCCGCAGTTCCGTGTCGCCGTCGATCTGCCGGGCCTGGAGCCCGCAGAAGGCATTGGCGGCTCCAAGCGTGCGGCGGAAAAGGTGGCGGCATCCGTCATGATCGAACGCGAAGGCGTCAGCGGCGGCAGCAATGACGGCTGAAAAACAGGCCGGGCCGGCGGCCGCAACCCGCTGCGGTTTCGTCGCGCTGATCGGCGCGCCCAATGTCGGCAAGTCGACCCTCGTCAATGCGCTGGTCGGCTCCAAGGTCACGATCGTCTCGCGCAAGGTGCAGACCACGCGCGCGCTGATCCGCGGCATCGTCATCGAAGGCCCATCGCAGATCATCCTGGTCGACACGCCCGGCATTTTCTCGCCGAAGCGCAGGCTCGATCGCGCGATGGTCACGACGGCCTGGAGCGGGGCGCATGACGCCGATCTCGTCTGCGTGCTGCTCGACGCCAAGAAGGGCCTCGACGACGAAGCGCTGGCCATCATCGACAAGGCGTCGGGCGTCGCTCACGAGAAGATCCTGGTCGTCAACAAGGTCGACCTGGTGCCGCGCGAAAAGCTGCTGGCGCTGGTCGCGGCCGCCAACGAGAAGCTGTCTTTCGCCCGCACCTTCATGATCTCGGCGATCTCAGGCGACGGTGTCGACGATCTCAGGCGGGCGCTGGCGGAGATGGTGCCGCCCGGGCCGTTCCACTATCCCGAAGACCAGATGTCGGACGCGCCGATGCGTCACCTCGCGGCCGAGATCACCCGCGAGAAGATCTACTCGCATCTGCATCAGGAGCTGCCGTATCAGTCCACGGTCGAGACCGACAGCTGGACCGAGCGCAAGGACGGTTCGATCCGGATCGAGCAGACGATCTTCGTGGAGCGCGACAGCCAGCGCAAGATCGTGCTCGGCAAGGGCGGCACCACGATCAAGTCGATCGGCGCCCAGTCGCGCAAGGAGATCGCCGAGATCACCGGCGTGCCGGTGCACCTGTTTCTGTTCGTGAAGGTGCGTGAGAACTGGGGCGACGATCCCGACCGCTACCGGGAAATGGGACTCGAGTTCCCCAGGGAATGACGATGAGCGTGCCGCGCAACGTGTTGTGGTTCGAAGTGCTGCTCTACATCTCCTTGATGCTGGATGCGCTGTCGGTTGCCGTGTCGGACCGCACGCCCAGTCCCGAGATGACCGAGGCCATGCTCACGCAGCAGACGATCTTCAGCGGCGGCATGATCCTGCTGCTGCTCTATTTCGTCCACCTCGCCGCGCAACGCCGCAAGAACTGGCCGCGCTGGGTGTTGCTCGGCGCACTGGTCCTGTCCGTCATCGGACTGATCCAGATCATCAATCGGACGGGCATGACGCTCGATGCCGGCATCGAGGTCATTTCCTGCGCGCTGACGACGATGGGCCTGTACTACTCGTTCACCGGCGACGCGCGCGGCTGGTTCAACGCGTGACGCATCGGCCGTAGTCGGCAACGAGCAGCGCGCCCGCGGGGCTGGCGCACAAGCCGCCAAGCCGTCATTGCCAGCCACCCGGTCCGCGCGAAGCGCGGCCGGATGACAGGCTCCGCAAAGCAATCCAGAGTCGGATACGCAGCCCTGGATTGCTTCGCTTCGCTCGCAATGAGGGTGTTTGCGGCGGCAGTTCGCGCAGGCTACGTTGATTTTGAATGCGCGGCCGGCTTCAGGTTCAACCGCGTGTCAAATGAGTTGGGCGGTTCGTGAAATGGAATGGACCGATGACGGCATCGTGCTCGGTATCCGGCGCCACGGCGAATCCTCCGCCGTCGTCGAACTGCTGACGCGCGAACATGGCCGGCATCTCGGTCTCGTGCGCGGCGCCAGCGGCAAGCGCATGCGTCCGGTCCTGCAGCCGGGCAACACGGTGCGTGCGATCTGGCGGGCGCGGCTCGACGAGCATCTCGGCATGTACGCGATCGACGGGCTCACGTTGCGGGCGGCCGAGCTGATGTCCGTCTCGCACGGCGCCTACGGCATCACTCATCTCGCCGCCCTGGCGCGCCTGCTGCCGGAGCGCGATCCGCATGAGGAGATGTATCTGAGGCTCGAGCACGCGCTCGATGATTTCGCCGACGCCGGCGGCGCGGCCGTGCACATCGTCCGCTTCGAGCTTGCGATCCTGACAGAGCTCGGCTTCGGGCTCGATCTCGAGTCCTGCGCCGCGACGGGAGAGACCACCGACCTCGTCTATGTCTCGCCGAAGTCGGGCGGCGCGGTGTCGCGCAGCGCCGGCGCGCCCTGGGCCGACCGGCTGCTGCCGCTGCCGGCCTTCCTGCGTGACGATGACGAGGATCACGCGTGGTCCGACCAGGATCTGATCGACGGCTTTCGCCTGACTGGAATGTTCCTGCTGCGCCATGTGCTGGAGCCGCGCGGGCAGGGGCACTCGGACGCGCGCGAGGGATTCATCAACGCCATGAAGCGATCCCGTCCCGCTTTGCGCTGATGCGCGCCACGGTCCCGCCGGCAGCGCCCACGACGGAGCGTCGCTCGACTTGTCCTGAAGCCGATCCAGATACCGCCACGCTTGTGAGCTCGTTCACAGCCGTCTTCACATCGCTGACGTACAAGTGGGCGAACATGACGGTTGAGTATGAGCGTCGGATCATTTTCAAGTTGCGTTAGCAGCTGCTCGCGGTGAAGATCGTTGCCTGACCCGAGCAGCCTTTGAGCAACCCTCGGCGCGCTGCATTGCGACGGCAGGGACATTTTGATCATGAGCGATTTCGAGAACCGCGCGTTGAAGGACGGCTTCGCCTGCAAGCTCTGGCGCGGAGAGCGCATGACGATGATCGGCTTCGACGTGGCCGACCCGGAGCCTGACCTCGTCGGTTTCTCGATCGAGGTGAAGTCGCCGGGCGCGCGCGATTTTTCGCCGCTTCGCAACCGGATCGCCTTCTCCTATCCGCAAGGCGCGGATGCGGCGGTGAACGGCAACCGGAATTTTCCGTCGACCGAAGCGCCATTCCAGAAATTCCGCTGGATTCACTTTCCTTACCGCCCGAAGGACGGGACGTACACTTACCGCGTTGCCAAGCAGCATATGCGGGACGACGGTTCGCTGGTGCAGGGGACGGGCCTCGCGCTCGACATCGCGCAGAGCGCGGTGACCTATGATGGTCTCGTCGACATTGGCTTCACGCGCAATTTCGCGTCGTCGCAGGCCTATCGCGACGAGTTCGGCAACAATGCGGACATCATTCCCGCCGAGAGCCGCGACGGTCCGAAATTCAAGAAGCTCGATCTGACCAACAGCGCCGGAGAGAGCGTCTATGCCTGGCTGGGCTTCGAGGCCTATGACCTGCTGTTCGGCTTTCTGAAGGAGGCTCTGGCAGATCCAGGACTCACGCTCGACGTGATGGCCTATGATCTCAACGAACCTGACGTGATCGATCTGCTCGAACAGTTCGGCGATCGGCTGCGCGCGATCATCGACGATTCCAACGCCGCGGATAACCCCCACAAGGCGCCCGGCAGCGCGGAATCCCGCAGCGCCAAGCGCTTCCGGGACGCGGGCGCTGCGGTGGTCCGCACCCATTTCAGTTCGCTGCAGCACAACAAGGTGTTGATCACGCGGCGTGACGGCAAGCCTGAAAAAGTGCTGTGCGGCTCGACCAATTTCACGTTCCGCGGCCTCTACATCCAGGCCAACAACATGCTGGTGTTTCATTCGGCCGGCGTGGCCGAATTGTTCGGCCAGATGTTCGATTTGGCGTTCGAAGATGCCTCCGCGTTCCGGAAGGATGACTTCTCTAAGAAATGGCACGCGGTCCACTCGCCGGGCAAGCCGACCATCCAGCTCTGCTTCTCGCCGCATCAGGCCACCGACCTGTCGCTCAACCCGATCCGCGCGGCGATCGATCAGGCGACCTCGTCGGTGTTCTACTCGGTCGCATTCCTGAGCCAGATGGGGGATGGGCCGACCAAGGACGCGTTCGACCGGGTGATGGAACGGCCGATCTTCAGCTACGGCACGGTCGACAAGCGCGGTGCGCTGGAGTTGCGCAAGCCGGACGGCTCGATCGGCCTGGTCGATTTCTCCTATCTCGCGAGCAAGGCGCCGGAGCCGTTCCGGAGCGAATGGTCGGGCGGCAAGGGCCGCAACATCCATCACAAGTTCCTGGTCACCGATTTCAGCCTGCCCACGGCGAAGGTCTTCACCGGATCGAGCAACTTCTCGCCCAGCGGGGAGAAGGGCAATGGCGACCATCTCATCATGATCGAAGACCGCAAGGTCGCCACCGCCTATGCCATCGAGGCGGCGCGCGTGTTCGACCATCTGCAGTTTCGCAACCGCATGCGGGACGCCTTCAAGGGCAATACGGAGAAGCAGCGCTCCGCGCCGGCACCGTCGGCCATCACGCTGCGCAAGCCGACAGCGCTGTCGGGCAAGCCGGCGTGGTTCGAGCGCTTCTATTTCGAGAGCTCCCAGGCCGAACGCGACCGGCTGCTGTTCTCGGCTTGAGGCCTGTTCTGGAGAGTGAGGGAGACGAGTGATGCCTTTGAAGGACTATTCGCTTCTGAAAGGACGGCCCATCAACAACCGTCTCGCGACCGGCAGCAGCCCGCATTACCAGGTGCTGGTATCGGCCGATGGCGAGCTGTTCCGCATTGCCATCAACGTCCGCTCGCAGGACGGCAGCGAGGTCGAATTCCTGGTCCGCTCGCGTTTCGAGCATCCGATCGTCGAAGGCCTGAAGGGCGTCGCCGAAGGTTTCCATCCGTTGCAGAGCAAGCCTGGCGGCCTGGCGCTGGATTTCATCCGGGGCAATCTGATGCAGCCCTGGGAGCTGAAACCGCTGCCGCTGTCGGCGGCCGGTCCCGACAACGATCTCAACGAGAAGATCGATGCCTATGTCCAGCGTGCCATGTCGGACGAAAACGCCTTTGTCTACGCCTTCGGCGTTGCCTGGGGGCCGGAGAACAACAAGGCCGACCGGTATTTCGGCTTCAAGCCTGGCCGCGGCATCCACGACATCCATTTCAACCAGGGCAATCCGCCCGGCCGCTTCGCCAAGGACAATGGTCCCTGGCAGGATGGCGGACTGATCTTTGAATTCCCCG
Source organism: Bradyrhizobium sp. HKCCYLR20261 (assembly GCF_051168435.1). Lineage (NCBI taxonomy): Bacteria > Pseudomonadati > Pseudomonadota > Alphaproteobacteria > Hyphomicrobiales > Nitrobacteraceae > Bradyrhizobium > Bradyrhizobium sp. HKCCYLR20261. The sequence goes on from NZ_JBNPUZ010000026.1 coordinate 25,470, forward strand.
ACCAGCAGCAATGGGTCGCGATCTTCCTGAAATTCCAAACCCAGGCATGGCATTCCGACGATACCAGCGGCGAGGTCATTCTGCCTGTTGATCCCGATCATCCCGACGCGCCGCATACCCCGCCGAACCGCGACCAGATTCCGCCGCTCGACGTGCCCGACGGGCTGGTGCGCATCATCGCGGCCTATGTCAACGACGTGCGCACGCCGGAGCATGAGACGGTGACCCTGCTCAACACCGCCGATGTCGACATCGCGCTCGACGGCTGGCAGATCAAGGACAAGCAGAAGAACACGATGCGGCTGACGGGCACGATCGCGCGCGGCGCCACCCTGGTGGTTCCGATCACCGCGCCGGTGGCGCTCTCCAACCGGGGCGGCATCATCACGCTGTTGAACGCCGATGGCGTCAAGGTGCACGGCGTGTCCTATACGCGCGAGCAGGCGGCCCAGCCGGGCCGCACCATTCCGTTCCAGTTCTGAGCCGCGCCTCGCCCCCGTGTCCTGCTCGACAGGACACGGGCAGCGCACTGGCGCGCCGCCTGGCCGGCGTGTACTCCTCTGATGCAGTTCGCCGCTGCGCGGGAGCTCAGTTGGGCTCCCCCGGTGCGGCGCCGATGTCGAGGAGAGCGTGATGGGACTTCTGGTCGACGGCCAATGGCACGACGTCTGGTACGACACGGCGGCCTCGGGCGGCCGCTTCGTGCGCAAGGATTCGGCGTTCCGCAGTTTCGTGACCGCGGACGGCAGTCCGGGTCCGACCGGTGCCGGCGGCTTCAAGGCCGAGCCTGGCCGCTATCATCTCTATGTCAGCCTGGCTTGTCCGTGGGCGCACCGCACCTTGATCATGCGCGCGCTGAAGGGGCTGGAGGACATGATCTCGCTCTCGGTCGTGCATTGGCTGATGCGCGAGCAGGGCTGGACCTTCGCGGACGGGCCGGGCGTCATTGCCGACTCGATCAACCACGCCCAGGTTCTGCACCAGGTCTACACGTCAGCCGATCCGCATTATTCGGGCCGCGTCACCGTGCCCGTGTTGTGGGACAAGCAGACGCGCACCATCGTCAACAACGAGTCCTCCGAGATCATCCGGATGCTGAACTCGGCCTTCGATGGGATCGGGGCGACAGCCGGCGACTACTATCCGCAAGCCCAGCGCGCCGAGATCGACGCCATCAATGCGCGCGTCTACGACACCCTCAACAATGGCGTCTACAAATGCGGCTTCGCCACGACGCAGGCCGCCTATGAGGAGGCGATCGGGCCGCTGTTCGCCACGCTCGACTGGCTGGAGGAGCGGCTGGCGACGCGCCGTTTCCTGCTCGGCGATGCCATGACCGAGGCCGACATCCGGCTGTTCACGACCTTGATCCGCTTCGATGCCGTCTATGTCGGCCACTTCAAATGCAACATCCGCCGCATCGCCGACTATCCGAATTTGTCGGCCTACACGCGCGATCTCTACCAATGGCCGGGGATCGCGGCGACGGTGAATTTTCAGCACATCAAGGGGCACTATTACGAGAGCCACCGCACCATCAACCCGACCGGCATCGTTCCGGTCGGACCGTTGCTGGACTTCACCGCGCCGCATGACCGCGCGCGCCTGGCGTCGTCCTGAGCCGGCGATGTCCGGCGAGCGGGCGCTCGACCAGCTGCTGCGGACCATGTCGCCCGAGCTGCAGGACCACGTCTTCGTGTTCTGCACCGTCCCCGGTGACGCCGATCTGTCCGCGCTGCCGGCGCCGCTGCTGCTGTTTCGCGAGCGCGAGGGGATCACGCTCGTGCTTCGCCGCGAGGACGCCGAACGGGCAGGGCTGCCGCATCTGTTCGCGTCTCGCCTGATCACGTTGAATGTCCATTCCGCGCTCGATGCGGTCGGCTTTCTCACCGCGATCACGGCGCGGCTCGCCCAGGCGGGCATCAGCGTCAACGCGGTATCCGCCTATCATCACGATCATCTGTTCGTGCCGGAGCACCGGGCCGAGGAGGCGCTCGCTTGTCTGTCGGCGCTGTGCCGGGCCGCGCGCTCGGCGTGAGGCGGCGAAGCCTGGCTGACTGCTCGTCCGCGCCTGCGTCTACGCGCCCACGCGCGACCGGCGGCGAACGGGCGCCGCCGGCTTGCGGCGCGGAGCTGCGCGTTTGCCGCGTCGAAGCGGACTTGCGACAGCGCGTGACCGGTGCGGCGGGATCAAGATGCGCGCGGCCTGCGCGCGCACCAGGTCCATCAGCATCATCGCCGCCGGTGACAGGGTCCGGCCCTTCAGGCGCAGAATGCCGAACTGCGCCAGCAGCAGGTCCGATGCCCGCGGCTCTTTCAGCTCGGCGACGTCGAGCCGGACCAATTGACCGGAGGCGAGCTCCTGGGTGAGCACCGCATCCCCTGAGACCAGGATGACGTCGGAGCGGACAACCATTTGCACCAGCAGGCCCGCATTCTCGGATTCGAGCGCGACGTCGAAGCCGCGTTCCCCCGGCGCCGCGATCAGCTCGTCCAGCCGCCGGCTGAATTCCGGGGGGAGCGAGACAGAGGCGAAGTGCTGGCCGGCGAGATCGCGGGCCTTGAGGTCTCGCCGGCCGGCCAGGGGATGCGTCGGGCGGCAGTAGAAATGCCCGGGCAGGCTGCCGAGGGGCTCGATCTCCAAACTGTCATCGGCGCGGATCTCGGTGGTGTGCGCCAGGAAGAAGTCGAGCTTCCCCTGGTGCAGCGCCTCCCTGAGGGCGCGCCAATTGTCCTGCACGACCGTGATGCGCACCGACGGATGGTCCGAATACAGCCGTGCCATGGCGTCCGGCAGCAGCGTCAGGCCCGTGAACGCGCCGACGCCGACCGTCAGCTCGCCGGCATCTCCCGAGCGTAACAGCCGCATCTCGCGACCGAGATCGTCGGCGCCCGACAGCAGCGCGCGGGCGCGCGCCACTAGCCGCTCGCCGACGGCGGTAATCTCCACCGAGCGCGAGCTGCGGTCGAACAGCCGCATTCCCGCACTGTCCTCCAAGCTCTGCAGGCTGCGGCTCAGCGCGGATTGCGTGACGTGTGCGCGCTTGGCGGCGCGGGCGAAATGCCGCTCTTCCGCGAGGTAGACCAGCTGCTGCAACTGCCGCAAGGTCGGCGTGTGCATTGATGCACCGAGCTCATTGATCCCGCCATAACAATTCATTGGATTTCTGAGGCGGTCAACCCCACAATGAGAGAAACAAATTGCGGGGAACGCCGGGGCGAGGCCGATCAGCTCGCGCTCGAGTCATGCGTCTCCCACTAAGAGGCTTTTCATGCCCAACGGCGCGCAAGCTCTATTACGGACCCTGGTCAATTCCGGCATTCGGGTCTGCTTCACCAATCCCGGTACGTCTGAAATGCATTTCGTCGCGGCGCTGGATTCCGCGCCGGAGATGCGCGCCGTGCTGTGCCTGTTCGAAGGCGTCGCGACCGGGGCGGCGGACGGCTACGCCCGCATGACCGGCATGCCCGCGGCGACGCTGCTGCATCTCGGCTGCGGCCTCGGCAATGGCCTCGCCAATCTGCACAATGCGCGCAAGGGCAAGGTGCCCGTGGTCAACATCGTCGGCGATCACGCGACCTATCACGTGCCATACGACGCGCAGCTGCAATCGGACATCGAGACCGTGGCGCGCAACGTCTCGCCGGGCTTCGTATGGACCTCCCAGGTGACGTCGGAGCTGTGCCGCGATGCGGTCGCGGCGGTGAAGGCGGCATGCTCCTGGCCGGGCCAGGTCGCGACCCTGATCCTTCCTGCGGACGTGTCCTGGGGCGAGGGCGGTGTGCCCGAGCCGGGGCCGGTGATCGAGCGCCCGCCAGCGGCCGATGACACGACCGTGCGCGCCGTCGCCGACACCATCAAGGCCGGGGGCCGCAGCGCTCTGCTGCTCGGCGGCACGGCGCTGCACGAGGAGTCGCTGGTGTGGGCCGCGCGTATTGCCGCGGCTTGCGACGTCAAGGTGTTCGCGGAGACCTTCCCGACGCGCATGGAGCGCGGCGCCGGCCTGCCGCATGTCGAGCGCATCGCCTATCTCGCCGAGATGGCGCAGGTGCAGCTCAAGGAGATCGATACGCTGATCCTGGTCGATGCCAAGGCGCCGGTGTCGTTCTTCGCCTATCCGGGCAAGCGCAGCTACCTGCCGCATGACGGCTGCAAGGTCGTGACCCTGTCGACGCCATCGCAGGCCGCCGATTGCAGTCTGGCCCGGCTCGCCAAGGCTCTCGGGGCCGACGGCGTCACACCGGCGGTGTCGGCGCCGTGGCGGCCGGGGCGACCGCGCGGCAAGAAGCTCACGGCGGAGAAGGTCTGCAAGGCCGTCGGTCATCTGTTGCCGGAAAACGCGATCATCGTCGATGAGGCGATCAGCTCCGGCCTGATGCTGCCGAAATTCACCGCCGGCGCGCCGCGGCATGATCTGATCACCTTGACCGGCGGCGCCATCGGGCAGGGGCTGCCGAATGCGATCGGCGCGGCGATCGCATGCCCGGACCGGCCCGTGATCGCGCTGATCGGCGACGGCAGCTCGATGTACACGATCCAGTCGCTGTGGACGATCGCGCGCGAGCGGCTCAACGTCACCGCCATCATCTTCAACAACGCGTCCTATTCGGTGCTGAATGTCGAGCTCGAGCGCGTCGGCGCCGAGGAGATCGGGCCGAAGGCGAAGGCGCAGCTCGACCTGCACGGTCCGGTGCTGAAGCTCGCGCAGATCGCCGACGGCATGGGCGTGCGCGCGACCCGCGTCAGCACGCCCGATGAATTCACCAGCGCGCTGAAGGGCGCGCTGGAACGGCCGGGCCCGCATCTGATCGAGGCCATGGTGCCGCCGGCGCTGAGCGGGCTCAAGCTGAAGCTGCTGCCGCATCTGTTGGGATCGCTCGACCGCATGCCGCTGCCGATGGCGCGCATGCTCAAGCGCAAGCTGGCGCCGTGAGATGAGCGCGATGCGGCAGGCCGATGTCGTCATCGCCGGCGGCGGTCTCGCCGGCATCGTCACCGCGCTGGAGGCGCTGCGCGCCGGCAAGTCGGTCGTGATCGTCGATCGCGACACGCCGGAGCGGTTCGGCGGGCTGGCGCTGTGGGCGTTCGGTGGCATGGCGCTGGTCGGCACGCCGTTGCAGGCGCGGATGAAGATTCCGGACACGCCGGAGATCGCGCTGCGCGACTGGATCCGGTTCGGCGAGCTCGACGCAAGCGAGCACTGGCCGCTGCAATGGGCGCGCTACTACGTCGAGCATTCCCGCGGCGAGGTCTACGACTGGCTCTCCTCGCACGGCGTGACCTTCATGCCCGCCGTGAACTGGGTCGAGCGCGGCCTCAGCGGCGACGGCAATGCGCTGCCGCGCTACCACATCGTCTGGGGCACCTCGCAGCGCCTGACGCGTGTCATGATCGATGCGATGCGCGCGGCTGACAATGGTGGCAAGCTGACGGTGCTGCATCGTCACCGCGTCGTCAGCCTCGACATTGCCGGAGGCACGGTGTCGGGCGTCGTTGCGATCAACGAAGCGACCGGCGCCGAGATCCGCGTCGCCGCGCCGCTCACGGTGCTCGCGATGGGCGGCATCAATGGCAGCCACGCGGAGGCGCGGGCGAACTGGGTCAAGGGACGGCCGCTGCCTGCGACGATGCTCAACGGCGCGCATCCGTTCGCCGATGGCAGGCTGCATCACCATGCGGCCGAGACCGTCGGCGCCGAGATCACCCATGCCGGCGAGATGTGGAACTACGCCGCCGGCATCCCGCATCCGTTTCCGCATTTCGACGGCCATGGCCTGTCGCTGGTGCCGTGCAAATCGGCGCTATGGCTCAACCATCGCGGCGAGCGCATCGGCCCGGCGCCGCTGGTGACCGGCTTCGACACCCATGATCTCTGCCAGCGCGTCGCGGCGCAGGAGGAGCCGTATACGTGGCATCTCCTGAACTGGCGTATCGCCGCCAAGGAGTTCGCGATATCAGGCGCTGAGCATAACTTACGCATCCGCGAGCGGCAGATGCCGATGTTCCTCAAGGAGACGCTGTTCGGAAATCATCGCCTGGTCCGGCAGATGCAGCGTGATAGCCGGCACTTCCTGGTCGACGAGACGCTGGCAGGCCTCGCCGCGAAGATGAATGCACTGACCGGCACGGATGACGTCAAGCCGGAGGTGCTGCAGGCCACGGCCGATGCCTTCGACGCGAACTTTAAGAACGGCGATAAGCTCCACAACGACGATCAGATCCGCCGCATCCTGCACGCACGGCAATGGGGCCCCGACAAGCTCCGCACCTGCAAGCCTGCGCCGCTGCAGATGAGCGGGGCAGGGCCTTACATCGCGATCCACATGCAGCTCATCACCCGCAAGAGCCTCGGCGGCCTCAAGACCGATCTGCAGAGCAGGGTGCTCGACGCGGCCGGCGCGCCGATCAGCGGCCTCTACGCCGTCGGCGAAGCCGCCGGCTTCGGCGGCGGCGGCGCGTCGGGCAAGCGCTCGCTGGAAGGAACATTTCTGCCGGGCTGCATTCTCACAGCAAGGGCCGCGGTGCGGGCCATGTGAGGAGCGCGGCGACGCCGGGCGATGGCCCGAGCACAAATCCGTCGTCCGCTTGAGCCCACATCCCTCCGCACGTCATTCCGGGGCGCCCGCAGGGCGAGCCCGGAATCCATGCCCACAGGCCGTCGTTGCTGGGCAAGATGGCCGTAGGCGTTTGTCTCGGTTCCTCAATTACGGTCGTGGTTATGGATTCCGGGCTCGCCCTGCGGGCGCCCCGGAATGACGATGGAGAGACGCTGTGCGGCCTCACGATTATTTGGCCGCCCCCTGTCGATCCGCCCCTCGTGCGTTCGTCTTCAAGGCACCAGCCATGGAGACCCCCGTCATGAAGATCTACTGGATCAAGGCCCAGGCCCCGCGCCGCGTGCTGGCGCTGGTCAAGCATCTCGGCGTGCCCGCCGAGTTCATCGACATCACGAGCGGACTCAAGACGCCGGAGTTCGCCGCGCTCAATCCCAACATGAAGGCGCCGGTGCTGGTCGACGGCGACACCGTGCTGTGGGAGTCGACCGCGATCATGGCGCATCTGTGCATCCGCGAGAGCTGCGACATGTGGCCGATGCGCAATCCGCAGGAGCAGGTCGAGGTGCTGCGCTGGCTGGCATGGACCGACAGCCATTGGAACCCGGCCGTCGCGCCGTTCTACTTCGAGCACATCGTGCGCAGGAATTTCGGTCTCGGCGCGCCGAACCGGGCGGCGCTGGTCGACAAGGTCGCGCCGCTGAAGACCTATGCGTCCGTGCTCGACGCCCATTTGCGCGCGCACAGCCACATCGCCTGCGATCGCCTCACCATCGCCGACTTCGCGGCGGCCTCGATGGCGGCGGATTGGCGCGAGGCGGAGATGCCGTTCGAGACATTTCCGAACGTCGTGCGCTGGCTCGACGGCCTGATGCGGCTGCCGGCCTGGGCCGAGCCGTGGCCGGAGCAGCGCTCCGCGGCTGCGTGAGCGTCTACGGCTGCACCGTGCCGTGGCCGAGCTGCTTGGAGATCTCGGCGGCGCAGGCGCGCAGCCGGTTCGCAAGCGGCGACTCCCAGCCGGCATCGAAGGTGCCGGCCGGCCCCATCGCGGTGATGACCAGCGCGATGTGGCCGGCGTGATCGAACACCGGCGCGGCGAAGGCGTTGACGCCGGGCAGCGGATCGCCCACGGCGCGGGCGAGGCCCTGCGCCCGCACCTCGGCAAGCATCTCCGCAACCTTCGGACTCTTCGGCGCGCGCTTCGGATTGTAGCCGACACCAAGATGATCGAGGCCCGAGTCGAGCGCGGCCTTGATCGTCTTCGGCGGCAGGAACGCCGCAAACGCCCGTCCGGTCGCGGTCTCCAGCAGCGCCATGATCGAGCCGACGCGCATCACGATGTGCACCGCGTGGCTCGGCTCCTCCAGCCGCACCACGGTCGGGCCGTTGGTGCCCCAGACCGCGAGCGACACCGCGTGGTCGATCGCGCTCGCGAGCGCGGCGATCTTCGGCGTGGCGATCCGCACCGCCGACAGCCGCCGCAGGCTGATGAGGCCAAGCTCGAGCGCGAGCGGGCCGATCTCGTAGCGGCCGGTGGCCTCATCCTGCTCGATCAGGCCGATGCGCGAGAAGCTGACGAGATAGGGATGCGCCTTGGCCGGCGGCAAGCCTGCCTCGCGCGCGAGGTCGCGCAGCATCATCGGCTCGCCGCTGCGCGCCAGGGCCTGCAACAAGGTGCCGCCGACCTCGATCGACTGGATGCCGCGGCTCTCTCGTCCCATGCTGTGATGCGCCCCCTGGTTCGGCTGCTGCCTACACCGCCAGGAAGCCGCCGTCGACCGGCAAGGTCACGCCGTTGACGTAGGACGCCATGTCGGAGACCAGGAACGCCACGGGGCCTGCGAGCTCCTCCGGCTGGCCGACGCGGCCGAGCGGGGTGCGGCTCATGAAGCCGGCGAGCCGCTCCGGATCGTTGCGGGTCGATTCCGTCATCGCGGTGGCGATCACGCCGGGCGCGATCGCATTGACGCGGATGCCGTCGGCGGCGAGCTCGCGCGCCAGCGCCTGGGTCAGCGACTTCACGCCGCCCTTGGACGGCGAATAGCCGAGCGTGTTGCTGATGCCGATGAAGGAGGCGACGGAGGCGATGTTGACGATCGTGCCGCGCGTCTCGCGCAACGCGGCGAGAAACGCATAGGTGACGTTGAACACGCCGTTGAGATTGACGTCGAGCACGCGCTGCCAGTTCTCGGCCGCGCGGGGCGAGTCGATATTCTCGCGAATGATGATGCCGGCATTGTTGACGAGGATGGAGATCGCGCCCATCTCGGCGCGCAGCTGCGCCGCCAGCGCCTTGCAGCCGGCGGCGTCGGTGACATCGAGCCGATGCGCCCACGCCTTGCGGCCGTGAGCGCGGATCTCGGCCGCGCAGCGCTCGGCACCCTCCAGGTCGATATCGGTGATGACGACGTCAGCGCCGCGGCCCGCGAGCCCGAGCGCGATGGCGCGGCCATTGCCATGCGCCGCGCCGGTGACCAGCGCGAGCTTCCCGGCCAACATCTGCTGATCGCTCATGCGGCGCTCCTGTGCTTGGCGCGTTCGGCGAGATGCCGGCCGGCAATGTAGCCGAAGGTCAGCGCCGGTCCCAGCGTGATGCCGGCACCGGGATAGTTGCCGCCCATGATGCTCGCCATGTCGTTGCCGGCGGCATAGAGTCCTTCGATCGGCTGGCCCCCGGCATCGAGTGCGCGGGCATGCTCGTCGGTACGGATGCCGGCGTAGGTGCCGAGATCGCCGATCACCATCTTGATGGCGTAGAACGGCCCGTCCTTGATCGGCGCGATGCAGGGGTTCGGCCCATGCAGCGCATCGCCCTGGTAGCGGTTGTAGGCACGCGAGCCCTTGCCGAACGTGGGATCCTGGCCGAGCGCTGCATCGGCATTGAACGCGGCGACGGTGGCTTCCAGGGACATCGCATCGATGCCGGTGACGCGCGCGAGTTCGGCCAGCGTCGCGCCGCGTTTGAGATACCCCGTGCTCAGATGATGGCCGAGCGGCATCGGGAACGGCGGCACGCAGCCGAGGCCGTAGCGGCGCAAGGAGCGATGATCGGTGATCAGGAAAGCCGCGATCTCGCGGCCGGGCTTGGCCGCCTTCACCATCGCCTGCACGAAATCGTGGTAGGAATTGCCCTCATTGGCGAAGCGCACGCCGTCGGCTGTCACCGCGATCACGCCGGGCTTGGCGCGGTCGATGAAGTGCGGCATCACGCCCTTGCTGCCGTCCTTGCGCGTGGTGACGGAGACCGGCACCCAGGCCGCCGCATGCGGCAGGCCATCCTCGACGCGGCCGCCGACGGCTTCCGCCAGCCGCAGACCATCGCCGGTGTTGCCGATAGGGCCCGGTGAAAAATGCTCCTGGCCGCTCGGCGCATGCGGAAACATCGCCTTGCGTCTCTCGACATCATGCGGGAAGCCGCCGCAGGCCAGCACCACGCCGAGCCGCGCATTGACCCGCACGCGCTTGCCCCGCCTCGTGACGACAGCGCCGCGCACGGCCTCGTCGTCGCGGATCAGCTCGGCCACCGGCGACGACAGCCACAGGGGAATGCCGAGATCGAACGCCGACTTCGCCAGCCGTCCCGCCAGCGCATTGCCATTGGTGAGCGTCATGCCGCGGCCATGGCGCAGCACGTCACGGGCATGTTTCGACAGCCGCTTGGCGACGTAGAACGCCGACGTCAGCGACTTCGTCGCGCGCATGAAATGGATGATCTCCTTGCCCGAGCCGAGCATCATGCCGAACACGGTGAGCTCGGGCAGGGGCTGGCCGAGATCCTTGATGTGCTCGCCGAGCTCGCGGCCGTCGAACGGCCGCGTCACCATCGAGCGGCCGCCCTGCGTGCCGCCCGGCGCCTCGGCGTGATAGTCCGGGAAGGTCAGCGGCATGTCGAACTTCAGCGCGGTCTTGCTGGTGAAGAAGTCTACCGCCTCCGGCCCCTTGGTCAGGAACGCATCCACGCGCGCCGCATCGTAGCTGTTGCCGGCCTCGTGGCGCAGATAGGTGCGCGCCAGCTCCGGCGGCTCGTCGATGCCCCAGGCCTTGGCCAGCGAGGTGCCGGGAATCCACAGCCAGCCGCCGGAGCGCGCGGTGGTGCCGCCGAAGCGCGGCTCCTTCTCGGTGACGACGACCCTCAAGCCGGCATGGGCGGCGGTGACCGCCGCCGACAGCCCGGCGCAGCCGGAGCCGACCACCAGCACGTCGCACTCATAGGTCTCGCCGTTGTTGGGACCAGCTCCGCTCATGCGCGTGCTCCTACTTCTTCAACAGCGGGCACTTGGATTCGGACACCGGCCGGAACGCATCCTCGCCCTTCACGGTCTTGACGATCTCCAGATAATCCCACGGCTCCTTCGATTCCGAGGGTGTCTTGACGCGGGCGAGATACATGTCGCGGATGACGCGGCCGTCCTCGCGCAGGCGACCGCCGTGAACGAAGGTATCCTCGATCGGCAGCTCGCGCATCTTCGCCATCACGGCCTTGGGATCATCGGTGCCGGCCGCCTTGATCGCTTTCAGATAATGCAGCACCGAGCCGTAGACGCCGGTCTGGATCATCGTCGGCATCACCTTGGTGCGGGCGTAGAACTTCTTCGACCAGGCGCGGGTGGCCTCATCCATGTTCCAGTACGACGCCGTCGTCATGTAGGTGCCCTGCGCGGCCTCGAGCCCGATCGCATGCACGTCGGTGTCGAACATCAACAGGCCGACCAGCTTCTGGCCTCCCTTGACCAGGCCGAACTCGCCGGACTGCTTGATCGCATTGTCGGTGTCCTGGCCGGCATTGGCGAAGGCGACGACGTCGGCCTTCGAGCTCTGCGCCTGCAGCGCGAAGGAGGAGAAGTCGGCGGTGTTGGTCGGATGCTTGACGCCGCCGAGGATGGTGCCGCCGAGCTCCTTGATGAAGCGGGCAGCGTCCTTCTCCAACTGCTGGCCGAACGCATAGTCCGCCGTGATGAAGTACCAGGACTTGCCGCCCTGGCTGATGACGGCCGACGTCGTCACCTTGGAGAGCGCGTAGGTGTCGTAGGTGAAATGCACGGTGTTCGGGCTGCACAGCTCGTCGGTCAGCGAACTCGCGCCGGGGCCGGACAGCAGCGCGATCTTGTTGCGCTCGTGCACCATGTTGTGCACGGCGATCGCGATGCCGGAATTGGGGATGTCGACGACCGCGTCGACCTTGCCGTTGTCGAACCAGTCGCGCACGATGGTGGTGCCGACGTCGGTCTTCATCTGATGGTCGGCGCTGATGATCTCGATCGGCTTGCCGAGCACGGTCGGCCCGAACTCCTCCACCGCCATTTTCGCCGCTTCCACCGAGCCCGGCCCGCTGTTGTCGCGGCCCCAGCTCGAGAGGTCGGTCAGCACGCCGATGCGCACGACGTCGTCCGACACCTGGGCCGAGGCGCTGGTCGCGATGAATGATGTGGTTGCCAGAAACGCGCAGGCGAGAAGTTGCCGTCGCATGAAGATCCTCCCCGGTTCGTCCGCTCTGTTGGCGGTGATGCCGTGAAGTTAGGCAATAGCGAATAGATTTGTCAATGACGAATGAGTGAGGTGCGGCCTGCGATGTGGTGAGGAGTGCGGGTCTTCGGGACAGCGCGGCCATTGCTCGCCGTCATTCCGGGGGAATCGACAACGCGCGTTCGCGCGTTGACGATTGAACCCGGAATCCAGAGATGATGGACGCAAGACAATCTCGGGATTCCGGGTTCAAGGCCTGCGGCCTTGCCCCGGAATGACTGGGGTGCGGCTGATCGTCGATAAAGTCAGGCTTACACGAACGTCCGGTCTACATGCGCGGCATGAGCTGCAATTCCAGCAGCGCGAGCCGCTGCATCACCGTGGGATCGCGCTCACCGGTCTTGGCGGTTCGCAGCACGGACTCGGCGAGCAGGGTGACGTGAGTCGAACTCACAGGCTCGGGCAGGGCGGCGACCGCGCCGTCGAGCGCCTGGGTCATCAGCGCGATCACGTCGGGTGAAAAGGCGGCGTCTGAAAAGTCCTTCATGGCAAGCTGTCCGCAGCAAGGGCTTCGGCTGATGATCGACGACGCGGTACGCTGCGATGCTCGACGAATGACACGATCAGTAACGCGCCGCGGCGCGGGCGGGTTCCCGGCTGGTGGTGCTTCGGATATGCAGAATCGGGCATCTCCCATGCGCAAACTGCCCGTCGAGCCAATCCGTCGCAGGCGCTTCGGCTTGTGTCGTCGGGCAAATCAGGCCGATCTTTCCCCACATCCCGCCTCACTTCGGAGGGGCGTTGCGCGCGATCGTCACGACACGCGAGGCGGGGAGCGGTGGCCTGTCGGCTCGCAGCGTGCCTTGTGTGCGTGGACGAACGAGTCTGGCAGGACGATGAAATCGCAGCGTCCTGGCGCCCCGATGCTGGCGTCAAGTCGGCGATGGATGCCCTCGGGCATCGCGCTGGCGACGGTGGCTAACAAGCCCGGACACCGGGGAGACTGCGTATAACTCGGAAGCCCATCGCGCAGGGAAGGCCGGGTCGTCCGGCTGACCCGTGGTACCTGCCGCCTGCATTCTTTCTCGCAGGCGGGCCACGGACCTCAGTCGAGGTCCGGCCTTCCCTGCGCCCTCTGTTTGGAGAGGGTGATGACTATTGATAGCTCGGGCGTGAATTGCGTCGCGAGAAGGAAGACACGCATGCCCCTACGCAAAGACTCGACCGAGTACGGCCAAATACTAGCCCAGGGCTCGTCATGCCCGGGCTTGTCCCGGGCATCCACGTCGTTCGGCGTGTGCGGTGCGGCGTGGATGGCCGGGACAAGCCCGGCCATGACGAACAAGAGTTGATGATATCCCGCCTCATCAGCACCGAGTGCTGCTTCAGCGACGGCGGTCTTGGAGCTACCCCTTGATGAACGCCAGCAGGTCCGCGTTGATCACGTCCGCATGCGTCGTGGCCATGCCGTGCGGGAAGCCTGGATAGGTCTTCAACGTCCCATGCTTCAGCAGCTTGATGCCGATGCGCGCGGAGTCGTCGATCGGAACGATCTGGTCGTCCTCGCCATGCAGCAGCAGCACCGGCACGTCGATCGCCTTCAAGTCCTCGGTGAAGTCGGTTTCCGAGAACGCCTTGATGCAATCATAGTGCGCCTTGGCGCCACCCATCATGCCCTGGCGCCACCAATTGCGGATCACGCCTTCGGAGATCTTGGCGCCGTCGCGGTTGAAGCCGTAGAACGGGCCGGTCGGGATATCCAGGAAGAACTGCGCGCGGTTGGCGGCGAGCGCGGCGCGGAAGCCGTCGAACACCTCGATCGGCAGCCCGCCGGGATTGTTCGCAGTCTTCAGCATGATCGGCGGCACGGCGCCGAGCAGCGCGGCCTTGGCGACGCGGCCCTTGCCATGCTTCGCCACGTAGCGGGCGACCTCGCCGCCGCCGGTGGAGTGGCCGACATGGATGGCGTCCTTGAGGTCGAGCTTCGCGGCAAGGGCTGCAACGTCGGCGGCGTAGGTATCCATCTCGTTGCCGGTCTCGGTCTGGCTCGAGCGGCCATGGCCACGGCGGTCATGCGCGATGACGCGAAAGCCCTTGTCCAGGAAGAACAGCATCTGCGCGTCCCAGTCGTCGGCCGACAGCGGCCAGCCATGATGGAAGACGATGGGCTGCCCCGAGCCCCAGTCCTTGTAGTAGATCTGCGTGCCGTCCGATGTCGTCACGAATCCTGAGCTCATGGGTCTGCCTTTCTGGTGGGAAATCGGGGGACGCTCCACGCGCAGGCGTGCGCCTTGCGAGGAGACGTGACATCAACATAGCGATGGCCGGTGACGTTCTCAGCAATACTGAGGTATGTGCGACACTGTCGCACCGTAGGCGGATCGGCGCGGGCTGCTCCATTGATGAGCTGACCGCCATCTCGCAGGAGGGGCTGAGCTGCTCGATTTCGTCGCGTTCCCAGGGGGGGCCGTGGCAGGTCCCTGCGAATCGCCTGGCGGAACCGGGCGACCCCATCGTTGCACCGCGGCCCGCGATCGCATAAAGCCTGTTCCCAAATCGTTCACGTTGGCTCAGGTCGTTGGGCTAACCCTCTGAAAGCTCTACGCTAATGGGAAAATCACTGATTCCGCCGGAGCCCGCGGAGATTCACGAGGTCGCGCTGCGCGAGGCGCTGGAGGAGCGCTATCTCGCCTACGCGCTCTCGACCATCATGCACCGTGCGCTCCCGGACGCGCGCGACGGCCTGAAACCCGTGCACCGGCGCATCCTCTACGGCATGCGGCTCTTGCGGCTCGATCCTGGCACCGCGTTCAAGAAGTCGGCCAAGATCGTCGGCGACGTGATGGGCTCGTTCCATCCGCATGGCGACCAGGCGATCTATGACGCAATGGTGCGCCTCGCGCAGGATTTCTCGTCGCGTTATCCGCTGGTCGACGGCCAGGGCAATTTCGGCAATATCGACGGCGATAATCCCGCCGCCTACCGCTACACCGAAGCGCGCATGACCGATGTCGCGCGGCTCTTGCTCGAAGGCATCGACGAGGACGGCGTCGAGTTCCGGCCGAACTATGACGGCCAGTCGAAGGAGCCGGTGGTGCTGCCCGGCGGCTTCCCGAACCTGCTCGCCAACGGCGCGCAGGGCATCGCGGTGGGCATGGCGACCTCGATCCCGCCGCACAATGCCGCCGAACTGTGCGACGCCGCGCTGCATCTGATCGAGAAGCCCGACGCCAAGTCGCGCGCGCTGCTGCGCTGGGTGAAGGGCCCGGACTTCCCGACCGGCGGCACCGTGATCGACTCCAAGGAGTCCATCATCGAGGCCTACACGACGGGGCGCGGCTCATTCCGCGTCCGCGCCAAGTGGAAGCAGGAAGAGGGCAACCGCGGCACCTGGATCGTCGTCATCACCGAGATCCCGTATCTCGTGCAGAAGTCGCGCCTGGTCGAGAAGATCGCCGAGCTCCTCAACGAGAAGAAGCTGCCGCTGGTCGGCGACGTCCGCGATGAATCCGCGGAAGACGTGCGGCTCGTGATCGAGCCGAAGTCGAAGAACGTCGATCCCGCGCTGATGATGGAATCGCTGTTCCGGCTCACGGACCTCGAGAGCAAGATTCCGCTGAACCTCAACGTGCTGATCAAGGGCAAGATTCCGAAGGTGGTCGGCCTCGCCGAGTGCCTGCGCGAATGGCTCGACCATCTGCGCGACGTGCTGCTGCGGCGCTCGAACTATCGCAAGAAGCAGATCGAGAACCGGCTGGAGATTCTCGGCGGCTATCTGATCGCCTATCTCAACATCGACGAGGTGATCCGGATCATCCGCACCGAGGACGAGCCGAAGCCGGTGTTGATGAAGACCTTCAAGCTCACCGAGGTGCAGGCCGAGGCGATCCTCAACATGCGCCTGCGCTCTCTGCGCAAGCTCGAGGAAATGGAGATCCGCACCGAGGACAAGAACCTGCGCGGCGAGCTGAAGGGCATCAACGAGCTGCTCGGCTCCGAGCAGCTGCAGTGGGCCAAGGTCGGCGAGCAGGTCAAGACCGTGCGCGACATGTTCGGGCCGAAGACGCCGCTGGGCAAGCGCCGCACCAATTTCGCCGATGCGCCCGAGCACGATCTCGCCGCCATCGAGGAGGCCTTCATCGAGCGCGAGCCGGTCACGGTGGTCGTCTCGGAGAAGGGCTGGGTGCGTACGCTGAAGGGGCACGTCGCCGATCTGTCGAACCTGCAGTTCAAGACCGACGACCAGCTCGGCCAATGGTTCTTTGCCGAGAACACCTCGAAGGTGCTGCTGTTCGCGACCAACGGCAAGTTCTACTCGCTCGATGTCGGCAAGCTGCCGGGCGGCCGCGGCCATGGCGAGCCGATCCGCATGTTCATCGACCTCGACCAGGACGCCTCGATCGTCTCGATGTTCGTCACCAAGGGCGAGCGCAAGTTCCTGGTCGCGGCCTCCGACGGCCAGGGTTTTGTGGTCAAGGAAGAGGACTGCGTCAGCAACACCCGCAAGGGCAAGCAGGTGCTGAACGTGACGGCGCCGGCGGAAGCACGCGCGATCTGCACGGTCACCGGCGATCAGGTTGCGGTCATCGGTACCAACCACAAGATGGTGGTGTTCGGCCTCGACCAGGTGCCCGAGATGGCGCGCGGCCGCGGCGTCCGCCTGCAGAAATACACCAGCGCGCAGCTGTCCGACGTCACGACCTTCGAGCAGAAGCAGGGCCTCGCCTGGAAGGACTCTGCCGGCCGCGACCAGGGCCTGAGCTGGAAAGACCTCGCCGACTACCGCGGCAACCGCGCCGACGCCGGCCGCATCGCGCAGGGCCTGCCGAAGTCGAACAAGTTCAACCGGCCGATCGAGTGAGGCGGGCAGAGTGACGATCGAACACCTCTTCGGTCTGCCGCTCACCACGACCGCAAAAAAGGTCGTCGTCCCGGGCAAGTCCCGCGCGCGGAGCGCGTGGGGCGCCGACCCAGGACCCATAACCACAGGATATGGGAAGGGGCAGGCTGGAGCGACGCGCCTGCGCACCGATTGCCGCCGGTGGTTATGGGTCCCGGCGTTCGCCGGGACGACAGCTGAGCCAATGATCAGCACCGCGTCGTAGGTTGTCAGCTTGTAGGTTGTCAGATGGCGCACTCACACCAACATCACGACGACCACGATCAAGACCATCTCCATGGTCACTCCCACGCCCATTCTCACTCCCACTCCCACGCCGGCCACAGCCATGCGCCCACCAGCTTCGGCACGGCGTTCGCGGTCGGCGTCTCGCTCAACACCGCCTTCGTCATCGCCGAGCTCGTGTTCGGCTACGCCGCCAACTCACTGGCACTGATCTCTGACGCCATCCACAATCTCTCTGACGTGATGTCGCTGCTGCTGGCCTGGGGCGCGCTGTGGCTCTCGGGACGCCGCCCGACCGACCGCCACACCTACGGCTATCGCCGCGCCTCGATCCTGGCGGCGCTGATCAATGCCGGCCTGCTGCTGCTCGTGGTCGGCGGCATCGCGGTCGAGGCGTTCGACCGCCTGCGCAATCCGGGCGAGGTGGCCGGCGTCACCGTGCTGTGGGTGGCCGCGCTCGGCATCGTCATCAACGGCGCGACCGCGATGCTGTTCATGCGCGGCCGCGACAGCGACCTCAACATCCGCGGCGCGTATCTGCACATGGCGGCCGATGCCGCCGTGTCCTTCGGCGTCGTCGTCGCTGCCGCCATCACGATCTGGACCGGCTGGCTGTGGGTCGATCCGGTCGTCAGCCTCGTCATCGCGCTCGTCGTGCTGCTGAGCGGCTGGGAACTCGCCCGCGACAGCGTGAATCTCGCGCTCGACGCTGTGCCGCGCGACATCGCGCTGCCGGAGGTGCGCGACTATCTCGCGTCGCTCGACGGTGTCAGCGAGGTGCACGATCTCCACGTCTGGGCGATGAGCACCAACGAGACCGCCTTGACGGCGCATCTCGTCTGCCCCGACGGCACCGACGACGCGTTCCTGCACAAGGTCTGTGCCGAGCTGTCACGGCGCTTCAAGATTCAGCATTCCACCCTGCAGATCGAGGCCGATGGCAAGCCGTGCAAGCTGGCGCCGGCCGACGTGGTGTGAGATCGCGATGCGTCAGCTCCAGCCGGCCAGCCTGATCAGCACACCGGCGGCGCATGACGCAGCAAGCACAGTGAGCATGCCGAGCTTGAAGCGGAGGATCGCGAGCGCCGCAGCCAGCGACAGCAGCAGCGCGGCGCCGTCGACGCTGGACAGCACGGGCGCATCGAAGTCGAGACCGAAGCCGCTCACCGGCACGGTCTGGCGGAACAGCGTATGCAGCGCGAACCAGATCGAGAGATTGAGGATCACGCCGACCACCGCCGCCGTGATCGCGCCGAGCGCACCCGCAAGGCCCTTGTTGCCCCGCAGTCGCTCGATATACGGCGCGCCGACGAAGATCCACAGGAAGCAGGGCGCGAACGTCACCCAGGTCGCGAGCAGGCCGCCGAGTGTGCCCGCGATCAGCGGCGACAACGATCCGGGATCGCGCGACGCGGCGACAAAGCCGACGAATTGCAGCACCATGATCAGCGGCCCCGGTGTGGTCTCGGCCATGCCGAGCCCGTCGAGCATCTCCGGAGGGGTCAGCCAGTGATAGTGTTCGACCGCCTGCTGACCGACATAGGCGAGCACCGCATAGGCGCCGCCGAACGTCACCATCGCCATCTTGCTGAAGAACAGCGCGATCTGGCTGAACGTGCTGCCGATACCCGTCACCGCGACGATGGCGGCGACCGGCACCAGCCACAGCGCGAGCCAGACCAGCGCGGTGAGCAGCGTGCGCCGTCCATTCGGCCGGGCGTGCTCCGGCAGGGTCTCGCCGAGCGCACTGTCGCCATCGCCATTGCCGCTGGAGCCATGGCCCGCCGCGGCGAATTCCGGCCGGCCGGCGCGAGCGCCGAGATAGCCGATCAGTCCCGCGGCGATGATGATCAGCGGGAAGGGCACCGCGAAGAAGAAGATCGCGATGAACGCCGCTGCCGCGAGCCCGATCATGACGGTGTTACGCAACGCGCGGCTGCCGACGCGCACCACCGCCTGGATGACGATCGCGAGCACCGCCGCCTTCAGCCCGAAGAACAGCGCCTCGACGAACCAGACATGGCCGAAGGCGACGTAGATCCAGCTCAAGGCCATGATCGCGATGATGCCGGGCAGGATGAACAGCCCGCCGGCCATCAGGCCGCCGGCCGTCCGGTGCATCAGCCAGCCGATATAGGTCGCGAGCTGCTGCGCCTCCGGTCCGGGCAGCAGCATGCAGTAGTTCAGCGCATGCAGGAACCGGCTCTCCGAGACCCAGCGCTTCTCGTCGACGATGATCCGGTGCATCACCGCGATCTGCCCGGCCGGGCCGCCGAACGACAGCGACGCTACGCGCAGCCAGACCTTGAACGCCTCGGCAAAGCTGACGCCGTGGCCGGCGTCAGCTTTGGTGGGGGCAGTCGATGAGACCAGATCGGTCATGGCTTCACCTTGCTCGTCGGCCAATTGTGCGACTCGGTAGTCGCGTCGCGACACCAGCGATAGAACGCATCGTAGAGTTCAAGGCCAGCCTCGAGTTGGGCGAGGTCGTCATCGTAGATGCGCGACAGCCCGAGCGAGGCGGCGAGCAGGCCGGGCGCTTCGGGGCTGAGATCGAGCCGCGCCGTATCCGCGGCGCGGACGATCGTGGCCAACCGTTGCAGGGCAGGCGTGGTGAGAGAGAATTCCTCGATCATCACATCGAAGGTGCAAAGCTCTCCGCGATGGCTCCAGAAGGTGTTTTCGACGTCGAACGGCGCCGCCCCGAAGCGCTCGCTCACGGCGATGACCTCGGATGGCGCAACATAGACAAAAACCGCCTGCGGATCGACGAACCGGCGGATCAGCCAGGGGCAAGCGATGCGATCGATCTTCGGCCGTGCGCGCGTCACCCAGACCGTTCGTCCGTGGTCGTCGCGCGGCGGCAGCTTGGACATCGGCACCAGCGGCAAACCGGCTGCCTTCCAGGCCTCGAAGCCACCCTCGAGATTTTCGGCCGAGGCCTTGGCCACGCGAAGCCAGGCCGCAGCGCCATGCGAGAGTTTGGCGCCGCGCTGGCAGATAACGATCACCGAACGGCCGGCGAACTCCGAACTCCATTGCGCAGCCGTCAAGGCGTCACGTCGGATGGCGCCGGGAAGGAGCCTTGGATCGGCGCTGAAATCCTCGTCGGTGCGTACGTCGATGAGGATGGGTGCGTTCGGGGTTCCGATCAACCGGCTCAGCTTGTCGGGAGAAATCGATGCGAAGGATGACATGATGCGTCCTCGTGCGAAAATGACGGGACGCGATACTTGGGCATGTCGCCTCGTGGGGAGATCGCGAAGTCCCCATGGGAACATTACAGCGGAACCGGTCTGCGCTGTCAATCGCGACAGGGCGGTCGCTTTGTCCTGTGATAAGTTCGATGCCGCGCACGGCGGTGCGCGCCGGGACCGATGAGGAGAACGATAGATGCCATCACAAGCCGATCATTGGGCCCACGATCACATCTTTCTCGGCGCGCAGCACGAGCGCAACGAGCGCCGTACCTGGTTCGTGGTCGGGCTGACCCTGGTGATGATGGCCGGCGAGATCGCCGCCGGCTCGCTGTTCGGATCGATGGCGCTGCTGGCGGACGGCTGGCACATGGGCACCCACGCGGCCGCGCTCGGCATCGCCGGGCTGGCCTACCTGTTTGCCCGCCGCCACGCCCGCAATCCGTCCTTCACCTTCGGCACCGGCAAGTTCGGCGAGCTCGCGGCGTTCTCGAGCGCGATCATCCTGCTGATCATCGCGGTCCAGGTGGCCTATGAGAGCGTGATCCGGCTGCTGCGTCCGGAGCCGATCGCCTATGGCGAAGCGATCGCGGTCGCCGTCCTCGGCCTGCTGGTCAATCTCATCAGCGCCTGGATGCTGGCCGATTCACACGAGCATCATCATCACGGCCATCGCCACCACGCCGGCCACGATCATCACGGCCATGATGACCATCACCACGACCATCATGACCATGGCCATCACGACAACAATCTGCGCGCGGCCTATCTGCACGTGCTGGCGGACGCAGCGACCTCGCTGCTGGCCATCGGCGCGCTCGTGATCGGCATGGTCCTCGGCTGGAGCTGGGCAGATGCCGCCGTGGGCCTCGTCGGCAGCGCGGTCATCGCGAGCTGGGCCTATGGCCTGATCCGCGATGCCGGCGCGGTACTGCTGGACGTCAATGGCGACCGGCGGCTGGAGGCCACGATCCGGGCGCGGCTGGAGGCGAGTGGCGACCGTGTCACCGACCTGCATCTCTGGCAGGTCGGGCCCGGTCACCGTGCGGTGGTGGTTTCGATCGTTTCCAATGCGCCGCTGGCGCCCGCAATGTACAAGCAGCGCCTGCGGGACCTGCACGGTCTCAGCCATGTCACGGTGGAGGTGGAGCACGGCTTGCACGTCTGATAACCACGTCTTTTATCTCACGGATGGACTGCCTCGATGACCGTTACGATTTTTCACAATCCTGCCTGCGGCACGTCGCGCAACACGCTGGCGATGATCCGCGCCTCGGGCGAGGAGCCGGATGTCATCGAATACCTGAAGACGCCGCCGAGCCGCGAGCAACTGGTGGCGCTGATCAATGCGATGGGCGTCACGGTGCGCGACGTGCTGCGCGAGAAGGGAACGCCGTTTGCGGAGCTCGGCCTCGCCGATCCCAAATGGACCGATGACCAGCTGATCGAGGCGATGCTCGTGCATCCGATCCTGATCAACCGGCCGATCGTCGTGACGGGCAAGGGCGCGCGGCTGTGCCGCCCCTCGGAGCTCGTCCTCGACCTGCTCGACCATCCCGTCGCCTCGTTCACCAAGGAGGATGGCGAGGTGGTGAGCAGGACGACCTGAAGCCCACCACAACCCCGGTGTGACGCGTTGGTGAGTTGACCCCATGGACACGGCGACCCGTCTCGAAGTGATCAATTGGCTCACGGCGCAGGGCCTCACCGGCGTGCCGGAGAATGAAATCCTGCGCGGCTTCTGCGAGCGCTGCTGCGCGGCCGGGCTCGAATTGTCGCGCAGCCTCACGATCATCGACACGCTGCATCCGATCTTCGAGGGCCGTGGCTTCCGCTGGAACGACAGCAACACCAACGAGCCCGACAGTTTCGAATACGGCTCCAGCAACGAGGGCGAGGCGGCCCAGAATTGGCGGCGGTCGGTTTTCCATCACATGCTGGAGAGCGGCGACGATGAGTTCCGCATCGACCTGCTGAACGCGGCGCATCTCGATTTTCCGGTCATCGAAGAACTGTCTGCCCAGGGCCATAAGCACTACGTCGCCTTCGTGCATAGATTCGGCGAAGCCGGCACGCTCGGCCAGATGGACTGCTTCTATTCAAATTGGCTGACGCGCCGTCACGACGGCTTCACCGAGGACCAGATCGGCGCCTTGCGCGACCTGATCCCGCTCTTGGCATTCACGATCAAATCGGCGCAGCAGGTCGACATCGTGCGCACGCTCGGCCGGGTCTATCTTGGCCGTGATGCGTCGGAGCAGGTTTTGCGCGGCCGCATCTCCCGCGGCGTCACCGAGCGCATCAACGCAGTGCTGTGGTTCTCCGACCTGCGCAGCTCCACCGCGATTTCGGAGAGCATCTCGCCCGACGAGATCATTCCGCTGCTCAACGACTATGCCGAAGCCTCGATCGAAGCGATCTACGAATCCGGCGGCGACGTGCTGAAACTGATCGGCGACGGCGTGCTGGCGATCTTCACCGGCGACATGGCAACCGCGCGGCAGGCCGCGCTGCGCGCCGAGCATCGCTTCCGCCTGAACATCCTCAGGCTGAATGCAAGGCGGAGCGGGGAGGGCAGGCCCGTGACCACGGCCTATGTCGGCCTGCATGTCGGCGAGGTGTTTTATGGCAACATCGGCAGCGAGGACCGGCTCGATTTCACTGTGGTGGGACCGGCTGTCAACGAGGTCAGCCGCATTGCCTCGATGTGCCGCTCGGTCGACCGCGAGTTGCTGGCGTCGTCGGAATTCTGCGCGGGTCTCGACGATGAGGGCCGCCGCTATCTGGTGTCGACCGGCCGCTACGCGCTGCGCGGCATCGGCCGCGCGCAGGATCTCTACACGCTCGACCCGGAGATTGCGGCGAGCCAGCCTGCGACGCGCGCTTATGAGAACTACCTCGAACAAGGATGATCAGCGGACGAGATGTCGCACTCTTGACCCACGTCAATGCCCAGCAGAGCGGAGTCTGCCCAGCATCATCGGCCGGGAGATGACGCACATGTACACGCATATTCTGCTGCCGACCGATGGCTCCGACCTGTCCCGGGCCGCGATCAAGCACGGCGTCGCGCTGGCCAAGGCGACCGGCGCGAAGGTCACCGCGCTGGTGGTGTCGACGCCGCTGCATTCCCTGGTCGTCGATCCGCACGCCGCGACCAAGGCGCTGGCGCAATACAAGTCGCTCGTGGCCGACCAGACCGCGAAATATCTCGACCACGTCAAGGATGATGCGGAGCAGGCGGGCGTCGCCTGCGCCACGCTGTGCGTCGAACACGACAAGCCCTATGAGGCGATCGTCGAGACCGCGCGCAACGAGAACTGCGACCTCGTGCTGATGGCCTCGCACGGCCTGCGCGGCGTCTCCGCCCTTCTCGGCAGCGAGACCCTGAAGGTGCTGACGCATTCGACCGTGCCGATCCTGGTCTATCGCTAGGCCGGTTGGGGCTCCGGTTGCTGGGCGATCGTGACGGCGGGCGAGACGAGGATGACGAGCGCCTGCAGGCCGAACACGGCGGCGGCGAGATAGAGGCAGGCGTCGGCGCCGTAATGGCCGCCGACGATGGCGCCGAGCAGCGAGCCCAGCGGGCGGGCGCCGTAGCTGAGGATGTTGATGGCCGAGACCCGCCCGAGCAGTCCGGCCGGCGTCACCGCCTGCCGCAAGGTGGTGGTCGAGATGACCCAGAGGATCGGCCCGGCGCCGAGCATGAAGAAGC
The DNA here is from genome assembly GCF_051168435.1 of Bradyrhizobium sp. HKCCYLR20261. NCBI lineage: Bacteria > Pseudomonadati > Pseudomonadota > Alphaproteobacteria > Hyphomicrobiales > Nitrobacteraceae > Bradyrhizobium > Bradyrhizobium sp. HKCCYLR20261. The sequence continues at coordinate 49,525 of NZ_JBNPUZ010000026.1, forward strand.
TCAACGCCGCGAGATAAGGAGAAGGAACGAATGTCGTGAGCGCCATCACCAGCGCCGCGACGAAGCCGGTGACGGGGCCGAGCCCGATCACCGTGCCGAACGGCAGACGTCGCATGATCCGCGTCGCGAGCAGCGCCCCGCACACCATGCCGGCGCCGAACATCGACAGCACCGTGCCGACGCCGCCTGCGGACAGGCCAAGCCGGTGAACGGCGTAAGGGACGAACACGGCGAGCAGGAGGAAGTGCGCGGTGTTGAAGACGACCTGGGTGACGAACACCGGCCGCAGCAGGGGATGATGCAGCACGAACGCCGCGCCTTCGCGGATGTCGGCCAGGGGGTGGCGGCGCGGCATGGGGACGCGAGCGGGCTCGGCAATGCCTCCGAGGCAGAAGGCTGCGATCAGCGACAGCGCCGCGGCCGCGCCGAAGGCCAGCGCGCCGCCGATCCAGCCGACGAGCATGCCGCCGAGCGCCGGCCCGCAGGCAAAGGCGATGGTGCGGGCGAGTTCGATCCTTGCATTGGCGCGCGCGAGTTCGCTTGGCGGCACCAGGCTCGGCACCAGGGCCGGCGCGGCGACGCTGAACACCACCGTGCCGCAGACGGCTGCGAAGCCGAGCGCAGCCAGGAGCCACAGCGTGAGCATCCCGGCCGCGAAGGCCAGCAGGATCGCGAGCAGCGCAAGCGCGCGCATTGCCTCCGCCGCAGCCATCAGCCGCCGTCGCGGCATGCGGTCGGCGAGCAATCCGGCGGGAATGGCGAACAAAACGAACGGCGCCGTCAGCGCCGTCTGCAGCAGGCCGGTCTCACCCTCGCCGACACCGAGCGCCAGCACCGCGACGATCGGTGCGGCGGCAAGCGCGATCTGCTCGGCCGATTGCGCGGTGAGATTGGAGAAGGCGAGCCGATGAAAGCTGGCGGGCAAGCGGAGCGGGAGGGGCATGAGACAACCTGGCATGAGGAGGCCGTCATCATCCGCCGCAGGTCACCTCGCGCCCACCCGCTTTCCGATCAGCCCGCGCCGCGGTGTCAGACTCGCGCCGATCTAAGCCGCACTCGGTGCTTCCTCCAGGCCCCATTCCGGCGGCAGCGTCTTGAACGCGAGATGCGTGCCCGAGTTCAGCGGCGCCGTTTTGAAGCCGAACTTGTTCCAGGCCAGCGCCAGCGCGTGCTTGGTGTAAATCGAGATGTGCCCGTTGCGCGGCCCGACGTACCACCAGCCCATGCCCTGGGTGTCGAAATCGTCGGGCTGCGTCAGTGTCGAGTAGAACACGCCGCCCGGTTCGGCCACGCAGGCCGCAATGGCTCCGATCGTCGCCAGCGGATCGGGCACGTGCTCCAGCGTCTCGAAGCAGGTCACGAGGTCGAACTTCCCCTCGGGGCGCGCCGCGTGCTCCGGCACCATTGGGTCGTAGGTCACGGCCTCGCCGAAGCCGTGCGCGCGCAGGCCGGCGCAGAGGACATCATTGCCGCCGCCATAGTCGAGCACGCGCATGCCGGCCTTGTGCGGCCCCCAGAAGCGGGCAATGGCCGCAGCGTTGTCAGTCGGCCGCTTGATCCGATAGTCTGGATCCACCGCTTCATAGCCGTCGTTATAGATGTGGGTCCTGAACTGCTCGATGCTCCAGTCGTCGAATGCGTCCGTGAACAGAAATCCGCAATCGGCGCAGCGCCGGTAGTAGATCGGCACGCCCGACAGCGGCGCGTTGGGCACATGCGCGATCTGGCAGGGGCGGTTCATGTCGACCACGCCGAACAGATTGGCAGGACCGTCACAGATCTTGCAGGGCACGGGCGCGTTCGAGATGGGCCGGAGACCGAGTTGAGTAGACAGCATTTTGAATTCCGTGAATGGGGCGACGGCTCGCGCGGCGGCCATGGCTCTGCCTTCGACCAGAGACGAATCGGCATCAGCGGGCTGTCCCGATGATGAAGCGCGGCGCGAACTTTGCCAGCGTCGGCTGGCCGATCGGCCTCTGCAATCCGCTTTTGCAAATAAGTTGCATTAAAGGTCGGTTTCGTTCAGGATGATGTCATGGACGCAAAATCGTCAGACCTCTCGCAACTGCATGCCATGGTTCCCCCGGGTGACAGCCTGATGACGGGAGGTTGGCGCAACGAGCGGGGTGACCCGTCGCTCGGCGACATGTTCGCGTCCGTGCGGACTACCGCCAAGGGCTCGCTGTGGCGCAAGCTGATTGCGTTTCTAGGCCCCGGCTATCTGGTCGCGGTCGGCTACATGGACCCCGGCAATTGGGCAACGTCGCTCGCCGGTGGGGCCAAGTTCGGCTACATGCTGCTGTCCGTCGCCTTGCTGTCGAATTTGATGGCGATCGTGCTGCAGTCGTTGTGCACGAGGCTTGGCGTCGCCACTGGCCGCGATCTCGCCCAGGCGTGCCGGGATTCCACGCCTCGCTGGGTCTCGATCCCGCTGTGGCTGTCGGCCGAGATCGCCATCACGGCCACCGATCTCGCCGAGGTGATCGGCACGGCCATCGGTCTCAGCCTGCTGTTCGGGCTGCCGCTGTCGATCGGCGTCTGCGTCACCGCGCTTGATGTGTTTTTGATCCTCGCGCTGCAGGCCTTCGGCTTTCGCTGGATCGAGGCCTTCGTGGTCGCTCTGCTCGGCGTGATCGCGCTCTGCTTCGCGATCCAGATCGGGATGGCGCAGCCGGATTGGGCGGGGGTGATGAAGGGCTTCGTGCCGAGCAGCCAGCTGCTCGCCAATCCCGAGATGCTGTATCTGGCGCTCGGCATCCTCGGTGCGACCGTGATGCCGCACAATCTGTACCTCCATTCCGGCTTGGTGCAGACCCGCGGCTATGGCGACAGTCCGGCGGAGAAGCGTGAGGCGATCACGCTGTCGACGATCGACTCGACGGTGGCGCTGTGCCTCGCGCTCACCATCAACGCTTCGATCCTGATTCTCGCGGCGGCCACCTTCCACCGCACCGGCCAGCATGACGTCGCCGAGCTCGACCAGGCGCATTCCTTCCTGGCCCCGTTGCTGGGCTCGACGCTCGCGCCAACCTTGTTCGCCATCGCGCTGTTGTGCTGCGGCCTCAACTCGACGATCACCGCCACCTTGTCAGGCCAGATCGTGATGGAAGGCTTCCTGCAGTGGCGGATCGCGCCATGGCTGCGCCGGATGATCACCCGCATGATCGCGATCGTGCCGGCTGTCGTGGTGACGATCTGGGCCGGCGAGAAGGCCACGGGTCAGCTCCTGATCCTCAGTCAGGTCGTGCTCAGCCTGCAACTGCCCTTCGCCATCGTGCCGCTGGTGCTGATCACCGCGAGCCGCGCCAAGATGGGGCAGTTCGTGGCGCCGCGCTGGCTGACGGCCATCGCCGCGGTCATTGCGGCCGTCATCATCGCGCTCAATGCGAAGCTGGTGTGGGATCTGGCGACGGGATGATGAGAGGCGAATGGCGAACAAAGGGTAGCGAATAGGGAAACGGAATAGCTCTATTCGCCAATCGCTATTCGCCCGCTTTCACTCCTGCGGCTCCGGTGCGGTGCCGCCCTCGGCGTCGATGCGGAGCCAGCCCGCAGCCGCCAGCCGCTGCTGCGGCAGGTAGCGGCTCTTGTAGTCCATTTTCTTCGAGCCCTCGATCCAGTAGCCGAGATAGACGTAAGGCAGACCCTGCCGCCGGGCTCTGGCGATGTGATCGAGGATCATGAAGGTCCCGAGCGAGCGCGTCGTCTCGGATGGATCGAAGAACGAGTACACCATCGACAGCCCGTCGCTGAGCACGTCGGTGAGGGCCACGGCGATCAGCTCGCCGCCGCGGGCGTTCGGTCCGTTGCTCAGGTTGCGCTTGCGATATTCGATGATTCGCGTTTCGACGTGGCTGTCTTCCACCATCATGGCGTAGTCCAGCACCGTCATGTCGGCCATGCCGCCGTGGCGGTGACGCTGGTCGAGATAGCTGCGGAAGATCGAATATTGCTCGGAGGTCGGAACCGCGCTGCGCTGCTCGCCGACCAGATCGGAGTTGCGCGCGAGCACCTTGCGGAAGTTACGAGAGGGCCGAAATTCGTTGGCGATCACCCGCACCGACACGCAGGCGCGGCACTGGTCGCAGGCCGGCCGGTAGGCGATCGACTGGCTGCGGCGAAAGCCGCCATGGGTCAGGAGGTCGTTGAGATCGGTGGCCTTGTCGCCGACCAGATGCGTGAAAACCTTTCGCTCCTGCCGCCCGGGCAGATACGGGCAGGGCGATGGCGCAGTCAGGTAGAACTGCGGGGTATCACGCGAGTGCTGGGTCAAGGAACGTCGTGTGCCTCCGAGGCGATATCAGACAGAATTGCGCTCCGGAGACGACCGGTCAATCGCTTTTGATGCGACGTGCGATGTCTCACCACGTCCGTGCGGCCCCGGCGAGCTGGGCCCGCGCCGACGTGTTGATCACGACGGTGCCGAGCACGAAATCGTGCAGCAGCCGGCGGCGGCCATTGAACAGTCCGACCAGCAGGACGAACGGCGACAGCACCGACACCGAGATCCAGAAGCACACCGCGTGCACGGCACCGAGCACAAAGTAGCCCGGCGCGCCGTACCAGGTTCGTACCTCCAGATCCATGACCCGCATGCCGACCGTCGCCGAGTTCGGGCCGCCGATCGTGGCGCCGTAGTAGACGATCGCCCAGATCACGGAGGCCGGCGACACCAGCCAGAACAGCGCCCAGCCAAGCCCGAGCGTGACCACGCCGAACAAGGCGATGAAGATCACGGCCAGAATGACCGGGACGGACAGGACGAGCAGGTCGATCAGGAAGGCAATCGCCCGCCGTGTCAGCACGCCGCGGAACAGCTCCGGCTGCTGGTAGGGATCATAGGCGTGCGGTCTGATCCCGGCTCCGCCGCTGCTCCAGCCGCCATTGCCTGGGCCCGTATACGCCATGGTTGTCCCCTCCAGAACTGGCCAACAGGACATGGGAACAGCGCGCGCGCTTGCAAGGGGCAATCCTTGCAACGCGCGCGGCAAATTTCCGGCGTTTCAGCGACGCGTGTGGCGGGCGCGACCAGCGAAGCGGCTTCGAGCGCCGGCGGTCGAATTGCGACGGTCCAGGTCTCACCCCTGACGGCGCAGCCGCTCCGCCGCCTGCGGCGCGAAATAGGTGAGGACGCCATCGGCGCCGGCGCGCTTGAAGGCCAGCAGGCTCTCCATCATCGCCCGATCGCCGTCGATCCAGCCATTGTTCGCGGCTGCCGCGATCATCGCGTATTCGCCGGACACCTGATAGGCAAACGTCGGCATGCTGAAAGTGTCCTTCACACGCCTGACGACGTCGAGATAGGGCATGCCCGGCTTGACCATCACCATGTCCGCGCCTTCGGCGATGTCGAGCTCGACCTCGCGCAGCGCCTCGTCGGTGTTGGCGCTGTCCATCTGATAGGTGCGCTTGTCGCCGCTCAGCGTCTTGGCCGAGCCGATCGCGTCGCGGAACGGGCCGTAGAACGCGGAGGCGTATTTGGCCGCATAGGCCATGATCTGAACGTCGAGGAAGCCTGACTGGTCGAGCGCCTGGCGGATTGCGCCGACGCGGCCGTCCATCATGTCCGACGGCGCGATGATGTCGCAGCCGGCTTCGGCCTGGACGAGGGCCTGGCGGACCAGCACCGCGACGGTTTCGTCGTTGAGGATGCGGCCATCCCTGATCAGGCCGTCGTGTCCATGGCTGGTGAACGGGTCGAGCGCGACGTCGCAGAGAACGCCGATCTCCGGGAATTCCTTCTTGATCGCCTTCACGGCCTGGCAGACCAGGTTGTCCGGATTGCAGGCCTCGGACCCGTGCTCGTCGCGCAGCGATGGGTCGGTATAGGGGAACAGGGCGATGCAGGGGATGTCGAGCTTGGCCGCGCGCTCGGCGTCGCGCACGATCTCGTCGACGCTCAGCCGTTCCACGCCCGGCATCGAGACCACGGTGCTGCGGACGCGGTCGCCTGCCACGACGAACAGCGGCCAGATCAGGTCATTGGTGGTCAGAACGTTCTCGCGGACCAGTCGCCGCGCCCATTCGGCCTTGCGATTGCGACGCGGCCGGATGGTCAGATCGAGCGCCGGAGCGGAGGGATTGTGCGCGACATCGCGCAGTTCGATCGGGCGCCCGAATTTGATCGCCATGGGGTGCTGGCTCCTTGAGCTGGCCGGCGAGCCGGATTTTGATTTGTTGTAATTCGAACAATCTGTACCACTTTGCACGTCGCGCGTCACTTGACCTGACGCAAGCAGCCCGGTTGATTTCCGGCCCGGTTGGTTTCACGGTGCCGCCAGGCCAAGGAATCGCCATCCTTCCGGTCTTGAGAGGCCTCGATGATCCCCTTGACGACGTGCCAGTTCTGCTCGAGCGCCCATGCCTGAGATCCCCTCGGCGCGAGATCTGGCGCGCGACAACACCGCCATGTCGGTCGCGGCCCTCTCCTCGGACCGGCGCGAAAGCGACGACAATGTCTGGACGCGGCGTCTGGTGCTGTTCCTGCGCGTGATGGCGATGCTGTCCATCGCCAAGGGGCTCTATCACTGGGCCCAGGTTACGGGCTTCATCGGCGGCGAGGACGAGGCGTTCGAAAACCAGCCCATGGCCTGGCAGGCTGCGACCGTCTATTTCGCCGTGATCGAGCTCGTCGCCGCGGTCGGGCTGTGGCTGGCGACACCCTGGGGCGCCGTGGTGTGGCTGACCACCGTGGTCTCGATGGCGGTGATCGAGCTGATGTTCCCGGGCATCTATGGCGGCAACCTGCTGGTGGTCGCCGGCGAGGCGGTCATGCTGGCCGCGTATCTCGTGCTGGCCTGGATGGCGGCTCGCGAGCGGCCACCGTAGGTGGTGGGCTGCAATCCTTGCACGGCATAAATCTTTTCAGCGCGATGCAAGTAATGTTTCGAACACCTTAAGACCGCCTGCCACAGCTGTTACAGAGACCTTAGCGGCGCTACCCAGGCGTGTTTTGGAATGCGACAGGTGGATGAAACGAAGCGAGAACATGGCGTCTCCACCGTCAACGGACTCTTGCGAAACCCTCTGTAATTACTGAATTAAAAGACGATTCACTCTCCGCGATTCATTCTCTCTTTATGCTCTTATTTAAGGCGATCTTCAAAGCACGCCCCTTAAGTTCGCTCTATCAGACGGGACACAAGTTTCGTCGAATAAGTCGACAAAAACGACGACAGGGGAAGTGTCATGATGAAAGCCGTTGCGACGGCCGTGGAGACTGCTGCGCCCGGCCAGGGTGGCACCGTGCAGTCGCTGTATCTGGAAGCATTGACGCTGGTGGAGCGGCTGCATCGCCGTCTGCTCGACGTCATCAAGGACGAGTTCGACCGTCGCGGTCGTTCCGACATCAATTCGGTCCAGGCGCTGCTGCTCTATAACATCGGCGACAAGGAGTTGACCGCGGGCGAGCTGCGCACGCGCGGCTACTATCTCGGCTCCAACGTCTCCTACAATCTGAAGAAGCTGGTCGAGCTCGGTTTCCTCGATCACCAGCGCTCGCGCGTCGATCGCCGCTCGGTCCGCATCCGCCTGACCCCGCAGGGCCAGGAGATCCGCCGCATCGTCGACTCGCTGTATCAGAAGCACGTCAAGACCGTGGAGCAGGTCGGCGGCATCTCGAGCGAGGAGTTCTCCACGCTCAACAAGTCGCTGCATCGCCTCGAGCGGTTCTGGACCGACCAGATCCTGTATCGGCTCTGAGCTGATCTCACTTCGGCTGACCCGGCCTCCGACCCAAGAGAGCCAAGACCGGACAGTCGTCGATCCCTCGAGTTCGACCTCGCGTCGGCCCATGCGGGCCGGCGCTTTTTCTTTGTTTGCCCGATCATCATTCGCGATTGCGAGAAACCGACTGGAACCAATCCGGCCGCTCGGACTTGTCTCGTCCGGAGGTCGGCCAATGCTGCACGATCACGGAATGCAGGTCATGAACGTGGAACTGGTCAGCGACGCCTACGCGATCGCGGCCAACTATCTGCGTTTGTCGGGGGCCTTGCCCGACACGATCACGCCGGATGATCGTCTCGTCGACATCCTCGTGCAGCTGATCCACCGCGGAGAGTTCAACAAGCTCAGGCTCGCAAACAGGGCGATCTCGATGTTCGAGACGGCCCATGCGGCCTGACCATCAAGAGGGGATGATATGGAAGCCGCTATCGATCGCATCATGCACACCTACGACCTGCTCGCGAACCGCACCGCTGCGGCCAGCCAGGAAGCACGCCAGAAGGTGAGCGCCTACATCCAGACGCTGTTCGAAGCCGGCGAACGCGATCCGCATCGCCTCACGGTTTGCGGCCTGACCTATCTGCGCCAGCTCGACGGCCGCGTCGATCCGGTGAAGGCGGGCTACACCGGGCTTTGATGTCTTTGGCGCGAGGCCACTCGCGCCTCACGCTTGCCTCATGATACCGACAACCTGTATGAGACCGTCCGGTTTCATGCAGGTTGTTTGTTTTTGGGGGCAACGATGCGGTTGACGCCTTGGGTGAGTGCAGCAGTGATTTTGGCTGGCTCGTGTGCGCAATCGAATTGGTCGACGAGCTTAGCCGAGACGGTTGCTCCCCCGACCGTGACGAAAGCCTGGAAGGCGTTAGGAAGGGTCGGAGCCTGCGCAGAAACGACGATCACGAAAATCGCGGATCGGTCGGATGGCCCGCTTTCGCCCACCCCGTTCAAGTCCGGCGAGACGCTCGACAAGGACGGTGAGCCCATGATGGATCAGGGCACCTACGTGCAGTATCAGAACGGCGCCGAGCAGATCGACGCGGCGTGGAATGTCGGCGTGGCCCATTCCAAAATCGGTGATCCCGTGCGTCTCTGCACCGTCTTCAAGCCCAAGAAGTGTCCGCCCGGAGATGATCGGGGGAGAATTTACAAGGCGATCAACCTGCGGACCAACGAGACCTGGCAGATGTCGGAGAGCTGGCACTCCTGCGGTGGCGCCTGAACAGGGGCTTGCTCCCGCGGCCGTCCACCATATCTGGCGCAATTGTCCGGTTTGACCCGCAACCGCTTGGCCTGTCCCTTGGCCTGCCGCCGCCCGTATGGTACAGGGCAAGGGTCTTTTCCGACCGCCTTCACCGAACCGACCGCAAGCCACGTAAGGCTTTGCGGACGTGGAGATATTCGCCGATGACCGCTTCCAGCGCCAAGCCCGCTTCGTCCGTCGATTCCTTCTTCTCCGCCACCCTGGCCGAGGCCGATCCCGAGATCGCCGCCGCCATCAAGGGTGAGCTCGGTCGGCAACGGCACGAAATCGAGCTGATCGCCTCGGAAAACATCGTCAGCCGGGCGGTCCTGGAGGCCCAGGGCTCGGTGATGACCAACAAGTACGCCGAGGGCTATCCGGGCGCGCGCTATTACGGCGGCTGCGAATGGGTCGACGTCGCCGAGAATCTCGCGATCGACCGCGCCAAGAAGCTGTTCGGCGCCAATTTCGCCAACGTCCAGCCGAACTCCGGCAGCCAGATGAACCAGGCCGTGTTCCTGGCGCTCCTGCAGCCGGGCGACACCTTCATGGGCCTCGACCTCGCCGCGGGCGGCCATCTGACCCACGGCTCGCCGGTTAACATGTCCGGCAAGTGGTTCAAGGCCGCGCATTACACCGTGCGCCGCGACGATCATCTGATCGACATGGACGCGGTGGCGAAGCAGGCCGAAGAGGTCAAGCCGAAGCTGATCATCGCCGGCGGCAGCGCCTATTCGCGCCCGTGGGACTTCAAGCGCTTCCGCGAGATCGCCGACAGCGTCGGCGCGTATCTCCTCGTCGACATGGCGCACTTCGCCGGCCTCGTCGCTGGTGGCGTGCATGCCTCGCCGGTGCCGTATGCCCACATCACCACCACGACCACCCACAAGTCGCTGCGCGGCCCGCGCGGCGGCCTGATGCTGTGGAACGACGAGCAGTTCACCAAGAAGTTCAACTCGGCGATCTTCCCGGGCCTGCAGGGCGGTCCCTTGATGCACGTCATCGCCGCCAAGGCGGTGGCGTTCGCCGAGGCGCTGCGGCCGGAGTTCAAGACCTACGCGAAGAACATCGTCGAAAACGCCAAGGCGCTGGCGGAATCGCTGCGCGCCCAGGGCTTCGACATCGTGTCGGGCGGCACCGACAACCATCTGATGCTGGTCGACCTCCGGCCGAAGGGGCTGAAGGGCAACGTCTCGGAGAAGGCGCTGGTCCGCGCCGGCATCACCTGCAACAAGAACGGCATTCCGTTCGACCCGGAGAAGCCGTTCGTCACCTCGGGCCTGCGTCTCGGCACCCCGGCGGCGACCACCCGAGGCTTCGGCGTCGCTGAATTCCAGCAGGTCGGCAGCCTCATTGCCGAGGTGCTGAACGCGATCGCGCAAGGCCCTGACGGCAGCGCGCCGCTGGTGGAAGCCGCGGTCAAGGAGAAGGTGAAGGCGCTGACCGACCGCTTCCCCATCTATCAGTAAGGCGTAAGGCGACATGCGCTGCCCGAGCTGCAACAGCCTCGATACGCAGGTGAAGGACTCCCGCCCCACCGAGGATTCCTCGGTGATCCGGCGGCGGCGGGTCTGCGTCACCTGCAACTTCCGCTTCACGACCTTCGAGCGGGTGCAGCTGCGCGAACTGACCGTCATCAAGCGCAACGGCCGCCGCGTGCCGTTCGACCGCGACAAGCTGATGCGCTCGGTGCAGATCTCGCTGCGCAAGCGCTCGGTCGATCCGGAGCGCGTCGAGAAGATGGTGTCTGCGATCGTGCGCGAGCTCGAGAGCGGCGGTGAATCGGAAGTGTCCTCGGAGGCGATCGGCGAGATCGTGATGGAGCATCTGCGCGATCTCGACGACGTTGCCTATGTCCGCTTCGCCTCGGTGTACCGCAACTTTCGCGAGGCCAAGGACTTCGAGGCGGTGCTCGGCGAGCTCTCGGCGGAGGACGAAGCCCCGCGGCTGGCGCCGGTTCGCAAATGATCTTCCGGGTGCTGGTCGATCAGGTCGGCGAGAAGCTGAAGGCGCAGAAGGACGCCGACCGCCGCTTCATGCAGTTGGCGCTGACGCTCGGACGTCGCGGGCAGGGGCGGACATGGCCGAACCCGGCCGTCGGCGCCGTTGTTGTCAAGGATGGCGTGATCGTCGGCCGCGGCTGGACCCAGCCGGGCGGCCGGCCGCATGCCGAGCCGGAGGCGCTCCGGCGCGCCGGTGAGGCCGCCAAGGGCGCCACGCTCTACGTGACCTTGGAGCCGTGCTCGCATTTCGGCAAGTCGCCGCCCTGTGTCGATGCGGTGATCGCCGCCGGCATCAGTCGCGTTGTCTCGGCGATCGAGGATCCCAATCCGGAAGTCGCGGGGCAGGGGCACGCCAAGCTGCGTGCTGCCGGCATTCAGGTCGAGGTCGGCCTCTGTTCGGCGGACGCCAAGCGCGACCATGCCGGACATTTCCGCCGCATCCGCGATGCTCGGCCGCACGTGATCCTCAAGCTGGCCGTCTCGGCGGACGACAAGATCGCCGCCGCTGGCAACAAGCCGGTCGCGATTACCGGCGAAACGGCGCGGACGCGCGTGCATCTGTTGCGCGCGCAGAGCGACGCCATCCTGATCGGGGTGCGCACCGCGATCGCCGACGATCCGCTGCTGACCTGCCGCCTGCCGGGAATGGAGCCGCGCTCGCCCGTCCGCGTCGTGCTCGATCCGATGCTGCGGCTTCCGGCCAATAGCCGCCTGATGCAGTCCGCGCGGACGACGCCGCTCTGGCTCGTGGCCTCCGAGGTGGCGGAGCCGGCGACGGCGACACGGCTGGGCGCCGCCGGTGCCCAGGTGATCCGCGTGCCGCCGCAGGCCGACCCTTCCGCGCTGGAGCCGCCGGCCGTGGTCAAAGCGCTTGCGGAGAAGGGGATCACGCGCCTGATGATCGAAGGCGGCAGCCGCGTAGCATCTTCTTTCATGCAAAGCGGCTTGGTCGATGAAATCTGGCTCTTGCGCGGACCCAGCGAGATCGGCGCCGACGGCATTGCTGCGCTGGACGCATTGCCGCTGACCGCAATCACGCAGTCGCCCGCCTATCGCGTTCGTGCTAGCGAGACGCTCGATCCCGACATCCTCACGATTTACGAGCGCGTGTAATGTTCACCGGCATCGTCACCGACATCGGCGAGATCGTCAGCCTGACGCCGCGGACCGAGGGCAAGCTGCACCGGCTACGCATCGCCTGCAGCTACGACCAGTCCACGATCGCCGATGGCGCGTCGATCGCCAACAACGGCGTCTGCCTCACGGTTGTGCAGTCTGGCGTAGCCGACGGAAAGACATGGTTCGAGGTCGACGCCGCCGCGGAGACGCTGGCGCTGACCACCGCCAAGCATTGGCGCGTCGGGACCAAGCTCAATCTCGAGCGGGCGCTGAAGATCGGCGACGAGCTCGGCGGCCATATCGTCTCCGGCCATGTCGACGGCATCGCCACCATCGTCAGCCGCGAGAACCTGCCGGACATGGCGCGCTTCGTGTTCAAGACGAGCCGCGAGCTGGCGCGCTTCATCGCCACCAAGGGCTCGATCACCCTCGATGGCGTCTCGCTCACGGTCAACACCGTGGACGAGCTGACCTTTTCGGTCCTGATCATTCCGCATACGCTTGCAGTGACCACGCTGTCATCCTGGCAGACGGGCAGCGAGGTCAATATCGAGGTCGACCTGATGGCGCGCTATGCGGCACGCCTCACGGAAATGAAGTAGCCTCGAGCCGAGGCTTTCCGTCTTGGCTTTGTCGGCGCTCGCGCCTACAAGGCCAGCCCTCATGGCGAGACGGCGCTGCTGCGCCGGTTCGCAGCATGAGTTGATTTCATCTTGCCCTTCGCGACGCGGCCGAGTGGCCGCTCCCTTGAGGGGTGAGGCAGCTTGAAGACAATGGAAACAGAACCATGGCAGACGCACGGCGCGCGCCGCTGAAAGACCAGACCGACATCACCGGCGCCCGGGCGCTGATCGTGGAAGCGCGCTTCTACGACGACATCCAGGACGCCATGCTGGAGGGCGCTACCGCCGAGCTGAAAGCGGCCGGTGTGAGCTATGACGTCCTCACCGTCACCGGCTCGCTGGAGATCCCAGCAACCATTGCGATCGCGCTGGACGCGGCCGCGAAGAACGGCAAGCCCTATGATCTCGCGATCGCGCTCGGCTGCGTGATCCGCGGCGACACCATCCATTTCGAGATCGTCTCGCAGGAGTCGTCGCGGGCGCTGATGGACCTGTCGGTGGCGCGCGGCCTGCCGCTCGGCAACGGCATCCTCACGGTGAACAATGAGGACCAGGCCTGGGCGCGCGCTCGCGTCTCGGAGATGAACAAGGGCGGCGATGCCGCCCGCGCCGCGCTCGCCGTGCTGCGCATCAAACGCCGTCTGTCGCGAGGCTGAGATGGCGGAGAACAAACCCTTCAGGGGCCCGATCCGCGCCAACACCGACCGCAAGGCCAACCGCCGCGGCGCCGCCCGTCTCGCCGCCGTGCAGGCGCTCTACCAGATGGATATTGCCGGCGCCGGCATCAACGACGTGCTGGCCGAGTTCGAGAGCCACTGGCTCGGCAACGAGGTCGAGGGCGAACAGTATCTCCCCGCTGAAGCCGCGTTCTTCCGCGACATCGTCTCCGGCGTGGTGCGCGACCAGACCAAGCTCGACCCCGTGCTGGACACGGCGCTGGAGCGGGGCTGGCCGCTGCAGCGGATCGACGCCATCCTGCGCGCCGTGCTGCGCGCCGGCGCTTATGAGCTGGAGCGGCGCAAGGACGTGCCGGCCAAGGTCGTCGTGTCCGAATATGTCGACATCGCCCACGCCTTCGTCGAGCGCGACGAGACCGGCATGGTCAACGCCGTGCTGGAGCAACTCGCCCGGCAGTATCGCGGCGACGAGATGGGGCCGAAGTAGGTGAGGCGGGCCGGCGCAACAGTTTTGCGGACCGGCACCCTGCCAGCGTGTTCACTCCGCTGTCATCACCCGCGAAAGCGGGTGATCCAGTATTCCAGAAACGCCTCGAGGATACGGAGAGGCCGCGGCGTACTGGATCGCCCGGTCGAGCCGGGCGATGACAACGGTGGATGGAGTGGGCGCCAATGACCCAAGCGCCCTCCGGCGAAGACTCGCTGATTGCCCGCTATTTCAAGCCGCTTGCCACGGACCCCGGCGCCTTCGGCCTCGTCGATGACGCCGCCGCCATCCCTGCCGGCGCCGACGACCTCGTCGTCAACACCGACGCCATCGTCGAGGGCGTGCACTATCTCCCAGACGATCCTCCGGACACCATCGCGCGCAAAGCCTTGCGCGTGAACCTGTCCGATCTCGCCGCCAAGGGCGCGACCCCTGCTGGCTTTCTGCTGACCCTCGCATTGCGGCAGAAGGACGAGATCTGGCTCGCCGCGTTCGCCCGTGGCCTCGGCGAGGATGCGGCCGCCTTCGGCTGCCCGCTGCTCGGCGGCGACACTGTCTCGACGCCCGGACCCGTCATGATCTCTGTGACCGCCTGGGGCCGGCTCCCCAAGAGCCGTATGGTGCACCGCTTCGGCGCCCGTCCCGGCGACCGGGTCGTGGTCACGGGCGCCATCGGCGACGCCACGCTCGGGCTTCGTATCCTTACTGGCAAAATAGACACAACCGCGCTGGCCCATGATCCCGCTGCGCGGGACATGCTGATCGGCCGCTATCGCGTGCCGCAGCCGCGAAGCACGCTTGCAACCGCCTTGCGGGACTACGCGACGGCGTCCATGGACGTGTCCGATGGGTTTGCCGGCGACCTGACCAAGCTTTGTGCTGCCTCTCATGTGAGCGCCGACATCCAGCTGTCACAAGTTCCGATCTCATCAGCTGCGAGCAAGCTTGTTGCTGCGGGAGCGGTTCAACTGAAAACTCTGATCTCCGGCGGCGACGACTACGAGATCCTCTGCACTGTTCCCGCAGCGCAATGCGACGCCTACCGCGCTGCAGCCAACAGCGCCGGCATCGCCGTCGCCGACATCGGCGCCATTGTCGAGGGCCCGCAAGCGCCGCGCTTCCTTGACGCTCAGGGCCGTCCAGTCAGCTTGCAACGGCTGTCCTACAGCCACTTCTGACACCTATTCGCAACCGCACAGTGCGACCAAAGAAGCGTCTGAATTTGGAGCGGTTCAGGCGTCGCGGCGTTGCGTCATCATGGCGATTTTGGCAAGCTTCACCGCGTTCGAGGCGGCTCCGCCCGGAGCGGCCTGACAAGGGGGCGTGCGTCGCACCATCGCGGCGTGACGTAGTTCAAAAAAGCAAAGAGCCGAGGAAACTAAATGTCAGCTTTATGGGTGATCGTGCTCTGCGGAGCGCTGTCGATCGTCTATGCGATCTGGGCCACGCAATCTGTGCTCAGCGCCGACGCCGGCAATGCGCGCATGCAGGAAATCGCGGCGGCCGTGGCCGAAGGCGCACAGGCCTATCTTCGCCGCCAATACACGACGATCGGAATCGTCGGCGTCGTGATCTTCGTGCTCCTTGCTTATTTCCTCGGCATGCTCGTCGCCGTCGGCTTTGCGATCGGCGCGATCCTCTCCGGCGCCGCCGGCTTCATCGGCATGAATGTCTCTGTGCGCGCCAACGTGCGCACCGCGCAGGCGGCGACCACCTCGCTTGCCGGCGGTCTCGAGCTCGCTTTCAAGGCCGGCGCCATCACCGGTCTGCTGGTGGCGGGTCTGGCGCTGCTCGGCGTCACCATCTACTTCGGAATCCTCACCGGCTTCATGAAGCTCGCGCCCGACAGCCGCACCGTGATCGACGCGCTGGTCGCGCTCGGCTTCGGCGCCTCGCTGATCTCGATCTTCGCCCGTCTCGGCGGCGGCATCTTCACCAAGGGCGCCGACGTCGGCGGTGACCTCGTCGGCAAGGTCGAAGCCGGCATCCCCGAGGACGATCCGCGCAACCCGGCGACCATCGCCGACAACGTCGGCGACAATGTTGGTGACTGCGCCGGCATGGCCGCGGACCTGTTCGAGACCTATGCGGTGACCGCCGTCGCCACCATGGTGCTGGCCGCGATTTTCTTCGCCAAATCGTCGCTGCTGACCAACATGATGACCCTGCCGCTCGCCATCGGCGGCATCTGCATCATCACCTCGATCGCCGGCACCTTCTTCGTGAAGCTCGGCGCCAGCCAGTCGATCATGGGCGCGCTCTACAAGGGCCTGATCGCGACCGGCGTGCTGTCGCTCGCTGGCCTCGCCATCGCGATTGCCTGGCTGATCGGCTTCGGCAAGCTCGACGGTGTCGACTACACCGGCACGGCGCTGTTCGTCTGCGGCGTCGTCGGTCTCGTCGTGACCGGCCTGATCATCTGGATCACCGAGTACTACACCGGTACCGACTTCCGCCCGGTCAAGTCGATCGCGGCGGCCTCGGTCACCGGTCACGGCACCAACGTCATCCAGGGTCTCGCCATCTCGATGGAAGCGACTGCGCTGCCCGCGCTCGTCATCATCGCCGGCATCCTGGTCACCTACAGCCTCGCCGGTCTGTTCGGTATCGCGATCGCGACCACCACGATGCTGGCGCTGGCCGGCATGATCGTCGCGCTCGACGCCTTCGGTCCGGTCACGGACAACGCCGGCGGCATCGCCGAGATGGCCGGTCTGCCCAAGGAGGTCCGCAAGTCGACCGACGCGCTCGACGCCGTCGGCAACACCACCAAGGCCGTCACCAAGGGCTACGCGATCGGCTCCGCCGGTCTCGGCGCGCTGGTGCTGTTCGCGGCCTATAACCAGGACCTGCAGTTCTTCATCGCCGACTCCGCCAAGCATCCGTACTTCGCGGGCATCAAGCCGGACTTCTCGCTGAACAACCCTTACGTCGTGGTCGGCCTGCTGTTCGGCGGCCTGCTGCCGTATCTGTTCGGCGCGATGGGCATGACCGCGGTCGGCCGCGCCGCCGGCGCGATCGTGGAAGAAGTGCGCCGTCAGTTCCGCGAGAAGCCGGGCATCATGCAGGGCACCGACAAGCCGGACTACGGCAAGGCCGTCGACCTGCTCACCAAGGCAGCGATCAAGGAGATGATCATCCCCTCGCTGCTGCCGGTGCTGTCACCGATCGTCGTCTACTTCCTGATCTACGCGATCGCGGGCGGCGGCGCGGCCGGCAAGTCGGCGGCGTTCTCCGCCGTCGGCGCCATGCTGCTCGGCGTCATCGTCACCGGTCTGTTCGTCGCGATCTCGATGACCTCCGGCGGCGGCGCCTGGGACAACGCCAAGAAGTACATCGAGGACGGCCATTTCGGCGGCAAGGGCTCGGACGCCCACAAGTCGGCGGTCACCGGTGACACCGTCGGCGATCCCTACAAGGACACGGCAGGCCCCGCCGTGAACCCGATGATCAAGATCACCAACATCGTCGCCCTGCTGCTGCTGGCGATCCTGGCGCACTGAGCTGCAGAACGGCTCCGACAACTAAAGACCCCGCGGTGCGAGCCGCGGGGTTTTTGATTTCTGGCTGATGCACGTGGCGTCGGCTGAAACGGGACAGAGCGTAGCTGGTGCCTACCTTGGCGACGTGACCCTTTCCGCGCCGTCATTCCGGGGCATTCGCGCGCAAAATGGCGCAGCCATTTTGAAGCAGCGCGAATGAGCCCGGAATCCATAACCCCAGGCCGCCGTGAGTTGAAGACGAGCGCCACGCATATCCGAGCCTTGCAAAGACCGGTCGTGGCGATGGGTTCCGGGCTCGTGCCTGCCGACAAAATGGCTGCGCCATTTCGCCGTCAAGCACGCCCCGGAACGACGAGGAGGAGAGGGCGCGGAGCCAAGTTCGGGATGACGTTGCAGAGGTGGCGTCTTTGCAAAAACGTCCGCCGATGAGGCGTCCTACTCCGCCGCGTTCTGCCGCACCCGATAATTCTGCAGCATGCTCTGCGCCATGCGCGGCTGCATCGCCGTGAAGCTCGCCAGGTGCTGGTCGAGCTGCGGGCGCGCGCTGCCGCTGACATGGGCCTGCATGAACAGCAAGGTCGTCGTGGTGACCCAGGACAGATCGAGCGCCTTGGCGAGCACCAGCAACTGATCCGGCTGCTTGCGCGCGAAGGCGCGTTCGACGACGTCGAGCGGCAGCTTGCACATCAGGGACAGCGCCAGGGTGACCTTGTCGAAGCTGCCTTCCTTGGCGAAGCCGTGCAGTTGCGCCTCGTGCAGCTGGCCGGTGGCATGCAATTGCTCGACATAGGCCTTGGCGTTGGCAAAATCGGTCGAGCGCGTTCGCGCCGCGGCCTGCAGATGGCCGGACGCCTGGGCGACCGCGAGCTCGACGATTTCTGCGCGGGCGCTGTCAGCCGACGCGAGTTGATTGCGGACGGCATCCGAGGCTTCGACGAACAGCCGTACCAGCACTTCGCGCGGACTGTCGGGGCGGCTCCACAGCTTCATCGCCAGCCCCGGATCGTCGGAGGCCTTCGCCACCAGGCCGGAGAAACCGTGATCGGAGAAGCGGGCGCCATCATTGTTGGCGGTGTTCGACACCACGGCCTGGTCGCCGCGATCGACCAACACGTCGGTAACCGCCTCGGTCAGGATCTTGCGGCCCGAGATCGCCAGCAGATGTTCCTGACTGCTTCTCTGCGCGGTGGCGACCAGCGTCTGCTCGTCGAGCCGGTCGCTCTGGCGCAGCACGGGCCCGGCGACCGCGATCGTCTCGTCGCTGGCCAGCAAATTGATCAGGCGCGGCGGCGCATCGGGCAGCGCCGCGAGGCGGCTGCCGAGTTGCGCCCGTGCGGCGATGGCGACGTTGTCGAGCAGCTTGAACAGCACGTGGTCGAACAGGTCGACATGCTCTTCGGTAAACTTGCCGGAGCCCACCACGAACAGGTCGGTGACGCGGTCGATGATCTCCGAGCGCCGCGACACGTAGCGGCTGGCGAGGATGTCTTCGAGCTGATGCAGGACTTTGTTAGGCAAGGCGCGGCTCATGCGATGGATCTCGCCGTGGCCTGCCCACCGGGGATCGGATCGGCCTCCAGGGGTGGGGGCGACCCGGCATCCGCTGACGGTATCTCAAAACCAGATCAAAGACACGCGGCGACCATCTATCGCATCATCTCGCTTAAGGTGCCGTTACACCACGCGCCTTACCTTTATACTCTTCGGGGCCGGCATCACTGCACATCCATCTGCAGCCCTTCCTTCTGGATGATCGAGGCGAATTTCGCGGTCTCGGCCTGCACGAACTCGCCGAACTGCTGCGGTGTGCCGTAATCGCCCCGTGCGCCCATCGCCGCGATATTCTTGCGGATGTCCTCGCGCTCCAGCAGCGCCTTGACCTGCAAATTGAGGGCATTGACGATCTCGGGCGGGCAGGCCTTGGGCAGGAACACGCCGAACCAGGACGAGACATCGAACTTGGCCAGCTCCGGCGCGCTCTCGCGCATGGTTGGCAGCTCGGGCGCGTTGGCGCTGCGTTCCGGCGTGGTCACGCACAGCCCGGTCAGCTTGCCGTCCTGGATCTGCGGCAGCGACGGAAACAGATTGTCGAACAGGATCTGGACGTCGCCGGCGAGCGCGGCCTGCAGCGCAGGACCAGCGCCGCGGAACGGGATGTGCGTCATCTTCAGGCCGGTGAGCTGCAGGAACCAGGCGCCGGTGAGATGCGGGCTCTGGCCGACCCCGGAGGAGGCATAGTTCAGCTTGTCGGGATTGGCCTTGAGATAGGCGATCAGCTCGGGAATCGACTTGATCCCGGTCGAGGGATGCGCGGAGACGATGTTGGGGATGCGGATCATGTTGGACACCGCCTGCAGCTGATCCGGCTTGTAGGCGAGGTTGCGGAAGATCGAATAGGCGATCGCGTTGGGTCCGGGATTGCCGATCAGGATCGTATAGCCGTCGCCCTTGGTGTTGCGCGCGACCTCGGCGGTGCCGATCGTCCCGCCGCCGCCCGAGCGATTCTCGACCACGGCCGATTGCCCCCACGCGGTCTGCAGATGCGCGGCCAGCAGGCGGCCCATCACGTCGGTGCTGCCGCCCGGCGCGGCCGGCACGATCAGTTTCACCGTCTCGGTGGGCCGCCAGTCGGCGAGGCTCGTGCGCGGCAGAAGGGCGGCGGCCGAGAGCGCGGCGGCGCCGGACAATAGCTTGCGGCGCGACAGCGCGATGCGATGGGTCAATGATTCCTCCCGGGCTTCTGTTTTGCGGGAGGGTAGGGACGATTGCGCCGCCAGAGCAAGCGCAGGCATGCGACATCGGCTGCGCCAATCAGCGCAGCGGGGACGATTCCTGCCGTGCCCCGAAATCATACTCCGGGACGCGGCGATGAGGTCATGATCAGTTGAAGCTGAGCAGCTTGAACAGCGGCGTCAGGTAGCTGAGCTCCTGGCCCGAGGTCGGCGTGGTGCGGCTGACGAAGTCGAAGATCTTGCCGTCCTTCATGCCGTAATTGGCGAGCCGGCGGACCTGGCGGTTCTTGTCGAAATAGATCGCGATGACGCGCTGATCGACGACCTTCTGGTTCATGAAGGCGACCGGGCGTTCGGCGCGCTGCGAGATGTAATAGAACACTTCGCCATCCAGCGTCGCGACGGTCGATGGCGTGCCCATCACGATCAGCACCTGGTCCTGGCTCGCCCCGATCGGGATCTGCTCGAGCGCGCCGGGCGGCATGATGTAGCCCTTCTGGAACTGCTCGCCCGTGCAGGCGGCGAGCGCCAGGCCCATCAGCGCGATCGCGCCAAGAGTAAGCGCACGGGTGCGCAGACGGGGGCTCAGGCCGCGGGAGAGCAGGCGGGCAGTCGTTCGCATTGTCTGGGTCATCTTCTTAAGATCGGATCCCGTCCCCTTGCGTCGGGCAGGGCGTTGACGTACCGGGCAAAGTCGCGGATTGCAACATGCCCCCGAGCAAGCTCGGAACTCTCAGCCGCGGAATCCTCATGCTCTGGCCATTCAACCGTTTCAGGAAGTCCGGACCGTCCCCGCGCGGGACCATCGAGCCGATCTATGGCATGATCGTGGCGCAAACCCGAGAGCCGTTGTTTTATAGGCACTTAAATGTCCCCGACACGGTCGATGGACGGCTCGATCTGCTGATTCTGCACCTCTGGCTGGTGCTCCGCAGGCTGCGCGGGGTGGGGACCGAGCTGTCGCAGGCGCTGTTCGACCGGTTCTGCGACGACATGGACGACAATCTCCGCGAGATGGGGGTCGGCGACCTCACCGTGCCCAAGCGCATGCAGAAGTTCGGCGAGGCATTTTATGGCCGCACCGCCGCCTATGACCTGGCCTGGTCCGAGAGCGAGGCCCGGCTGGCGGAGGCGCTGCAGAAGAATATCTTGAACGGAGACCATCCGGACAGCGCGGCAGGGCTTGCCGCCTATGCAGGCCGGGTCGCAGCACAGCTCGCTGGCCTCGACGACGCCAAGCTGCTCGGCGCGGCCTGGCGCTTCCCGCGACCGGTTCAGCAGGACTGACGACATGAGCAGAGACAGAGACGCATCCCGCGAGCCGGGACGAGATCCCTCGAAGGATCCGTGGCGGGCACCGCCCGTGATCGTGGCGCAGATCCCGGACGCCGGGCTGCATCGCGAGATCGAGGCCGACGCGGCCACCCGGCGTGCGCTGGCCGAGATCGGCGAACTGCGCGAGGTGCTGTCGGCGCATGCCTCGTTCGACGTGAAGCAGAAGCGCGATGGCAAGGTGCATGTCGAGGGGCGGGTGCGCGCTCGTATCGGCCAGACCTGCGTGGTCACGCTCGATCCGATCGAGACCGAGATCGACGAGCCGATCGACCAGATGTTCGCGCCGCCGGACCAGATTCCGGAGCTCGCGGATTTCGTCGAGGACGATCCGAACAGCGAGGTCGACACCGCCGACCCGCCGGAGCCGATCATGGGCGGCCAGATCGACCTCGGCCGGCTCGCCGCCGACGCGCTGTTCCTCGGGATCGATCCCTATCCGCGCAAGCCGGGCGCCATGTTCGAGCCGCCGGCGGCGGCCGTCGCCCCGGAGGACCACCCGTTCGCGGCGCTGAAGGCGTTGAAAACGTCAGCGGGAGCAACGCCGATCGGGACGCCCGCGAAGAAAACGGATGAGGATTGATGTCCGAATGTGCAGGCCGGCCACGCGCCCGCGCTGCCACAAAGCCTTCCGAAATCGCTTCAAGTGACTGATTTCGATAGGGAACACTGTCGGCCTCCCGCCCTCCGCCAGGTCGCGCGGTTGCAAAATGCCACGCGCCCGGGAGGTTGTTTCGACACGGAGAGACGCTATTGTCGCGCCGGGCCGGGGTGCGACAAACCGCGCTGCCGGCCTCGGGCCCGTTCCCTGGCCGCGCAGTGCCACCAAGAACGACCGCCAACACGGCCGAACGAGACGCGGCCAAGACGAGATCAAGCTCGAGATCAGGTTTCCGGGACGTCATGCCTCAAAAGGTTCGAATCGCGCTGGACGCCATGGGCGGGGATTTCGGCGCGGCCGTCGTCATCCCCGGAGCCGCGATCGCGCTGAGCCGCCATCCGGACACCGAATTCCTGCTGTTCGGCGACAGCGCCAAGATCGCGGCCGAACTCGACCGGCATCCGCGCCTGAAGGCGGTGTCGCGCGTCATTCACACTGATGTCGCCATCAGCATGGAGGACAAGCCGAGCCAGGCGCTGCGGCGGGGCCGCAAGACCTCGTCGATGTGGCTCGCCATCGAAGCCGTCAAGAAGGGCGAGGCCGACGTCGCGGTCTCCGCCGGCAACACCGGCGCGCTGGTGGCGATGGCCCGCTTCTGCCTGCGCACGCTGGATGGCATCGACCGTCCGGCACTGGCGGCGATCTGGCCGACCACGCGCGGCGAATCGGTCGTGCTCGACCTCGGCGCGACCATCGGCGGCGATGCCCACCACCTCGTCGCGCTCTCGGTGATGGGCAGCGCGCTGGCGAGCGTGCTGTTCAACAAGCCGAAACCGACCGTCGGCCTCCTCAATATCGGCGTCGAGGAGATGAAGGGCCATGAGGAGATCCGCGAGGCGGCCGAGCAGCTGCGCGCGATGAACCTGCCGCAGCTCGACTATATCGGCTTCGTCGAGGGCGACGGCATCGGCAAGGGCGCCGCCGACGTGGTCGTGACCGAGGGCTTCAGCGGCAACATCGCGTTGAAGGCCGCCGAGGGCACGGCACGCCAGGTCACCGAATTCCTGCGCGGCGCGATCCAGGCCAGCGTCATGGCCCGGATCGGCTATCTGTTCGCCCGCGGCGCCTTCGCCGCGCTGCGCGCCCGGCTCGATCCGCGCCGCTCCAACGGCAGCGTGGTGCTCGGGCTCAAGGGCATCGTCGTCAAGAGCCATGGTGGAACCGATGCCGAGGGCTTTGCCTCGGCCGTCAGGGTTGGCTATGAGATGGCCCGCTGCGATCTCCTGACCAAGATCAATCAAACACTCAATCGCGACGGCGGAGCGTTCGCCTCCGCACCCGTCGCCCAGGAGGCTGTCTCGTGACAATACGTTCGGTCGTGCTCGGCTGTGGCTCCTATCTTCCGCAGCGGGTCGTGACCAATGCCGAGTTGGCAAGCCGCATCGAGACCTCGGACGAATGGATCGTTCAGCGCACCGGGATCCGGGAGCGCCATGTCGCAGCCGACGGCGAATTCACCTCTCACCTCGCGATCAATGCCGCGCGTGCCGCGCTTGCCGCCGCCGATGTCGATCCACAGTCGATCGACCTGATCGTGCTGGGCACCTCGACGCCGGACAACACCTTTCCCGCCACGGCCGTTGCCGTGCAGAACGGGCTCGGTATCCATCATGGCGCGGCGTTCGACCTGCAGGCGGTGTGCTCCGGCTTCGTCTTTGCGCTCGCGACCGCCGACAATTTCCTGCGCAGCGGCGCGTTCAAGCGGGCGCTGGTGATCGGCGCCGAGACCTTCTCGCGCATCCTCGACTGGAACGACCGCACCACCTGCGTGCTGTTTGGCGACGGCGCCGGCGCGCTGGTGCTGGATGCCCAGCAGCAGGACGGCACGTCAGCGGACCGCGGCGTGCTGACCACGCATCTGCGCTCGGACGGCCGCCACAAGGCCAAGCTTTATGTCGATGGCGGCCCGTCGTCGACCCAGACGGTGGGCCATCTGCGCATGGAAGGCCGCGAGGTGTTCAAGCACGCCGTCGGCATGATCACCGACGTCATCGTCGACGCCTTTGAGGCCACCGGCCAGTCCGCCCAGACCATCGACTGGTTCGTGCCGCACCAAGCCAACAAGCGAATCATCGACGCCTCCGCGCATAAACTGCACATCGCGCCTGAAAAGGTGGTGCTGACGGTCGACCGGCACGGCAATACCTCGGCTGCCTCGATCCCGCTGGCGCTCGACGTGGCGGTCAAGGACGGCCGGATCAAGAAGGGCGACCTGGTTCTCCTGGAGGCGATGGGCGGCGGCTTCACCTGGGGCTCGGCCCTGGTGCGCTGGTAAGCTTGCCGCAGGGCGGGATTTTATCGACTTAACCGCCACACTTGGCTTCACGCTGCTGTTGACCAAGGCGGCTTAACCTCTTAATTTCCGGGCCGAATTATTCGCCGAGAGTTTGGGGCAGGCGATGGCGGGAACCGGAAAAACAGTCACACGCGTCGATCTGTGCGAGGCGGTCTACCAGAAGGTGGGCCTGTCGCGGACGGAGTCGTCCGCCTTCGTCGAGCTGGTCTTGAAGGAGATCACCGATTGTCTCGAGCGGGGCGAGACGGTCAAGCTGTCGTCATTCGGGTCGTTCATGGTGCGCAAGAAGGGTCAGCGCATCGGACGCAATCCCAAGACCGGCACCGAGGTGCCGATCTCGCCGCGGCGGGTGATGGTGTTCAAGCCGTCCGCGATCCTGAAGCAGCGCATCAACGGCCAGCAGTCCAACGGCAAGATGAACGGCGAGGCGGCTCCCTCGGAGCTTTCCGCCGAGACCGAGTAGCCGCGGACGATCGCGGCCGAAAGCGTGGCCTGACCCGAGCGGTCGGCCGGATCAGTCTCATTGTCAGCGTAGCCTAGCGTCACATCTTGTCAGCACGATCGAAGGGGAACGGGCATTTGGACAAGGCGCCGGATGCGTTTCGGACGATCAGCGAGGTCGCGCAGGAGCTCGACATCCCGCAGCACGTGCTGCGGTTTTGGGAGACCCGGTTCGCCCAGATCAAGCCGATGAAGCGAAGCGGGGGCCGGCGCTATTACCGGCCCGACGACGTCGATTTGCTCAAGGGCATCCGCCGTCTGCTCTACAGCGAAGGCTACACGATCAAGGGCGTGCAGCGCATCCTGAAGGAGCACGGCGTCAAGTCGGTCCAGGGGCTCGCGGATACCTCCGCGGCCGTCTCCTTCGGCGCTCTCGAGGAAACCCTCGGCCAGGCGATGATGGAGGAGGAGCCGATCGGCGAGGCCGAGGTCGAATCGGAGGATGAAGAGGAGGAGGCTTCCGAGGAGGAGGGCATCGACTTCCGCTTCGTCGACACCGAGGACGACATCCTCGACACCTTCCGCGTCGGTCCGCCCACCCGCGCCGGTATGAAGCCGGAGGAGCGCGAAAAGCTCGAAGTCGTGCTCAAGGACCTGCTCGACTGCCGCGCGCTGCTCGACCGGGCGATGAAGGAGGTTTGAGGGGCGGCTGCCCCTCAAAAAAGCAGGCCTGTCGATCCTGGCATCCATTTGCCAATGCAGATCCGAGCCGGGCGCCGCGAGTCGGCTGCGCTCCCTCCCCTTGCGGGGCTACCGTATTCACACATCGATGTTGAATACGGGAAGAACGTCTGATTCCCTGTCAGTCTCTTGCGGAAGGAGGC
>NZ_JBNPUZ010000027.1:0-63815 GCF_051168435.1 Bradyrhizobium sp. HKCCYLR20261
CTCACAAACACATGTGGCCAGTCAAGCGATACAGACGGACACCTGGGCAGTTACGCGCAGCGAAGCAATCCAGAGTCGAGGGCGAGAGTCTGGATTGCTTCGTCGCGGAGCCTGTCATCGGGCCGCGCTTTGCGCGGACGCGTTGGCTCCTCGCAATGACGGCGAGCGAGGCACCGACATCAACCTCAAAAATCCCCGTGCAGGCGGCCCGAGAAGATCGACACCGGTCCGCGGTCGGCGTTGTAGGCGGGGTTGTTGACGAACTGATAGTCCGCCGTGAAGGTCAGGTATTTGTTGATCGCATAGGCGTAGTAGGCCTCGATGATGGTCTCGCGCCGGTAGTTGAGCGCGCCGTCGCCGATCAGCGGGCCGAGTCCGCCGGCGGCGAGGAAGGCGCGGTGGTCGCCGGACAGGCCGTTGGTCACGCCGGCGAGGCCGATCGTGTCGTCGGGGCGGCCCCAGCGGTTGCCCTTGATCGAGGCGCCGAGCGACAGGCTGTTATCGATGTCGGTGAACGCCATGATCTCGGTCTTGCCGTCGTTCCAGCTCCAGCGGCCGAACAGGCCGAACTCGTCCGAGATCGCCTGGTCGAAAGAGACCACGTAGCCATATTTGCTGCGGCCGCGGCGGGTCTGGCTGATGTCGAGATTGAGCGCGGGATTGTCCAGCGTCTCCCGATAGCTGCCGGAGAACACGCTGTTGAACCAGGCGATGGTGCGCAGATGGCCGGGCTGCGAGAACAGCTGATAGCGCGTCTCCAGCTCGACGACGTAGCTGCCGCGGCGGAACACCTTCATGTCGAAATTGTTCGAGTTCGACACGGCATCCATCAGGAAGTAGCCGGTGCGCAGCGCCCAGTTCTTCTGGTTCAGCTCGGCGGTGGCGCCATAGGTCAGGCCGAGCTTGTCGGCGGCGTAGTCGAAGGCGCCGGGGGCCCACACCGACCAGTTCATGAAATCCTTGCGCGCGTCCTTGGCATAGGCGTTGCCGTCGAACACGTCGAGCACCGGAAACTTGCCGATCTGGAAAGTCAGCCGCGAGATGTCCTGCTTGCCGGAAAGCTGCAGCTGGCCCGAGCCGAGTTGCTCCTGCTCGCCGCCGAAGCCGAAGGTCTGGCGCAGGAACAGCCGCGACGTGTTGTAGTGCGGATAGGGGAAGTCCGACTTCTGCGCCTCGCCGTTCGAAAAGCCGGCGATGCCCACGGTGTTGCTGAGGCCGAAGCCCTGCAGCAGCTCGGGATTGTAGTAGACCTCGCCGCCGTCCCACAGCCGCGCATTGATGAACAGGCTGTTGCTCCAGGTCTGCTGGAACTGGCGCGCGGGCGTCAGGCTGTTGGTCCCGGTGTAGGGGGCGCGGAAGGACGGATATCCCTGGCCGATCACGGTGGCCTGGCCATGGATCTCCCAGCGGTCCGACTCGGTGTCCGATGGATCGTTCTTGAGCTTGAGGTCGGGGCCATCGGCAAAGTCGAGCTTGCGGTTGAGCCCGAAACGCAAAGTCTGGAATTCCAGCGCTGAATTGTAACTGGCGCCGTTGGAGAAGCGGACGCCGCCATTCTCGAACCGGTTGTAGAGATATTCGAGACGCCAGCTCCAGTGCGGCGCAAAGCCGCGCTCGATGCCGGCGCCGGCGACCCAGCCGAGCCGCGTCGCCAGCTTCTTTTCCTCATTGCCCGCCGGATCGGTGTTGATGAAGCGGCCGCCGGTCCAGGCGAGGCCGCCGGTGGCATAGACCAGCCAGTCGCCCTGGGCGTAGCCGACGCGGCCACGCGCGGTTGCGACATAATCCCACAGCTCGGACACGCTTGATCCCGGCGTGTTCAGCATCGCCACGGTGTGGTTCGAGGTCAGATAGTTCGGGAAACTGAAATCGCCCTCGAGACCGAGCAGCAGGCCCGAGCGGGTCAACCAGTTGTAGCCGGCCTGCACGCCGCCGGTGAGTCCGCTGAACGGACTGCCGGCGCTGACCGTGACGAATGGATCGGTCAGCGTCGCCGCTGCATGGTCACGGGTATAGCCGGCGTGGACGCCGACATAGAGTCCTGTCCAGTCGAACACCGTCTGCGCCATCCGGGCCTTGACCGGCAGATCGGCGGCCTCGGCTGACGCGCTGGCGAAAGGGCCGAGCGCCGCCATCGCGACGGCGCCGGCAATGATCATCTCCCGGGTGCAGTTCGATTCGATCATGGCGGCAGTCCCCAGGCAAAGCACGCGATTCCGGGCTGAAGTCAGAACCTCATTGCCCGAGCACAGTCACGAGAAGAATACGGAGTCGTCGATCTTCGAGCGAAAATGTGGACGAACACGGTCGATTTGTGGATGATTTATATTGCGATTAATTCGCAATAGCAAGATTTGCGCAATGATCCGAGCGATCCGACTGAAGGTGTGGCCGTCGAGCAACAAACAACCCGCCCGGGGTTGGCCGGACGGGTTGTGACGATCGGGATCGGGGCAGAGAGGGTGCGGCGTTAACGATCAGGCGCGGACCTGGGCGGGACGGCGGGCGTGGTGAAGCGCGCGCTGGTTGCGCGGCCCGGCGAAGCGATCGCCGCAGCATCAGTAGCGGCAGGCCCGGACACGGCCGACATACTGGCCATAGATGTCATACTGCGGCACCCAGCGGCAGACCCGATAACCACCGTAGTAGTAGGCGTCGTTGCTGGCGGCGATGGCGCTGCCGACCACGGCGGCTCCGACCAGGCCGGCACCGACACCCCAGCCCCAATGGGGATGATAGCCGCCCGCGGCGGCGGGTGTGGAGGTGGCGGCGATGCCGCCGGTGACGGCGAGCGTGGCGAGGGCGACAGCGGCAATCTTGCTCTTGATCGACATGGCGAAGGCTCCTGTGTTTCGCGTTGGGGCGGCCGGTCCTGGCCGCTTGCCGAATTGGACGAAGCCTTTTCGAAAGCGGTTCGATTCGCGCTGCGGCCGACTGGGGCCGCGTCGAATTCGTGAGGGGATGCAGAGGTTTGCGGTTGGCTCAGTGGCCGGCCAACGGGCCCGCGCCAAGCGTGTTCACGTCGAAGTTATCGACGTCCTGCAGCAGCGCGCAGAATGCGCGGGCGCCATGATCGAGCACGTGCGCGCCCTTCTCCGCAGAGGCCTGCGTGGCATCGCCGACGGCGCCGCTCACATGGAGATCCTGGGTTTGCCAGGCCAGCGGCGCGGGGCGTTGTGTCGACAACACGCGGTTGTCGCGCGCCATCGCCGCGCCCGAGGATGCGA
Source organism: Bradyrhizobium sp. HKCCYLR20261 (assembly GCF_051168435.1). Lineage (NCBI taxonomy): Bacteria > Pseudomonadati > Pseudomonadota > Alphaproteobacteria > Hyphomicrobiales > Nitrobacteraceae > Bradyrhizobium > Bradyrhizobium sp. HKCCYLR20261. The sequence continues at coordinate 3,228 of NZ_JBNPUZ010000027.1, forward strand.
AATCGGCGATCGCCTCGCTCCGCACGAATTGCGGATAGCGCGCCAGCATGATCGAGGTCTCGATCGCGCCGCCATGGATGCCGTGGAGAATCTCGCTGGCCGAGAACAGCCCGTCAGGCGCGCCGAAGCGCGACCAGGAGGTCGTCACCACCAGCATGCGATGGACCGCGCGCAAATCCTGCGCGACCAGGCTCATCGCGGCGCTGTTGCCGCCATGGCTGCTGACGATGACGAGCTTGCGAATGCCTGCGCGCGCGATGCAGTCGCCGAGCGCCCGCCAGCTCCGCAGCGCGACCTCGGCCGGCAGGGTCAGCGTGCCCGGAAAATCGATATGCTCGGTCGAAATCCCGACCGGCTGCACCGGCAGGAAGGTCACCGGGAGTGCTGGCGGCAGCAGAGCGCGGACCTCCGCGAGATACGCCTCGGCAATGTAGACGTCGGTGCCGAGCGGCAGATGCGGCCCGTGCTGCTCGGTGGCGGCGAGCGGCAGCACCGCAATCCAGCCGGCGACGTCAGGCGTTTCCAGAGCGGGCCAGTTCAGCTCGGTCCAATCGCGGGGCGGCAGGGTCATCGCGCGCGCAGTTTCCTTCGTCCGTCGGGCAGGGTAGTTATCGCTCCATTGATCTTAACATGTTCAGCCAGAAAGAACCGGGGAGACCAGAGATGGCGCAATCGCTTCTCGCGCGAACGTTAATGGCGGCATGGCTGGTGATCGGTGGGACGTCTGGCGCGGCGGTCTCGGCCGCGCAGGCCCAGACCCTGGACAAGGTCTCCTTCGGCACCAATTGGGTGGCCGAGGCCGAGCATGGCGGTTTCTTCCAGGCGGTCGCGGACGGCACCTACAAGCGCTACGGCCTCGACGTGACGATCGTGCCGGGCGGCCCGAACGAGAACAACCGGATGCTGCTGATCTCGGGCAAGATCGAATTCTTCATGGCGGCGAACACGCTGATGGCGTTCGATGCGGTGGCCAACAACGTGCCGGTCGTGTCGATCGCGGCGATGTTCCAGAAGGACCCGCAGGTGTTCCTGACCCATCCGGAGTCCAGGATCTCCAAGCTGGAGGAGCTGAAGCCGCTGACCCTGTTCGTCTCCAAGGAGGGCATCTCCAGCTACTATCAATGGCTGAAGTCGGAATATGGCTTCTCCGAGAAGAACGTCCGCCCCTACACGTTCAATCCGCAGCCCTTTATCGCGACGCCGCAGAGCGCGATGCAGGGCTATGTCACGTCGGAACCCTTCGCGGTCGAGCGCGCCGCCGGATTCAAGCCCGGCGTGATCCTGCTCGCCGACAACGGCTTCAACACCTACTCGACCCTGATCGAGACGCGGCGCGACCTGATCGAGAAGAAGCCGGATCTGGTGCAGCGCTTCGTTGATGCCTCGATCATCGGCTGGTACAACTACATCTACGGCGACAACTCCGCCGGCAATGCGCTCATCAAGAAGATGAATCCGGAGATGACCGACGATCTCCTGGCCTATTCGATCGCCAAGATGAAGGAATACGGCATCGTCGATTCCGGCGACAGCATGGACAAGGGCATCGGCGCCATGACCGAGGAGCGCATCACCAGCTTCTTCGACAAGATGGTGCGCGCCGGTGTCGTCAAGCCGACGATCGACTATCGCAAGTCCTATACGCTGCGCTTCGTCAACAAGGGCGTCGGTCTCGATCTCCGGCCGAACAAGTAGGACGCGCGAGCGGCGCGATCAGCAGATGAGTTCGTCCCCTTCGTCCGCGCGCGCCGACGGCAGCGCCGTGCGCCTGCGCGGCGTCACCAAGGTCTACGAGTCCGGCGTGGCAGCGCTGGGGCCGATCGACCTGACGATTGCCAAGGGCGAATTCGTGTCGCTGCTGGGACCCTCCGGCTGCGGCAAGTCGACGGCGCTGCGCCTGATCGCGGGGCTCGTGGCGCCGACGTCCGGCGTGCTGGATGTGGCGGCGGCAGCCTCCGCGACGCAGTCCGGCCACCGCATCGGCTTCGTGTTCCAGGAGCCGACCCTGATGCCCTGGACCAGCGTGCGTGACAATGTCGGCCTGCCGCTGAAGCTCGCGCATCTGCCGGCCGCCGATGCGCGCCTGCGGGTCGACGCGGCGCTGGCGCAGGTCGGGCTCGCCGATTTCGCCGACGCGTTTCCGCGCGAATTGTCCGGCGGCATGAAGATGCGCGCGTCGCTGGCGCGGGCGCTGGTGACGCAGCCGGACATCCTGTTGATGGACGAGCCGTTCGCCGCGCTCGACGAGATCACGCGGTTCCGGCTCAACAATGATCTCCTGGCGCTGTGGCGCAAGCTGAACATGACCGTTCTGTTCGTGACTCACTCGGTGTTCGAGTCGGTCTATCTGTCGCAGCGGGTGCTGGTGATGACGGCGCGGCCCGGCCGGCTCAGCGCCGAGATCCCGATCGAGGCCGGGACACGCGACGATGCGTTCCGCGCTTCGCCGGACTATGCGGCGTATTGCCGTCGTGTCTCGGATGCGTTGGCTCCGGCCTACACCGGAGTGCATGCGCTGTGAGCGACGGTCGGCGCGGTGTCTCCGTATCGGCGGCGCGGCTTGCGAGCCTCGTCTCTCCGGCGGTCGTCTTCATTGCCGTGATGACGGCGTGGGAGCTTTCCGTCCGCCTGAATGACATCCAGCCTTATGTGCTGCCGGGACCGCTCCTGGTGCTGAAGACCTTGGTGAGCGATTGGGACATCCTCTTCCAATCGCTGGTGACGACCCTCATCACCACGCTCGAAGGCTTCGTCGCCGCGGCGCTTGGCGGCATCGCGCTGGCGCTGCTGTTCAACCAGTCGAAATGGCTGGAATGGGCGCTGTTTCCCTATGCCGTGGTGCTGCAGGTGACTCCGGTCATCGCGATCGCGCCGCTGCTGCTGATCTATCTGCCGCAGCAGACCGCCGTGGTGACCTGTGCGTGGATCGTCGGCTTCTTTCCGGTGCTGTCGAACACCGCGCTCGGACTCAATTCTGTCGACCGCAACCTTGCCGGGCTGTTTCAGCTCTATGGCGCCTCGCGCTGGCAGGCGCTGCGCTATCTGAAGCTGCCCGCCGCGCTGCCTTACATTCTCGGCGGCCTGCGCATCGCCGGCGGCCTGTCGCTGATCGGCGCGGTCGTCGCCGAGATCGCGGCCGGCAGCGCCGGTGCCGGATCGGGACTCGCCTATCGCATCGCGGAATCCGGCTATCGACTCAACATACCTCGCATGTTTGCTGCATTGGTGCTGCTGTCGGTGGCCGGGATTGTCATCTATGCCTTGCTGGCGCTAGTTTCGCACCTCGTTTTACGGCGCTGGCATGAGAGCGCGCTTGGAAAGGATAACTGATGGCGGCGACTTCGTCTGACAAGGTCGATGTTCTGATCTATGGGCCGTTGCGGCCGATCCTGGAGAAAGGGTTCCCGGACAGCTTCAATGTGCATCATGCGACGACGCAGGCCGACCTCGAAGCGCTGCCAGCGGACGTGAAGGGGCGCATTCGCGGTGTTGCCGTGACCTTCCACACCGTCAAGACCGATGCTGCGGTCATGGCCATGCTGCCGAAGCTGGAGATCGTCGCGAGCTTCGGCGTCGGCTATGACCACGTCGCGGCGGCTCACGCCGGCCAGCGCGGCATCGTCGTCACCAACACGCCGGACGTGCTGACCGAGGAGGTTGCCGATGTCGCGCTGGGCCTGCTGATCGCAACCTGTCGCGAGTTCATCAAGGCCGACCGATACGTGCGCTCGGGCGAATGGGAACAGAAGCCGTATCCGCTCAGCGTCGGCTCGCTGCGCGACCGCACCGTCGGCATGGTCGGCATGGGCCGCATCGGCCAGGCGATCGCGCGCCGACTCGAGGCCTCGCTGGTTCCGGTCGTCTATCATTCGCGCAAGCCCGCGGCCGGCGTCGCCAACAAGCATTATCCCGATCTGCTGGCGATGGCGAAGGACGTCGATACGCTGGTCGTGATCGTGCCCGGCGGCGCCTCGACCAACAAGATCGTCAATGCCGAGGTGCTGAAGGCGCTCGGACCGCGCGGCGTCGTCGTCAACGTGGCCCGCGGCTCCGTTATCGACGAGCAGGCGTTGGTCGATGCGCTGAAGTCCGGCACGATTCTCGCCGCCGGCCTCGACGTGTTCGAGAAGGAGCCGGCGGTGCCGGACGCGCTCAAGGCGATGGACAATGTCGTGCTGCTGCCACACATCGGCTCCGCTGCCATCGTAACCCGCAACGCGATGGATCAGCTGGTGGTCGACAATCTCAAGGTCTGGTTTGCCGGCAAGCCGCCGCTGACGCCCGTTCCGGAAACGCCGGTGAAAGGCCGCTGATGAAACGCTCGCTCCCATTGCTGATCGCATTGCTGTCGTCATTGGCCACCGTTCCCGCGCCTGCGCAGGATGCGGGCGGCCTGAAGAAAGCGATGATCGGACAATGGGAGCTTGCGACCACCGAGCGCAGCAAGACCTGCGTGCTGACCTTGAAGCCCGAGGCGGCGCAGCGCGGGATGAAGCTCGAAATGGAGCCGGGCTGCGCGACCGCGCTGCCCTTCACCAAGGACATCGCCGGCTGGAACGTGAAGGGGCTCGACGACATCGTCAGCCTGCAATCCGCTAACGGCGAGGCGGTGATCGACTTCACCGAGGTCGAGGCCGGCATTTTCGAGGGCCTGCGCCAGGGCGAGGGCGTCTACATCCTGCAGAACCTCGCGGCAGCGCGGTCGCTGGCCAAGTCGATGGACCAGATGATCGGCGACTGGGCCATGGTACGCGGCAACGGCGCTGTGATCTGCAGCCTGGTGCTGACCAACAACGACGCCGGCAACGACAATTTCCAGGTGTTCGTGAAGCCGAAATGCGATCCCGCTGTCGCGGCTTTCGCGCCGTCGCAGTGGCGGCTCGAGCACGGCCAGATGATGCTGATGTCCGACCGCGGCGAGACCTGGCGGTTCGAGGCGGACGACAATGCGCAGTGGCGGCTGGTGCCGGACAGCGCGAATCCGCTGATCATGCTGCGGCAGTGAGGCCGGGACCGCGCGCGCCATTCGCTGACGTTAACAGTTCGGTCATGCCGGTTAACGCTTCGTTGCGAGTTGCAGAAGCGATTTAAACGTGTCGTTTACAGATGCTGCGTCTGATGGTTGTCCCAAGGCCGGGAGCCAGCCATGCAGAGTCCAGTGCGCAGGTTCACCCATTCGCTGCCGTCGTTCAGCCTCAACGACAAGATTTCGATGGCCGCCATCGGCTTCGCCGTTCTGGTGATGCTGCTGACGCTCGGCGCGTTGTCGGCGTTGCGCGAACAGCGCATGTTCTACGACCGGCTCGAGCACCTCGCCGTCGCCTCCCGCAACATCGAACGCACCAATGCGCTGATCTACGCCGTCGTGATGGAATCGCGCGGCATCTATATGTCGTTCGATCGCAACGTGGCGCGGCGTTACGCCGATTCGCAACTGGCGAAGATCGCGCAGCTCGCCAAGGTCGTTGAGGAATGGCAGGCCGCGCTCGCCGACGATGATGCGGCCGTGTTCGCACCGTTCCGGAAGCGCATCGACCAGTTCATTGCATTCCGGACGGAAATGGCGCGCCGGACGATTTCAGTCGGTTCGTCCGCGGCGCGCGAGCTCGGTGACAACGACGAGAACCGCGCGGTCCGCACCGCGCTCAACGAGGATCTCGAGGCCCTGTCGCGGCTCTACGACGAGCGCATGGGCGAGCTCAACGAGCTCGTGGACGAGCGTGGTCTTGCCTTGGTCTATCTCGGCGGCCTCGGCCTGCTGCTGATCGCCCTGATCGCGGCCGCGGCGCTGGTGCTGCGCTGGGGCGTCCTGATGCCGCTCCTGGACGTCGCCGAAGTCACCGACCGCATCGCCGCCGGCCGCATCAAGCTGAAAATTCCGCATGCGCGGCGGCATGACGAGATCGGACGTGTCGCGCATGCCGTCGAGACCTACCAGGAAGGCACGTTCCGCCTGCAGGAGCTCGAGCAGCACGAGGTCGAGATCGAACGGCAGCATGCCGATGTGCTGCGTGACAACGAGCGGCTGGAGCAGGGCGCGATCAGCAGCCAGCAGCGGCTCGACGCCGCCGTCGCCAACATGGCGCAGGGGCTCATCATGCTCGACAGCTTCGGCTACGTGCTGATGGTCAACGACCAGTATCGCAAGCTCTACGGCGTTCCCGCCTCGATCGCGAAGCCCGGCGCGCATATGCGCGAGATCCTGGCGCATCGCGCCAAGCTCGGACTGTTGCGCGAGAAGCCGTCGGAGTTTCTCGCCGCGCTGCGTGAGCGGATGAAGCAACGGCGCGCCGAGACCTTCGAGATGGAGCTGGCCGACGGCCGCGTCATCCGCATCGCCGAACGCCCGATGGACGGCGGCGGCTGGATCGCGACGCATGAGGACTTCACCGCACAGCGGCGCAACGAGCGCGTGCTGGCGCGCGCCGAATACTTTCTGGCCGCGCTGCTCGAAAACATTCCGCAGGCCGTCGTCGCCAAGGACGCGCAGTCGCTGCGCTACGTGTTCGTCAACCGCGCCACCGAGGTGCTGTTCGGCCTGCCCCGTTCCGAGATCATCGGCCGCGCCGCGCGCGAGCTGTTCCCGGAGCCGACGGGGGAGCTTCTGGAGACCTTCGACCGCGAGCAGCTCGGCCAGGCGGTCGTCGACCAGGTGCCGAAGACGCACAGCATCGAGACGCCCGGCAACGGCAAGCGCGATGTCGTCGTGCGCCGGTTGCCGGTTTCCACGGGCGAGGGCGAGCCGAAATACCTTCTCAGCATCGTCGAGGATCGCACGCAGGATCAGCGCGCGGCGGCATGAGCGGAACGCGGCGATGTCGGGATACGCCGCCTTGACGCCGCCTTGATCTGCATCAAGAACGGCCGGCTCGGGCGGACTAGCTTGCCCGGAACGGAGACGTGTACATGACCCGACGCCTGGGGATTTCTCTTGCCACCCGCCTCAGTGCCGCAGCGCTGCTGACCTTTGCGACGCTTGCGACGACCCTTGCGCCGCTGCATCAGGCCGCCGCGCAGGACGTGCTGGGCGGTGCGATCCTCGGCGGTGCCGGCGGCGCCATTCTCGGCGGTGCGATCGGTGGCGGACGCGGTGCTGCGATCGGCGCCGTGATCGGCGCGGGAACGGGAGCCGCCATCGCAGCCGATGGCGAGCGGCGCCGCGGCGGCTATTACTCCTATCGCAACGGCTGCTATCTGCAGCGCGGCGACGGCTCCTGGGTCCGCGCGCATCCGCGCTACTGCTACTGAGTCCTGCTGATCGCAACAGAGTCTGACGGCGCGCCGTGTCGCGCCGCGGATTGCTGCAGGGCGCGCTCGAGCGCGGCGATCACGCGCACATCCTCGCAATGCGCCACGTTGAAGCGCATCATCATGCCGGCTGTTTGCGCCGTGCTGAAGACGTCGCCGGGCGCCAGCACCACATTGTCGGCCAGCGCGGCCTGGGCGACGTCGACCGCCGCGCATCCGTCCGGCAGCCTGCACCACAGATGATAGCCGCCGCGCGGCATCAGCCAGGGCGTGATGCCGAGGCGCTGCAGCCGCGCCGCGACGCGCGGACGTGCGCGCGACAGCCGCGCGCGCAGCTCCTCGATATGCTTGCGATAGGCGCCGCTGGTCACGACCTGCGCCAGGGCCTCTGCGGCGAATTGTCCGGGGCCGCCGAAGCCGGTCGCGATCTGCAGGTCGATCAGCGGCTCGATCCAGTCCGCCCGGCCCGCGATGTAGCCGCAGCGGACGGATGCCGACAGCGTCTTGGAGAAGCTGCCGACCAGGATGACGCGCTGCAGTCCGTCGAGCGCGGCCAGCCGCGGCGACGGCTCGGGCTCGAAGTCGCCGTAGATGTCGTCCTCGATGATGATCGTGTCGGATGCGGCGGCGGCGTTGAGCAGGCGGTGCGCGGTCTGCAGCGACAGTGACGCCCCGGTCGGATTGTGCAGTCCGGAATTGGTGATGTAGAGCCGCGGCCGCTCGGCCGACAGCACCGCCTCGAACTGTGTGATGTCGGGCCCGCTCGGCGTCATCGGCACGCTCACGATCCGCGCCTGGTGCGCACGCAGCAGCGCCAGGAAATTGAAATAGCAGGGGTCGTCGACCAGCACCGCGTCACCGGGCCGGAGCATCATGCGGCAGATCAGGTCGATCGCCTGCGTGCCCGACGCGGTCAGCAGCACCTGCTCGCTGAACGCCTCGATCCCGAGGCCGGCCAAGCGGGCCTGCAGTACGCGTCGCAGCGCCGGCGACCCGCGCGAGGCGCCATAATCGGTCAGTACGCCGTCTTCACTGCGCGCCAGCGCGCGGACCGCGCGACGCAGCGCGTCCTGCGGCATCCAGTCGGCCGGCAGCCAGCCGCAACCCGGCGTCAATGTCGCCGTGCCAGCATCGAGCGACTGACGCGACACGAAGAACGGATCGACCGCACGGGGACGGTGCGGCTCACGCTCGGCGAGAGCGAGCGGCGGCAGCGCGAGATCGGCGACATAGAAGCCAGATCCGCGGCGGGCGCGGATGATGCCCTCCGCGGCCAGCCGGTCATAGGCCTCCACGACCGTCGCCGGCGCCACGCCCATGCTCGCCGCGAACGCGCGGATCGACGGCAGTCGCTGACCTGGGCCGAGCGCGCGCGTCTCCAGCCGCTGGCGAATGGCCGCGATCACGGCTGCCGTGCGCGGACCCCGATCGTGGGAAGCCGTGGTGATCGCCTTCAAGTGTATTGCTCCGATAACCAGTACAGTTTGCCAGGATTGTACTGATCTGTGGCTGCCGCAACAAGGCCGCGCCGGCTAGATCGGAGGCAGCCGGGAGGAAGACGATGAAGGGATCAATCGAAGGCTGGGGCAGCGGGGCGATCGGCATGACGATCTTCAGCGGCTCGCTGCCGGCGACACGCGCAGCGCTGGAAGGCTTTGCGCCGCTGTTCCTGACGGGGGCGCGCGCGACGCTTGCGGCGCTGCTCGCGGCAGCGTGTCTCGTCCTGTTGCGGCAGCCGCTTCCCGGGCGGCGCGACCTGCTGTCGCTCGGCATCGTGGCGCTCGGCGTGGTCGTCGGCTTTCCGCTGCTGACGGCGCTCGCGCTCCAGCACATCACCTAGGCCCATGCGATCGTGTTTGTCGGACTGCTGCCGCTGTCGACGGCTCTGTTCGGCGTGCTGCGCGGCGGTGAGCGGCCGCGGCCTCTGTTCTGGCTGTTCGCCGCGCTCGGCGCCGCCGCAGTGTCCGGCTTCGCGCTGATGCAGGATGGCGTGGCGTCGCCGATCGGAGATCTCGCGATGGTCGCGGCGATCATCGTCTGTGGCCTCGGCTATGCGGAGGGCGCGATGCTCACGCGCCGGCTCGGCGGCTGGCAGGTGATCTCATGGGCGCTGCTGCTGTCATTGCCGCTGATGCTCGTGGTCTCGGCGTGGACCTGGCCGGGCTCGTCTCAGGCGATCACGGCCGCGGCCTGGCTCGGCCTCGGCTATGTCTCGGTCTTCAGCATGTTCGTCGGCTTCGCCTTCTGGTACCGCGGCCTCGCGCGTGGTGGCACCGCCACCGTCGGCCAGTTGCAATTGCTGCAGCCGTTCCTCGGCCTCGTCTTTGCGAGCCTGCTGCTGCACGAACCGGTGTCATCGTCGATGGTCGGCGCCGCCGCGATCGTCGTTCTCTGCGTCGCGATGGCACGACGCTGGGCGTGAGCTGACTGTCGCGATGACTGCGGTCGCTCCGCCTCACATCAGCCCCGAGCCCTTCAGGCTGGTGTGCCCGTTCTTGCCGACGATGATGTGGTCGTGGACGGTGATCCCGAGCGGCTTGGCGATGTCGACGATGGTCTTGGTCATGCGGATGTCGGCTTGCGACGGCGTCGGATCGCCGGAGGGGTGGTTGTGCACCAGGATGATCGCGGTGGCCGACAATTCCAGCGCGCGCTTGATCACTTCGCGCGGATAGACCGGCGTGTGGTCGACCGTGCCGGTCTGCTGCACCTCGTCGGCGATCAGCTGGTTGCGCTTGTCGAGGAACAGCAGCCTGAACTGCTCCTTCTCGGCGAAGGCCATGCTGGTGCGGCAATAGGTGATCACGTCCTGCCACGACGCCAGCGCATGCTTCTGCCGGACTTCGCCCCTGGCGATGCGATGCGCGGCGGCTGCGATCAGCTTGAGCTGGGTGATCGAGGCGTCGCCGACGCCGTCGATCTCGCGCAGCCGCGGCTCCGGCGCATGGATCACCTCGGCGAAGGAGCCGAACGTCTTCAGCAGCGCCTTGGCCAGCGGCTTGACGTCACGCCGCGGCAGCGCCGCGAACAGCACCATCTCCAGCAGTTCGTAATCGTTGAGCGCATCGGGACCGGCGCTGTGAAAGCGCTCGCGCAGTCGCTGGCGATGGCCGAGATAATGCGGCGGCTCGCTGGGTGTCACATCGACAGGGGAGGTCTTATCCGGCATCCGCCGCAGCATGCCGCGCCGCGCCGGTTTTGCAACCTCGAAGTGTTCGCGACGGCTGCCGGTGACGGCTAGGCCGCCCGGCCGGTCAACACGAGGACGATGCCTGCGATCAGCGCGAACGCCGTGGGATAGAAGGTCAGCGCGAAGCCGAAGGCGCGGCCGGCCGCGCCGCGGGTGTAGCCGCGCCAGAACAGCAGGCGTCCGAGACCGAACAGCACCACCAGCGTCATCAGCACAGGCGTCGGCGCGGGCAGCGCCGCCGCCAGCGCCAGATGGACCGTGACGGCCAGCACCACCTGCTCCAGCGTGTTCTGAAGGATCGCGTTGCCGCCCCGGACGGCATCACTCGGCGCGGTGCTGGCGCTGCCTGCGATGTCCTGGGGCGAGAAGAAGCGCAGCCGGGCGACGTTGCCGATGGATGCGAGCAGCCACACGATCACGAGCAGATCGAGCTTGAGGGCAACCGCGAGCCGCTCCGCCACCGGTTGCGCGGGGCCCCCTGCGGCGCGCCAGAGCGCGAATGCGATCGCGGCGATGGCAACCAGGGCGGCCGCGGCCATGCCAATGGCGACCTGCCGCTGCTCGCGTTGGAAACCGGCGTGGTCTTCGTTCACCGACGAATCCTCCCGTCTCGGGACTACATCGATTGGGTCGTCCCGCCTAGACCGGGAGATGGCCGATGAAGTCCCGGATGCAAGCGAGCACCGGCTGCTGATCTCCGGCAAACACCCAGTGATCGGCACCGTCGAGCTCGACAAAGCGTGCTTTGGGAATGTGGCTGGCCAGATGCCGTCCCGCGGCAACCAGCACGGCGCGATCGCGGCGGCGGTGCAGCACCAGGGTCGGCGCGGCGATTCGCGCCAGCAGGTGCCGGACATCCGTATCCCTCAAGGCCTCGAGCAGGCCCCTGATGGCGCCGGGGCTGGAAGACGCCCGCAGCAGGCCGGCCCACCAGGCGCGCGCCTGGGGATCGCCGGCCAGGCTCGGCGCGAATGTCTCGATGCCCGCCGGCCCGCCCCATTCCGCGACGAGCTGCTGCAGCCACATGTCATACTGGGCGGCCTGTAGCGCGTGAGGATAGTCCGCCGTCGCGCTGCCCTTGGCGAGCGAGGCGAACAGGATCAGCCCGGCGACCCGCTCGGGATGATCGGCGGCGAAGGCGACGCAGGCGGGGCCGCCCTCGGAGGCGCCGAGCAGCAGCGTGCGGCGGCTGCCGGCGGCATCGAGCACGGTGGCGATGTCGGCGGCGGTCGCCGCAACGCTCGGGCTGAAGCCGACGCGGTCGGAGAGGCCGATGCCGCGACGGTCGAACAGGATCAGCCGGCCCATGGCGGCCAGCGCGGACAGCATCGCCCGGCAGCGCGGCTCCTCCCAGACGCGCTCGACATGCGAGACGAAGCCGGGCAGCAGCAGGATGTCCAGCGGGCCGCTGCCATAGGTCTGGTAGGCGAGATGGACATGGCCGCCACGGACATAGCGTGTCGGCGGCACGCTTGGGCCGGGCTCGGCTGCCCCTTGCTTCAACAGCGCCAGCGTCTCGGCTTCGGGCGCCACGCCGAGTTCGTCCCGCAGGCGCTGCGTCAGCGCCTCGAGCTGGCGCTCGGCGGCGGCGCGATCGCCGGCCATCAGCAGGCTGCGGATCAAGGCGCGGCCATAGACCTCGCTGAGGGGATCGAGTGCCACCAGGCGGTGAGCATGGGCCGCCGCGGCAGAATGGTCACCGGCGGCACTGCGGTCCTGCACCACGCGCTCCAGCGCCTGCACTGCGCGGCCGCGCAGGGCCTCGCGCCGGAAGAAGGCCCATTCGTCGAATTGCGGGCAGTCGCCGGCCGTGAAGCCGTCGAGGAAGTCATGTGTGTAGAGGCGGCAGGCCTGCTCGAAGTCGCCGGCATCGCAGGCGGCTTCGAACTGCGCGGAATCGACCTCCGGCATGGCGCTCGCGGCCCACTTGATGGTCGACCGGTCGACGGCAAGGCAGCCGTCGCCGAGCGTCAGCTGGATCCGGTGCAGCAGACGGCGCAGCCGCGCCCGAGCGACGTCGTCTGGCGTCTCCGGCCAGAACATCGCGGCCACGCTGTCGCGCCCGACCGGCCCCTTGGTTTCCGCCAGATAGACCAGCAAGGCAACGCCCTTGCGCAGCGCCAGCGGACACGGTCGACCGTCTCGCTGCAGCTCGGGAAAGCCGAATGTCTGGACGCGGAACTGAACCATCGGGAGGCGGCCTGTGGGAGACGCGTCGGGGGACGCTTGGGGGACGCTCGGTTGCTACGGCTCGGTCTCGCCAGGGACGCGCGCGATCGAACGATCGGACGCGTCGATGGCGGCAGGCCGTCCTCGAAGCAACAAGGAAATAGACATGTTTGGCCGTCTCCTCATTCTGCTCTATGCCGCCGTGAGCTATGCCGTCTTTCTTGTGTCATTCGGATGGGCGGTCGGTTTCGTCGGGAACACCAACCTTATCACGGGCAAGTCGATCGACGTCGGCGTCTCCGGCCCGGTCGTCGAGGCCGTCATGATCGATGTGCTGCTGCTCGCGCTGTTTGCGGTCCAGCACAGCGTGATGGCGCGTCCAGCCTTCAAGCGCATGCTGACGCGCATGATTCCAAAAGCCGCCGAGCGCAGCACCTATGTGCTGCTGTCGAGCCTGGTGCTGTTGCTGCTGCTGTGGCAGTGGCGGCCGATTCCAACGCTGGTCTGGCGCCTGGACGGCATTGCGGCGACGGTGCTGACCGGGCTGCATTGGTTCGGCTGGCTGCTCGTGCTGACCTCGACCTATCTGATCGATCATTTCGACCTGTTCGGGCTGCGCCAGGCGATCTTCGCCGTCCGCGGGACGGAGGCGCCGGCGCATCCGTTCAAGACGCCGCTGCTGTATCGCCTCGTGCGCCATCCGCTGATGCTCGGCTTCCTGATCGCCTTCTGGGCGACGCCGGAGATGTCGGTCGGTCATCTCCTGTTCGCAGCCCTCAACACCGTCTACATCCTGGTCGGCGTGTGGCTGGAAGAGCGCGATCTGGTCGCCCAGTTCGGCGCGAGCTACGAGCGCTATCGCCAGAGGGTTCCGATGCTGCTGCCGCGGCTGGTGGGCAGCCGGTTCAACGCAGATGGTGAGGCCTCGCCGGCCCCGCGCAGCAATCCCTGAGGCCGCTGGCGGTTGCCTCGTGCAGGGCAGGCCATGCGCAGTCGCATGGCCACGCAGACGTGACTTGGTGCGGGAGAGCCCCGAACCTATGTCGAGCGTGAATGTTGCGATGCAAAATCGCGTCTCGACAGCCCGCGTCCGCATCGGCCCAATGGCGGCCGTCCCTGCCTTAAGAGAGATCTGCGTTGACCACCCTGACGTCTGATTCCAGCGACCAGCTGTCGGCCTGGATCACACTGCTGCTCGCCTTCTCCTGCGGGCTGATCGTTGCCAACATCTATTACGCCCAGCCGCTGATCGGTCCGATCAGCGCCGACCTCGGACTTCGCCCGCAGCTCGCGGGCCTGCTGGTGACGATGAGCCAGATCGGCTATGGCGCGGGGCTCCTGTTCGTGGTGCCGCTCGGCGATCTCATCGAGAATCGCAAACTGATCGTCGCGACTGTGATCATCGGTGCCGCCGCGCTGGCCTGCGCGGCGCTGGCGACGAGCCCGCCGACCTTCCTGCTGTCCGCGCTGCTGATCGGATTCGGCTCGGTCGCGGTGCAGATTCTCATTCCCTATGCCGGCCACATGGCGCCGGAGGCGATCCGTGGCCGGACGGTCGGGAACGTCACCACCGGGCTGATGCTCGGCATCATGCTGGCGCGGCCGCTGGCGAGCTTCGTGGCCGCCCATGCCTCCTGGCACGTGATCTATGCGGCATCTTCCGTGGCCATGCTGAGCCTGGCCGTCGTGCTGCGCGTGGCGCTGCCGCCGCGCGAGCCGCAGGCGCGGCTCAGCTACGGCCAACTGCTCGGCTCGATGGCGCAGCTCTATCGCGACACCCCGGCGCTGCGCCGCCGTGCGTTCTACCAGGCTGCGCTATTTGGTTGCTTCAGCGTGTTCTGGACCACATCGCCGCAGCTGCTGGCGGGGCCCGACTTCCGGATGTCGCAGACCGGCATCGCGCTGTTCGCGCTGGCCGGCGTCGCCGGTGCGATCATGGCGCCGGTCGCCGGACGCATCGCCGATCGCGGCTGGACCCGGCCGGCGACGATCGCCTCGATGCTGATGTGCGCGATCGGCTACGCGGTCACGCTGCTGGCGCCATCGGGAACCAACTGGTCGCTGGCGGCGCTGGTGTTCGCGGCGATCGCGATCGACTGCGGCGCGCAACTCAGCCTGATCCTCGGCTATCGCGTGCTGTTCGTGCTCGGCGCCGGCCAGCGCAGCCGGCTCAACGGTCTCTACATGACCACCTTCTTCGTCGCTGGCGCGGCCGGCTCGGGCCTCGGCGCCTGGGCTTATGCGCATGGCGGCTGGACGTTCGCGGCCGTTCTCGGAACAGTGCTGCCGCTCATCGCGCTGGCCTATCAGTTCACCGAGCGGCGCTGATCAGAACGGGCTGCGCTTCAGCCCCGGCACCAGCGCGGCCAGGCGGTCCTTGATCCAGGGCGCTGGCGGCAGCTTGCCGGTGGGCATTTCGACAGCCGCCGCAGGCTTGCGGCTCACCGCGAGCGTCAGCGTCGCAAGGTACTGATCGCGCTCCTCCTTGATCGCGCAATAGGCGCGATGGTCGGGATCGGCGTCGGTGGCGACGCGGTCATTGGCGTTGACGACGAGCCGCTGCTTCGGTCGTCCGGTGTAGTCGGGCACGTTGGTGTAGATGAACTCGTTCAGCGCTTCGGGGAAGAAGGTCTGCCCGGTCAGCACGGTGGCGTCGTCGAGGAACACCCGGAAGTGGATGTGGGTGGCGCGTCCCGCATACCAGCCGGGATAGATCGTTTTGAATGCGGCCCAGCCCGCGGCATCCGCCATCTGCGTGCCGCGCAGGAAGGTTTTGCCGCTCTGGTCGAGCTTGTGGGTGTCGCCCTGGCCCGGATAGCCGGAATAGATGCCGCGGGCGTCGCAATGCCAGATATCGACGCGGGCGCCCGAGATCGGCGTGCAGGCGCCGGCCTCGATCACACGCAGCCGGAGCGACAGCGGCACGCCGGGCCGGCCTTCGGCGATGTTGGCCCGCACTAGCTTGGGATCGAAGTAATAGGGGCCCGATTCGGATTGCGGCGTGAGGACGCAGGCGTCGTCCGCGCCCGCTGAAAGCGTCGAGGACTCCGACTCTGCGTGTGCTGAAGGTGCGAGCAGCGCGGCCCCCGCGGAGACAAGTCCGAGAAAGCCGCGGCGTGTTGCGTTCGCCAAGAGCGCCTCCAATCGCATGCCGATGCTGCTCACAAATCACCCGGGCATGGCAACAATCAGACCTGCACGATGCGCAGCACACGCGCAGGGAACCGCACGGGCCACAGATGATGCCGTTGCAGCTCTCCGATGGCTGTGCAATCGTCGGTTGTTTTCAGCACGCGCTCATTCTCGGGAGGTCATGATGCGATTGGCATGCGCAATTCTCGTCGCCTCGATGGTCATCGACGGCAGCATGGGATTGGTTGCCGCGCAGGGCGGCACCATTCCTCTCACCAGCCTCGACGTGTCCGGCACCTTCGAGAAGAAGCCCGGCAAGGCGGCAAAGGATCTCAGCGGCATCGCGTGCCTGGCGCCGCAGCAGGGCAAGCGCAACTGCCTGCTGATCAACGACGAGAACCGGACGGCCCAGCGCGCCGTTCTGGAGACCGATCGGATCACGGCCGGCGCGATGGTGACACTGGTCGACAAGGAGCCGAGCAAGAAGACGCTGGGCGCCCCGCCGGAAGTGGCATGCAACGATAAGAAAGAGGCCGGCCGCAAGAAAGATGATGCCGACGAGGAAAAAGAGGAGAAGGACGATCTGGACGGCGAAGGCGTCGCCTATGCGGAGCCCTATTACTACGTGATCGGCTCCCATGGCTGCTCGCGCAAGATGAACAAGTTCCAGCGGTCATCGTTCATTCTGGCGCGCGTCAGCGCCAATCCAGCTACCTCGGCCGAGGCGGAGACGACCTATCGCGTGTCCGATCTGCTGCGAAGCGCCACAACGATCAGTGATTTCCTGGGCAAGGATCTCGAATCCGAAAACGGGCTGAACATCGAGGGCATCGCCGCCCAGGGCGACAAGCTGTGGTTCGGCCTGCGCGCGCCCGTCATCGGCGGCAACGCCTATCTCGTGCCGGCGACGGTGTCCGACCTGTTTGCTGCGGGACCTCAGCGGAGTGCTGCCACGGCGAAGGCGGTGCCGATCAGGCTCGATGGACGTGGCATCCGCGACTTGGCGGCGTTGCCGGACGGGCGGCTGCTGGTGCTCGCCGGCGCGCCGCATGGTCCGGAGGTGCCGTTCAAGCTGTTCGTCGTCGAGCCCGCGAGCGGAGCCTCCGAGGAACTGGGGACGCTCGCGACCGTCCAGCAAACCATCAAGAGAAAGCCGGTCGTCGGCAAAGCAGAAGGATTGGCCGTGCTCGAGGCGAGCGCCGACCGGCTCACCTTCGTCGTGCTGTTCGATTCGCTGCCGAACGGCGCCCCGCATCGCGGAGCTGTCGAACTGCCGAAACCCAAGCGCAATTGAGCAGCGCGGCTGGCCCGGTCGATTAGGTGACGGGCCGGACTCGGCACGTTCTAACGTTCTGGCGAGCTCACACGTCCTGACAAGCTCACACCTGCGTCAGCGGCTTTTCGCCATGACGCTCGGACAGCGTGAAGATCTCGACGCCGTCATTGGTGACTCCGACCGAATGCTCGAACTGTGCCGACAGCGAGCGGTCGCGCGTGACGGCCGTCCAGCCGTCGGACAGGATCTTCACATGCGGCTTGCCGAGATTGATCATCGGCTCGATCGTGAAGAACATGCCGGGCTTCAGCAGCACGCCCTCGCCGGGGCGGCCGACATGGATGATGTTCGGCTCGTCGTGGAACAGCCGTCCCAGGCCATGGCCGCAGAAATCGCGCACCACGCTCATGCCCTGCGGTTCGACGAAGCTCTGGATGGCGTGGCCGATGTCGCCTGTGGTAGCGCCGGGCTTCACCGCGGCGATGCCGCGCATCATCGATTCATAGGTGACCTCGATCAGCCGCTCGGCCTTCCGCGAGATCGGCCCGATTGCATACATGCGGCTGGAATCGCCGTACCAGCCGTCGACGATGAAGGTCACGTCGACATTGATGATGTCGCCCTCCTTCAGCGGCCGGTCGTTCGGCATGCCGTGGCAGACGACATGGTTGATCGAGGTGCAGGTCGAGTAGCGATAGCCGCGATACATCAAGGTCGCCGGATAGGCGCCATGGCTGAAGGCGAAGTCGCGCACGACATCGTCGATTCGCGAGGTCGGAACGCCCGGCTTGACGATGTCGGTGAGCGCGTCGAGGCACTTCGACACCAGCGCGCCGGCCTTGCGCATCCCGGCGAAGCCGCTCGGGCCATGCAGCTTGATCTGGCCGTTCTTGCGCGCAGCGGTATCGGTGGCTTCGATATAGCTCATGGGCCTGTTTCGTTCCCGGGGGGGCGTGGGGTGATCGCCTAATTTAATGATCCTGCCCCCCGGTGCAAGCCGGGACTGCACGGCGCGGCCGGCCCGCGCGGGCGCCGCGCGCACGGTCTGTTCCCTCTCCCGCGTGCGGGGAGGGCTAGGGAGGGGGCTGCTCCGGCGGCGGTGCAAGTGGCGCCCCCTCTCCAACTCTCCCCCCGCAAGCGGGGGAGAGGGCGCAGTGGAATGCGGGGCGGATCAATTGCTCAAACGCGCGAGGAGAATCCCTCTTGAGCCGGTGCGACGGGATAGGAAAACGTCGGTGCCCTCAGGCCGTCGGAACCTCGACAGTGGTTTCGACCGGCAGGGCACCGCCGCGAACGCGAAGCTCTCGCACCGGATAGGGCACGCGGATGCCCTCGCGCTTGAACGCGTCCCACAGCGCCAGCATCACCTCGCTCTTGACGCTGTCCATGTAGCTGGGGTCGGCGATCCAGCAGGTCAGCGAGAACTTCATGCCGGCCTCGGTGAATTCGGTCAGCAGGCAGTTCGGCGGCTTGGACTTCAGCGTGCGCGGCATCTCGGCGGCGATGTCGGTGGCGAGCTTGACGACGACGCGCGGATCGGCGTCGTAATTGGTGCCGAAATTCACCTTCACCAGCGTGTTCTTGTCCGTATAGGTCCAATTGGTGACCTTCTGGGTGACGAGATCCTCGTTGGGGATCAGGAACTCGCGGCCGTCGCCGGCGGCGACCGAGATGTAGCGCGTGTTCATCGCGCTGATGCGGCCCGAGCTGTCGCCGATGGTGACGAGGTCGCCGGGCTTCACCGATTTGTCGGCAAGCAGGATGATGCCGGCGACGAAATTGGCGACGATGCGCTGCAGGCCGAGACCGATACCGACACCGGCGGCACCGGAGAAGATCGCGAGCGCCGAGAGGTTGATGCCGACGGCGCTGATCGCAATCGCGATGCCGAAGATCATCAGGCCCATGCGGACCATCTTGATCAGGAGCACCTGGATCGATGGCGTCAGGTCGGTGGAGCGCGTGATCCGGCTCTCGACGAAATTGCTGGCGATGTTGGTCAGCCAGAGCACGCCGAGCAGCAGGACGCCGAGCTTGATGACTAGAAGCGGCGTCAGCCTGAGGCCGCCGAGCACGACGGAAACCGAGTCGAGCGCATCGACCACGTTGTCGAGCTGGCCGATGATGCTGAGCGCGGCCACCAGCCAGGCCGAGATCGACACGATCTGCACGATGAAGGTGCTGCGGATCACCGAGGTGATCAGCCGGATCACGAGCCAGGCCAGCGCCAGCTTGAGGGCGACAGCGAGCAGATAGGAGCGGCTCGGCCAGGTCCACAGCACCATGCCGGTGCGCGCGATCCGCATCAGGATCACGAAGACGACGGTGGTCACGCTCTCCAGCAGCACCCGCAGCAACTGGCGAAGCGGGCCGGGCCAACCCATCGCCAGCGAGGTGACGTCGATGCGCGCGCGCACCGCGGCGCTCGCCGCAAACGCGATGCCGGCGCCGCTCAGCACCATGCCAAGCTGCAGATAGAACCAGGGCGAGGTGACCTCGGCGCCGATCGAGCGCGCCACGGTCTGCAGGAATTCGAGAACGTCTTTTAAATCGAAGTCCATCAGAGGGATCTCGGAAAGGAACGGAGGCGCGCGGGAGCCCGATTGGCGGGATTTAGCTCGTTTTCGTCACAGGCGATTGCCGCGAAATATACCCCGAACGCGGGCAGGGATGGAAAAATGGGCATATCGCCGCGATAAGAGCAAATCCGGTTGGCGTGCAAGTGTGGCGACGATAAGGATGTAAAACTCGGATCGATCAACGTTTTTTCATGTCATCCCTCGACGCCGTCAGCATTGCCATCCTCCTTGGCGCGATCCTGGTCATGGCCGGCATCCTGTCGAGCCTGCTGGCCCTGCGCTTCGGCGCGCCGCTGCTGCTCGTGTTCCTGGTGATCGGCATGCTGGCGGGCGATTCAGGCCCTGGTCATATCGAATTTCAGGACGTTCGTACCACCTATCTGGTCGGCTCGGTGGCGCTGGCGCTGATTTTGTTCGATGGCGGCCTGCGCACGCGCTTCCAGAGCATCCGCACCGTGCTGGCGCCGTCGATGGTGCTCGCCACCGCGGGCGTGCTGCTGACCGCGTTCATCACCGCGCCCATTGCGAAATACACCCTCGACCTCGGCTGGACCGAGGCGTTGCTGGTCGGCGCTGTCGTTGCGTCGACCGATGCCGCCGCCGTGTTCCTGCTGGTGCATGCGCAGGGCCTGCGGCTGCGTCCGCGCGTCGGCGCGACGCTCGAGGCGGAGTCCGGCAGCAACGACCCGTTCGCAGTGTTCCTGACCTTGATGTTGGTCGAGCTGATCTCGGTCGGCCACGGCAGCGTCGGGCATTTCGTGTTCGAGCTGGTCCGTGAGGCCGTGCTCGGCACGCTGTTCGGCATCGTCGGCGGCCGCCTGGTGGTGATCGGCCTCAACAAGGTCGCGCTTCCGCAGGGCCTGCATGCGCCGTTCGTCACCACGGCTGCGCTCGTCATCTTCGGCCTCGCGCAGATCGTCCACGGCTCCGGGTTTCTCGCGGTCTATCTCGCCGGCCTCATCGTCGGCAACCGGCCGACGCGGGCGCACAACTCGGTCGTCACCTTCCTCGACGCGGCCACCTGGCTCGCCCAGATCGTGATGTTCGTGCTGCTCGGCCTGCTGGTGTCGCCGCAGCGTCTGCTGGACAGCCTGCTGCCGGCAATCGCGGTCGCGCTGGTGCTGATGCTGGTGGCGCGCCCGGTCGCGGTCTTCCTCTGTCTCCGTCCGTTCCGCTTCAACTGGCGCGAGAAGGCGTTCATCGCCTGGACCGGCCTGCGCGGCGCGGTCGCGATCTTCCTCGCCTCCATCCCGATGCTGGTCGGCCTGTCCAACGCCTATCTTTATTTCGACGTCGCCTTCGTCGTCGTCATCATCTCGCTGCTGGCGCAGGGCTGGACGCTCGGGGTCGCCGCGCGCAAGCTGCACGTCGCGCTGCCGCGCACCGACCGCGGCCCGCGCCGTATCGAGCTCGACCTGCCCGGCCAGCTCGAGCAGCAGCTGGTCGGCTATGCGATCCGTCCGAAGAGCCTGTACTTCCGCCGCGGGCTGATTCCATCCTGGTCGAAGCCGACGCTCGTGATCCGCAATCAGCAGATCCTGTCGCCCGCGGAGGCCGAGCCGGTCGCGCCGGGCGACTATCTCTATCTGCTGGCGCCGCCGGAGAAGGCCGAGTCGCTCGACCGCTTCTTCGTCGACATGCCGCCGTCCTCCGCCCCCGATCCGCACCTGCTCGGCGACTTCATGGTCTCGGCCGAGCACACGCTCGACGAGGTCGCGGGCATCTACGGCGTGAAGCTTGGCGAGGGCGAGGACAAGCTGACGCTCGCGGATTATTTCGACATTCATCTCGACAACGCGCCGAAGGAAGGCTCAACCGTCGCCCTCGACACCATCGTGCTGGTGGCACGCTCGATCTCCGGCGGCCGCGTCAATGTCGTCGGCCTGCGCCTGCCCGAAGACGAAGAGGAGCAGCCGGCCCCGACACGGAAGGAGCAGGTCAAGCGCAAGCTCGCCGAGGTCTGGTCGTCGGTGGCGGGGGTGTGAGAGTGTCCACCCCGGCACTAATTCGCTGGGGGATTCTGGTCTGCGAAGATCGCGGCTATGTCTTGCCGTCCGTCAATGACACGGACGATCTGTGGTCCGTCCCCTGTGACTCGTTAGAACACGACGTGAGCTCCGACCGATATCGAACGTAGACCCGGCTGCAACTCGTCGCGAGCACGCCCCGCATGCGGAAATTCGATCAAGACGATCACGGTACGCTGAACATCGCGAAGCATGCGGTCGGCGGTTGGTGACCCGGCAGCAACGGCTAGATAGTCCCAAAGTCGGTCGAGGTCGCTGGCGGCCCCCGGCGACCAGAGCGCGCGACGCTCACCCGCGGACATGTCCCGCGTTTTTCCGCTTGATCAACTCTTCGATATCCAGCGTCTGACCTTTGCCGGCATCGAGAGACTGAATGCCCTGGTCGAGCATATCGCGAAGTGCCTGAAGCTTATCGACATGCGCAATCAGCTCCCGGCTGATCTGCTCCTGATCCGCCGCGGGTAGCCGCTCCAGCGCCGAAATTGCGTGTTCCAGTGCCTTGATCATGAAGACATGATACCGCATCTCCGGCAGGAGCGCACCCCCCGTCAATTCGCGAGATATTCTGCAAGCTCACTCCGCCGGCAGGATCGCGACTGATGCTGCCGCCTCCGGCGCGCCGCTGATCTGCAGCACGAACGGCTGTGCGCCGAGCTCGTACTTCACGATCTTGCGGATGCCGTCGCAATTGGTGGCGCCGCTGAAGGCGATCGGCTTGAGGACCTTGCCGTCCTGCACGACGTCGATCCAGGCTGCGGCTGACAGGCTCACGGTGTAGACGCCGGTCTTCACGCTCGCGATGCGGATCACGCCAGCGAAGGTGCCGTCCTTGGGCGCGCGTTCCGGCGGGCTGGGCAGCCTGGCATCGGCGAGTGGATGCAGTGTCAGGGCCATGCCCGAGGCAGGCAGCGCGGCGATCTCGGCGCCCGAGTCGAGGGCCTGACGGTCGGCCGCCGTCAGCGCGGCGCGTTCGCGCGCGATGTCCCATTTGAACTTGTCGCAGCCGCTCGGCTCAGCGGCTGACGCCGTGGTTGCAAACAAAGCGAGGAGAAGGGCAGTCGGAGCGGATCGAGGGAGGCGCATGAGGACGGCTCGCAGGACAGATGCGCGGCGGCTCGATGCGCCGCGGCGATCAATGAAGACGTGGGACCGTCATCCCGATGGGTGATCATCACGCTTACGGCGCGATGGCCGCAGTCTAGCGGATCGGCGTGCGCTGCCGCGACTCGCAATCGCGTGTGTCGTGCCTCAATTCCTGGCGTCCGGCGCGTGCAGCACGGCGCGGCAGCCCGGTGGCAGCTGCGCCATGGTGATCGGCTGCGGCGGCTTCGGCGGCTCCTTCGGTGGCGGCGGATGCAGCACGGCGTCCGAAAACCAGTAGTCGAGGTCGCCGCAGCCGTCGCCGCCGTCCTGGTCGGTCTGGCCGTGGCAATCCGGATTGCCCGGCGGACACACCATGCGGATGTGGAAGTGATAGTCGTGGCCCCACCACGGACGCACCTTGCTCAGCCAGCTGCGGTTGCCCTTGGCCTCGCGGCACAGCGCCTTCTTGATCGCGGCATTGACGAAGATGCGTTGCACCGAGGGCTCGAGCGCCGCCGCGCGGATCACCGCGACATGGCCCTTGGTGAACACGCGGGGATCGACGTCGAGACGATCCTGCCGCACCATCATCACCGCCGACATCTCCTCGCGCTCGTTGCGCGACAGCCGGTGCTCCGGCATCGGCGTCAGCCAGATGTCGGCGTCGAGGCCGATCTGGTGGCTGGCGTGGCCGCTCAGCGCCGGGCCGCCGCGCGGCTGGCCGATGTCGCCGACCAGGATGCCGGGCCAGCCGGCGTCCCTGCGCGCGCGATCCGCCAGCCGCTTCAATAGCGCGATCATGTTGGGATGACCGAAATTGCGGTTGCGGGACAACCGCATCACCTGCCAGTCCTCGCCATTGATCGGCATGCGCTCGGCGCCGGCGATGCAACCGCGATTGTAGGTGCCGATCACCTTGGTCGGCTGCGCGGAAGGCTGCAGCCGGCGGGCGAACAGCTCCTTGGCCGGTGTCTCGGGATCGTCCGGATGGGCGAGCGGCGGCAGCGCCTTTGGCTCCACGGTGCCCTTGTCCTGCGCAAGGGCTGGTGCCGCGGCGGTCACCGCAGCCGCACTCAGTGCGGTCATCAGAATCAGACGGGCATGCATTGCGGCAGTCTAGCGCCTGCCGGCGAGCAGGGAAGGGCACGCCGGGCACCGAATCTTAACGGTTGTGTAACCCTGCCGCGGAATTGGCACGACATCCCCAACAAGGCTCAATTGCCTGATTTAGTTCGGTAGTTGAACCCAAATTGGGGGGCGATTGCACGGAATGCGCGCAATTCGGCGCCGCTGAAATCGTGCAGCGCTTACCGTCGGTTGTGGCGCAATTTTTGGTTGACCATGTTGCCGGCGCAAGGCTCCCGCGATGCGAGAGTGTGTGGTCTTGCTCGCGCAATCAGTGATGCTAGGTTTCTGCATCAAGATACCATTTTTTCAGACACTTGGCTGAGACAATGGCCCCAGTAAGGAGAGTGAGGCGTGCGATGCGGCCCGTTCGGCCACCCAAGCCCAAGAAGCTGAATTGCGTGCCCCGCGCTCGTGGTTCCCGTCCGGCCAGACCCGCCCCGAAGCTGCGGCGGCACAACCTGCAGACGACGGCTGCGACCGACGAATCCGGCAAGCGCGCCGAGTGGGAAGCCGCCATCGCCGACGCCAAGACGGCCCATGATCGCCTGATGGAAGCGATCGACCTGCTGCCCGAAGGCATCGTCTTCCTGGACGCCGAAGGCCGCTACATCCTCTGGAACAAGAAATACGCCGAGATCTACAACCGCAGCTCGGATCTGTTCCAGCCCGGCGCGCGGCTGCAGGACACCATCCGGATCGGCATCGCGCGCGGTGAATATCCGGATGCGGTGGGCCGCGAGGACGCCTGGATCGCCGAACGTCTGCAACGGCTGTTCCATCCAAGCGGCCGTCATGAGCAGCGCCTGTCGGACGGCCGCACCATTCTCATCGACGAGCGTCTGACCGCTGATGGCGGCATCATCGGACTGCGTGTCGACATCACCGAGCTGAAGCAGCGCGAGGAATCATTCCGGCTGCTGTTCGACGGCAATCCGGTCCCGATGATCGTGTGCGCCAGCGGCGACGGCAGGGTGCTCGGCGTCAACGCGGCGGCGGCCCAGCACTATGGCTATGACCGTGCAGCCTTCGAGCAGCTCAGCATCCGCAATCTCCAGGCCTATGAGAGCGAGCCGCCGTGGGCCGGCGATCCGTCCGGCGAGGAGAACGCGGCCCGCACCTGGAAGCACGTCCGCGCTGACGGCACCCTGATCGACCTCGCGATCTACTCCCGCCACCTCGTCTATCAGGAGCAGCCCGCCGTGCTGCTGGCGCTGATGGACATCACCGAGCGCAAGCGCGCCGAGGCGCGGCTCGCCTTCCTGGCGCAGCACGATGCGCTGACCGGCCTGCCCAGTCGCAACCTGCTGCGCCAGAGGATCGACGACAAGCTCGCGCAGATGCGCCGCAGCTCCGAGAAGATCGCCGTGCTGGTGCTCGGTCTCGACAATTTCAAATCGATCAACGACACGCTCGGCCATGCCGTCGGCGACCGGCTGTTGCGCGGCGTCGGCAAGCGGCTGCGCTCGATCCTGCGCCAGGAGGACATCGTCGCGCGGCTGAACTCGGACGAGTTCGCCGTCGTGCAGGGCGGCCTGGCGCGACCGGAGGACGCGGCGCTGCTCTGCCGGCGCCTGCTGCAGGCGCTCGCCGATCCCTATCTCATCGATGGCAGCTCGGTCACGATCGGCGCGACGATCGGAATTGCGATGGCGCCGAATGACGGCGACGACGCCGAGAAGCTGCTCAAGAACGCGGACATGGCGCTGTCGCGCGCCAAGAACGAGACGCGCGGCACCTTCAGCTATTTCGAGACCGGCATGGATGCGCGGGCGCAGAGCCGCCGGCGGCTGGAGATCGAGCTGCGCGACGCCATCCAGCACGATGTGCTGCGGCCTTACTATCAGCCGCTGGTCGACCTTTCGACCGGCCGCATCACCGGCTTCGAGGCACTGGTGCGCTGGCCGCATGCCGAGCGTGGCATGATTCCTCCATCGGAGTTCATTCCGGTCGCCGAGGAGACCGGGCTGATCTCGGCGCTTGGCCGCACGATGCTACGCCAGGCCTGCCGGGACGCGGCGAACTGGCCTGATGATGTGCGCGTGGCCGTCAACATGTCTCCGCTGCAATTCCGCGTCGGCAATGTGCTGTCGCAGGTGATGGAGGTGCTCAAGCAGTCCGGCCTGCCGCCGAGCCGGCTCGAGCTCGAGATCACCGAGACGCTGGTGCTGGAGAAGAGCGGCCAGGTGCTGGCGACCCTGCATGCGCTGCGCGCGCTCGGCGTGCGCATCTCGATGGATGATTTCGGCACCGGCTATTCCAGCCTGAGCTATCTGCGCAGCTTCCCGTTCGACAAGATCAAGGTCGACCAGTCCTTCATCCGCGATCTCGCCGCCAATCGCGAGGCGCAGGCCATCGTCCGCTCGATCGTCAGCCTCGGCAAGGGGCTCGGCGTGACGATCACCGCCGAGGGCGTGGAGACCGAGGCGGAGCTGCGCTGCCTGCGCGCCGAGGGCTGCGACGAAGGGCAGGGCTATCTGTTCAGCCGTCCGCGCCCCAATGCCGAGATCGTCGGTCTGCTGCAGGCGCAGCGGGATGCCGCGGAGGGGACGACGGCGGGCAAGGCCATGGTGGCCTAAGCGTGCGCCTCATCCCGCAGCGGCCTTGAACCGCGCGCGGTAGGCGGCGGGCGACGTACCGACGCTGCGGCGGAAGGCGACCCGGAATGTCTCCAGCGACTGATAACCGCACTGCGCCGAGACGTCGGCCAGCGGCATGGTCGCGGTCTCCAGCAGTTCGCGTGCCCGCGCCATGCGCTCCTGTTGCAGCCATGCGGCCGGCGCTGATCCCGTTGCCTCCGCGAAGCGGCGCAGGAAGGTCCGCTCGCTCATGCCGGCACGCTTCGCCATCGCGCCGATCGCGATCGGTTGCGCCAGCCGGGCGCGCGCCCAGTCCATGACCTCGCCGATCGTCCGCCCCGGCCGCAACTGGATGGGAGCGGCGACATATTGCGCCTGGCCGCCGTCGCGATGCGGCGGCATCACTAGACGGCGCGCAACCGAATTCGCGACCTTGCTGCCGAAGTCGCGGCGGACGAGATGCAGGCAGGCATCGATCCCGGCCGCGCTGCCGGCCGAGGTGATGACATTGCCCTCGTCGACATAGAGCGTGTCCTCCTCGATGCTGATGCCGGGATAGAGCCGCTTGAGGTCGGGCATGTGCCGCCAATGCGTGGTGGCGCGCTTGCCGTCGAGCAGGCCGGCTGCCGCCAGCACGAAAACGCCGGAGCAGATCGACAGGCAGCGCGCGCCGCGCGCGGAGGCTTGCGCGATCGCCCGCAGCAGCCGCTCCGGCGGCCGTTCGTTGCGGTCGCGCCAGCCCGGCACGATGATGGTCCTGGCGTCCTTCAGCCGCGCCAGCGGCGCGCCGGCTTCGACGACGATGCCGCCGATCGCGCGCGACCGCCGCCCCTCGGCCGACACGACCTTGAACTGATACCAGGGGAAATCGAATTCCGGCCGCGGCAGACCGAACACTTCGACGGCGATACCGAACTCGAACGTGCACAGCCCGTCATAGGTGACGACGGCGACGAGGCCCGGATCGCGCGGGCGGGCGCTGGGGGCAGTTTGCGACATTGGCGGAAACTTACCGGACTTTGTCAGATCCGTCACTTGGGGCGAGAGCCGGCCTGCGCGAGATTGCGACCTCGATGATCTCCAGATTGCACGGACAAGCCATGACCACACACGTCACCGACGTCTCCGCCGCGCCGTCGGCAAGGGCGCTTCAGCATTTCGAGGACATGCTTGCCTTCGAGACGGATTGCTGGGACGTCCACGAGAGCCTGCGCGCGCCCGAGGTGGATTTCATCCTGGCCGACGTTCGCGGCCCGGTCTCGTTCGCGAAGGGACACATCGCGGGCGCCATCAACATGCCGCACCGTAGCATCACCGCCGAACGGCTGGCTGACATTCCTGCGGACAGGCTTTTCGTCGTCTACTGCGCCGGCCCGCATTGCAACGGTGCCAACCGCGCCGCCATCCGCCTCGCGCGGCTCGGCCGCCCGGTCAAGATGATGATCGGCGGCGTGACCGGCTGGATCGATGAAGGCTTTGCGCTGACGGCGAGCGACTGAGCGAGAGCCCGGCTCCCCTCCGCCAGGAACGGCGTCGTCCCGGCGAACGCCGGGACCCATACTCCGTGACGCCTCCGGTGAGACACCGCTGTAGCCTCAGCTCGCTCCAACTCCGGCGTCGGTGGTCATGGGTCCCGGCTCGAGGCCGGGACGACACCGGTTTTGTGGCGGGCCGTCTTGGCACCCCTCCCTAGGCCGCCTTGCGCAGCCCGGCCAGGAACGAGTCGATGCTCTTCGACAGCGCGTCGGCGTGCTGGCCGAGGTCGCGGGTGGCCACCATGACGTGATCGGCGAGCTGCCGCGACTGCTCGGCGGCATCGCTGGCGCCGACGACGTTCTGTGAGACCTCGGTGGTGCCGGAGGCCGCCTGCTGCACGCTGCGCGCGATCTCGCGCGTCGCCGAGCCCTGCTGCTCGACGGCGGCGGCGATGGTCGCGGCGATGCCGCTGATCTCCTGGATCGTGGTGCTGATGTCGCCGATCGCGGTGACGCAATCCGACGTCGCGGCCTGGATCGAGGTGACCTGGCCGGCGATCTCCTCAGTCGCCTTCGCGGTCTGGCCGGCGAGCTCCTTGACCTCGGCGGCGACCACCGCGAAGCCGCGGCCGGCCTCGCCGGCGCGCGCCGCCTCGATCGTGGCGTTAAGCGCCAGCAGGTTGGTCTGGCTGGCGATCGCATCGATCAGGCGCAGCACGTCGCCGATCTTCTCGGCGGCGGCAGCCAGGCTGCCGACCATCTCGGTGGTCTGCCGCGCCTTGATGACGGCGCCGTCGGCCACCTTGCTCGAATGCGTCACCTGGCGGCCGATCTCGGTCACCGACGATGCCAGCTCCTCGGAGGCGGCGGCGACCGTGGACACGCCGCTGGACGCCTCCTCGGAGGCGGCGGCGGCAGCAGCCGCGCGCTGCGACGCGCCGTTGACGCTCACCGTGATCTCGCGGACGACACGCTCCATGTCCTGCGTCGCGCTAGCCACCGCCGAGACCACGCCCTTGACGTCGGCTTCGAAGCGGTCGGCCATCTGCCGCTGCAGCGCCTGCTTCTCCTCTTCGGCGCGCTGCTGCGTCGCCTCCTGCGCATCGCGCAGGCTGCTCGTTTCGATCATCGTGCGCCGGAACACGTCGACGGCCCGCGCCATGGTGCCGAGTTCGTCCTTGCGTTCGCCACCGGGAATCGTGACTTCGGTGTCGCCGCTCGACAGGCGATGCATGACGGCGGTGATCGCGACCAGCGGTCGCGAAATGCCGCGGGCGACGAACAATGCGACGGCGACCGCGAGCAGCAGAATGACGACCGTACCGAGGATCAGCTGCTGCTGCGCGCTGCTGGCGGCGGCTTGATAGGCGGTGGTGTCCTTGATCACCTCGAGCACCGCGATCGGATCGCCGGCGTAGTTCTTGATCTGGCCGACATACAGCGCCGCGGGCTGGCCGGCCAGCGTCGCCTCGCGCTGGATCGGCGCGCCCTTGAACACCGCCTGCACTTCGTCGGTCGTGGCGACCGTCTCGTCGCCGAACGTCGACGACAGCCGCTTCGGCTGGCCTTCGTTGATCCAGTAGACGGCGAGATCGATGCCGTAGCGCTGCTTGGCCCGGTCGACGAATTCCTTGCCGAAGGCGGCGCCGACGTCGACGGTCGCGATCACCTTGCCGTCGCGCACCATCGGGGTCATGCCGAAGATGCCGAGCGACAGCCGGCTCTGCTCGACCCCGGCGATCTGCTTGCCGGTCTGGTTGGCCTGGACCACCGTGATGCGGCGCTTTGAGGTGTCGTCGCCGAACACCTTCGGCTCATGCACGCGGTAGAAGTTGGTGGCCGGCGGCGCCCATACGTTCACCAGCGGAATGCCCTGCGCCTTCAGCGAGGTCATGGCGCCGCCGAGCAGGGTGCCCAGCGCCTCGCGGTCACCCTTGAGATAGGCATCGGCGACCGGCGGCAACGCCGCGAGCGTCGAGCTCACCGCCAGCGCGGCGCGGCCCTCGTAATCGATGCCGGCGGCCACGCTGTCGAACTGCAGCTTGAGCTGCTGTTCCAAGGCGAGGCGGGTCAGCGACCGCTGCTGCATCACCGAGAATGTGCCGAGCACGGCGCAGGCGATGGCGACAGTGAGCGAAAGGGCGACGATGAGGCGGGCGGAGATCGATCGAAGGCGGGACATTCGGGGCATTCCTTGCTTTGCAGCAAGGGTCCCAGAATACCATTAAGGAACAGATACCGTAGTTGCACGGGAATGCAGATTCTGCCGGGAGGTGTCCGCCGCTTGCCTCCAGCGGACCGTGTGCGGCCCGGCCTCAGCTATCCACCTTGAGCGCGGCGATGAAGGCTTCCTGCGGGATGTCGACCTTGCCGAACTGCCGCATCTTCTTCTTGCCTTCCTTCTGCTTCTCCAGAAGCTTCCGCTTGCGCGTGATGTCGCCGCCGTAGCACTTGGCGGTGACGTCCTTGCGCAGCGCGCGCACGGTCTCGCGCGCGATCACCTTGCCGCCGATCGCCGCCTGGATCGGGATCTGGAACATGTGCGGCGGGATCAGGTCCTTCATCTTCTCGACCATCGCGCGGCCCCGGCCTTCGGCGCGGGTCCGGTGCACCAGCATCGACAGCGCATCGACCGGCTCGTTGTTGACGAGGATCTGCATCTTGACGAGGTCGGCCGGCTTGTAGTCGGTCAGATGATAGTCGAACGACGCGTAGCCCTTGGAGACGGACTTCAGCCGGTCGTAGAAGTCGAACACGACCTCGTTGAGCGGCAGATCGTATTTGACCATCGCGCGGGCGCCCACATAGGTGAGCTCCTTCTGATTGCCGCGGCGGTCCTGGCAGAGCTTCAGCACGCTGCCGAGGTATTCGTCCGGTGTCAGGATGGTGGCCTCGATCCACGGCTCCTGGATCTCGGCGATCTTGACGACGTCGGGCATGTCGACGGGATTGTGGATCTCGATCTCCTCGCCGTCGGTCAGCTTCATCTTGTAGATGACGCTCGGCGCGGTCGCGATCAGGTTGAGGTCGAACTCGCGCGACAGCCGCTCCTGGATGATCTCCAGGTGCAACAGGCCGAGGAAGCCGCAGCGGAAGCCGAAGCCGAGCGCGGCCGAGGTTTCCATCTCGAACGAGAAGCTGGCGTCGTTGAGCCTAAGCTTGCCCATCGCCGCGCGCAGCGTCTCGAAGTCGTCGGCGTCGACCGGGAACAGGCCGCAGAACACGACCGGAATCGCCGGCTTGAAGCCCGGCAGCATCTCGGAGACCGGCTTGCGGTCGTCGGTGATGGTGTCGCCGACGCGGGTGTCAGCGACCTCCTTGATCGCGGCGGTGATGAAGCCGACCTCGCCGGGGCCGAGCTCGTCGACCTGCTGCATCTTCGGCGTGAAGAAGCCGACGCGCTCGACGTCATACGCGGCACCCGTACCCATCATCCGGATGCGCTGGCCCTTCTTCATGACGCCGTCGACAATGCGCACGAGCACGACGACGCCGAGATAGACGTCGTACCAGCTGTCGACCAGCAGCGCCTTCAGGGTCGCCTCGCGATCGCCCTTCGGCGGCGGCAGCCGGGTGACGATCGCCTCCAGCACGTCGGGAATGCCGAGGCCGGTCTTGGCCGAGATCATGACAGCGTCGGAGGCGTCGATGCCGATGACGTCCTCGATCTGCTGCTTGATCTTGTCCGGCTCGGCGGCCGGCAGGTCGATCTTGTTCAGGACCGGGACGATCTCGTGGTTGTTGTCGAGCGCCTGGTACACGTTGGCGAGGGTCTGGGCCTCGACGCCCTGGCTGGCGTCGACCACCAGCAGCGAGCCCTCGCAGGCCGCCAGCGACCGCGAGACCTCGTAGGCGAAGTCGACGTGGCCGGGCGTGTCCATCAGGTTGAAGATGTAATCCTTGCCGTCCTTGGCGCGGTATTGCAGGCGCACGGTCTGCGCCTTGATGGTGATGCCGCGCTCGCGCTCGATGTCCATCGAATCGAGCACCTGCTCCTTGCCCGCCATCTCGCGGTCCGACAACCCGCCGGTCATCTGGATCAGGCGGTCGGCCAGCGTGGACTTTCCATGGTCGATATGGGCGACGATGGAGAAGTTGCGGATGTTGGGAATGGGGACGGTCGTCATGGGTCGCGCAAATAGCATCACAGGCCCCTCACCAGCAACCATATTGCTGAATTTCCAGGGCCTTTCTTCACGGCAAGCTGATTCCCCGCAGCCCTAAAACAGGCTACCGAGAGCGGATGTCGAGTACCTCTCTCCCGCCTGTCGCGGCGCGCATGCGCGGCCGTTTCCGACCGCAGCGGCTGGCCGCCTGGCTGGTGGCGCGCGCCACCGCGCCCGCAACCTCGATCTGGGTCGTGATCGGCTTTGCCGTGGTCCACGCGGTGCTGTGGACGGCGATCCTGACCAATCTCAAGGCGGCGCAGGACGTCCATATGGATGTCGCCGAGGCCTATGCCTGGGGCAGCCGATTCCTGTTCGGCTACGGCAAGCATCCGCCGCTGTCGGGCTGGATTGCCGGGCTGTGGTTCGCGGTGTTTCCGGTCAAGGACTGGGCGACCTATGCGCTGGCCATGGCGGTGAACAGCGCCGGGCTCGTCATCATCTGGCTGGCGAGCCTCAAGGTGGTTGACCGCCGCCGGGCGTTCTTCGTGCTGGTGATGGTCGCGCTGTATCCGATCTTCAATTTCAAGGGATTCAAATACAACGCCGATCTGCTGCAGCTCCTGACCCTGCCGCTGGTCGTCCTGGCCTATCTCAACGCCTTCGAGAAGCGCAGCGCCGTGTCCGGCCTGTGGCTCGGCCTCGCCGGCGCGGCGGCGATGATGACCAAATATTGGGTGCTGACCATGATCGGCGCCATCGGGCTGGCGGCGCTGCTGCATCCGGAGCGGCTGCGCTTCCTGGCCTCGCCTGCGCCCTGGGTCGCGATCGTCGCCATGCTCATCGCGATGATCCCGCATCTCATCTGGCTGTGGCAGGTCGATTTCGTGGCGCTGACCTATGCCGGTGATGTCTATTCGCTGTCGGATCGCGGCCGGGCGGCCACGCTGGTGCTGGGCTATGTCGGCCACAATCTGGCGCTGCTGGCGCTGCCGGTGGCGCTGGCGGCGCTGGTGCTGGCCTGGCCGCCGCGGTTCGCGTTCGCCAATTGGCGGCGCGGACCCAATCCCGGCGTCAATCGCAGCCAGGCGCTGAATGTCTGGCTGGTGCAGGCGATCGTCGCAGTCGGACCGCCGCTCGGCGGCCTCGCCTTCACGATCTATATGAAGACCGATTGGGGCATCTCGCTGTTCTTCCTGGTGCCGCTGGCGCTGGTGGCGATCCCCGCGCTGCGGCTGCGCCTGACCACGCTGCCGCGGCTCGCCGCGGTGTGGCTGGTGCTGTCGCTGCTGACCCTGATCGCCTCGCCCTGGATCGCCCGGCGCGAGATGGCCGCCAATCCGAACGGCGCCACCGGTTACGGCGCGCGCTCGGAGCTGGCGCGGGAACTGACCAAGGCCTGGCACGCCCGCTTCGGCTCGCCCTGGCCGCTGGTCGCCGGCTTCTCCGAGATGAACACGCCGATGACCTTCTACAGCCCCGACCATCCGCGGCCGTTCACGGTGCCCTATACGGCCGAGGAGACCTGGAGCTCAGGGCTGAGCACGCTCGATGACCTCAAGCGCGAAGGCTTCATCGGCATCTGCGACACCACCGACAACCGCATCGCTGCATGCGAGGCGTGGATGCTCAAGCAGGCGCCCAAGGCCGAGCCGCTGGTCATGACCACCCAGCGCTTCTTCCACGGCCAGGCCGGCCCTGCCATCGTTTGGAAGGTGTATATTCAAGGGCCGGGGAAGTAGCCCCGCGCGGCCGGAGGCCGTCCAAATTGGTGGTCGAGCTGCTGAGCGGAAAACGGTGCGCTCCCTCTCCCCGTTCTTTACGGGGAGAGGGCTGGGGTGAGGGGCCGCCACGCCCACCGACCGTGCGGAAAGCCCCCCTCACCCGGATTGCATCTGACGACGCAATCCGACCTCTCCCCGCAAGCGGGGAGAGGTGAAAGAAGCTCACACGCCTTCTTCGTGGAACTTGTCGTTCACCAGATCAGTGATCGCCTGCAGCGCGGCTTCGGCCTCGGGGCCGGTCGCGGACACCAGGATCTTCGTCCCCGGCGCCGCCGCGAGCATCATCAGGCCCATGATCGAGCGGCCGCCGACGGTCTCGCCGCCGCGCGTGACCCAGACCTCGGCCTGGAACTTCTCGACCATCTGCACGAACTTCGCCGAGGCCCGCGCGTGCAGGCCGCGCTTGTTGGTGATCAGGAGCTCCCGCGAGATCGCGTCGGCCGGCACGGCCGGCCCGGCGATATTATCCTGCGGCGCGTCCTCGTCGCTCATTTGCCGGCAAGCACCCGGCTGGCGATGGTCACGTATTTGCGGCCCGCCTCCTGCGCCATCGCGATGGCGTCGGGCAGCGAACGCTCTTCGCGCACCTTGGCGAGCTTGACCAGCATGGGCAGGTTGATGCCCGCAAGCACCTCGACCTTGGGCCGGCTCATGCAGGAGATCGCAAGGTTCGACGGCGTGCCGCCGAACATGTCGGTGAGGATGGCGACGCCGTCGCCAGTGTCCACGCGGTTCACGGCTTCGATGATGTCGCTGCGACAGAGATCGGAATCATCGTCGGCGCCAATCGTAACCGCTTCGATTTGTTTTTGAGGACCCATGACGTGTTCGAGCGCCGCCCTGAACTCGTCGGCGAGGCGCCCATGGGTCACCAGTACCAGGCCAATCATCGGATACTCCTCGCGGGCGCCTTGGGTGCACCGCACGAACGCGCCACTTTGACCATCCGGAGCCCTCGCGCAAGAGGGCATATTCGCGAGGCTCCCGGATTCTGGCATACGGCAGGAGAGCTAGCGGCGGTCTAATCGGTGGCGATAGTGGGGCTGATATGGTTACCAATTTGCTCCACACAATCGGCCGAAAGATTACCGGAACATGAAGTATTAGTGGTAATCAGTGCTGCTGCAACCATTGGGAAGGGGGCGAACCCCGGGCCCACGGGGACTCGCGGCAATTCGATACCGTTGAGTGTGACACGGAGCGCTTCGGCGTTCGGCAGACGGGCGGCATCCCCGGCCATGAGGTCGACGACGAGCCCCAGTTTTGCCTCCGACACATGGTCGCACCCCCGGATTCCGAGCCCGCGGACCTCGATCAGGCCGGCCAAAGCGGGGGCAGGGCTCACCCATATTTCTCCGCCGCGTGTGGCGAGATGAACACGGTCGTCGCCGACCAGGGTCGCGCGAGGCAGCTGTCCGGCGCGGCCGGCGAGAATCAGATCGAAGACGAGACGCGATTTGCCCGAGCCGGACGGACCCCGAATCAGGATCGCGAGTTCCCCCACTTGGACGGCCGACGCATGGATGCTGGCCGATTCGGCGGTCACGACGCCGGCAGCCGGACGATGAAGCGCGCGCCGGCGGACGTCGGATTGCCGTCGGCATCGACCGGGCCGGGCCGATTCTCCGCCCAGATCCGTCCGCCATGGGCGTCGATGATCTGCTTGGAGATCGACAGGCCCAAGCCCGAGTTCTGGCCGAAGCCCTGATGCGGCCGGTCGGTGTAGAAGCGCTCGAAGATGCGCTGCAGGGCGTCCTCGCGAATGCCCGGACCGTCGTCGTCGACCGTGATCTCGATCTCGGAGCGCACCCGCCGGCAGGTGATGCGCACCTTGCCGCCGGCCGCCGAGAATGACTGCGCGTTCGACAGCAGGTTGGAGATCACCTGGCCGAGCCGCGAATCATGGCCCGGCACCGAGAAGGTGTCGTTGACCCCGCGGCCCTCGAACCGCACCTCGACGGCGACGTCGGTGCCGTTCTTCTTGGTCTCGTTGGCGACCGAGGTCAGCGTGTTCAAGAGCCGGCGCAGGTCGACCAGGGTCATGTCCTGCCGCTGCAACTCGGCATCCAGCCGGCTGGCATCGGAAATGTCCGAGATCAGGCGGTCGAGCCGCTTGACGTCGTGTTCGATCACCGCGAGCAGGCGGGCGCGGCTGTTGTCGTTGCGCGCCAGCGGCAGCGTCTCGACCGCGGAGCGCAGCGAGGTCAGGGGGTTCTTGAGCTCGTGGGCGACGTCGGCGGCGAACATCTCGATCGCCTCGATGCGGGCGTATAGCGCGTCCGTCATGTCGCGCAGCGCGCCGGAGAGATGGCCGATCTCGTCACGGCGGCGGGTGAAATCGGGGATCTCGACGCGGGTCTTGATGCGGCGGCGGACGCGCTCGGCGCTGTCGGCCAGCCGTCGGACGGGGCCTGCGATGGTGCTGGCCAGCAGCAGCGAGAGCACGATCATGACCGCCGAGGCGACGCCGCCGACCTTCAGAATGGCCAGACGCTCGGCGGTGACCATCTGGTCGATGTCGTCGCCCTGCGTCGACAGCATCAGCGCGCCGTGGATGGTCCGCGAGCGCTGCACCGACACCGCGACCGAGACGATCACCTCGCCACGCGAGTTGACGCGGACCATGCTGCGCTTCTGGCCCTTCAGCGCGTCCGAGACTTCCTCATAGCCGTTGCCGTTCTCCGGGCCGTATTCGCGGTACAGCGGCAGGTCGCCGCGATTGAGCCAGGTGCGCACCGAGATCAGCGCGCGCTCGACGAAGCCGGGCTTCTCGCTCGACGGCGGCGGCAGGTCGAAGCGCAGCACGTTCTCGAGATTGCGGCTGTCGAGCAGAAGGCCGCCATTGGGATCGTAGATCCGCGCCCGCGTCTTGGTCGGCGAGATCAGCGTCCGCAGCACCGGCGCCACGCGCTCGGGATTGATCGGGAAATCGAGCGGTGAGTATTCGTCCGGTGCGCCATAGCTCTCGCCGGGCTTGAGATCGAGCAGGCGCTCGGGATCGATGGTAATGGTGTTGGTCTGCACCGTCGCCGAGGCGGCGATGGCGCCGGCGATGATTTCCGCCTGCACCAGCAGGCTCTGCGCGCGCGCATCGATCAGGCCGGCGCGGAACTGCGAGAGATAGAGGATGCTGGCAACCAGCGCGAGCAGGCCGGCGATGTTCAGCGAGACGATCCGCCTCGTCAGGCTCGAGAACGACAGCGCGAACAGGAACTGGCCGGCGCGGCGCAGCCAGCTGACCGGACGCTGCCAGCCGGAGACCTGCGGCGTCTCCTCGACCACCTCGTCCGGGGAGTTCAACGCTGGGTCAAGCTGCGTTCGATCGAGCAATGGGAGTGCTCCGATTCCGGATTTCGCAAGGGTCGTGCGGCGGTCTCCCGTGAGACCTCAACTCGCCGCACCAATTCGCCGCAACAATGGCCCCGTTCCGGCAACTGCGCTCAATATGCGCGCAGGCGTCGTAATCTACCCAATCAAGATCGCGACGTCAGCGCGCAATTTCGCATGACGTCGCTCCCAGCAATGCCTCAGGTTTCCTTGAAGCGATAGCCGACGCCGTACAGGGTCTCGATCATCTCGAACTCCTCGTCGACCATCTTGAACTTCTTGCGCAGCCGCTTGATGTGGCTGTCGATGGTGCGGTCGTCGACATAGACCTGGTCGTCATAGGCCGCGTCCATCAGCGCGTTGCGGCTCTTGACCACGCCCGGACGCTGCGCCAGCGCCTGCAGGATCAGGAATTCGGTGACGGTGAGCGTGACCGGCTCGTTCTTCCAGGTGCAGGTGTGCCGCTCCGGATCCATGCGCAGCAGGCCGCGATCCAGCGCCTTGGCGTCGTTCTCCTTCGGCAGCGCCGTCGGATCCTTCGGCTGCGAGCGGCGCAGCACGGCCTTGACGCGCTCGACCAGCAGGCGCTGCGAGAACGGTTTGCGGATGAAGTCGTCGGCGCCCATCTTCAGGCCGAACAGCTCGTCGATCTCCTCGTCCTTGGAGGTGAGGAAGATCACCGGCAGGTCGGACTTCTGCCGCAGGCGCCGCAGCGTCTCCATGCCGTCCATGCGCGGCATCTTGATGTCGAGGATGGCCAGGTCCGGCTGGCTGGTCCGGAAACCGTCCAGCGCCGATGCACCATCGGTATAGGTCATGATGCGATAGCCTTCGGCCTCGAGCGCGATCGAGACGGATGTCAGAATGTTGCGGTCGTCATCGACCAAGGCGATTGTGGGCATGAGCCTGCTTTCAGAGTCTGGTTACGCCGAGACTTCGAGAATCGAGATAAGGGCCGCGTATTTGGGCTTCGAACATGGTCAACGAGCAATGCAAGCTGGGCTGAAGTGTGACCGAGTTCCACAAATACCATGGCAAAGTCTTGTGCCATGCCCAAGTTTGTGGCCCGTTTAGCCGAAAAAAGGCCTTCATTGCAACCGGATGGACGAGGGAAAGACGATGTCCGAGAGCTTTAACCCTAACCGCGTGACCCGGTCCCTGCTGCGACGAAGCCGCCAAGGCGCGCTCGCGACCCTGATGACGGGCTCCGGCGATCCGTATTGCTCCCTCGTGAACGTCGCCACCGCCGCCGATGGTGCGCCGGTCATCCTGATCTCGCGATTGGCGGTGCATACGAAGAACATACTAGCAGATTCGCGCGTGTCGCTGATGCTCGATGAGCGCGCGCCCGGTGATCCGCTCGAAGGTGCCCGGATCATGCTGTCGGGCAAGGCCGAGCAGGCAACTGATGAGAACAGGGAAAGCCTGCGCCGTCGGTATCTCAATGCGCATCCGTCGGCGAGCGACTATGCCGATTTTGCCGACTTCTCGTTCTTCCTCATTCGTCTTTCCGGCACGCACCTCGTCGCGGGTTTCGGCCGTATCGTCGATCTCAAGCCGGAGCAGTTTCTCACGGATGTCTCCGATGCGGCTGAGCTGCTCGCCGCGGAGCAGGGCGCCATCGAGCACATGAACGAGGACCATCGCGACGCGCTCGGCCTGTATGCGACGAAGCTGCTCGGCGCCGAGCCCGCGGAGTGGCGCTGCAGCGGCTGCGATCCTGACGGATTGGATCTGATGGCCGACGGCCGGACGCTACGGCTCGATTTTCCCGAGCGCGTCACCACGCCCGGAGGATTGCGCAAGATGCTGGTGCGGCTTGCTGATGAGGCGCGGGCGAAGGACTGATAGTTGCTTGGAAGGACTGATCGTTCGTTCGAAGGCTGATCATTAGTTCGAGCGTGCATTGGTCGAATCGCATCTGCGCGCCTCGCAAGCGGTGCGCTCCCTCTCCCCGTTCTTCACGGGGAGAGGGTTGGGGTGAGGGGCAGCCACACGGGGATTCTAAATAGCGATCGCGCTCAGACTGTATTTCGCAATGCCGTTGATATCTACCGAAGAGCCTTTGTCCATCATACCCACTCCAGCTGCGTGACCCCGCCAAACCCTTTCACCGAGACCTCCCGTGCGGTTGCCCCTCACCCCAGCCCTCTCCCCGTAAGAACGGGGAGAGGGAGCGCAGCGCCGCGGTGGCGGCGTCGGTTAGAACAGCCGACACCGATATTGGCGGTGATCGTATGCTCCTCTTTCCTGGGCATCTCCCCTTTGCGTCGAACGCAGACGCGTGGCGCCGCGACTAAGTCTCCGTGATGGGCGGAGGTCCGGCATGAGAGGCTGCAAACGCGTGGCGATCGCGGTCGGAGCGGTGCTGCTCGCAAGCGCGTCCGCCCCGCCAGCTCTCGCCCAGAAGACCGATCTTGCCGCCGAGAGCGGCCGGATCATCGCGCTCAGCCGCGCCGGCAAATACCGCGAGGCGTTGCCGTTGGCGCAGGCGATGGTGACGCGACTCGAGGCGACGTCGAACAAGCGCGAACTCGCGGCCGCCCTGACCAATCTCGGCCAGGCGCTGGCCTCGCTCGGTCGCGATGCCGAGGCGGAGCCGGTCTACAAGCGCGCGGTGGCGCTGTACGAGATGGCGCTGGGGCTCGACAGCGTCGAGATCGCGCCGGCGCTCAACAATCTCGCCGCGCTCTATCAACGCCAGCAGCGCTATGCCGAGGCCGAGCCGTTGTTCGTGCGCGCGCTCGCCATCCGCGAGAAGGCGCTCGGCCCCGGCCATCCCGATGTCGGCCAGGCGCTGAACAATCTCGCCACGCTGTACGAACGCCAGGACCGCCATGGCGATGCCGAGCCGCTGTTCAAGCGGGCGCTGGCGATCTATCGCAAGGCCGCGGGCAATGACAGCGCCCCGGTCGCGACGCTGCTCAACAATCTCGGCCAGCTCACCAAGAGCGATGGCCGCGACCGCGAGGCTGAGCCGCTGATCCGGCAATCCCTCGCCATCCGCGAAAAGCTGCTCGGCCCCGATCATCCCGATGTCGCGCGCTCGCTGAACAACCTCGCCGACCTGAAGCAGCGCCAGCAGCGCGCCGACGAGGCGGAGCCGTTGTTCGTCCGCGCGCTCGCGATCCGCGAACGCGCGCTGGGGCCCGATCATCCCGATGCGATCACCGCCTTGAACAATCTCGCCGGTCTCTATCTGTCCGCGGGACGTCACTCCGATGCGCTGCCGCTGGTCGAGCGCCTCGTTCAGCGCGGGCAGGCGCAGCCGAAGGTCGCGCTGCCCGTGCTGTTTGCGGCCGGGCGCGACGGCCTGCTGCCGCAGCCGAGGGCGTTTGACGAGGCCATCGACGTGATCCAGCGCGGCGCCCAGTCCCAGGCGGCGGCCGCCGTCGACAAGCTCGCGGTCAGGCTCGCGGCCGGCAATGATCGGCTGGCCGAACTGGTGCGCAAGGATCAGGATCTCACGGCTGAAACCGAGACGCTCGACAAGGCCATCATCGCCGCGGTATCGCGTCCCGCCGCGCAGCGCGATCGCGCCGCCGAGACCCGCGACAAGGCGCGGCTGGCAGCTGTCACCGCTGAGCGCACCGGCGTGCGCGCGACGCTGGCGCGGGAGTTTCCTGACTTTGCGGCGCTCGCGAATCCGCTCCCGCTTCGGCTCGGCGACATCCAGTCGCTGCTGGCCGAGGACGAGGCGCTGGTCGCATTCGGCCTCGCCGAGCGCACGGCCTTCGTGCTGGCGGTCACCCGCGACAGCTTCGCGTGGAAGCCGATATCGCGTGATTCGGATACGCTGGCGCGGGACGTCATGCGCTTTCGCCGCGGCCTCGCTCCCACGGCCGCGACGTCCGACCGGTTCGACCTCGTCACGGCCCACGAGCTCTACCAGACGCTGCTGGGGCCGATCGACGCCGAGATCAAGGGCAAGCGCAGCCTGCTGATCGTGCCGTCAGGCGCACTGACGGCGTTGCCGTTCCACCTCCTGGTCACCGAGCCGCCGGCGCAAGCTATTCCGGATCGCGCGGCCGGCTACCGCGATGCGGCCTGGCTGTTGCGGCGTCAGGCCGTTGCCGTGCTGCCGTCGATCGGCAGCCTGAAGGCGCTGCGGGGCGCGGCGCAGACGCGGCGCGGCAGCCGGCCCATGATCGGCTTCGGCGATCCGGTGTTCGATCCTGGTCGCGCCGGCGCGCCGCCGCGGGCGGTCGACAAGCAGGCCGCGCGCAGCATCGCGACGTTGGCCTATACGGAGTTCTGGCGCGGCGCCGGCGTCGACCGCGCTCAGCTCGCGCGCGCCTTGCCGCAGCTTCCCGACACGGCCGACGAGCTCAAGGCGGTGGCGACCGATCTGGGCGTGGCCGCGGCCGATCTTCATCTCGGCAGCGATGCCAGCGAGACGACCGTGAAGCGGGCGCAGCTGTCGGATTTCCGCATCGTCTATTTCGCCACGCATGGTCTCGTCGCCGGCGACGTCAAGGGCATCGCCGAGCCGTCGCTGGCGCTCAGCCTGCCGTCCGCTCCGTCAGTGCTCGATGACGGGCTGCTGACGGCGAGCGAGGTCGCGCAGCTGAAGCTCAATGCCGATTTCGTCGTGCTGTCGGCCTGCAACACGATTGCGGGCGACAAGCCCGGCGCCGAGGCGCTATCGGGTCTCGCGCGGGCGTTCTTCTATGCCGGCGCGCGGGCGCTGCTGGTCACGCATTGGGCGGTCGATTCGGCGGCCGCGACACGGCTGATGACCGACACGTTCCACCGCCTCACGGAGCACCCGACAATGGGTCGCAGCGAAGCGCTGCGCCAGGCGATGCTCGCGCTGCTGGACGATCCATCTTCGTCCGGCGGCGCGGATCCTTCGGTTTGGGCGCCGTTCGTGTTGCTCGGCGAAACCGAAACGCGCTGATATATCTGTTGCATTGCAGCATCCTGGGCAGCCGTGATGATTGCCAACTGAATGAGCACCGCACGACGAAAAATGAGCGACGTGCATCAGCTCGCAGCGATAACCAATTCGGCCGGATCGTCTTGGCAAGACCAGCGTTGATCAGTATTAGGTCGGCGACCGCGCTTGGTAAGGCGATGTAAACGGTAACGGTCACCGCGCAACGCGCCACGCATTTCGCGCGCGAGTGATGCGGGCTCTCAGGAGGGTTCTTCGTGCAAGAGACGGGTATTCGCAACGGCGCCTTCGGTGCCGACAAGTTCGGCTTAAAGAACCTCAAGCAGGTGCATTGGAATCTCGGCGCGCCCCAGCTCTATCAGTATTCGCTGGCGGCGGGCGAGGCGGTGCTGTCGGCTGATGGGGCGCTGTGCGCGGATACGGGCGAGTTCACCGGTCGCAGCCCGAAGGACAAGTTCACGGTCCGCGACGCATCGACCGAGAAGATGTGGTGGGCCGGCAACCAGGCGATCACGGCCGAGCAGTTCGAGACGCTGTATCAGGACTTCCTCAAGCACGCCGAAGGCAAGAGCCTGTTCGCGCAGGACCTGTATGGCGGCGCCGATCCGGCATTCCGCATCAAGACGCGCGTCTTCACCGAGCTCGCGTGGCACTCGCTGTTCATCCGCACGCTGCTGATCCGCCCGGAGACAATCGAGCTCGACACCTTCGTGCCGGAGCTCACGATCATCGACATGCCGAGCTTCCGTGCCGACCCGAAACGTCACGGCGTGCGCTCGCAGAACGTCGTGGCCATCGATTTCGCCCGCAAGATCGTCCTGATCGGCGGGTCTTATTATGCCGGCGAGATGAAGAAGAGCGTGTTCACGACGCTCAACTACTATCTGCCCGAGCGCGGCGTGATGCCGATGCACTGCTCGGCCAATGTCGGCCCGAACGGCGACACCGCGATCTTCTTCGGCCTGTCCGGCACCGGCAAGACGACGCTGTCGGCCGATCCGAACCGCACCCTGATCGGCGATGACGAGCATGGCTGGGGTCCGTCCGGCGTGTTCAACTTCGAGGGCGGCTGCTACGCCAAGTGCATCAAGCTGTCGCAGGAAGCCGAGCCGCAGATCTTCGCCGCGTCGACCCGCTTCGGCGCCGTGCTGGAGAACGTCGTGCTCGACGAGGACAGCCGCGTCCCGGATTTCGACGACGGCTCCAAGACCGAGAATACCCGCTCGGCCTATCCGCTCGACTACATCCCTAACGCCTCGCGCACCGGCCGCGCCCCGCATCCGAAGAACGTCGTGATGCTCGCCGCCGACGCATTCGGCGTGCTGCCGCCGATCGCAAAACTGTCGCCGGCGCAGGCGATGTATCACTTCCTGTCCGGCTACACCGCCAAGGTCGCCGGCACCGAGCGCGGCCTCGGCAACGAGCCGCAGCCGGAGTTCTCGACCTGTTTCGGCTCGCCGTTCCTGCCGCTCGATCCGTCGGTGTATGGCAACATGCTGCGGCAACTGATCGCCGACCACAATGTCGACTGCTGGCTGGTCAACACCGGCTGGACCGGCGGCAAGTACGGCACGGGCTCGCGCATGCCGATCAAGGTGACGCGCGCCCTGCTGACCGCGGCGCTCGACGGCTCGCTCCGTAATGTCGAATTCCGCACCGACAAATATTTCGGCTTCGCGGTGCCGACCGCCTTGCCGGGCGTGCCGAGCGAGATCCTCGATCCCGTCAACACCTGGAAGGACAAGGCCGAGTTCGACAAGACCGCCCGCGCTCTGGTCGGCATGTTCCAGAAAAACTTCGCCAAGTTCGAAGCCCAGGTCGACGCCGACGTCCGCGCCGCCGCGCCGGACGTGAAGCTCGCGGCCGAGTAAGTTCGCCAACGCTCGTCGGGTCAGCCGCGGCTCGCGGCTGGCCCGATTTTGCATTTAATAGGTCACTATGGCGGCGCTAGAGCAGATGGCTTTGCCCGAAAGGCCCGAGGTCGCGCCCCACCCACAGCCGTCGTCCCGGCGAACGCCGGGACCCAGAACCACAGGACGGCGTGGTGAGGCAGGCTGGGCGCTCCAGCCTTCGTCAAACTTGGAATCGTGTTTGTGGGTCCCGGCTCAAGGCCGGGACGACGCCGGGGTGTGACGCAGCCGACTGCGCTTGCGCGTGAAAGGCGCGCGATCACCAGTGTGACCTCCCGCACGGAAGCCGGCGTTGGTGCCGCCTATCCTCCAATCATCGAACGGCAATGACGCCGGGATCGAATGATCAGAAGGGATACCCACCATGCTCCGCTCCATCCTCATCGCCTCCGCCGCTGTCCTGACGCTCGCCTCGTCGGGCGCCTATGCCGGCAACTCGTCCTCGATCGTGCAGAACGGCAATGGCAACGGTGCCGAGACCTTCCAGAAGGGCCGCAACAACGACAGCCAGATCATCCAGTACGGCAACGGCAACGGCGCCGGCGTGCATCAGATCGGCCGCAACAACAACGCCGGCATCGGCCAGAACGGCGACGGCAACTACGCCGGCGTGTGGCAGCGCCGCCGTTGATCGGTGAGTTGGAGCGGACGGAAGCGGGGGCCTGACACCCGCTTCCGGTTCGCTGTCCTGATCTCGCTCTATCCGACGTGCTCCCCTCGTCGACCGTCCGCAAGAGTTGCCCAGCTCGTTGCGTGAGACCCATCCAGTCCGACGCGCCATCCGGACAAATCTGCAATTCTGAATTGGCCAAGTTTCCGCGCATTCGCTGCGCCCTCTCCCCCGCGTGCGGGGGAGAGTTGGAGAGGGGGCGCCACGCGCACCGCCGCCGGAGTGGGCCCCCTCCCTAACCCTCCCCCGCAAGCGGGAGA
Organism: Bradyrhizobium sp. HKCCYLR20261; assembly: GCF_051168435.1. Taxonomy (NCBI): domain Bacteria; kingdom Pseudomonadati; phylum Pseudomonadota; class Alphaproteobacteria; order Hyphomicrobiales; family Nitrobacteraceae; genus Bradyrhizobium; species Bradyrhizobium sp. HKCCYLR20261. The sequence continues at coordinate 48,065 of NZ_JBNPUZ010000027.1, forward strand.
GGGGACGTACCGACCGCGTGGTGACAGCGGGGCCAGCCTTCAGCCCGTTCTATCGGCCACAGTCGATTCCTCGTTCAGGCAATCAAGCCACCGCGCCCACCGCCTTGCCCTCTCCCCCGCGTGCGGGGGAGAGTTGGAGAGGGGGCGCCATTTGCACCGCTGTTGGAGCGGCCCCCTCCCTAACCCTCCCCCGCACGCGGGAGAGGGGACGCACCGCCCGCCGGGCGACAGCGGGGACAGCCCCATCCTTGAGTCCCGCGCGCCCCGCGAAAGATTTCAGTCCGTGTCACCTTGTTGCAACGGCCGCGGGCGCGCATTCGGTTAAGATACACGTCGCCGTGAGCGTCGTGGAGCTGGACTTCGCGGCCTCGTGACGTGCGCATCGGGCGTGATGCTCAAGGCAGGATGGGGCGGGGTGTCCATGACGACGAAGCAGGCTTCGCTGGTCTCCGTGATCGGGACAGCCGCCGTGCTGCTGGCAGCGCCGGCCGCTGCGCAGGTCGGTTTCATCGATACCAACGGCAACGGCTTCCTGCCGCTGAACGGGCCGATCGTCCTCAACCAGGCGCTCCCGCCCGGGCAGAACATCGCGGGCATCGTCCAGCTGGCGCCGAACCCGCTGGCCACCGTTACGCAGAACGGCTTCTACAACCGCACCGCCATCATCCAGGTCGACGGCACCAACACCGCCAACATCACCCAGTTCGGCGACTTCAGCCACGCCTTCATCATCCAGGTCGGCCCGACCAACAACGCCGCCATCGCGCAGACCGGCAACAATGCGTCGGCGTTCGCCATCCAGCTGGCGGCCTCTCCCATCACGGCGCTAGGCACCGGCTATCTGCAGCGCGTGGCGGCGAATCTCCTGTTCGCGCCGGAAACGGCCGCGGCACTTCCCACCATGGCCCAGCTCAGTGCGCAGGATTTCTCGCGGGACCTGCTGTCGCAGCTCGGCACCGGACGGGGCCAGGCGTGCATCGATCAGCCGCCGCCGGCCAGGGCGCCGCTGATCACCAAGGCCGTGCCGGCGGCGGTCGCGCCGCCGTGCAAGGTCGCGTTATTCGTCCAGGGCAATTATCACCACGGCGACCACGCCGATGCGTTCGGCTCGACCGGCTACAGCTATGATTCCGGCGGCGTGCTGGCGGGCGCGAAGTTCTATCTGACGCCCGAGCTCGCGATGGGACCGACGGCCGGCTACACCCGGACCGCCGCCAGCTTCAAGCAGGGGCTCGGCTCCACAGATCTGGACTCGTACCATTTCGGCGGCTTCCTGGCCTACGACACCCGCTCGTGGTTCGTTCACGCCATGGCCGCCTATGGCTGGAACGGCTACAACATCTCGCGCACCGGCTTTGCCGCGCCGATCACGCCGAAGACCAACGGGCAGAGCGCGGTCGCCGCGATCAAGGCGGCCTATCTGTTCGATCTCGGCATGGTGAAGGTCGGGCCGCTCGGCGGCTACACCTACTCGCAGAGCCATGTCAGCGATTATGCCGAAAACGGCGACCCCTTCCTGACGCAGACGGTCGGCAGCCAGTCGTTGCGGTCGTCGGTCGTCAGCGGTGGTGTCCGCTTCGAGCCGGGCGTTGCGGCGTTCGGCCCGAAGACCACAGGCTACCTCGACGTGACCGTCGAAAAGAACCTCATCAGCACCACGCGGGTGGTGCAGACGACGTTCACGCTGGCGCCGGGCGTGCCGGTGTTCACGCCGGTACGCCCGTTCGACGACACCTATGTCCGGATCGCCGGCGGCATCGGCTACGATCTCGCGGCCAATACGCGCCTCACCGTCTCCGCCGACGGCGTCGTCGCCGACCGCGGCACCCGCAGCGTCGGCGTCAACGCGGGCATCCGCTTCGGATTCTGATCTCGCTCATAGCTCTATTCGCTCTCTGACTACGTGGTCACCCGCGCGTCTCGCTGAAGACGGGCCGCCCTGTGAGGTGGTCGAGTCAGCACCTCACCCACCGCCGTCGTCCCGGCGAAAGCCGGGACCCATAACCACAGGACGGTGTGGCGACGTGCGCAGTTGGCTCCAGCCTTCGCCAAGCCGGCAGCGGTGTATATGGGTCCCGGCTCGAGGCCGGGACGACAGCTGAGCATGACGCGCCGGTGGGGCAAACTGGTCATGCGTCGACGCCTCCAATCACCAGTGTGACCTCCCGCACGGAAGCGGACGTTGCGGTCGCCTATCCTCCCATCATCGAACGGCAATGACGCAGTTCGAATGATCAACAGGGATAACGACCATGCTCCGCTCCATCCTCATCGCCTCCGCCGCCGTCCTGACGCTCGCTTCCTCGGGCGCCTATGCCGGCAACTCGTCCTCGATCGTGCAGAACGGCAACGGCAACGGCGCCGAGACCTTCCAGAAGGGCCGCAACAACGACAGCCAGATCATCCAGTACGGTAACGGCAACGGCGCCGGCGTGCATCAGATCGGCCGTAACAACAACGCCGGCATCGGCCAGAACGGCGACGGCAACTACGCGGGTGTGTGGCAGCGCCGCCGTTGATCGGCCAGGCGGAGCGGAAGGACGCGTGCCGCCCCCTCGCCACGCGTCCTGTCCGCTGACCACCGCCGCCAACATAAAACCGAAGGAAACAGCCCGATGAGCAAGCTTCTTCTGATCGCCGGTGCCGCGCTGGCGCTGGTTTCCGCCCCGGCCTATGCCGGCGGCATCACCGCCTGCGTGCATGCCAAGACCCAGATCGGCAACGGCCTGAGCGACAGCGTCACTCAGAACTGCCAGTACAACATGAACGGCCAGATGCAGGCCGGCAACGGCAACACCGCCAGCGCCCGCCAGACCGGCATGAACAACAGCTCGAACTCGACGCAGCTCGGCAACGGCAACGCGACCCGCCTCGATCAGCGCGGCCGTGACAACAGCGCCGGCGCCATGCAGGTCGGCAACGCCAACCGCGTCAAGGTCCATCAATGGTAAGGGCCGCCGCTCGGCCTGACCTGCAACACAACGGCGATCGGGCGAGGCCTCGCCCGGTCGCATCACCGCCAAGGAGACGGACAGATGAAGCTGATCCCGCATAAGGCGCTGCTGCTCACCGCTGCTCTGGCCGGGCTCACCAGCCTGTCGGCGCAGGCCGAGACGACATCGATCACGAACGGCAGCAACGCGGCGACCGTGACCCAGAGCGGCGCGCCGGCCACCGACAAGAAGGTCGAGACGCGTCCGGGCTATACGAAGATCGAGCAGAGCAGCGGCGGCAATTCGGCGACGATCGTCCAGAAATCCGGACCTGCGACGTCCTCGACGACCGAAACCGACCCGGGCCACACCTCTGCGACGCCGACGCCTGATCCCGACGCTGCTGACGGTGACGACGACCGCAAGTCATCGATGACCGACTCGGATGTCTACCGGGAGGTGCGCAAAGGGGCCTCGCCGCAATCGCAGAAGACGCTCGACAACCTCATGAAGTCGATGGGCCTGCAGAAGAAGATGTAAGCCGCGTCGCTCGCTTCACGCCTTGAAATAGGCGATCTGCGTCGTGGTCGCGAGCAGCCGGCCGGACGGCGACCACAGCTCGCCATGCTGGTCCTGATAGCTGCGGTTGAACACCTTGGCGTCGGCGGTCGCCAGCACATGCGTGATGTCCTCGGCCGCGAGCTCCTCGCGGCTGACATGGAAGTAGGTCGTCAGCGACACCGTGCCGAACGGGATCAGCTCGCCGCGGACATGGAAGGCGCGGCCGAAGAACGCGTCCGACATCGACAGCAGCGACAGGCAGTCGAGCTTGCGCGGCTTGCGATCGGAGATCCACAGCTGCGAATAGGCGCTGCGCGGTTCGTCGGAGCGACTGCCGAAGTCGGGGCGGCCTTCCACGAAGCGGAAATCATATTGTCTGGTCCAGGACATCCCGGCATCGGGATAGCGCTTGACCTGATCGAACGCGGGCGCGTCGGGTTTGACGGCCGGCTGGTGCGACCAGGATGGCCGCCGCTCGGCAAAGACAGCAGTGGCCAGCGTTGCCGAATCGGCGTCGCCCTGGCTGAGCTCCACGCACCAATGCTGCGACGAGCGGTTGGCCTTGATCAGCCGCACGTCGAGATCGAACGGACCTTCCGCGATCGGCGCGCAATAGTTCACCGTCACGGCCAGCGGATCGCCCATGATTTGCGGATGCTCGATCAACGCGCGCAGCACGGTCGCGGCGGTGACGCCGCCGAACGGACCGACGAAGGCCCAGTAGTCCGGGCTGGTGCGGCCCTGCCAGCGGCTGTCGCCGGCGGTGACGCGGGTAGCCTCGTCGAACAGATGCGCTGTTGTCTCGGTCATGCGTTCCTCCTGGCGGCCATCGTATGATGGCCGTCAGGTGAAAAGCAATCGCAGGCGGACTCAATGACCTCACAGGTCATTGAGCAGCAGTGTCACGCCCGCTGCGCGTGCGGCAGCGCGGCCGCTGGCCCGACCGGCACGTTCCAGATGTCGTCGGCATATTCGCGGATGGTGCGGTCGGACGAGAACCACGCCATGCGCGCGACGTTGAGGATCGAGGCGCGGGTCCAGGCCGGCGTGGTCTGCCAGCGCGCGTCGACGCCGCGCTGCGCCTCGTAATAGGAGTCGAAATCCGCCGACACCATGTAGTGATCGAGATGGCGCAGCGCATGCGCGATCGGCTCGAACCGGCCGGGCTCGCCGGGCGAGAACAGGCCCGACGCGATCGCATCGATGGCGCGACCGAGCCGCGGCGAACGCCGGATCACGTCAGTGGCATCCAGCCCCTGCTGGCGCCGGATCATGACGTCGGGCGCCTCCATGCCGAAGATCGCGATGTTGTCGGCGCCGACATTGTCGCGGATCTCGATATTGGCGCCGTCGAGCGTGCCGATGGTGATCGCGCCGTTCAGCGCCAGCTTCATGTTGCCGGTGCCGGACGCCTCCATGCCGGCGGTCGAGATCTGCTCGGAGAGATCGGCCGCGGGAATGATCGTTTCCGCCAGGCTGACATTGTAGTCGGCCATGAACACGACCTTGAGCTTGCCGGCGATCGCCGGGTCGCTGTTGACGACATCGGCGACGTCGTTGATCAGCTTGATGATCAGCTTGGCATAGCGGTAGCTCGCCGCCGCCTTGCCGGCGAAGATCTTGACCCGCGGCACCCAATCGCGTTGCGGATCGTCCTTGATGTCGAGATACAGCGCCACCGCCTCGAGGATGTTGAGGAGCTGCCGCTTGTATTCGTGGATGCGCTTGATCTGCACGTCGAACAGCGCGCCCGGATCGAGCCGGACGTTCATGCGCTCGGAGATAAGACGCGCGAGCTGCACCTTGTTGTGGTGCTTCACCGCGCGGAACTTGTCGTGGAAGCCGGAATCGGCGACGTAGCTCTCGAGGCTCGAGAGAAGCGTCGGATCGTCGACGATGGCGTCGCCGCAGGCCTCGCGCAGCAGGCCCGTCAGCTTCGGATTGGCGAGCGTCAGCCAGCGGCGGAAGGTGATGCCGTTGGTCTTGTTGGTGATGCGGCCGGAATAGAGATGGTTGAGATCGTGGAACACGGTCTCCTTCATCAGGTCCGAATGCATCGCCGAAACGCCATTGATGCGATGCGAGCCGACGAAGGCGAGCTGGCCCATGCGCACGCGGCGGCCGCTCTTCTCGTCGATCAAGGACACCGAGGCGCGATAGTCGATGTCGCCGGGCGCGCGCTGCTCGGCGAGCGCGAGATGCTGCGCATTGATGCGGTAGATGATCTCGAGATGCCGCGGCAGCAGCCGTTCGAACAATTCGACCGGCCAGGTCTCGAGCGCTTCGGGCAGCAGCGTGTGGTTGGTGTAGGACAGCGTCGCGACCGTGATCTTCCAGGCCTCGTCCCAGCGGAAATTGTGCAGGTCGACGAGAATCCGCATCAGCTCGGCGACCGCGAGCGAGGGATGCGTGTCGTTGAGCTGCACGGCGGCCTTTTGCGCGAGACTCCGCAACTGGCCGTCGGAGCCGAGATGGCGCTTGATGAGATCCTGCAGCGAGGCCGAGACGAAGAAATATTCCTGGCGCAGCCGCAGCTCGCGCCCGGCCGGGCTCTCGTCATTCGGATACAGGAATTTGCAGATCGCCTCCGCGCGCGCTTCTTCCGCCGATGCGCCGAGATAGTCGCCGGAGTTGAACACGTCGAGCTTCAGCGGATCGGGCGAGCGCGCCGACCACAGCCGCAGCGCATTCACATGCTGGCCGCGCCAGCCGACGATCGGCGTGTCATAGGCGACCGCCTGAACGGTCTCGCCGGGATGCCAGATCGCGCGGTCGCGGCCCTTGTCGTCGACATGCTCGACGCCGCCGCCGAAATGGACGTGATAGACCACCTCGGGCCGCTGGAATTCCCAGGGGTTGCCGAACGACAGCCAGACATCGGGATATTCGTGCTGCCAGCCGTCGACGATGACCTGGCGGAACAGGCCGAAATCATAGCGGATGCCGTAGCCGATCGCCGGGATCTGCAGGGTCGACATGCTCTCCATGAAGCACGCCGCCAGCCGCCCCAGGCCACCATTGCCGAGCGCGGCATCCGGCTCGCATTTGCGCAGGTCCTGCAGGCCGACGCCGAGATCGCCGAGCGCGGTCTCGAACACCTTCATCAGGCCCATATTGTTGAGCGCGTCGGTGAACAGACGACCGATCAGGAATTCGAGGCTGAGATAATAGACCCGCTTGCGCCCGGCGTCGTAGCTCTCCTTGTCCGCCGTCAGCCAGCGATGCACGATGCGGTCGCGCAAGGTGAGCGCTGCGGCGTGATACCAGTCCTGCTGCGTCGCCTGGCTCGCCTCCTTGCCGATCGCGAGCCGAAGCTTCGCGAGGATGTCGCTCTTGATCTCGGCGACGGCCAATTCGTCGACGGGCTGGCCGGTGCTAACGAAGCTGCGCTGGGACGGCTGATCTGTCACCTTGAAACCTGTGATGCTACGAGGAACCGGTAAAAGCATACGATGGTTGCGCGCGGTCCGAAACCCGGGGAAAGGCTGGTCCGCACAGCAAGGTGATGGAAAAAGATGCAAGGTTCAGGCCGGAGTTCCGCGGTTGGAACGCTTTAACTTCCTGCAGGTGCGAGAAGAGGATCGACGAAGTTTCCTCCTCGTCATCCCGGCGAAAGCCGGGATCCAGACTCACCGGCCGAAGATGAGGCCCGAGAGGTCACTCCAATCGGGATTATCCTTTTCGATCAGCTCAACCTTCCAGTCGCGATGCCAATTCTTCAGCTGCTTTTCGCGGGCAATGGCCTCTAGCGGAGTTGGAAAACGTTCGACGTGGACGAGGCGAAAGACCCTGTACCTGCTGACGAACTTTGAGCCGCGCCCGGCGCGGTGGTCCTCGAGGCGCTTCCTGACATCATTGGTCACACCGATGTACAGCGTGCCGTGATGGGCGCAGGCAAGGATATAGACCGTCCATGCGGCCCGTGCGCTCATCGGTCCGTGCCAACCAATTGGCTTCGGTGGCTATGGGTCCCGGCTCGGGGGCCGGGACGACGAAAATTGGCTTTCTTTTCCCGTCAGAACAAATTAAGAACAATTTAGCAAGCGATCGTTATCCCTATGGCGATTCGATCCGCCCACATCCGGCATCAGAGCATCTCGCGAGGACACCATGTCCACCGTCGCCTTCGATCCCCTGGCCCTCACCCGCATTGCCGATTTCGCGCGCACGCTTTCGCGGCTGCACAAGACCGCGCGGCGCCGCGCCGTCGATGACGACCAGATCGACCGCGAGTTCAACGCGGTCTGCATGTCGGTCTGGGGCTACACCACCGACGACATTTCCGACGATTTGTTTTCCGCCACCGACCACACCTTCCTCGACGGTCTCGACGAGGCGCGGGCGCGCATCTTCGCCGCCGAGCAGGGCTACGACCTGGTCGACGACGAGGGCATGCTGAGCGACTGGTGGGGCTTCTGCTGGATGATCCTGGCCGAGAAGCGCGGCCTGCTGACGCCCGACAACCGCGCCGCCGCGCGGGCGGCGATCGAGGAGAAATATCTCGAGGCGCCGAACGTCATCGGCGTGATCGTGGGACGCTAGCCCAGTTCTCCGTCATTGCGAGCGCAGCGAAGCAATCCAGGGTGGTGTGCGGGACTCTGGATTGCTTCGCGGAGCCTGTCATCGGGCCGCGCTTTGCGCGGACCCGGTGGCTCGCAATGACGGAGTGAGACCTCAATTCACATCCGCGCGCTTGGCGCGGCCCGTCGGCTGCTTCGGTGCGATGCTCATCGGCGGCGCGACGCTGACATTCTCGATCGGGGTTTCCGGCGGCGGCACCGCAGCCATGGCATCGGCGGCCAGCATCTCGGCGCGCACCGGCGCGACCTTCAGCTCGCCGAGCCGCGCCCGCGTGTCGGCGTTCAACCCGGGATAGGACGCGACCGGCTTGAAGTCGGCCGGCTGGCCGCCGCTGCCGCGCGTGCCGGAATAGGCGACCAGCCCGTCGCTGGTCGCGACGACATCACCGGGCCGCAGCGACGTATCCAGCGACAGGTCGACCGGCGCGAGCCCGGCGGGATCGCGGCCATTGCAGGTGCAGTCGGCGCGCAGCGCCTGGCGATAGGCGAACGCCGTCTCGCTGTCGGCATAGCGCTCGCCATTGGCCGCCGTGGCATAGTCGATGTTGGAGCCGTAGTAGATCTTGGTCGGGCTCGCCGGGCAGAACGCCTGGCACATCTGCGCCGGCGAGGCGAGGCCGCGGGTCAGCGGGAAATAGCGTCCATCGCAGGTGCGCACGCAGAACGCCGCGCCCGATCCGCTCGACACGCGCGGCTGCGCCGGGCCTTGCGGATTGCTGCCGGACGGATCTGAGAACAAGCCGCCTTGCGGCGCCGGCCGCTGCGGCTGCGGCTTGAAACCGCCGAACAGGAAATCGAACAGGCCCTGGGCCGATGCCATCGGCGGCGCCAGCGCGACGGCCGTGACGAGGCCGATGGTGGTTGCGACCGCCACGCGGCGAGATCTCCGCCGAAACGACAACACGCTACGCAACGCCCGCTCCATTCTCACCGCAATGTCCGTCCGGCCGCGGCAAATCCGCGCCGATCATGCGCGAACAGGCCGACCATGCCCACGGCATGGCGCCATCAGCTTTGCGGTAACCTTAACGGGCGTTGGTAAATGAGCGGTGTGCGCGGGCGATCAAATGCGCCTTGCGAGTGCAGTCTCAGAGGAACTCGCGCGCCTTGTAGAGCGCGCGGAACGGCAGGCCGGCGGCGGCGAACGCCTCGGCGGCGCCTTCTTCGCGGTCGACCATCGTGAAAACCAGCGACACCTCGGCGCCGGCCTCGCGCAGGGTCTCGACCGCCTTCATCGCCGAGCCGCCGGTGGTGGTGACGTCCTCGACCACGACGATGCGCTTGCCGGCCAGGGTCTCGTCCCGGGTGAGGCCCTCGATCGCCAGCTTGGCGCCGTGCTCCTTCGGTTTCTTGCGGACGAAGAAGGCGGCGATCGGATGGCCCTTGATCCAGGAGATCTGCGCGATCGCGCCGGCCAGCGGCACCGCGCCCATCTCCAGCCCGCCGATATAGTCGAAGCCTTCGTCCTTCAGCGCCTCATAGGTCAGCTCGGCGAGCAAAGTCGCGCCCTCCGGGTCCATCATCGTCGGCTTCAGGTTGAAATAGAAATCGCTCTTGCGGCCGGACGCCAGCGTGACCTCGCCCCGGCCGAACGAACGCCTGCGGATGATCTCGAGGAGGCGGGCGCGGGAGGCGGATTTGGACACGGCGTTTTCCCTTGAGGGTCTTGTCTTGAGTGGATTCTCGGGTGGCGCAATCTATCGGGCCCGGGCGGCTGAGGCCAGCCGTCAGGATGTCCCATCAACAACGGTACGTTTGGAGGCTCGTGCAGTTTCGAGCTAATGGAAAGCCCGCCGCCCACGCAAGGATAATCGGCAAGGACCATCGGCAAGGACCATCAGAAGGACGCCCCATGACGATCGAGCTGCACACCTGGAACACCCCCAACGGCCGCAAGATCTCGGTGGCGCTGGAGGAGATGGGCCTGCCCTATCGCGTCATTCCGGTCGACATCACCAAGGGCGCCCAGATGGCGCCGGCCTTCCTCGCCATCAGCCCGAACAACAAGATCCCGGCGATCGTCGATCCCGAGGGCCCGGAGGGCAAGCCGGTCAGCGTGTTCGAATCCGGCGCCATCCTGCTGTATCTCGCCGAGAAGACCGGCCAGTTCCTGCCGAAGTCCCTCGCCGAGCGCGTCCCGGTGTATGAATGGCTGATGTGGCAGATGGGCGGCTTCGGCCCGATGCCCGGCCAAGTCCACCATTTCATCGCGCTCGAGAACGAGCAGGACCGCGCCTACGGCCTGAAGCGCTACATGGCCGAGACCATCAGGCTCTACGGCGTGCTCGACCGCCGTCTGGCGCAGCACGAATTCGTGGCAGGCCCGCTCTCGATCGCCGATTTCGCCATTCTCGGCTGGGTCTGGCGCCACCCCCGCCACAAGGTCGACCTCGCCGACTTCCCCCACGTCAAGCGCTGGTACGACACCCTGATGGCCCGCCCCGCCGTCAAGCGCGGCATGGAGGCGAAGCTGGATTGAGCGAAAGGCGCGGTGCGGCGTTCGCTGCCAGACCCTCTCCATGAACACGCGGCTGATGACCAACGTGCGGCGCCGATCTCGGAAGCCAACCCTCATGGTGAGGAGCGACGCGCCCATTCTGTCATTCGAGGCAAGGCCGCCGCTCGCGGCGCGTCTCGAACCATGAGGCCCCGCCGGTGGCCTCGCCCTTCGAGACGACCGCCCTTAGGGCGGTCTCCTCAGGGTGAGGGTTGAGAGGGGCCCACAAGCCGGAAGGGTCGCTGGTTCGCTGGCGAGAATCGCTACCCCCGCCGTGCCTCCAGCGCCATGCGCACCGCGAGCCCGGCGAGCACCGTGCCCATCAGATAGCGCTGCACCAGCGCCCAGGTCGGCCGTGCCGCCAGGAACAGCGCGATCGATCCCGCGGCCATGGCGATGACGGCGTTGACACTGACGCTGATCACGATCTGGATCGCGCCGAGCACCACCGACTGCGTGAGCACGCTGCCCGCGGCCGGATCGATGAACTGCGGCAGCAGCGCCAGATACAGCATCGCGATCTTCGGATTCAGCAGATTGGTGACGAGCCCCATCAGGAACAGCCTGCGCGGGCTGTCGACCGCGAGCTTCCTCACCTGGAACGGCGACCGTCCGCCGGGCTTCACCGCCTGCCACGCCAAGTACAGCAGATAGAGGGCGCCCGCGAGGCGCAGCGCGTCATAGGCGAAGGGCACGGCGAACAGCAGCGCGGTGATGCCGAACGCCGCAGCCAGCATGTAGGCCACGAATCCGACGGCGACGCCGCCGAGCGAGACCAGCCCGGCCGTGTGGCCCTGCGTGATCGAGCGTGAAATCAAGTAGATCATGTTCGGCCCGGGTGTCAGCACCATGCCGAACGAGACCAGCGCGAAGGCAAGCAGGGATGAGGTGTGCGGCATGAGCGGCCCGACGACGAGGATTGCCGGTCGATGCTTAGCGCAGCCGATCGCTCACCGTCATCCGATCAATTGCACCGAGAGCAATCAGCCGGCTGCGGGCGGCGCGACGTTGAGTTCGGGCACCTGGCGGCCCGCGCGGTCGAACACACCGGCGATGCTCAGCACCAGCAACACCAGCACCAATGCGGCCACGAGCGGCAGGCTGTGTGTGATCATCGCGAGCAGGCAGGCGCCCAGCGCAATCACGAGGCCGATCTCCAGCGGAGCGATCGGCGCGCCAGCCTCGCTCCGCGCCTTCCAATGGATCGCGATCCCGGCAGCCACCATCGGCATGTCGTAGATCATCGCATAGGGCGTGACGACGATGCTGCCGACCGCGACCAGCGCGATCGCCTGATCCGTCATGCCGCGGCGGCAGGCCTTCCACACCAGCGCGACGATTGAGCAGGACAGCATCAGCTGGATCATGAGGCCAACGGTCGGCGGCGCGCCGAGCGCGTGCAGGCCGGCGATGACCGTCGGCATCATGTGATCGAGGCTGGCCTGGTTGGCCCCGAGCTGCGCCTGGTAGTCCGGAAATCTCGCGATCCATTGCAGCCAGATCCAGGGATCGAGCGCAGCGCTGGTGACGATCACGACGATCATCGTCGTGATGATCGCAGACAGGATGGCGCTCCAATTGCGCGAGGCCAGCAGCACGACCGGCATCAGCAGCACGAATTGCGGCTTGTAGGCGAGCAGGCCGAGCAGGCCGCCTGCGACGACGGGATGGCTCGCGAGCAGCCGCAAGCCGCCGATCATCAGCGCCGCCGACAAAAAGCCGTTCTGGCCGGTGATCGCGTTGATCAAGCTCGTCGGCGCCGCGAGCAGCGCGAGGCCGCCCAGCGAGCGCCAGTCACGGCCCAGCGTTGCGAGGCCATAGAGCGCGAACGTGATCGAAATCCAGCAGACATAGGCGACGGGCAATGCCAGCAGGCCGAGCGGGATCATCACCAGCAGGAAGGTCGGCGGATAGGGATAGGGGAAGCCGCCGTCGCCGAGCGTGGGATCGAGCGTCTGCTGGTAGTTGGCGAGCGCGATGGGATCGTAGATGCCAGCGCCTGCGAGTGCCGCGTATTTGCCGAACGACCACAGTCCGAAGAAGTCGCCGAACGGCGGCTGGGGCGACGACAGTGCCCAGCTGACGAGATAGGCGCCGTTGTAGAGCGCAAGCGCGGCCAGCGCGATCAGGATCGCGCGCCGGTCGCGCGTCGCGAGGTGAGCTGCGGATGCGATCGCGGTCATGGAGCTGTGCGGGGATGAGGTGTTCGGCGGCATCGGCATGATCGTGGCATGAATGGGCGGCCCACGTGATCGCTCGCGCGCGGTGCCCCTCGAAGTCTGGCCGAACACGGCTGCATGCCGCGTTACCACCGGTCCGGATGATCAGGCGACGATGCCATCGTGCCTAACGACAGGTAAAGCGGCCGCGGGCCGCGCGGCCCTCGATCGGTGGGCCGTGCCCGCACGAGGCGACGCCATCCGTCATCCCTCGAAAATTTCGATTGCTATTTTTCAGAAATCATGCTCTACTCCGCGCATCCCGTCCTCATGCAGAGGGGCGTACGCGTCGTCACGATACGTTGAGGCGGGGAGCGGTGGCCGCGGGTCTGTCGGGTGCTGATGCGCTGGACGATGGACAGCTCGCGGACGGTCAAGCCGTGTGGTCCTGGCGCCCCGATGCTGGCGCTAAGTCCGTTGTGACATGATCAGTGACATGACGTGTCGCGAGGGCGACGGGGGCAAGAAAGCCTGGTCCCCGGGGAGAGCTCGGAGCAGCCGTTAAACCCATCGCGCAGGGAGGGCCGGGTCTGTCCGGCTGAACCTGTGGTACCTGCCGCCTGCATTTTTTGAGCAGGCGGGCCACGGGCCTCAGTCGAGGTCCGGCCTTCCCTGCGCCCTTTGCACTATTTGCGAGGGCCGACCGATCGCAAGCCTCGGGCATGATGTGCCGCGAGACAGCGAAGCCCTGCCCTTCATGTCCTTAGCTGTTTGAGCAGTGAATGCGCCTGCACCCAGCCGTCGTCCCGGACAAGCCGTGACGCGCATCAGCGCGGAACGGCGCCGATCCGGGACCCATACTCCGCGGCGGTCGTGTTGGGCAGAAGGCCAATAACCAGCGTGCCTCGAACCGCTCCCTGGGGGTATGGGTCCCGGCTCGAGGCCGGGACGACGGAAGTGGTTGGCGATGCGATCGGGCCTCGACCAAATGTCAACAACGTCGGAAGGAGTAGGGCGATCAGCTCAATGCGCCTCGTCCCAATTGTCAGCCGCCCGCGCGTCGACGTGCAGCGGCACCGACAGCAGGACGGCGGGGAAGGGGGCGTCCTGCATAACGTGCTGCACCACAGGCAAGGTCGCGGCGACCTCGTCCTCCGGGACCTCGAAGATCAGTTCGTCGTGCACCTGCAGCAGCATCTGAGCCGACAGCTTCTTCGCGGCCAGCGCGTCCTCGACCCGCGTCATGGCGCGGCGGATGATGTCGGCCGCCGTGCCCTGCAGCCGCGCGTTGATCGCGGCGCGCTCGTTGAAGGCGCGCACCGAGGCGTTGGACGCCTTGATCTCCGGATAGTGGCACTTGCGGCCGAACAGCGTGACGACATAGCCGTTCCTGCGGCAGAACTCGCGGGTCTCGTCCATATAGGCGCGGATGCCGGGGAAGCGCTCGAAATAGCGCTTGATGTAGGCCGACGCCTCCTCGCGCGGGATGCCGAGCTGATTGGCGAGGCCGAATGCCGAGATGCCGTAGATGATGCCGAAATTGATCGCCTTGGCACGGCGGCGCACCTCGCTCGGCATGTCCTTGATCGGCACACCGAACATTTCCGACGCCGTCATCGCGTGAATGTCGAGCCCGTCCTTGAACGCCTGCTTCAGCACCGGGATGTCGGCGATCTCCGCCAGCAGCCGCAGCTCGATCTGCGAATAGTCGGCGGAGACGAGCTTGTGTCCGGGCGTCGCGATGAAGGCGCGGCGGATCTTGCGGCCATCCTCGGTGCGCACCGGGATGTTCTGCAGGTTGGGCTCGTTCGACGACAGCCGGCCCGTGGTGGTCGCCGCCAGCGCGTAGGTGGTGTGCACGCGGTGCGTTTGCGGATTGACATAGGTCGGCAGCGCGTCGGTGTAGGTCGATTTGAGCTTGGAGACCTGGCGCCATTCCAGGATTTTTCGCGCGAAATCGTTGCCCTGTTCAGCGAGGTCGTCGAGGATCGAGGCCGAGGTCGACCACGCCCCGGTCTTGGTCTTGGTGCCGCCCGACAGGCCCATCTTGCCGAACAGGATGTCGCCGATCTGCTTGGGGCTGCCGACATTGATCGGCTCGCCGGCGAGCTCCTGCAGCTCGGCCTCGACGCGTGCCGCCGTCTGGGCGAAATCACCCGACAGACGCGACAGCACCTGGCGGTCGATCGAGATGCCGCGCCGCTCCATGCGCGCGAGCACCGAGACCAGCGGCCGTTCCAAGGTCTCGTAGACCGCGGTCATGCGCTCGGCGACGAGCCGTGGCTTCAACACGCGCCAGACGCGATGGATGACGTCGGCGGCTTCGGCCGCATGCGCTGTAGCGCGCTCGATCGCGACCTGCTCGAAGGTCAGCTTGTTCTTGCCGCTGCCGATCAGCTCGCCTTCGCTGAGCAGGGCATGGGACAGCACGTGCTCGGCCAGCGAGTCCAGCTTGTGCGAGCCGCGCCCGGCATCGAGCGCGTAGCTCATCAGCAGGATGTCGTCGACGTTCTGCAGCGTGATGCCATGCTGCGCCAGCAGTACGGCGGTGAACTTGATGTTGTAGCCGATCTTCAAGAGCCCCGCGGATTCCAGCACCGGCTTCAGCGCGGCCAGTGCGTCGCTCGCCTTGATCTGGTCCGGCGCCAGCCCGGCGTCGAACAGGCCGCCGCCGTCGCCGGACTGGCGATGCGCCAGCGGGATGTAGCAGGCCTCGCCCGGCACCAGCGCCAGCGAAAGGCCGCACAGGTTCGCCTGCATGGGATCGATCGAGCTCGCTTTGACCTCGACGGTGATCCGGCCGAAATCATGCGCGCGTGCCAACCAGGCATTCAGCTCGGGCAGCGTCCGCAGCGTCTGATACTTGTCCCGATCGATCCGCGCGCTCTTCGCCGCCTCAGCTCTCGACTCCGCGAGTCCAGCCGGCGTGCCCTTGCTCATCGCGGACTTGTCCGTCCGCGGATCACCACTCTTGGGGCTCCCTCCCCCCTTGTGGGGGAGGGTTGGGGAGGGGGGGGCTCC
>NZ_JBNPUZ010000028.1:0-63406 GCF_051168435.1 Bradyrhizobium sp. HKCCYLR20261
ACTGGCCCGATCTTCACTGGGCCGGGGCTGCCCACCCATCCGCAATCGCAGAATGGGTTCTTTGAACCCAATTGCGGATGGGTGGGCGCCCCGGCTTCGAGTGGATCGATCCAGTTCTTGGAGAAGACGAAGGCAAACCGGCCTGCGCTCCTTCCGATCTCTCTTGATCGCTCTGCAGCGCCCCTCCTGACCGGAGGGCCGGCCGCGTGACCGACACCGTTTCGCCGGGCAAGCTCACGCGCCAGGAGCTCTACGACCGCATCCGGGAATCCTCGAAGGACGAGGTCATTCTCGAAGAGATGATCCGGCTCGGCTTCTGGCCCGATGGCGAAGCAGCGCCCGCGCCGGCTGCGGAGGCCGTCCGCAACCGTGCGGAGGCCATTCGCGAACTCGCCGAATTGCAGCGTCAGAACGCCGCGCTCGGCGATCCCGTGCGCGCATTGAAGGAAATGCACAAGCGCCGCAAGGCCGAGGCGATGGCGCGGCGGCAGGAGACCAGGCGTCGCCATGCCGAGGCGCGGCAGACGCGGGCGTTTGCCTGGTACGAGCGGCGCAAGCGCGACGTGCTCTATCTCGGCGAGGATGTTTCGCCCGGACTTCATAACCGAATGAATGCCACGCCCTTGCGTGATGGCCTGCCCCCACTTGCGGACGCCAAGGCGCTGGCCGATGCGATGGGCATTGCGCTCGCCGAGTTGCGCTTCCTCGCCTTCAACAGGAAGGTGGCGTCGGTCAATCACTATCAGCGCTTCACGATCCCGAAGAAGAGCGGCGGCGAGCGGCTGATCTCGGCGCCGATGCCGCGCCTCAAGCGCGCGCAATATTGGGTGCTCGACAACATCCTGGGCCGAGTGCCGCTGCACGAGGCCGCGCACGGCTTCGCGCCGGAGCGCTCGATCCTGACAAATGCGCGCAACCATGTCGGCCGCGACGTGGTGATCAATCTCGATCTCAAGGATTTCTTTCCGACGCTGACCTATGTCCGCGTCAAGGGCCTGTTCGAGGCGCTCGGCTATGCCGAGTCCGTCGCGATTCCGCTTGCGCTGTTGTGCACCGAGCCGATGGTCGACGAGGTCACGCTCGACGGCGAGCGTCACTTCATCGCCGACGGTCCGCGGCTGCTGCCGCAGGGCGCGCCGACGAGTCCGGCGATCACCAACCTGATCTGCCGCAAGCTCGACCGGCGCCTCGCAGGCCTCGCGCGCACGCTCGGCTTCGTCTACAGCCGCTATGCCGACGACATGACCTTCTCCGGCTCGGGCGAGGCGGTGAAGAAGATCGGCACTCTGCTCAAGGCCATCCATGGCATCGTCGAGGCCGAAGGCTTCAAGGTGCATCCGGACAAGACGCGCGTGATGCGGCGGTCGGCGCGCCAGGAGGTGACCGGCCTCACCGTCAACGAAGCCGTCGCCGTGCCGCGCGACCTGATGCGCCGCTTCCGCGCGGTGCTGCAGCAGGTCGAGCGCCATGGGCCCGCCGGCAAGCAGTTCGGCCCCGGCAAGGATGTGATCCGCTCGCTGCTCGGCTTCGGGCACTTCGCCGTCATGGTAGACCCGGAGCGCGGCGGCCCGCTGCTCGCGCGTGCGCAGCAACTCGCCGCACGCTACGCGCCCGCGCGCTCGGCGCGGCGCCTGACGCGCAGCGCCTTCCGCAAGGCCGCGGCCGCGGGTCAGATTCCACCCGGCCGGCAATGGACTCCCGCGATGCGGCCGCCGCCGGCGCCGGACCCCGTGCTGGTCGCGCTGGCGCGGCAGGAGGAGAAGAAGCAGGCCGCGCAGGCGCGCGCCAACGCGCCCGGCCCGTCGCGCCCGCCGATCGTGCCGCCACCGGTCTGGGGCGCGACACGCGCGAACGAGCCGCAGGCGGCCGGTTCGGCAAATCCGTCGACCACGCCCACGAAGCAGCGGCCGCCATGGTACGTCACGGCGCTGGTGATCCTGGCGGCCGTGCTGCTCTCCGTCGCGATCATTCCCGGCGGCGCCGCGATCGCCGGCGGTCTGCTGTATTTCTACTACAGGACATGGTGGAGGCGCTGAACCGACGCGCCGCCGATCAGGACGTCTCGCGCTTCAGCGATCGTCGGCTCTGAACAAAACGCGCCTGGTACATGGCTTCGTGACTGATCCGCATCGTCTCGTCATCCGGGAAGTCGATTTGCACCGAGGGCACGACCTGGAATTGCCGCTGAGCCGGTTCTGACGGAAACTTCGGCACGGCGGCGGCGCCTCCTGGATTGCACTCCGTCGTTGACAATGCGATGGGGAGTTAACTACCTTCTTCGAAGGGTATCTGTCGAACGTGGCGTGCGCTGAACTGGCCGACGTCGTCCAGCTCTTTGCACCGAGTGCTTCGTTCGAAGACGGACCCTCGACGATAAATCATAGACGCGGCATGTGAGCCATTCGTTGCCTCATTCGGGAGGTACGGGTGGCTTTTTTCGTTTGCCGCCCAAGATCTGTCGATCGAGACACGTCCGCGTCGCCAGACCGGCAGCGCAGGTCCGAGTGCGGAGCATGAGTCATATCGCCAGAGAGGATGACGAACGATGGCAGCAACAGATGTCCACTATCTCGGCCTCGTCGATATCGGACGAAAAATCCAGGCCAAGGAGTTGTCGCCGGTCGAGGTGACCGAGGCCATGCTCGGGCGGATCGAGCAGCTCGACGGCAGGCTCAAGAGCTTTGCCCATGTGATGCCCGACTCCGCGCTCGCGGAAGCGGCGGCAGCTGAAAAAGAGATTGCTTCCGGCAAGATCAGGGGGCCACTGCACGGCGTGCCGGTGGCGGTGAAGGATCTCTGCTGGGCCAAGGGCGCGCCGGCGGCGCATGGCATGACCATTCATCGTGACTTTCGTCCCTCTGAGGACGCCACGGTGGTCGCCCGGCTCAAGGATGCCGGCGCCGTCATCCTCGGCAAGCTGCAGCAGACCGAAGGCGCGTACGCCGATCATCATCCGAAGATCGATCCGCCGAAGAATCCGTGGAATGCCGATCTCTGGCCCGGCGCATCGTCGAGCGGGTCCGGAGCCGCCACCGCGGCCGGCCTCTGCTTCGGCTCGCTCGGCACAGATACCGGCGGCTCGATCCGTTTCCCGTCTGCGGCCAACGGGGTCACCGGGCTCAAGCCGACCTGGGGGCGTGTCAGCCGTTACGGCGCATTCGAGCTCGCAGCGACGCTCGATCATATTGGTCCGATGGCACGGAACGCAGCCGATTGCGGTGCCATGCTCGGTGTGATTGCAGGGGCGGATCCTAAGGATACGACCTCGGTTCCGCTGCCCGTCCCTGACTATCTTGCTAATCTCTCTGGCGACCTCCGGGGTTTGACGATTGGGATCGACAGGCGCTGGACCAGCGAAGGCACCGACAACGACGCATCCGGGGTGCTGGCCGAAGCTCTGCGGGTGGCAGCCGATCTCGGTGCTGAGATCAAGGAGATCAGTTTCCCCGATCCCAAGGCGGTGATCGACGACTGGTTCCCGCTTTGCGGCATCGAGGCCGCGGTCGCGCACGAGGACACCTATCCTGCGCGCAAGGACGAGTACGGTCCCGGGCTCGCGGGTCTCTTGGAGCTCGGCCGGCAGCAATCCGGCATGGACTATCAGAAGATCGTGCTTCGGCGCGAAGCGTTTCGCGGCGCAGTCCGCATGTTGTTCGAGACCGTCGATCTCCTGGCGGTTCCGGCGCAGGCCTTTGCTGCGCCGAGCCTCACCAAGATGGCGACCCTCGGCGAGGATGCTTCGCTGATCGGTGGCCTGCTTCGTTTCACATGCCCGTTCGACATGACGGGAAGTCCGACCGTAACCTTGCCGGGGGGCTTTGCTGCGAATGGCGGTCCGGTCGGATTCCAGTTCGTCGGCCGTCATTTCGACGAGGCCAGCCTGGTGCGCGCAGGCGATGCGTTTCAGCGCGTCACCGACTGGCACAAACGTCACCCCGGGATCTGATGTAACCACCGATCAGATTGGCCCGCAGGCAGAATCAGAACCTCTCAGCCGCAGCCGCCTCCCTGATCTCGACCCGTACGGGAGTCGGATCGAAGCCGTTGCAGGGGTTGTTGACCCACGGGCAGTTGGAGATCACGAACAGCGCGCCCGCTGTTCGACGGCGCTCGCATAGCGAATGACGTATGACGTCAGCTGACCTTGCTCATCAGAGGCAACAGCTCGGCGTCGGCCGGCGTCTCGGCGGGCACCAGAGTGGCGGCGACCGCGTGCTGTGTCGGCAGAGGCGGCCTCACGGCTGCCACACTGGAGCGGCCGACGACGATATGGGCCGTGAGCACGACGGGAACGCCGAGCCCGAAGGCGATGTGGACGGTGCTGATCCAGGGACGCAGTGCTTCCGAGCCGACGTAGTAAAGCCCGAACGCGGTTGCGATCAGCAGGCCGTACAGCGCGATGCTGAGCACCCCCGTCGCCCTGTTCCTGCTGGCGCGCCAGGCGCGCTGGACGTGCATCGGACCGAGCGCCCCCAGCAGCATCAGCGTGATCATCGCAGTGCCGCCATGCGCACTCAGGAGCATGGCGGAAGCCTGTTGCCAGGCCTCGCTGTCCGCCTCCGAGCGGGTCTTCATCTGATCGGCGTAGATCCACAGCGCTCCGCTGGCAAACAGGAGACCGAAAATCGTATAGAGAGCGAAGCGAAACGCACCCTTAAGCCGCATGCTGCAGATCTCCTTGCCAATCGGGGGTCGTGAGGATGTCGCCGTTCGCCGCGACGAGCATGGCGCTCGCGCCGAACCGGCTGAGCTGCCCGGCAGCGGCTTCGCCCGAGATCATGACGATCTTGGTCAGCGCGTCGGCCACCATGCAGGTTGGCGCGCAGACCGTTGCGCCATGGATATTCTGAGCCGGCCGCCCCGTTGCCGGATTCACCACCGCGGTATCCGTCGTCTCGACAGATCGGAACGGATCGAAGCGGCGCGCCGAGGAAGCCATGGCCTTGTCGCGCAATTCCAATTGGCAGACGATGCCGCAAGGTGAGCGCGGATCGCGTATATCGACCACCCGGGCACGCGGGCCGAACGCGGCGAGGTCACCGCCTGCGTTCACCATGGCTGCGGCGATGTCGTATGTCCGCAGCGCAGCGATTGCGCAGTCGACGGCAAAACCTTTTGCGATTCCGCCGAGGTCGATCTTGTATTCAGCACGGTGGAAGCGGACGCGATCACCGGCGAGCAGTTCGATCGCGGAGTCCTCCTTCTCGACAATAGGCTGTCGCGCCCGGCTGGACACGCCGATATCGAAGGCGCCATCGGACAGACGCGCCATATCGACCGCCGCCTGCAGCACCTTGGTGGTCCAGGGATGCACCTCGACCGCGCGACGGCATGCCTCGCGGTTCAAACGCGAGACGTCGCTCTCGGGATCGTAGACGCTCATCAGCCGATGCACCTCGGCGACGGCCGCGAACGCGGCTTCGACCGCCTGCTCCGCTCCGTGCGGGCGCGCGTCATCGACGTGGATCTCGACATAGGTCCCGAGCAGCGGCCGCGCGCGCCGCAGGCTAGCGGAAGTGGCTGGCATGATAGGTCAGCACCTTCTTCACACCCTCGGTCACGTGGGTCGAGGACAGCGTCGCGCCGGATATGTTGCGGATGTCGGAATTGATACGAATCTCGTTCTGGCTGCTCTTGCCGACGAACTGCGCAAGCCAGCTCGCATCATGCACCTCGCCGCCATAGGATTCGCGGTAGTTCAGGATTTCGACCTTGCGGACGCGCCCGTCCGGGCCGATCGCAACCGAGTAGTCGATCAGCAGATGTTTTCCGACGACATGATCGTAATAGAAATAGCCGCCATTGCTCGCCTTCCAGACCCGGCCGGCCTGCACCTCGGTGAAGCTCGCGCCGGGAAATGCAGCCTTCTGCGCCTCTTCGACGCTCATGTACTGCATGGCGTAGCCCGGCGAGGCCATCGACACGATCGCGGCGGCGGGCGCCGTCCATTTCAGCCAGCCGCTCATCACGCCCACCTCGTATTTGTTGTCATGTCACGATCCTCCCTCGCGAGCCGGCAGCGACGTCTTGCGGACGATCATGTCCTCAAGCTTCGCGACGGAAACGACACTGGCGTGATCGTCCGCCAGCCTCGTCATTCCGTTCGGCTTCCGTCAACCGCACCCAAGCGACTTTCTGCAAACCGGACTGATTGTCAGTGCGAATGAATTAAGTGGTTTGATTGCGGCGAATTGCCGCGTCGATGTTGGCGATTTGCCGGAGCGGCTGCGAAATTACGATGTTGGCGGTTGTGCTTTGACCGCACGGTCCCGTTGCCACGCCGACCGAACTGCTCAAGCGCGAGCGCCCTTCTCCATCGCGTTGTCGGCGCCGCGATCGCGACGCCGACATCCTCAGTCGAGGTCGGCGCGGCTGCGCCTACCACGGCATCTGGTTCATCGCCTCCCACGGCGATCCGTTATAGGGCGACGGCACAACCTTGATCTTCGCCATCATGCCTCCGTCCTCATGTTCGAGGATGTGGCAGTGATAGACGAACTCGCCGACCTGCGAGAACGGGATGTCCACGACCACCGGCTTCGACGTGCATTGCCCGCTGCGCCACTGCTCGATGGTACAGACGCCGTTCTGAGCGTCCATCACCTCCGGCACGTTGGGGGTCGCGACTCCCAACGGGACGTTGTCCTGCAGCATGCCGCCGCCGATGTTCTTGTTGAACGACACCGCCAGCGGCGTGTTCTCGCCCGCCTTGCTGTTGACCGTCCGGAACCGCGTCTGGTGAATGTGGAAGTTGTGGTTCTCGGTCGAGAGCTGCACCAGCTCCCAGGTCTCGTGCACGGGGCGCTGCCCTGCCGCCAGCGGCAGACAGACGATGTTCTGCGACGGATCGAACTGGCTCACCGGGAGCTGGGTGCCGGGCACCGGGTTGCCGTTCTGGTCGACCTCCTCGTAGCCGAGGCCGAAGGTGCCATCGTCGTTCAGATCAGCCAGCCCGAAGAAGATCCGCCGGCGATGACCGGGCGGCAAGGGCTGGCATCCGTTGCGCAGCGGCGCGGCACTGGCATAAGGCACCTTCGCATCGAGAATGCCGGACGGTTGCATCGTCGCCAGCGCATCGCCCCTGATGTCCAGGCCGTAGGCGATGTGGTTGCGCGAGCCGTGCTGGTGGAAGCGCACCTTGGCGAGATCGACCGCCGGCCACTGATCGCCGCTGCCCATCGTCAGCCCGGCCATCTTGAACGTCGCGGAGGCCACGCGTCCGGGACTCGCGATCGCGCCCGTGTTCGGATCGCGGTAGGTGACGAACACCTCCGTGCGCGAGCTCGGCATCATCACCATCTGGGTGACACAGACCGGCTTGGAATGGAAACGCGACGTCGGCAGCGGCGGACACGGCACCACGCGGAAACGCGCGCCGCCGAGATGGACCATGGTGTCCATCGTCGTATCCTGCGGCAGGTTCACGCTGACGCCGTCCACCGAGATCAGCTGCATGATCATCGGCTTCTGCGTCTCGTCATCCGTGAGCTGAAGATTGTAGGACAGGCTGCCCGACGCGTTGGTCAGACGCCAGACCTCACCGTCCGGGTCGGTCACCTTGATCTTCGGGAATGTCCGCCCGTTGACCGTGAAGTACCATTTGCCGCCGCTGAAATTGGTGCCGCCATCGGCCGAGGTGTCGACGCCGGGGCACGAACCCTCGCGCACCTCCGAACTGTCCGCCGGAAACTGCGCGCAGAAGCCAGGATCCTGCTGGTTGATCACCTCGCCCGGCTGGACGTTGACCGGGCCGCTGTCGAACTGCACCGGACCACCGGGCGCGACCTGGAGATCCTTCAAGATCAGGTGGCGCACGCTGGCGTCCGGAAACGGCGTATCCCTGGCGTCGCCATGCGCGTAGTCGGAGACCTCGCCGACCGAGATGATGCCCGCCAGCCCCTGAGACACTTGGTTCAGCGAGATGCCGTGGATGTGCGGGTGAAACCAGAACTGTCCGGACGGATGATTGCGCGGAATGTTGATGCGGAACTCCGCTGAGTCCATCTTGTTGGAGCCGTGCTGATGGGTCGTCTGCGGCACCGGCATGCCGTTGGCCGAGTTGAAGATCTGCACGAAGACGTAGTCGCCGAAGGTCGGATCATTGAGCGTCGGCGCGCGCGGCTCGACGATCAGCCCGTGCGTGTGCAGATTGGTCGGATTGCGAAACAGGTTGGCCTGGCCGGGGTCGGTGTTGTGGTTCACCTTGGCCGGATCGAGCTGCGGCAGCTGGTTCACCAGCTTGATCTTGAGCGTGTCGCCCTTCTGGAGCGCCAGGCGCACGCCGCCATAGTCCGCTACTGCGGAATGAGCCGGACAAGTGTTGCCCCATGCGGGCCTGCGGCAGATCTCGTAGACCCAGCCGGTCGGATTCATCGGCGAGCCGCTCGGCGGAGCATAGCTGATCGTCGAGATCGGCTTCGCCTTGGCGATCATCAGGAGATCGAGGACGCCGCGCGAGCTCCTGAACACGGTGGGCTCCGCCAGATCATGGGCGCTCGCCATGGTCGCGGTCATTGCGAGACCTGCCAACAGCGCGGCTGCGGAGAGCGATGTTCTGATTGTTGGTTTTCTCGTTGGTTTGCGTGGACACCCGACTGACATCCCTGATCCCCATTCGGCTCGAGACAAAGATCGTTGCGGCGCGATGCAGTTCATCGGATGCCGCTTGCGCGAAGCCTCACCCATGATCGGCGATGAGGCCCTCGCACCCTCCCGCTTCGTGGCTACGGATGGGGGGTGTCTCCTTTGTGACCGTTTCTTTCGCTTTGTGAGACCCGCAAAGCCGCTCTTCAAGAATCGATCTAATCAGGCTGACAAACAATCATGCTGTGCGCAGGCCGCACGTACGGCGACACAAAAACGACAACCACCCCGCTTAGTTCGCTTCCGACGGGATCTGATGAGTCGGCAGGATTCACCGCGACGATCCCCGTAGATCTTTCGACCACGCCAAGGAGGCCTGAGAATGCTGCTTGCTGTTGCTCTCGCATGGGCGTGCAATGTGGCCGGCGTCGCCTGCGGCACGCCGACCGTCGAGACCATTCAGAAGGCCTACGAGCAGGAAGCGCCGGCGTCCGGCGTGCGCCACGACAAGGGGCTGAAGATCGTCGAGGCGAGCTGCGACAAGGGCGACGGAAGCGGCCGTTTCCTGTGCCAGGTCTCGTTCGTCTCCGAGGACGATCCCGACAAGCGGCTGTATTTCGACATCGTCTCCGCGGCGCTCACCGACAAGGGGTGGGTCCTGACCAGCGGATTGTGCAAGCGCTGAACGAATTTCCTCGCGGCGGCTTTCTTACCTCTCACAAGTGGCGGCGTCCCGACCTTTGCCGCTGATGCATGCGGAGCAGTCTCGATTCCGGCGACAGAAACGGCGCGCCTGATTGCGCCAATGGCGGCGCAGTCGGTGTCGAGGGCATGTCGGCGATGGTCGTCGCAACCGGGATGATCGACTGCCCCGGCGTCTGCTGCGCGAAATAGAGCACGATGAGCTCCCCGCCCTTTTGCAGGGTGGCCGATCGCGCCTCGACATGGCGCAACGTCCAACCCTGATAGTCCGCACCGGTTCGGACGCGCAGAGGCGTATTGCTGCCGGACTCGAGAAAGATGGCAAGCCCGCGCTCGCCGTTGACCACGGTGCCGACCAGCGAGAGCGCCGGCCGCTCCGGCCGGCTCGGCTCCTGAATGTCCGGCGCGGCAGCAACAGGCGGCGTCGGCGCCTCTTCCGGCGGAGGACGCCGCGACGGCGAGAAGATCGGCCGGTCGCGCGTCGCGGATAGCTGATCGAGCGGAATGCCCCAGAGCGGGTTGCCCGTTCGCGCCTGCCCGTTCGATGTGAGCGGCCTGTCTTGCGCCACCGCCGGCGCGCGCTCGTTCGCGGCCGTGAGCGCAAGATCTGGGCCGGCAGCCTCGGCGGACATGTCGCGCGAGGTCGCGATGAGAACGCTGATGGACAAGGCGGCGCAGAGTTTCATCGGAGCGTTCATTGCGGGCTCTGCCATTGTCCGGACACCATGATCGTGATGCGCAGCCTTCCGTTCGACATGGCTGCAGGGGCGCCGCCATCGACAGCCAGCTCGTCGATGAACAGGCACGGCATGCCGGCCTCCAGCTCGTAGAGGATCGGCTGCAAGGCGGTCTGGTCAGCCTCGAAGCTCGCGCCGACGCTGACCTGACGATCACTGGCGCGCGGGCCTTGAACGTCGATCTGCGAGGACGACACGCTGCCGCCATGGCGGCCCACGACCTCGTTCAGACGCTGCAGCAGCGCCGCGCCGGCGACCGTCACGGTGGGACCTTCGAGAAACGCCGATCCGGCCACGGCTCCGCCGCCTCTGTCCTCGCGGCCAACCGCCATGCTATGCGCATCGAGCAGCCGAAGCGTATCGGTGAGCGCCTCCAGCTCAGTGCGCTGGTCAAGCAGGCTCCTGACCGGCAGCACCGTGGCTGCGCCCAGCATCAGCAGCAGGCCGGCGTAGACGGCAGCCGCGATACGGGGCGAGAACGGAGTGGCGGTGAACAGCGATCCGATGCTCATGTGCCGGGTCCGAAATGAGGCTTGATGCCTGCTTCGATATGGAAACGCTGGCCGGCCTCGTCGGCCGAGCGTGTGGTCGGCGCAGAAAATGTCGCGCGCGTGAAGTGCGGCGATTGCTCGATCAATCCGATCAGCGCGGGCGCATCTTGACTGACGCCTGCGATCTGCAGCCGGTCCTTGTCGATCCGCAGCTCGGTCACATAGGTGTCGTCCGGGAGCACCCGGGATAGCGCTTCGAGCAGCATCACGTCGGCCGCCGTGTCCTGCTTGCGTCGCAACAGACTGCTCAGCGCCGCATTGTCACCCCCCTGCGAGCCCAGGCGGAATTTTGCGCGCCGCTCTGCAATCTTCTGCGACAGCATCCGTTGCTGGTCATCGAAGCGCTCGCCGAGAAAGCCCGTGATCGCCAGCGACAGCGCCGCCGCGACTGTCGCAACGATCAGAACGGCCGTCAGCATGCGACCGACGCGGCCAACGTCCAGCGATCCGCGCAGCTGCTGTTCGATCAGCCGCGTGGCCGTTGCCGTGACGGCCTGGCCGGCGTCCGATCCCGCAGGGGTCTCGGCAGCAAACAAACTGACGGACGCGGCACGCCAGGACTCCGCCAGCCGGACGAGCGGATCGATGCTAGATCTCGGCGCGGCGACGACCGTCGTCCGAATGCGGTCCCCTGGGATTTCGGTCGGAGCCGTGCTGCCGAACACCGCCTCCTGCGCCGTCCACGGCGTCAGACGATCGAGCTGCGAGCGGACCATCGAGTCGAGAAACTCGACCGCACGCTTGGGGAGATCCAGCGGACGCCACAGGAAGCGGTCGGGCCGCAGGGTGATCCTGATCCGACTGCCGCGCAGCACGTCCTTCCAATTCGAAGGAAGCTCGGCGGCAACTCCATGCACCAACCGTATCGTAACGTCCTGCGGCACCGATCGCCCGCTCGCGCTGATGATGAACATATCGCGCTCGGTCTCCACCAGCTCCACCGACGGTCTGAAATGGATCCGGCCGATCGCATCGACGATGGCTTCGGCGACCGACCCGATCCATGTCGTGAACTCGCGGCGCGCGCGCGTCAGGATGGTCATCACAGCGCCCTTCCTTTCTCCCTGAGCATCGCGGGGCTGCTCACATCGTCCCGCCATGACAGGATGCGATAGGGATCGTCGCCGTCGCCCAGCAGGATGACGGCCTCGGCCGCGGCCCGCCGGCCGGCATCAAAGTCGATCGTGATCCGCACCCGAAACGCATCGCCGACGTCCAGCGTCGCACCGGCTCGCGCTGGTCCGAGCACGGACGATACCGACCTGGCGTCCCGACGCAGCGCGGCGCGCTGCGCGAGGAAGGCCTTGAGGAGATCCTGGGTCATCCCGGGCAGCGCAGCGACGACCTCGGGTAGCGCTTCCAGCGCATCGACCTCGCTACGCCCGCTGAAGACCGTCACGAAAGGCATCGCCTGGTCGACGAGAGCCGGCGGGATGTTCAGCACCAGCTGAAGCTCCTCGGAGCTTGCAAAGGGGGCGCCGCGCGGGACGTAGTCCACGCCGGCCGTCCGGTAGAGCTCGCGCTCGGCGTCCGGAGCATTGTCGCCCGGCGCGGTGCGCCAGCCAATGATTCGTTGCGCATAGTCGCCGGCCTTCTCCGGGCGCGCTCCCAGCGCCACGAACAGATTGGCGAGCATCGGCCTGGAGGCATGGTTGAGATCGATGCGGGCTGCTTCCGACCGGAACGCGACCGACACCTGCGCATGGTCGAGCCTGAAGGAGAAAGCCCCCGCGGGCGCGCGCTGCGGCCTGGGCACGGCAGATAGTTTGTAGGCTGCGAGTTCGAGACCGGCCGAGACCAGCGCGGCAGACCGGAGCCGGGCATCATCGAGCGACAAACGTTGCGCCGTGCTGACCAGGTAGACCGAAAGCGCTCCGGCCAATCCGGCCAGCGCGATCACGATCCACAACGCTGCAACGAGCACGAATCCGCCCTCGCGGTCGTGACGGAGGTGATCCACGGCATCCGTTGCGGCGCGCATGATCATGGCTCCGATCGCGCCGCGGCACGTCCGACGGTGGCGCTCGCGGGCAGCAACGGCGTGTCGCAGGTTCGGTCCGCCGCGCTGCAGACGCTGTCAGCTGGAGCCGAGACATGGATGACCGCGATGCGCGAGATCGATGGCGCGCTCGCATCGCTCGCGTTGCGGACGGTCACCCGCACCGCGGCCGGCAGCGTCTCGGACGCGCGCCACGACGGCATCCAGTTGCGGTCGGCACCCGCATAGGCAAACGAGACATGATACGGCGCCTGCAGCAGCACGACCGGCTCGGCCAGCGCGCGAGCGCTGCCCGGCGCGAACGCAGCGCGTCTTCGGCTCAGCACCGCGCCATCGCCCTCCCCCGCCTCGGCGATCCGAACCAGCTCGAGCCCGCGGCCGCTCCGAAGACCGAGTGCCACCCGGACGAAGCTGACCGAGGTCTCCGATCCGTCGAACAGCACGGATTTGGTCTGGCCGTCGGGCCGGATGAATTCCGCCGCCGCGATGTCGGCGCTGATGCGGTCGAGCGCGACGCTCAGGGACTCATTGCGCTGGATGCGAAGCAGCCCGCGATTCCAGTTCGGCATCCATTGCGCGGTGATCGCCGCAAGAGCCGAGACCAGCAGTCCCATCAGCGCCATCGCGACCAGCGCCTCGATCAGCGTGAAACCGGCTTGTGGATCTTTACATCGGCGCGCCATCACTCGGCCTGCCTTCGGAACAGACGGATGGTCTCGAGCTCCATCGTGGCGCCCGATGGCGACCGCACCTGGAGCACGATCTTCTGCGGCGTCCAGGCAGATGCACCGGGCTCGGCCGCGAGCGGCTGAGCCTGTGCGCGCCAGGTATGCGCCACCGTTTCCCCGGACTGCATTCCCGACGCCGGCAAGCGTGACGGGAATGCCAGCCACAGCGCATTATGGGCCGCCTGCACCAGCGCCACGTGCTGCTCCAGCTTACGGCTTCCACGCGACGACGAACCGGTCAGCGCCGCAATCGCGACGAGCGACACCGCCACGATCGCGAGCGCAATCAGCGTCTCGATCAGGGTGAAACCCGCGGTCGCGTTATGGTCTGGTGAGGCCGGCATTCGACGCCACTTCGATCCTTCCCGTCAACCAGTTGACCCGGATTTCGTAGCCGGCTTCGCCATGCGCGAGCGCGACGATGCCGCCGCACGACATGCCGGAGCCGAAAAAGCTGATCGTGTCGAACGCCGGCCGATCGACGCAATTGCGCGGCAGCACCGTCTCGAGCCGTACGTCCTCAGGCAAACGGACCACCTGCCCGCTCGTCCCCGAGCGGATCGTCCGTGCCGGCGCATCGATGCGGGTCTCGACCGCGCGCCCGTGTCGGATCGCGGCGTTGCGATCGGCCTTGAGCAACGCGGCCGCTTCGAGCGCATAGGCTTCAAGTCGCGGCCGCGAAGTCTGCCTGGACATCGCCGGCAACAACACGGCCGCCATCAACGCCACGACCGCAAGCCCGCAGACGACTTCGAGCAGCGTCAACCCGGCCATGCTGCCGTCCGGATCATTCATCGCTAGCGCACCCCGACGGTGACCGATGAGGAGATGTCGGCCGCGAGATCCGTGCCGCCCTCCTGGCCATCAGATCCGTAGGAGAGGATTTCGTAGGGGACGTGCTGCCCGGGAGACCGGTAGACATAGGCATGGCTCCACGGATCGCTCGGAACGCTCCCTCCCTTCAGGTAGGGTCCGGCCCAGCCCACAATCGTCGATGCTGGCCGCACCAGGGCAGTCAAGCCTTCCGACGTCGTCGGATAACGGCCGGTGTCGAGGTAGAACAGATCGAGCGCGCTCGAAAAGCTCTGGATCTGAATGCGCGCCGTCTTCACGCGGGACTCGTTCAACGACGACAGCACGCGCGGCCCGATCAGGCCCATGATCATCCCGATGATGGCGATGACGACCAGCATCTCGACCAGCGTGAAGCCGCTCTCGTCACCGCATCGGCTGCGCAGACGCCGCATGGCGGCGCTGGTCGCTGGCTGTGTCATCTGCTGATCTCCTCTACCCGACGAGTTGCGTCACCGACAGCAGCGCGCTCATCACCGACACGATGAGGCCGCCGACGACGGCGCTGATGAGAATGATGGCGGCGGGACCGACGATGCCGACGATGCGATCGAGGCTCCGCTGCAGCTTCGCCTCGTAGAACTCGGCGATTCGCCCGGCGAGCACCGGCAGCTGTCCGCTCTCCTCGCCGATCCGGATCATCCGCGTCGCCATCGACGGCAGAACGTCCACCGCATACAGCGCATCCGACAGCTTGCCGCCGTGACGCACACGATCAGCCGCAGCGTTCCATGCCGCCCCGCTGCCGGTCACCGACATGATGTCGAGGAGAATGCGCAGGCTCGCCGTCAACGTCAGCCCGCTGCCGAGCAGGATCGCAAGGTTGCGGCAGAACAGGCTGGTGCGGTACGACTGGAACACCGCAGCGAGACCCGGCAGCCGCGACAGCCGCGCGATCAGCGCGATGCGCACACGGGCGCGACCGAGCAGGACGACAACTGCAATCATCAGCGCACTCGCTGATGACGCTAGCGCGAGAGCGTTGCCGCGCACGAAATCCGAGATGTCCAGGAACGTCGTGATGGCCGCGTCGCGATCGGCGCCGAAATCGCGCAGCACGGCCGAGAACTGCGGCAGCACGACCACGAAAAAGAACAGCATCACAAGGCTGGCGGCGACCAGGACGAACAGCGGATACTGCATCGCGTCGCTCAGCTTGCGCCGCATCGCCTCAGAGCGCGCCCGCTCGGCGCCGAGCAGTTCGAGCACGTGGTCGAGCGTCCCCGACGCTTCCCCGACCCGCACCAGCGCCAGATACATTGCAGGAAACTGCTGGGGATGCTGCGCCAGCGCCTCCGCCAGACTTTCGCCGGCCAGGACACTCGATCGTACCCGGCCGACGACCGGACGCAACCGGCCGATATCGGCGTCGCCTGCCAGCAGTTCGAGCGACTCTTCGAGCCGCGCGCCCGCCTTCAACAGCAGAGCCAGATCGCGCGTGAAGGTCGTGACGTCGGCCGGCGAAGGACCACCGAACCAGGCCAGCGTGTCCCGCGCGGCAGAACCCGCAGGACTTTCCTCGAAGGTCTCGATCGGCATCAGCCGCAGATATTCGATCCGGTCGATGACATCCTTGGCCGTCGCGGCCGAGATCGTGCCGTGCACGACGTCACCCTTCTCGGTCAATGCGCGATAGCGGAAGGTGCTCACCTGTTCACCTCAGTGTCGTCACGCGCAGGATTTCAGCGACCGACGTCACGCCCGCCCGGCACTTGGTGAGGCCATCGTCGAGCATCGTGGTCATGCCGCTGTGCATCGCAGCGCGATCGATCACGCCCGCATCGGTCTTGCCGTGAACCATCGACCGGATCTCGGGATCAAGTTCGAGGATCTCGAAGATGCCGAGGCGGCCGCGATAGCCGGCGCCGCCGCAACGCTCGCAGCCGGCCGGCTCATACACGGTCTCCCCGGCATTGAGGCCGACCGCCTGAAAGCGCGGATCGGCGCGGAGATCGTCGCCGCTCAGCCTGCGCCGCGACTTGCAATGGTCACACAGCCTGCGGACGAGCCGCTGCGCGATCACGGCGCGCAGCGTGGAGCGAAGCAGAAAGTCCTCGACGCCGAGGTCGAGCAGCCGCGGCACGGCGGCCGCAGCGTTCTCGGTGTGCAAGGTCGTCAGCACCAAATGGCCCGTGAGCGCCGCGTGAACGGCGACATGGGCGGTCTCGCCGTCACGCACCTCGCCGACCATGATCACGTCGGGATCCTGCCGCACGAACGATCGCAACGCGCTCGCGAAGGTCAGACCGATGGCCGGCTTGACCTGCGACTGGTTGATCCCCGGGATCTCGTACTCCACCGGATCCTCAATGGTGAGGATCTTCCGCGTCGGTTCGTTGAGGATCGACAGTGCCGTCGCGAGCGTCGTGGTCTTGCCGCTGCCGGTGGGCCCACAGATCACGATCATGCCGTGGGGCAGCGCGAGCAGCCGGCGCAGCGCTCGATCGTCATGGCCGGCGAAGCCGAGCTTCTCGATCGACAGCAGTCCGCGGTCCTTCGGCAGCAGCCGGATCACAGCGGATTCGCCATGCTGCGTCGGCATCACCGCGACACGGGCGTCCAGCTCGAAGCGGCCGATGTGAAGCCGCGCGGCACCATCCTGCGGCAGGCGCCGCTCCGCAATGTTGAGCCCGGCGACGATCTTGATCCGCGAGATCACGGCCTGTGGCAGCACGCCGCCGGGCGCCGGCAGCGGCTTCAACAGACCATCGACCCGCATCCGGATCGACAGACCGTTCCGCATCGCCTCGACATGGATGTCGCTCGCGCGCAGCTCGACCGCCTGCTCGAACAGATCATTGACGGCGCGCACCACCGGCGCACCGGTAGCCAGGTCGCGCAGGCTGTCGATGTCGTCCTCGCGCAGCTGAGGCTGCGCCGGCTCGGAACGCCCCGAACTTTCGTCATCGCCTGCCAGACGGTTGAGCACGGTGAGGATGTCGTCGGACGATGCCACCACCAGTTCGACCGGACCACCGAACACCAACTCAGCCGCGCGCACCGCCGCCGTATCGCGGGGGTCGGCGACCGCCAGGCAATGCGGGTGATGCGACGATTGAAACGGGAAGATGACCGTCTCGCGCAGGAAGCGGCGGGAGAAGTGCTCAGCCAGCGGCCGGGCCGCGAGCAGATCGGCCAACGCGATCCGCGGCAATCCGAGCTGGCGCGCAATCGCGTCGGCGAATTCGGGCGAAGCCTGATCGAGCGCCTCTGCTGCCCCCTCGGCCGGCGTCCGCAAAGTCGCGCCCCCCAGCGCAGCTCCATTCGGAGCCAGCGGAGAGCCCGCAGGACGGTCGACCGCGTGATGAGGAAACGTCGAAGCCATGGCGCTTTCCGAGGATCGTGCCCGATCACCTCATGCCGAGGCCGAGATGGAGAGCCGTCGTCCGAGACCTTACGTTTTCGATTTCAAAGATGACGCTTATGAGATGGACGACTTAGAACAACTACAAACCTGGTTCTGCTGCGACGACACGATGGGGACCGAGATGCGCGCGCTGCCAATCCAGCGACAGATGCTGGCCTTCCACGATCTGTGCCTGCGACATCTTCGAGGCGACGGCATCGCGAATCCGCAGGTAAGGCTCGCGCAGACGCAGCGGCGCCGCGGCCGCCGCGAGGTTCAGCCATTTGTAGGCCAGCACCAGGTCCTGATCGACGCCATGGCCCTTGTCGTAGCTCAGCCCGAGCAGATGCTGCGCCGCGGGCTCGCCCCGCTCGGCGGCTTCGATGTAGAGCTCGACCGCGGCATCGTAGGACTGCGGAACGCCAAAGCCGTTGTCGTACATATAGCCGAGCGTGGTCATCGCGCGCGGATCTCCCCGCTGTGCGAGAGGCACCAACAAGGCGGCCGCGCGGACATAATTGCCTCGCGCGAACGCCGCCCACCCGTCACCGCGGGGCCGGGCTTCGGCGCCGACAAGGCCGAGCGACAACGCCAGGACGCCGGCTGTGATGACCGAATGCCACCTCATCGCGTCGTCCGCGACGTCTGGAGGGCGCTGGTCGAGACCGGCCTGATGGTGCCGCGCAGTTTCGAGCGGAGCTCCTCGGCGACATAGTGGGCATCGGTGCCATCGCGGATGATCTGCGGGCGAATGAAGATGATCAGCTCGGTGCGGCCCCGCGTGCGGTCGGTGTTGCTGAACAGCTCGCCAAGGCCCGGGATCTGGTCGATGCCCGGAACGCCGCTCCGGCTGCCCTGGCGGGTCTCGCTGATGAGGCCGGCGAGCAGCACCGTCTGGCCGCTCGCCACCGCAACCGAGCTCTTCACCTTGCGCTGCGCTACCGTGGGCGTGAGGCTGTTGGCGGTCTGCGGCGCGACGTTGCTGATTTCCTGCTCGATCTCCAGCCGCACATTGCCGTTCTCGTTGACCCGCGGCGCGACGCGCAGGATGATTCCGGTGTTGCGATAATCGATCGTGTTCACGACCGTGTTGTTGGTGGTCAGCACGGTGGCGCTGCCGGTCGAGACCGGCACCTGGTCACCCACCTGCAACGTCGCTGCCTGATTGTCGATCACGACCAGCGAGGGGTTCGACAGCACCTTGACGTCGGTCACCGTATGCAGGGCGCTCAGGATCGCGCTCGGCTGCGATTCCGAGCCGATCAGGAAGTTGAAGCCCGGGAATGCGCGATTGAGGAAGGCGTTGGTGATCGTGCCGGCGGCCGACGCGACCGTCGCCGGCGCTGAGGTCGAGGTGGTGTTCAGCAGTGACCCCTGATCGGGGCGCAGGCCGAGATTCTTGCTGGTGAGGAAGGCCTGCACGCCGTAGTTCAGATTATCGTTGAGGGTGACCTCGGCGATGGTCGCGTCGATCGCGACCTGCAGCTGCGGTCGATCGCATTGCCGCAGCGTGGCTTCGATGATCCGGTAATTCTCACGGTCGGCGTAGATCAGCAGCGTGTTGTTGACGACATCGGGCGTGATCCGCACGCCGTCCATCAGCGGCTTGCCGCTCCCGGAGGACATGCGCGGCTCCGCGGGCGCATCAGCCGGCGCAGGCGGCGGCGTCCCGCCGAAGCCGCGCGTGGCCACCAATCCGTTGCCGCCCTGCTGCTGGCTCGAGAAACCCGATTGCGCCGTAGTCCCCGCGGCCGACAGCCGCTCGCCGCTTGAGCTGGTCGTGGTACCCGATCCCGGAGCGATGTCCGTCGACGACGCGTCGGCCGCGCTGCCTGCGCTTCCGATGAACATGTCGTTGAGCACGCGCGCCATCTGCCGCGCTTCACCGTATTTCACGCGGTAGACATGCACGCTGTTGCGAAGCGTGTTGCCCGCGTCCAGCCGCTTGATCCAGGTCTCGGCGGTCTTCAACAAGGCCGGCTTGCGGCTGATCACCATGATCGCATTCATCCGGCTGATGGTCTGGAACTTGACCATGTTCTGGCCGAGCCCGCTGTCGCCGGTATCCATGATCTTCTCGAGCTCGGCGACGATCGGCTCCGGATTGCCGTTGGCGATCGGGAAGATTCCGACCGACTGGCCGCGCATCCAGTCCGCATCAAAGCTCAGCGCGGCCTCGGCCGCGGTGCGGCGCTCCGCGCCCGTTCCCTGAATCAGCAGCACGTTGCGGCCGGGATCGGCGCGCACCACGCCCGGCTTGAGCGCGAAGCTGTCGAGCAGCTTCAGAAGCGTCGGCGCCGAGACATATTGCAGAGGCAGCGCCGTGATGCCGTAGCCGGCTTCCGCCGAGGCGCCGGAGGCATCGACGGTGCCGGCCCCCATCGCCTCGCCGAGCGGTATCAACCGATAGCCCGACCCGTCGCGGACGAGCGCCGTGCCGGAGAGGCGGAGCGCGTTTTCGAGCACATACGCAACATCGGTCTTCGCGACCGGGCGCACCGACGACAGGCTGACCGTCCCCTGAATTCGCGGATCGATCGTGTAGCCGACGCCGAGGATATCGCCCAGCATCACCTTCGCGACCGTCGCAATCGGCGTGTTCTCGAAGTTCAACTCGAACCCGTTGCCGACCGCCTGCGAGTGAGCGGCGACCTGCTCGACCGGAATCGCATTCGTGGCCGGCGCTTCCGCGCGCGCGTCGCGTGCGCCCCGGATATCGTCGTTGCCGCCGTAGATCTCGGCGCGCGCACGGCGGGCGGCCGGAGACTGCTCGGGCATCACCTGCCTCGGATAGCGCGGTGAAAGATCGAGCCGTCCCACCTTGTCCATGACGTCGTCGCGGTTGTCACTGCCGAGCGTTGCGGGATTGCAGCCCGCCAAGGCCAAGGACAGGCCGAGCGACATGACGGCCGGCATCACGAGCATGCGGACCCGCAATCGATCGCGTCCAGAATCAACGATATTCAACACTCACCCGCCCACCCGATGTGCCGAGTCTTCCGTCGGTTAGTCCCGGGACGGCGTGACCTCCACGCCGGCCCGGGGGATCGTCCGCGCCCTACCAGAGCCAGCCGACGCCGGCGAGCACCCGGTCGGACATCGCACCGGCAGCGCTGTGGTCGATGACCTTGGTGTAGTTGAGCTTGTAGACCAGGCTCGGATTCGGGAAGATGGCGACGCCGACGTCGTGGAACGTCATGTCGCCGCTGCCCGTGACGTTGTTCAGGCCGTTTCTGAGATCGGCGCCGAGCATGCCGGAGGTCTGGAAGTTCTGCCGCGTATAGCGATAGAAAGGCACGATGTCGTAGTCGTTGGGCGCGCGGAAATGATAGGCGATCTCGCCCGAATAGCCCCACATGGTCTTGCCGACATTGTTCGTGTCGTCGAGATCGTTGTTGGCGCGCAGGTTTTCCGGATTGGAGAAATGCACATAGGCATATTCGCCGCGGAACTCCAGACCGGTGTTCGGGACGCGATAGCGGGCCTCCGTATTGAAGATCGTCATCGCGTTCTTGCCGAGCAGCGTCTCGGTGCCGTCCGCCTCCGTGGCATAGGCGCCGCGCGGCGTCACATTCGGCGAATAGTAGATCGCCGAGCTGCCGGCGAACCCGGGCAGGAACGACGGCGCGTAGCTGAGGCGGAACGTATAGGCGAGCTGGTTGCTCAGCTGGCGGTAATCGCCGATCGGTGCCTTGGACAGCGCGAGCGCCTCCGAGCCGCTGATGCCCGCCTCGTAGCCACCCGAAACGATATGGCCATTGTCGCCGCGATGGGCGAAATCGTCGCCGAAATCCTCGGCGCTCTGGCTGACCTGGAACTGGTAGTTCAGGCCGTCGACGATCTTGCCGTAGAATCCGGCCGACGGCGCGTACCAGGTCGTCGGGATCAGGCCGTTGGCGAGCTCGGGACGGCGCACGCTGTAGAACAGGGTCGGCTCATGATACAGATTGATGAACGAGATCGGGATCAGATCGATACCCGGCGACCGCAGGGTGAAGTGGTCGTTGAACTTGATGTCGAAGAAGGCCTGCTCGACCTCGATCGCGCCATGCAGCTTGTCATCGTTGTCGAACGCCGTGCCGCCATGCTCCCATTCCAGCTCGGCATTGAAAGTAATGTAGTCATTGACCTGATAGGTCGGCAGCAGCACGAGGCGGGCCATATCGAAGCCGTTCTGCCACTGACCGTTCGCGGCCGGGTTCTGCATCGAGCCGAGCTTGATTTCCCCATACATGCCGATGCGCATGCCCGGCACGGGTGACGGCGCCGCACCGAACAGATCCCTGCCGGGCGTTGGCGGTGGCGCCTTGAGATCTGACGCCGGCAAGAACTTCGGCTTCGGGTCGGAGTCGGCGAACGCTGCCGCCATGCGCGAGACCGGAGAAGGCGACGCCGTCTCCTCGGCTGACGCAGAGGCCGTCTTGCCGTCCTTCGGGCCCGCGAACGGCACCGCGGTGACACCCGGCTTCGCGGCAGGCTGGGCCATATCCCACGCCTTCCCGTGCGTGTCCTTCGCGCCGGTCAGTGCCACCGAGTCGGAGGGACGCCGCGACGCCAGCGAGGCGGACTGTCCGACACTCGTCTTCTTCGCCTTGGCATCCTTGAGCTCGACCTGGAGCGTATTGATGCGCTGCTCCATCGCGTCGAGCTTCGCCATCAGCGCCTTGACCGCCGCTCCCTCAGCGGGGCGCGCATGGGACTCGTCGGCGGCTCTCGCCGCGACCGCGCCGAGCGCCAATGTCGATGCCGCCGCGAGCAACGATGAGACGATCATCCCGCGGCTGCGCGCTGCACGAGCACCGCGACAATTCCTCAGAGCCCCGCTTGGAGACACCGGGGCGCCAGTGCGCTGGGCATTGCAGCTTATCAAGACCATTCGTCGGACCTCCCCATGATCGAAGCGCGGGCGATTTTCCCCTGCCCGCGCCACAGAACCGCTCGTGCGCAACCGCGCCCCATTCGCGCTAGAAGCGTGCGATGTCGATACTTGAGAAGCGTGCGATGTCGATACTTGGGCTCGCCGGCGATGCTCGCGTGTCAGCAGTTTGACGCCATCAGCAGGACGGGTCCCTGGGAGCATGGCAGGCTGCGGTCGACCGATGACTCCGTCGTGCGTCAGGACGATGCTAAGTCGCTCAACGGCCTATTGATTGTTCCGAGCTTCATGCGCCGCACGCGAACAACCAACAGCTGGTCCCCAGCGGTTGTATTTGCATCGTCGCGCAGCCGCGCAGCGGCCGGCGCCACAGTTTTTCCGGCGCGGCCGTACTTCGATAGACATTGCGGTCGGGCGATGGCGCAGCCTGGAGACCGGTGTTGAAATCAAAAGATAAAAACGGTCAGCCGGCCGGAGTGAGATTGCGGCGAGATGACGCATGATGAGTTCAATGAGCGTTGCAAACGCGGAAGCAAATACCTGCTGCCGACGATCAAGGCAGCTCATGACACGCGGCGACTGACTGTTTAAAGAAATTCTAAAACGCCATCGTCCGGCGTTCGCCCGATTCCTTGGAATGATTACAAATCAGTTGGTTCGGCCAACTCATCAGGCCATCACGCGATGATCCTCCCATCATTACGCCGCATTGCCTTCCCCTATTGCTCATCAGTTAGTACGGCCTGACTTGCTCGTTACAGTATTCGTGCAGATGGCAGGCCGTCGCTATCCATGTCTGTTGATCGCGGCCGATGATCGCGACAGAAATTACTGCAAGGCAACACGAGTTCGAAAGCAGGCTTGTCAATGAACCGATTGCTTCGCTCCAGGGCGACCATGATTGGAGGCGCGTCATGAACGCAATCCATCGGTTGGAGATGACGACCGGACCGTTGCAGACGTTGCTCGGTCATCTCGCCGAAGCAGTTGCGCACGATGCGTCGACGATCGAACGCCTGCCAGATTGTTCGCTCACGGTCGAACGGCGCCAAATCATTCATCAGCACGAGCTTGAAGGACTGCCCGGCGTCACTTTCAACACGTTCGATGCGGACGGCCCGGTGTGGCTGTCGATCGAATGCCTCGCCGCAACCGAGCCGCCGGTCGTCGCGGACGATCTCGTCCGGTGGATCGACGTGTCCTCCGATCCGGACCGGCGCCCGTTGGTCCGGCAGCGTGTGACGATCACGGTGCAAGCCGCGGAAAAGGAGCGGCTGATCGCGGACGGCGATGCCCGCGCCGAGCACTGCACGCCTGCGGCCGGCCACGAGGATGGCGTGGGACTCTGGAGCGTGCGGCTGTGCCTCGAGCAGCGCGCCGACCTCGTGCAGCGCCTGGAGCACTATCTCGGCGGCCCGTGGGCAGCCTGGGCAGGCGCCGAGCGGCCGCGCCGCCGCACCATCGCGATCTATCAGACCCTGCGGGAGCTGGCGCGCGCGGACGGTGCCGCGGGCCAGCAGCGTGGTTGCGAGATCGTGTGGGGCATCGGCGTCACGCGGTGGCGCCGCCATGGGCATGAGCTGGAGCTTCCGTTGCTCGAGCGGCTGGTCACGATCGAGGTTCTGGACCGCGCCGACGCTGAAATCAGGATCAGGCCGCGGCTGGCGGCCGCGACGGCACATCTGAAGCCATTCGAGGCGCTCTCGCCGGCCACCAAGCTCGCGGCGCATGCGGCCGAGCAGATGCTCGAGCGCGGCGCGGAGCTTTCGCCCTTCCAGCCCGCCACCTTCGAGCCGATCCTCAGCGCCATCGGCTCGCAGCTGGACCCGCAAGGGATCTATTGTCCGACGCTGCCGGATTCAGCGCTCGTGCTCCCCGAGGAAAGCGAGCAGCTGGTCGTCTCCGACCGATGGGTGCTGTTTGCGCGGCCGCGCTCGGACCTGCTGCTGCTGCGCGACATCGAACGCCTGAGACGCGCGATCGACTACACGCCCGGCGCCGAGTGCTGCCTCGGCCGCATGGCGCAGCTCCTGCTCGGCGGCCCCGATCACGACGGCCATGACGGCCCGCGGCTTCGGCTGTCCGGTGTGATCGGCGAGCGGATCGATATCGCGCCGGAGACGCAGGTCGCCACCGATCGGGGGGACCTGTTCTTTCCGCTTCCCACCAACTCCGACGAGATGGAGATCGTACGCCAGCTTCGCCGCTCGGACGGGGTCATCGTCAGGGGCGCAAGCGGGCCGGACCGGAGGTCCGCGATCGCCAATGTGGTCTGTCATCATCTCGCGCTCGGTCTGCGCGTCCTGATCGTTTCACGGCATGACATGGCGCTGTCGCTGCTCGCGACCACGCTGCCCCGGCCGATCCGCGATCTGACGCTCGATCTGACCGGCTCCGACGCCGATGTGTTGAAGCGCGCCGAGGGCGTAATCAGCCGGCTGCAGTCGATCATCGACGTGACGGGCCTGCGTGATCAGGCCGAACAGGTCAATCAGCTCGAGCAGAGCATCATCTCGACCAGTCACGCGATCAGCCGCCTCGACGACGAGATCGCCGACATCGCAAGCCGCACGCTCCTGCGCTCCGGAACGAACGCCCCGTCCTTCGAGGACCTGGCCACGCTGGTGTCCGACCGCGACGCCTATGCATGGTTCACGGATCGGCCTCTCGGCTATCTCGGCGAGAGCGACCTGCTCGTGGCGGCCGTCGAACAGGCTCGGGCGGCGCGGCTGCGGCTTGGCAACGACCTCGCCTTCGTCGACGATCCGCTGCCGGATGTCTCAGCCCTGCCGGACACCGCGACGCTGGTGCGTCTGCATCGGGGTCTGCAGCCGGTCGCTGTATCGATGCCAGTCGACGGCGACAAGGACGAGCTGGCGCGGCACGTCGTCAATGCCCTGGAGCCGAACGGCGCGGAGAGGTTCGCCGATGATCTCGATGCGCTTGCTGGGGCGCACCGGGTGGTCGCCGGCGAACCCTGGCTCGCCGCCTTGTCGCCGCTCGGCACGCAGCCCGATATCCTTCCGACCAGCGCGATCCTGGTCGATTTTGCCCGCGACGCGTCATCGCTGTTGACGCGGCGGAGCAGCTTCCTGGTGCGGCCGGTGGAGACGCCCACCGACGCGTTTGCCAGCGACCCCTTGCTGGCGGTCATCGAACGGCTCGCGTCCGGTCAAAGCGCGGTCGCGACATTCTCGCTGTCCGGGCGTGCGCTGAAGCGGACGCTGGACGACATCAAGGTGTCGGGCTTCCGGCCCAAGAGTGCGGCCGATTGGGCCCATGTTCGCGACTATCTCCTCTGGCGGCGTCACCTGCACTCGCTCGACGTGCGATGGCGGTCGCTGGCGGAAGAGATCGGCGCGCCCACGCCGGAGCAGGACGGGTCCAACACGCTTCACGTCCACGAGCGCGTCG
This sequence comes from Bradyrhizobium sp. HKCCYLR20261, assembly GCF_051168435.1. Taxonomy (NCBI): domain Bacteria; kingdom Pseudomonadati; phylum Pseudomonadota; class Alphaproteobacteria; order Hyphomicrobiales; family Nitrobacteraceae; genus Bradyrhizobium; species Bradyrhizobium sp. HKCCYLR20261. The sequence continues at coordinate 25,789 of NZ_JBNPUZ010000028.1, forward strand.
TCAGGCAGGTCGAAGTCGCGATCGTGATGGCGGAGCTGGCAAAGCGCAACGTCGTCACCGCCGCTGCAAAGCTGTCGATGCCTGACGATGCGATCGCCGGCCTGCTCGGCGACGCCTCGCGGCTGACCGCGCTGGCAGCTGCGATCAGGAGCGCCGCGGCGCGCGCCGCGCAGCAGCGCAACGAGCTCGCGAGGCTGACCGAGCTGTTTGGTGGCGGCGGGTCGATCAACGCGCAAGTCCGGGCCGACATCCTGTCGCAGCTTGGCCGCGCCGACATCGACCTTCGCGACATGGAGACGCGATGGAGCGCGATTCGTGCAAGGCTGCAGAGGCTGCACGATCGGCGCCAGGACCTCGAACTCATTCGCGAAGTCTGTGAGTCCGTGACCGAGGCCGGTGCAGGGGCGCTCGCCCGGCGGATCCGAACCGAGCCGGCGCGCCGGGATCACAGCGATCCGGTGCTGGTCGCGGACTGGACGATGGCCTGGAACTGGGCCGTGCTGATGCGGCAGACCGAAGGTGTCGGCCAGCATCAGCGGCTGCATGATCTGTCAGGCCAGCGCGCGCTCTTGGAAACGCGGCTGCGCGAGCTGTTCGAGCAGGTGGTCGTTGCACGGATGCAGTTGCACCTCGCGCAGAACACCGGCGGCGCTGTCCGCCAGAGCTTCGATGTGTTCCTGACCACGCTGCGCAAACTGGGGACGAGCTGTTCCGGTCCCAATGCCGGCCGAATGCGTCAGGTCGCGCGCGAGGCCCTCGAAACCTGCCATGACGGCATCCCCTGTCATCTGCTGCCCGCCTGGCGCGTCGCCGAGCAATTGCCCGCGCGTCTCGGCGCGTTCGACCTCGTCGTGGTCGACGACGCATCGCAATCGGACCTGCGCGACCTCACCGTCCTGCTCAGAGGCCGGAAGGTTCTCGCCGTCGCAGATGAGCTTGTGAGAGAAGGGACCGACAATCCGGCTCGCGTCGATGTCGGAGACATCGCTCCCGCCGGTCTCGGCGGCCTGCCGCTCTCGCTGCGCCAGCTGATGCCGGCAAACGCAAAGCTATGCGATCTGCTCGAACGGCTGTTTCCGAACCGGGTGATCCGGCTGCGCGAGCACGCCCGCCGGATCGATCCGCTCGCGATGTCGATGGCGGCCCCGTCGCAGCCATTCGCGCCGCTGCAGGCTCCGCCGACCATGTCGGATGTTGCGGCAGTCTCCGCAGACGCGTCGGAAGATCAACTCTCGGCAGCGCTGGAGGATGAGATCGCCAGCGTCGCCGAAGGCCTGTCGCTCGCGCGTCAGGAGCGGCACGCCGAACCGCCCTTGCCGGCAGAGGCGTCGCCGCCGCCGTGGCTGCGCAGCCGGGCAGATGCGGCCAAGATCGATCGCGACATCCATGCATCGCACGGACCGCACGCGATCGATGATCGAGTCGTGGAGACGGCGCCGGCTTTCGCCGATGTCGCAACAACTCCGATCGCCCGTGCGACGCCGCCATCGGAAGCGACGACGCCCGTCAATGCCGATCCGGCGCATCTCCATGCGATCATCGCATCGGCGCAGCGACGGCGGCCGCTCGATGCCGGCGCGCCGATGCGGCGCCCCTACCGCAGCCGCGCCATTGCCGCGGCCGCGGTCATCGCGGTGGCGCTGGCCGGCGGTTCGATCTACTGGCAGCCGGCATCCAGCCGCATCGCAAGCTCGTGGGGCTCCGTCTCGAGCCAGTTGGCGTCCTGGACGGCGGCATCGCCGACGACAGCGGCGCCGGCGAGCACCGAGCCACGCAAGGTCACTGCGGAGCGAATGACGACGGGCGCCGCGAGCATGGCGGGCCGCGAGACTGCGGGCTTGCCGGAAAACCTTCCGTCGCACGCCGTGCTGTATCAGGAGGATTCGCAGGATCCGCTCGGCAAGCGCTATCTCGGCAAGGTGACCTGGCGCGTCGAGCCGGCCGCCGGCAGCGTGCCCACCTCCATCAAGGGCGACATCGAGATCGACAAGCGGATGAAGGCGACGCTGTCGCTGCGGCCGAACACCGAGAACGACATGCCGGCCAGCCATATCATGGAGTTGAAGTTCAACTGGCCGGATGACCCGGCTCATGCGGGCGTCGACACGCTGAAGGGTGTCAGCATGAAGATGAAGGAGGCGGGCCGCGGCGCCGCCCTGGCGACGCTCACGGCCAAGGTGACGCCGGAATTCTTCATGATCGCGCTCTCGGCCGGCGAGGTGGACGCCAAGCGGAACGTCCTGCTGCTGAAGGGCAAGGAATGGATCGATATTCCGATCGTCTATAACGGCGGCAGCCGCGCCGTTCTTGCGATCGAAAAGGGAGCAGACGGTGATCGCGCTTTCAAGGACGCATTCAGCGCCTGGGGACAATGAACGGGACGCCGTGCCGGGGCATGGCGGTTCGCGTGTGAGCGGCGGGATCAACGTCCTCAGGCCGTCGCTCGCCCCTGCCCCCGGCGGGCCCGAGCGGTCGCTGGAAGCCGTGAGCTATCCGGTGCCTTGCGACCAATGCGGCCGCGTGGTGAATGTGGCGCTGAGCGCGCTGCGCGCCCCGAGCTTTCAAGACCTCGCCGAGCAGCTTGCATGCCCCGACATCCAGGCCCGCCGCAGCAAGCGCGGTGGGCTGCTCATGATGATGTGCGGCGCTCTGAAGCAATCGCTTGCCGAGCGCTGCGACCGGGCCGAGGTCGAGGCCACCGCGCCTGTTCGCGGCGAAGCCGGCCGCGTGGTCTGCAACATTCCCGGCGTTTCCATCGCTCAGCATACGCCGCAGGAGGCGCGCAGCCTTGCACTGATGTGGCAGGCGCACGGACAGACCAGGCTGGCGGCGCGGCTGCGCGACGCCGCGGCCAGCGCCGAGCGCCGTCCCCTGCTCCGAACCGGCATGGCCGCCGGCCTTGCGCTCCTGCTGTTCGCGATGGCAGGCAGCTGGCTCCTGCTCACGCGCCAGCCCACCACATCCCCGCCAGCGCCGCCGCAAACCGCCGACGCGCCGGCCGCTGCGTCAGACCTCGCCAGCGCAGAAGCTCCGCAGCGCGCGGCCATGGTGCAGGCGGTCGCCAGCGCGACGGCGACGGCGCCGCTGCAGGATGTCGCCGCCACCACCGCAGCCGACGAGGCGCCAACCGCAAAACTCCCGGGCGCTGTCGCCGCCGCGGAGGCCGCGCCCCCGACGCCGCCGACACAAGAGCCGGAAGCACCGCGAACCCGCCTGCCTGATGTCGTCATGATCCCCGGTGGAAGCTTTGCGATGGGCGGCACGGAAGCCGCCGAGCTTCCGGTCCATCGTGTCACCATCAAGCCGTTTGCGCTCGGCAAATATCCGGTCACGATCGGCGAGTGGCGGGAATGCGTCGCCGACAAGGCATGCGCGGATGTCACCAGCGGACCGGACGACAATCCCGTCTCCAACGTCAGCTACGATGATGCGAAGGACTACCTGGCCTGGCTCTCCCGAACCGTCGGCAAGCCATTCCGGCTACCGACCGAGGCGGAATGGGAGTATGCGGCGCGCGCGGGAGCGAACACCAAATACTGGTGGGGCGATCAGATGCGCGCCGGAATGGTCAACTGCCATGGCTGCAACGAGGCGGGCGCGCCGCCGCAGCTGATGAAGGTCGGACATTTTCCCGCCAATCCGTTCGGCCTGTTCGACATGGGCGGCAGCGTCGACCAATGGGTCGCCGACAGCTGGCACAAGACCTATCAGGGCGCGCCGTCGGATGGTTCGGCATGGATCGACGAGCAGAGCTTCATCCGCGTCATTCGTTCCGGCTCCTGGAAAAAGGACGCGAGCTATGCGCGGAGCGGAAGCCGCGATCGTTATGATGGACGGATACGCTACCCGACACACGGCTTCCGCGTGGCGCTCTCGCTCTGAGATGAGCTGCATCGAGGTCGCCGACACGGCGCTCATTCGATGCAGCATTTTATAGGAATTCTGATCGAAATCGCCTCGCGAGGCTGAGGGGAACCTCAATTCCGCCGCGCTTGGTTCGATTGATAGTCTGCCCGTTCGGGTCCGTTGTTTTCCAGATTTGTGAGCAGAGCGTTGTGAGTAACAAGACATCCGTGCGGTCGGCGGCGCAATCCGGATTGATGACCCGCCGAGATTTTTCCATTGCGCCGCTCTCCCTTGCCTGCGTCGCTTTCGCTGCGTCGCTGACGCTCGCCCCGCATTCCTCGTGGGCGCAGAGCAGGAGCGCGCCCAAGGACGCCTACGTCTACTTCATCTCGCCAACGGATGGAGACACCGTGAAAAGCCCGTTCTGGTGTCGCTTCGGTCTGCGCAACATGGGCGTGACCCATGCCGGTGACAGCTTCTCCAATACCGGCCACCATCATCTGCTGATCGACAACAACGAACAGATCAGCCCTGGCGAACCCATCCCGCAGGACAGACACCATCTTCACTATGGCGGCGGCGAGACCGAGGCCCTCATCGAGCTGCCTCCGGGCAAACACACACTTCAGCTCGTGATGGGTGATGGCATGCACTTCAACTTCGATCCGCCGCTGATGTCGAAGAAGATCACGATCACCGTCGAGGGCGGATCAAATCGCCGAAACCGTAGCGCCGCGGAGACGCACCACCACAAGAAGCCCATCCGCGCGGCACGCTCCGCCGAAACCTCGACAGCAGAAGCGCCGCCGGACGATCCGTCGAAGTCGGCCGGAGCGCTCGACTTCCTCAAAGGGCTGCTGTCGGGCACGAGTGACGCCGGCACGAAGTCACCGCGTTGAGACATGCGCGAGGGGCCTGCTACCAAAGCAAATTGTCGCTGATCGCCCCGCCAGTTCGGAATACGACGAAGTCGCGAGTCCACAATCGACAGCATAATGGGAGCTGGCGAATTCGACGGGGCTTCGTGAGCTGGCGGCGGCATTTTGTCCTGTTCGGCAAGTCGCGAGAAAAGCCGTCACGGAGTGAGCAGGCAAGCAGCGTGAGGGCCGCGGCTTGAGGTGAGTAGAGCTGGCCCAGCCATCGTTCGCTGTCTGCAATTCTCCAGCGCGATCGGCCCAAGCCCGTCCGCCATCTTCGCTTAAGAATAATCTACTTGCTATTTTTCAGAATTCATGGTTTTCTGTCTCCATCCCGGCCCGCGAGAGGGGCGCTTCGCGATCGTCACGAGACGTGGGGCCGGAGATGCGGTGGCCGTAAGCGTGCTGCAGCGGGTGTGATGCCTGCCGACGAACAGCGCGCTTTGCGGACGTGAAAGCGCGTGGTTCTGGCCTCCCGGTGCTGAGGCCAAGCTGGTGGGGATGATCCGCCGGCGACGGGGTCAAGAAGCCGGTCCCCGAGGAGATCGCGCCATAAGCGTGAAAACCATCGCGCGGGGAATGCCGGGTCCTCGGCTGAACCTGTGGTGACTGCCGCCTGCTTTTTTTGCTGCAGGCGGGCCATGGGTGCGGCCAGCGCCCGGCATTCCCCGCGCCCTCTCATCTTGCGAGGGCGGAACGACCGGCACAACTCGGACGCTCTAGCGCCGCGAGACGAAGTCCCACGCCTTGCGCGACAGGCGTCACGCCGGAACGAACCGGAAACAGAATGGGATTTTTAAGGAGAGAGGGATGGTGCGCTCGGAGGGACTCGAACCCCCACGGTGTTACCCACTGCCACCTCAAGGCAGCGCGTCTACCAATTCCGCCACGAGCGCGAAGGAGAAGCCGGAGCCTGGAAACAGGCGGCACCGGATCAGTGGCGCCCGTGTATCAAATCGATCTCGGGGGGACAACCCCCGCCCTGCCCTAAAATACCGGATTGTGGATGGTTTTTGCGTCGCCCCGCGACCCTATCGCGTCGTCGGGGTCGGCGAGCGCGGCAGCATCTGCTTGACCTCGACCGCAATGCGGTTGCGATCGACCAGCACGACGCCGTTGGCGATCGGCAAATTGTTGGCCAGCACCTTGACGTCGTCGGCCTCGGTCGCGTCCAGCTCGATGATGGCGCCGCGCGACAGGCGCAGAACCTGGTGGATGGGCATTGAACAGGTGCCGAGCACGACCATCAGGTCGACTGTCACTTTATCGAGGGTTGACACTGCGAGAGCACCCAAGTCACTGGAATCCGTTGCCCCAGAGATCACCATGTTACGGTTAGCCAATGGTTAACAGCCGCGAAACCCTCGACCTGACCAGCTTTGCCGGGCCGCCCGGCAACGCGGTCGCGTGGCGCATCTCCGATTCGCTGGTCGACTATGCCGAGGCGACCGCCGCCATGGAGGCGCGGGCCGCGGCGATCGCGGCGCATGAGGCGGCGGAGCTGGTGTGGCTGCTCGAACACCCGCCGGTCTACACCTCCGGCACGTCCGGAAAGGCCGAGGACCTGCGCGATCCCCGGTTTCCGCTGCTGTCGACCGGACGCGGCGGCCAGGTCACCTATCACGGCCCCGGCCAGCGCGTGGCCTATGTCATGCTCGACCTGAAGCGACGCCGGCCGGACGTGCGGGCCTATGTCGCGGCGCTGGAGGAGATGATCATCCGCACCCTCGACGCCTTCAACGTGCGCGGCGAGCGGCGCGAGGATCGCGTCGGCGTCTGGGTCAGGCGCCCCGACAAGGGCGCGGGCCACGAGGACAAGATCGCCGCGATCGGCGTGCGGCTGAAGCGCTGGGTCAGCTTTCACGGCATCGCCATCAATGTCGAGCCGGACCTGTCGCATTTCCAGGCGATCGTGCCCTGCGGCGTCACCGATCCGCGCTACGGGGTGACGAGCCTCGTCGATCTCGGCCTGCCCGTCACCATGGCCGATGTCGACATCGCGCTCCGGCAGGCCTTCGAGAGCGTGTTCGGCGCCGTCGCTGCCGACCTCGCCGCGACCGCCTGAACTTCAGGTGCCGCGCTGCGGCGGCACATCGAGCTTGGCCGCGACGTAGCGGCGTTCCTGGCTCAGGCCGCCGAAGCCATAGGCGTCGGCCTTGACCTCGTCGACATGCAGGTAGGTCTCGTGATGCAACGGACCGATGAGCTCGGACATGCGGTCGAACACGGCGGCGAGATAGGCGGCCTTCTCATCCTTGGTGTTGGTGCCCTCGCTGACATGGACGTCGATCCAGTAGCTGGCGAGCCCCTGCTCCGCCAGCGACGCACCGCCCGCGAACCAGTCCGCGGCGTCCGCTTCGGACACGATCACTGCGGTGACCTTGGGGTCCTTGCGCAGGATGCGCGCCGTCAACTCCGTGACGGCATCGGCAATGTGCTTCTTGAGCGCCGGCTGGCGGCGCGAGCTGGCGTAGATGATGTTGATCAACGGCATGGTCGGCTCCCTTTTCGAGCGCATCGCTGCGCCTCATCAGCAAAGCTAGCCGCGGCCTCTCCATTTTGGTATCTTATCGTACCGGATATCAATGATAACGGTCTGATATGACAGCAACGCTCGACATCGCCACCGTCCGCGCCTTCCTGCTGGTGTCGGAGCTTAAGAGCTTCACCCGCGCGGCCGAGGCTCTCGGCACCACCCAGGCCGCCGTCAGCCTGAAGCTGCAGCGGCTGGAGGCGCTGCTCGGCAAGCGGCTGGTCGAGCGTTCGCCGCGCGCCGTCCGGATCACGGCCGACGGCGCCGCCTTCGCCGAGCATGCCGTGGCGCTCATCGCCGCGCATGACCTTGCACTCAGGGGAAAGCCGGTCGAGCGGGCGCTTCTCTCGCTCGGAATCAGCGACCATGTCGCCGGTCCCGAACTGGTGCCGATGCTCGAACAGCTCCACAGGGCCACGACGGATCTGGCGCTGTCGGTGAGCATCGCCTTCTCGCGCGACCTGCTCGACCGCTACGACGCCGGGCAGCTCGACGCCGTCATCGTGCGGCGCGAGGCGAGCCGCCGCGGCGGCGAGACGCTGATCACCGACGAATTCGGCTGGTTCGCGGCGCCCCGCTTCCGTCTGCCGCCCGACGGCGCGCTGCCGCTCGCGACCCTGGCGCCGCCCTGCGGCGTGCGCAGCATCGCCGTCCGCGCGCTCGACCGCGCCAAGCTCGCCTTTCGCGAGACATTCGTCGGCGGCGGGGTCACGGCGGTCACGGCCGCGGCGCGCGCCGGCCTTGCGATTGCGCCGCTGGCCCGCCGCATCGCGCCGAGCGGACTGATCGAAGTCGGACCGGACCTCGGACTGCCGCAGCTCGGCCGCTCCAAGGTCGTGCTCCATGCCAAGGTCGGCGACGCTGCCAAGCGAGCCGCGTTGCGCACACTGGCCGCGGCCTTTCGGAGCGCTGCAATGTCGAATGAATTGACGTGACCGGGACGTGATGTAACATGCGTTAACAATCGGAGCTCAGGAGCAGCGGCTTGAACCGTCTCTTGACTGCAGCAGACCTCGTCAGCGCCCCGGCCCATCCGAGCCCGGCACCTCACGGTCTCGAACCCCTCCATCGTCACGCGCTGATCCGGACCTCGAATGCGGAGGTGTTGCGCGACCTCGCGGACCGGCAGCTCGGCGCCGAGCGGGTGGATTTACGGCACGCCGAGCGTTTCGAGACGATCGTCAATCTCATCGAGCTCGAAACCATCGGCCTCGGCTTCGGTACGTCGACCTGCGATATCGTCTCCGACCATCGGGCAGCCGACTTCATCAGGGTGCAGATCGCACTGAAGGGGCGCGCCATCAGTTGCGCCCGCGGCGAAGCAACCGACGTGAACGAGAATCAGTTTGCCGTGGCGCCCGCCGGCGTGCCCTGGCAGATGGCTTGTCAAAGCGGCCATCGCCGCCTGACATTGCGCCTCGATCCGCAGGTGCTGCGGCAACGGCTGACCGCGCTGGCCGGCGCGCAGCCGCGGGCCGATTACGCGATTGATCCGGCCATTCCCGCCGCGGATCCGCAGGCCCGTAGCCTGATGCGCCTGCTGGATTTCCTCACCACCCAGCTCAACGAGCCTGGCGCGGTGTTCCCGGCCGCCGTCTACCGCGAGCTGGAGGACGCCGTGCACGTGGCGTTTCTCTGCGCCAGCCGGCATCGCTTCCGCGACCTGCTGCTGGACCCCAGCCCGATGCCGGATTTCGGCCTCGTCAAGCGGCTGGAGGATTACATCGAAGCCAATTGGCGCGAACCGATCACGATCGAGCGGCTCGCGCGCGAAGCCGGCGTCAGCGCGCGCTCGATCTTCCGCCTGTTCGAGCGCGTGCGCGGCTATTCGCCGATGGCGTTCGCCAAATCCGTCCGGCTGCGCCGAGCGCACGAGATGCTGCGCTCGGGCGATCCGGCGGTGACGGTTGCCACCGCGGCCGCCGCCTGCAACTTCGCCAATGCCGGACATTTCGCCCGCTACTACCGCGCCACGTTCGGCGAGCTGCCGTCGGTGACCATGGCGCGGGCGGAGCGCAAATGACGGTTCGGGCATGGCGGCTCACAGGATCGATTCCAGCGCGCTGCGCAGGCTCTGGTGCCGGAACACGAAGCCGCTCGACAGCGCCTTGTTCGGCACCACGCGCTGCCCGCCGAGTAGCAGCTCCTCGGCAAAGTCGCCGCCGATCCGGCGCAGCAGCCCGGCCGGCACGCGCAGCAAGGCCGGCCGCCGCAGGCAGCGCGCGAGCTCGGCGGTGAAGGTGAGATTGCGCACCGGCAGCGGCGCCGTCGCGTTGACCGGGCCGACGATGCCGTCGGTCGCGATCACATGGGCGATGAGCCGGACCAGATCGTCGCGCTCGATCCACGACATCCATTGCTGGCCGGAGCCGAGCGGACCGCCGAGCCCGAACTCGAACGGCGTCAGCATGCGCGCCAGGAAGCCGCCGTCGCGGCCGACGACGAGGCCGATCCGCAGCAGCGCCACGCGGACGCCCTGCACCTCGGCGGCGCGGGCCGCCTGCTCCCAGGCCTCGCAGAGATCATGGCTAAAGCAGGCATGCGACTTCGCGGACTCCGTCAGCGGCTGGTCCTGCCACAGGCCATACCAGCCGATCGCGGAGCCGTTGACCAGCACCCTCGGCTTGCGCTCGAGCCGCGCGATCAGGGTGACGACCGCTTCGGTCGTCGTCAGGCGCGACTGCAGGATCGCCGCGCGCTTGGCTGCGGTCCACGGCGCGTCGCCGATCGGCTCGCCAGCGAGATTGACGATGGCATCGATCCTAGTGTCGGAGGCGATCTGATCGAGATGGGTGATCAAGGTCAGCGGCGGTGGCAAGGCGGCCGCCCGGCCGGGATCACGCACCAGCGCGATGACGTGATGGCCGGCCGAGCTGAGGCTCGCCACCAGGCGCGCCCCGATGAAGCCGGTTGCCCCCGTCACGAGAATGGTCTGCGCCGGCGGCAGAGCCGCAACCAGCCCTTCCGCGTCGGGCCGCGACATCCGGGACAGCCGCGCCACGGCGGCGAAGTCGCGCACGCCGCACAGGCCGGCGCCCACCGCGGCAGCGGCCGCGATCCAGCTCAGCCAGCCCGCATAGGCCGGCACGATCGCAGGCGGGCGCATCGCCCAGTCGATCAGCACGGGCACCAGCAGCATCAGGATGGCGCCGTAGTTGATCGCGAGCAGCGTATGATTGATGCGCTCGCTGGGCGGCAGCTTGCGGGTCAGGTCCTCCTCGACGAAATCGGTCAGCGTGATCGCGATCTCCGCGACCAGCACTACAAACACGAGCAGCGCGAACAGGCCATGCGGCTCGCACCAGCCGAGAACGGCGAACAGCAAGGCATAGAGCAGATTGCGGGCGCCGTGCAGCTTGAGTTCGCCCTGCTGCGACGGCCGCCAGGCCAGCCGCTCGGTGAACTCGTGATGATAGAAGGTGTCGAACACGCCCATTGCGACCTGCAGGGCGATCAGGGACCAGAGCAGCGGCGTCATGGTGAGGACTCCCGGAACGTGGCGCTCTGGCGGATGATCCGGCCGAAGCGCGGATGGACGATCTCGAGCGTGAAGCGGAAGGCGCCGCCGCCGAGATCGGAATGCGTGACGGTGAGATCGCCGGGCGTCAGCCAATGCGGCAGGCGCCAGCGCCGGCCGGCGAATGCAAGCGTGTAGCCGGCACTGTGAAACGCGAGCGCCCCATCACTCACGCAGACGCGCAGGCTCATGCTCAGGGCCCAGCCGAGATATTCCTCGAGCCCGGTCGGCCCGGCGAAGCGCTTGGCCGAGTGGATGACTTGAGGAAAACCATGCGGACGGCCGCAGATGCGGGTCCAGATCTGGCCGCCGCTCGCCGCGTCCTCCGTGACCGCAACGATCATCGGCACGCCGGTCGCGGTCGAGGTCGGCAGCGGCCCGCCGATCAGCCGCGCGGCCTGCGCGAACCAGAAACCGGCACGGCTCATCTCGGCCTGATCGACCTCTCCGACATAGACCACCGTCGCGCCCTCGGCGAGCCGCTTGGAGAAGCGGCGCCAGATCGACACCGGCAACCGGCCCCAGTCCTCCGGCGACAGCAGCGCGCGAAAGCGGTGATCATCATGGAGCCTGGCGTTGGAGGGCGCTGAAAGTCCGAGATGCCGGTGGCTCACCATGACGCCCTCCAATGAACTAATCGCTGCCCGACCTGGATCGTCCCGACGGCAGCAGGTTTGCGATCTTCTCGCCGAGCTTGATCAGCGCGACCAGACGCGGCCGCGGCACCCTCAGCATCTGCGCGTACCAGCGGTCGACCAGCTCGGTGAAAGCCAGCATGTCCTTCAGCCGTTTGCTCGCGACCGCGCTGATGGCGGGGTCCGCGGTCGCCTCCGCCACGCAGGCGCGCAGCGCAGCGATCGCGGGATCGATCTCGCGCTCCTTGCGCCCGGCGGCGATGCGCTGCGCGACCTCCCAGATGTCGGTCTCGGCCTCGAAATGATCGCGGCGGTCGCCCAAGATCGGCACGCGCCGGATCAGGTCCCAGGCAAGCAGCTCCTTCAGCGAATTGGAGACGTTGGAGCGCGCCATGCCGAGCGTGTCGGCAATGTCCTCCGCCGTCATCGGCTTCTCCGCCAGGTACAGCAGCCCGTGGATCTGGCTCACCGAGCGGTTCACGCCCCATTGGTCGCCCATGTCGCCCCAGTTGAGGATGAAGCGCTCGACGGCGGCGGGCAGCTTCTTCTTGCCTGTAATTTCTGTCATGACAGAAATATCTGACTGATGGAGCTAAATGTCAAGAGCGTCCGTTCCGCTGAACCGGAGGGCCGCTTGGCAAGACGGACATGAAGGCGCAGACGTCCGTCGCTGACGATCGCGCCTGATCGTTCCCTGCCCGGTCTGGAACAGGAGTAAGCCATGACGGCATCCGACAAGGCCTTCACCGGCTCAATCCCGCAAATGTACGACGAACTACTGGTTCCCCTGATCTTCACGCCCTATGCGCAGGATCTCGCGCGACGCATCAAGACGCTCCGGCCGCGCGACGTGTTGGAAACCGCAGCGGGAACCGGCGTCGTCACCAGGGCGCTGGATGCCGAGCTGCCGCCGGAGGTGCGGATCACAGCGACCGACCTCAACGAGCCGATGCTGGCACAGGCCAAGACGCATCTCACTGACGCCCGCCGCGTCGCATTCCAGCAGGCCGATGCGCTGGCCCTGCCCTTTGCCGACGCGAGCTTCGATGTCGTCGCCTGCCAGTTCGGCGTGATGTTCTTACCGGATCGCGTGAAGGGCTATGCCGAGGCGCGCCGCGTGCTACGCCCCGGCGGACGCTTCGTGTTCAACGTCTGGGACCGGATCGAGGACAATGAGTTCGCCCATGTCGTGCACGAGACGCTGCAACGGGTCTTCCCGGACAACCCGCCGCAATTCTTCACCCGCACGCCACACGGCTATTTCGATCCTCTGAAGATCAGAGCCGACCTGAGTGACGCAGGGTTTTCCGACATCGTCATCGAGCCGCTGCCTCACCGCAGCCGCGCCCCGTCTGCGCGAGAGCCTGCCGTCGCCTACTGCCAGGGCACGCCGATGCGCGGTGAGATCGAGGCGCGGGGCGCGCCCGACCTAACCACCGTGACTGAGGCGGCTGCGAACGCGCTTCGGCAACGGTTCGGCAGTGGACCCGTCGTGGGGCAGATCCAGTCGCTGGTGATTTCGGCGCGGTAAGCGCCGCAACTACACCGTGGGCAGCACGGAGAACTCTTCGCCAGACCTGCGCAGCGCGAGTTGATCGGGGGTGGCCGGCGTGTCCGTCACATCGTCGACGCGCGCAGCCGGCGGACCGTTCCGGCAGGCGGCGACCATGGCCGCGACGTCATCGGCCGGCCCCGCGAACACCGCCTCGACACTGCGATCGGCGCGATTGCGCACCCAGCCTTCGAGGCCGTTCAGGATCGCTTGGTCCTCGACCCAGGCGCGGTATCCGACGCCCTGGACACGGCCGCGGACAGTGACGTGAACGAGGACGCGATCGCTCATGATCCGGGCCCGAGAAAATCGCGCAGCCGCGTCTTGACGTCGGCCTCGCGCATGACACGCGACGTCAGTTCGGCCGACGGCAGGCCCTTCAGCTGCTTCGGCGACGCGCCATCGCGTAGCGCCTTGAGCGTCTCGTACACAGCCTGCGTGGCCGCAGCAATCGGCGCATGGCCCTGCAGCGCGACGCGAACGCGGCGCGAGGCGAGATAGCTGAGGTCGGACATCTCCTCGGGCGCGCCGCCGAGCACGATCGGCAGCGTCGTGTTAGTGGCAATCGCATCGAGCTGATCGCGCGTGGTGATGCCGGTGAAGAAAAGCCCGTCGACGCCGCAAGCCTCATAGGCCCTGGCGCGTGCAATCGCATCGTCGAGCGAAGTCATGGAGACGGCCCCGGTGCGGCCGAGAATGACCAGCGAAGGATCGCCGCGGCCGTCGAGCGCGGCCTTCACCTTGCCGATGCCTTCGTCCAGCGCGATCAGCTGCGGCTTGGCAGCGCCGAAGGCCTGCGGCAGCAACGTATCCTCGATGGTGAGACCGGCGGCGCCCGCGGCCTCCAGTTCCTGCACGGTGCGGCGGACGTTCATCGCATTGCCGTAGCCATGATCGGCATCGACCAGCACCGGCAGCGCCGCCGCGCGCGACATCCGCCGCATCTGCTCGGCGAGTTCGGTGAGGGTGATCAGCGCGATGTCGGGATCGCCGAGGATGGCGAGAGACGCGGCCGAGCCGCCGAACATGCCCAATGGGAAGCCGAGGTCTTCGGCGATCCGGATCGAGATCGCGTCATAGACGGAGCCGGGATGGATGCAACGGTCGCCAGTGAGGATCGCGCGAAGCGCGTCTCGACGTGCACGGAAGGTCATGCTGGTCTCCCACGTCGTTCCCTAGGCGATGCGGAGCATCGAAGCCGGAACCTCGAGATTCCAGGTTCGGTCGCTATCGCGACCGCCCCGGAATGACGAGTGTTCTACTTACGCGAACTCCAGGATCAGCGCGTCGACCGCGAGCGTCGCTCCCGCCGAGGCATGAACCTTCTTCACTGTGCCGTCCTGCTCGGCACGCAGCACGTTCTGCATCTTCATGGCCTCGATCACGGCGAGCGTCTCGCCGGCCTTGACCTCCTGGCCTTCGGTCACGGCGATCGACACCACGAGACCGGGCATCGGGCAGAGCAGTTTCTTGCCGCTGTCGCCCGCGGTGACCACCGGCATCAGCCGTGCCGCTGCCGCTTCAGCTTCCGTGTAGACGTAGACAGGCGCTTCGACGCCCTGATGTGCCAGCCGCACGCCGTTCGGGATCGCGCGCGTCTGCACCGCAATCTCTGCGCCATCGATGGTGCCGTGCCAGACCGCATCGCCCGGCTTCCATTCGGAGACCAGCGCGTGCGAAGGGCCGACCTTGCCGTCAGCACCGACAAAGCGGACCGTGATCGCGCCATTGTCCCTGGCGATGTCGAGCAGGATCTCGTCACGGCCCAGCCACACCGCGCGGCGGCCCTGCCGTGTCACCGGACGGCCGATCATCTGCTGCGAGATCTGCCGCTTGCGCTCGCCGAGCACGTGATCGATCGCAGCACCGACGGCGGCGAGCCGGCGCGCAATCTCGCCTTCCGGCGCACGCGCCGCAAAGCCCTTGGGAAATTCTTCCGCGATGAAGCCGGTCGACAGCCGGCCCTCGCGCCAGCGCGGATGGTTCATCAGCGCCGACAGGAATGGGATATTGTGACGGATGCCGTCGACATAGAAGGCGTCGAGCGCGGTCGACTGCGCCTCGATGGCGGCCGCGCGCGACGGCGCGTGGGTGACCAGCTTGGCGATCATCGGATCGTAGTAGATCGAGATTTCGCCGCCCTCCTGCACACCGGTGTCGTTGCGCACGGTGATGCCATCAGCCTTGCTCTCAGCCGGCGGGCGATACTTCGTGAGGCGCCCGATCGAGGGCAGGAAGTTGCGGAACGGATCTTCGGCATAGACGCGCGACTCGACGGCCCAGCCAGTGAGCGTCACGTCCTTCTGCGCCAGCGCGAGCTTTTCACCGGCGGCGACGCGGATCATCTGCTCGACCAGATCGATGCCGGTGACGAGTTCGGTCACGGGATGCTCGACCTGCAGACGGGTGTTCATCTCCAGGAAATAGAAGCTCTTGTCCTGACCGGCGACGAACTCTACGGTGCCGGCGGAATCGTAGTTCACGGCCTTGGCGAGCGCGACCGCCTGCTCGCCCATCTTGCGCCGGGTCTCCTCGTCGAGCAGCGGCGACGGCGCCTCCTCGATGACCTTCTGGTTGCGGCGCTGGATCGAGCATTCGCGCTCGCCGAGATAGATCACGTTGCCATGCTTGTCGCCGAGCACCTGGATCTCGATGTGGCGCGGATCGACGATGAACTTCTCGATGAAGACGCGGTCGTCGCCGAACGACGCCTTGGCCTCGGCCTTGGCGAGGTTGAAGCCCTCGGCCACTTCGGCGGTCGAATGTGCGATGCGCATGCCCTTGCCGCCGCCGCCGGCGGAGGCCTTGATCATCACGGGGTAGCCGATTTCGTCGGCGATGCGCACCGCGTGCTTGTCGTCCTCGATGACGCCGAGGAAGCCGGGCACGGTCGAGACCTTGGCCTTGGCGGCGGCCTTTTTCGATTCGATCTTGTCGCCCATCGCGGCGATGGCGCCGGGATTGGGACCGATGAAGACGATGCCGGCCTCTTGGAGCGCGCGCGGAAACGCCTCGCGTTCGGAGAGGAAGCCGTAGCCGGGATGCACCGCCTGCGCGCCCGTCTTCTTGCAGGCCTCGACGATGCGGTCGATCAGCAGATAGCTCTCGGCGGCGGCGGGCGGCCCGATCAGCACGGCATCATCGGCCATCTCGACATGCAGCGCATCGCGATCGGCTTCCGAATAGACCGCAACGGTCCTGATTCCCATGCGGCGGGCGGTCTTGATGACCCGGCAGGCGATCTCGCCGCGGTTCGCGATCAGAATGGTTTTGAACATGTTCTTGCTTGATACCTTTGGGCGGGCTCCCCGCTCGCGGCGAAGCAACGGACCGCGGGCTTGACCGGTTCGTCTATAGCAAAATCGCCCGCGCGCAACCCGCCTTGCGTCTGATCAAGTCGTCCTCCGAGGCATGCCAGTCGCGCTGTGCCGTCACCCGGAATAGCTGTGGAAACGTCCCCGCGCGTAGGCGTGCGAAACCGCCTTCATCAGCTCGGCGACCTCGGTCTCCAGATAATCATTCGCAACGATCAGCGCGCGAATGGTGCCCCTGAGATCACCACCGCAGGCTGCAATCGCCTGGTCCACGGCGGCCTCGAGCTGATCGTCCTCAGAGCTGGAGCGGGCTTTGGTCGACATCGAAGGATCGCCATCGTAGACATCTGCAGCCGCTTTTGTTCACTTTATGTTCTTAAGAGTCAAGGCCGGGATCACACCGCCCCGACCTCCTCCTTCTGCACGGCCTGCGGCTTGTCCGGCGTCCGGCGCGCTGCGACGGTCTGCTGTGCGCTCTGCCGCACGAGACCATGGATGAAGCCAAGCTTTTCGATCACCGGCGGCGTCAGAATGAACGGATACAGATCGCGCGCGCCCATGGCCCGGGCCACGCTGTTCATGGCGAAGGTGAACGGCAGCCAGGCATTGACGATGACGTCGAAATCATCGGCGACATAGGGATCGAAGGTGACGCGGGCCGTCAGCCCGCCAATCTGGTCGGCCGGCGGATCGATCTCGATGCCGAACTCGGAGGCCATCTCCAGCGTATCGACGATGTGCAGATAGTGCGCCCAGGTCTCGGCAAAGTCCTCCCAGGGGTGGGTCGTCGCGTAGGCCGACACGAAATTGTCCTGCCAGTTGGCCGGTGCCCCCTGCTCGTAATGGCGCTTCAGCGCCTCGCCATAATCCTGGCTGTCGTCGCCGAAAACCGCTCGGCATTGCTCGAGCAGGCCGGCATCGCGCACCAGCACGTCCCAGAAGTAATGCCCGACCTCGTGTCGGAAATGACCGAGCAGCGTCCGATACGGCTCGTCCATCTCCAGACGGCGGCGTTCGCGCTCGATGTCGTCAGCCTCGGCCAGAGCAATCGTGATCAGCCCGTTGTCGTGGCCGGTCATGACCTTCTGCTGCCCGGCCGGATCATCGGCGAGGAAGTTGAAGATGAGGCCGTGCTGCGGGTCCTCGAGCCGCGTCTTCAACGGCAGCTTCCAACGAATCAGGGAATAGAACAGCCGGTGCTTGGCCACCTCCAACTCGCGCCAGCTGACCAGCTGCGCGGGGTCGGACAAATTGGGAATGGTGCCATTATGCCGGCAGGCGCGGCAGAAGCCCGTGGTCTCGCCGGCTTCGAGCAGCCAATTGCAGACATCGTGCTCGGCATTGGCGCAGAAGAAACGCCCCTCCCCGCCGTCGGCCAAGGTTCGAAAGCCTTCGCCCGCCGGCTCGATTGCCGAGAGCGTCTGGCGCTCCGGCATGAAGGCGAGCTGATGTCCGCAGCGCCCGCAGCTGCGATTCTCGAAATACAGGATATTCTTGCAGGCCTGACAGACGAAGAGCTTCACGGTATGGACCTACGCGTTGCGGTGTCTAGCGCCTGACGACGCATGACAGTAACAGTCCGTTCCGGGGCTGCGGAACTTTTTATCTGCCCCTACGTTTTCGTCACGCGGACGTTCGTCCGCCTCAATTGCTGGCCAGTTTGTTGTCATTGAACCCTATGTCGCCACGCTTCCGAACACCTGCGGTGAGATTTTCCGGCGACCGCTTGCCCTTTGAGTGCAGGTCAGCATGAACAGCGCGGATGCGCCCAGAGACGACGTTGTCCCGGATGCGACCGGCGCGGCCGAGCTGCGCCAGCACATCGAGGAGATCGCGCGCGACCGCGACCAGGCCTACCGGGCCCTGCAGGAGCGCGAGGGCGAGCTGGCGCGCATCCAGCGCATCGCGCGGGTCGGCGGCGTCGAGGTCGATCTCCGCGAGGGTTTTCGCAACCGCCGCTCCCCCGAATATCTCATCATTCACGGCCTGCCGCCCGAAGCCGCCAACGAGACCCACGAGGATTGGGTGAGGCGTGTCCACCCCGAGGACCGCGCCAAGGCCGAGCAGGACTTCATCGCGGCGGTGAAGAGCAAGCAGGAAGACTATACCACCGAATACCGCATCATTCGCCCGAGCGATGGCGAGACCCGCTGGATCCGCGTCATCGCCCGCATCGAGCGCGACTGGAACGGCCGCGCCATCCGGCTGGTCGGCGCGCATATCGACGTCACCGATCAGATGGATGCGCAAGCCAAGCTGCGCGAGAGCGAACAGCGCTTCCGCCTGATCGCCGACAGCGCGCCGGTGCCGATCTGGGTGACCAAGCTCGACCGCACCCGCTCCTTCGTCAATCGCGCCTATGTCGATTTCCTCGGGCTGCCGCATGACGAAGCGCTCGCCTTCGACTGGCGCAACGCGCTGCATCCGGACGACCTGCCGCGCATTCTCGGCCAGCAGCAATCGGGCGAGTGTTCGCTGAAGCCGTTCTTTCTCGAGGCGCGCTATCGCCGCGCCGACGGCGAATGGCGCTGGCTGCGCTCGGAATCACAGCCACGCTGGGACGCGAACGGGCAGCACATCGGCTTCATCGGCGTCGCCCACGACGTCACCGCCGCCAAGCAGGGCGAGATCGAGCTGCGCCGGATGAACGAGACGCTGGAGGAGCGCATCCGGGAGCGCACCGCGCAGCTCGCCGCCAACGAGGCGCGGATGCGCGCCATCTTCGACACCAGCAACCAGTATCAGGCCATTCTCGACATCGAAGGCCGCATCACCCATGCCAACCGCATTGCCGTCATGGGCATGCGCGCGGGCGGCGTGGATGTCATCGGCCAGCCGCTCTGGGACGCGCCCTGGTTCACCTACACGACCGGCGTCAGCGAGATGCTGCGCACGGCGTTTGCGCGCGTGCTCGCCGGCGACAGCTTCCGCACCGAGGTCCGGCTCGAATTCGCCAACGGCGACCGGCATTTCGAGCTGTCGATGCGGCCACTATTCGACCAGCATGAGACGATCATGGGTGCGGTGGCCGAGGCCGTCGACATCACCGAGCGCATCCAGGGCGAGGAGCTGTTGCGGCAGTCGCAGAAGATGGAGGCGGTCGGCCAGCTTACCGGCGGCGTGGCGCACGACTTCAACAACCTGCTCACCATCATACGGTCGGCCACCGACTTCCTGCGCCGTCGCGATCTTGCCGAGGAACGACGGCGGCGCTACGTCGATGCGATCTCGGAGACCGTCGAGCGCGCCTCCAAGCTGACCGGGCAATTGCTCGCCTTCGCGCGGCGGCAACCGCTGACGCCGCAGGTGTTCAATGTCGGCGAGCAGGTCGAAAGCGTGGTGCAGCTGATCCGCCCGCTGGTCGGCAGCCGCATTCATATCGCGCTGGCCGCCGAGGAAGCCAGCCTGTTCACCTTGGCCGACATCGCGCAATTCCAGACCGCCCTGATCAATCTCGCGGTGAATGCACGCGATGCCATGAACGGCGAAGGACGGCTGACGATCGGCGTGCAGCGGACGGACCAGATCCCGTCCTTGCGCGGCCAGAGCGCGCGCCCCGGCGCCTTCATCGCGATTTCGGTCACCGACACCGGCGCCGGCATCGCGCCGCAGAACATCAATGCGATCTTCGAGCCGTTCTTCACGACCAAGGAAGTCGGCAAGGGCACCGGCCTCGGCCTCAGCCAGGCCTTCGGCTTCGCCAAGCAGTCCGAGGGCGACATCGCCGTCGACAGCCGGCTCGGCCAGGGCGCGACCTTCACGATCTACCTGCCGCAGGCGGCGGCGCCGCAATCCGGCACTGATGCCGGCGCCGCGCGCGTCGAGCCCGCCACGATCGGCCGCGGCTACCGCGTGCTGGTGGTCGAGGACAATGACGAGGTCGGACAGTTCTCGACCGAGCTGCTCGAGGATCTCGGCTACGTCACGCGGCGCGTGTCGAACGGCCAGGACGCGCTGGCCATCCTCGCCGACAACGAATTCGCGGTCGATCTCGTGTTCTCCGACGTCATCATGCCAGGGATCAACGGCCTCGAGCTCGCCGGCCTCATCCGCGACCGCTATCCCGGATTACCGGTCGTGCTCACCTCGGGCTACAGCCATGTGCTGGCGGAGAACGCCCATCACGGCTTCGAGCTGATCAAGAAGCCCTATTCGGTCGAGTCGCTGTCGCGCATCCTGCGCAAGGCGATGGCCGAGAAGGCGCCGCTGCCGCGGTGAACGTCCTGAATATCACGAGCCAGAGATATTTTCCCTCGAAATCGGCAGAAAATATAGCTATAATGCGATCGTGAAAACGATCGTCCTGACCCATGCTGCGGCCAAGGACCTGGATGCACTGCCACTCGAGGCGCGCGAGCAGGTCACGGAAGCTCTGAACGGTTACGCCATGAGCGGTCAGGGCGACGTCAAGAAGCTGTCCGGTCGCGATGGCTATCGCCTTCGGATCGGCGCCTACCGCGTCATCTTCGGTGAGGACGCCACCACGATCCTTGCGATCTACATTGGCCGCCGCTCGACGACGACCTATGGGAGGAACTGAGATGATTCCGATCCGTCCTCAAACCATCCGCTCGCCATCGGGCGAAGAGTTGATCGTGCTGACGCGTGCCGAGTTTGACGCTCTGATCGCAGCTGCTGCCGATCGGCTTGAAGACGCCGACGATGTCGCGATCTTTGATGAACGCACGGCCGCACTTCGCGACGGCGGCGATGCAAGGCTTCCGGCGGAAGTCACCGCCGCGATGCTGTCGGGCGACAGCCTGCTTCGTGCGCTGCGTCGCTGGAAAGGTCTCACACAGACTGAGCTGGCCGAACGGACCAATCTCGCGCAGGGCTACATCAGCGATCTCGAAACCCGCCGCAAGGATGGGACTGACGAGACGCTCAAGGCGATTGCAGCCGCGCTGGACGTCGACGCTTCCTGGCTTACCGGTAACGATCCTCGAGCAATGTAACAGCCTTGAGGGCGTGCAGTGACGGGAACCAATGTAGCTGCATGGACGTTGTGTGCCGGAGATGAGATGTGGCGATCGGCGTTAGGCGCATCGCGCTGCACGCTCGGCATCCCTTGTCATTGCGGACCATTTGATGCGCTCCCTACGCTCGCGGCTGTCGGCGCTCTGGCTCATGCTGGCGGTTTCCGGCGCGGCGACGGCCTATCTCCTGGTCGAATCGTTTCAGCAATCGTCGCAGGCGCGCGTGGCACGCGCGCAGGATCTGGTGGTGCGCGGCTGCCGTGATATCGCCGACCGCTATCAGTTCTTCGTCTCGGGCTGGGGCGGCGCGCCGATCGATGATCGCATCAAGCAAGACCTCATCCCCGTGGTGCAGTCCGCGCTGGCGGCATCGCCCGGCGTCGAGGGCGGCATCTGGCAGGCCGAGCATGGCTCGCTTGCCTATGCCTATCCCACCTACGAGGGGACGGGACCCAAGACCGATCTCCCCGCGGCCGAGTCGAGCGTCATCCAGCAGGTCAATGGCGATGCCCAGCGCAGCGGCCGTCCCGCGACGACGGAAAATGCCGGACGCTCGCAGACCCTGATCGTCCACGCCTGCCCGCTGCGCGGTCCGCTGCAAAACGTCACGGCGTGGACGATGAAGCGCGCCGCCACAACGGAGGGCCCAGCCTACGCGCATTTGCTGACGGGTCTCTCCGTGCTCGCGCTCACTCTGCTCGGCTCGGCCATCTGGCTCGCCTTCATCCTGGCCTCGTGGTCGCGGCGCATCGCGATCATCGAGTCCGCGCTCGGCGCGGCGCCCAACACCGCCGACCTGCCGCAACTGCCGCACACAGGCGCGCGCGAGCTCGACCGCCTGGTCGACGCCGTCAACGATGCCGGCCATCGGCTCGCGGCGGAGCGCGAGCGCGCGACAGCTGCGGAGCGGCTCGCCGCCGTCGGCCGACTGTCGGCAAACCTCGCCCATGAGATCCGCAACCCGATCGCGGCGATGCGGCTGAAGGCCGAGAATGCGCTCGCCTCGCCTGATCCCGCGCGCAAGAGCCGCGCGCTCGAGGCGATCCTGCAGCAGGTCGCGCGGCTCGACGCGCTGCTGCGCGATCTGCTCGCGATGACGCAAACGAGTCGTCCGGCCCCACGCACCGTTGATCTCGTAGCTTTCCTGCAGGCGACGATCGAGACCCATCGCGAGCTGGCCACGCGCAGCGGCCTGCAGCTGCGCGCGCTCGCGCCCTCCTCCACTGAGGCCGCCTGCTTCGATCCCGCCCAGATGCAGCGCGCGCTCGACAATCTCATCCTCAACGCGATCCAGAACACGCCCGAGGGCGGCGAGATCGTCGTTGCGGCCGAAATCCATGATCGCCGCCTGCTCTTCCGCGTCACCGACAGCGGCCCCGGCATCGATGCCAGCATCCGGGATCGCCTGTTCGAACCCTTCGTCAGCAACCGCGCCGATGGCACCGGCCTTGGCCTCGCCATCGTACGCGAGATCGCCCGCGCTCATCACGGCGAGGCGAGACTTGCTCCTGTCACGACCGGCACCAGCTTCGAGATTTCCCTGCCATGGCAACCATCCTGATCGTCGACGATGACGCCGGCCTGCGCGATGGTCTCGCGGAAACGGTGACCGATCTCGGTCACCGCGCACAGACCGCAGCCTCGGGTCGCGAGGCGATCGGCATGGTCTGTGCCGAAACCGATGCCGTGCTGCTCGATCTGCGCATGCCCGGGATCGACGGCATCGAAACCCTGCGCCGCATCCGCGCCGATGGCGACGCGCCGCCGGTGATCGTGCTGACCGCCTATGCGAGCCCGGAGAACACCATCGAAGCGATGCGGCTCGGCGCCTTCGATCACCTCGTCAAGCCGATCGGCCGCGAGGCGCTACGCGAGCTGATCGAGCGCCTGCCGCCGCGAGCCCATCCGCAGCATGACAAACCGGGCACCGACGACAGCGGCCTGATCGGCACCAGCGAGGCGATGCGCCGGGTGCAGAAGACGATCGGCCTTGCCGCCGATGCCGAGGCGACAGTGCTGATCCGCGGCGAGACCGGCACCGGCAAGGAGCTGGTTGCGCGCGCGCTGCATGTCCATAGCCGGCGCAGTGCGAGCCCCTTTATCGCCGTGAACTGCGCGGCGATCCCGCAAGACCTGCTCGAAAGCGAATTGTTCGGCCATGTGAAGGGCTCGTTCACCGGCGCCACCTCCGATCGCTCCGGCGCCTTCCGCGACGCCGGCGCGGGAACACTCTTCCTCGACGAGATCGGCGACATGCCGCTGGCGATGCAGGCCAAGATCCTGCGCGCGCTGCAGGAGCGCATCATCACGCCGGTCGGCGGCAAGCCGGTCAAAGTGGCCGCGCGCGTCATCGCCGCCACGCATCGCGATCTCGCCAGGCAAGTCGCGAGCGGCGCCTTTCGCGAGGATCTCTACTACCGGCTGAACGTGATCCCGATCGAGCTGCCGCCGCTGCGCGAGCGCAGCGAAGACATCCTGCCGCTCGCCCACCACTTTCTGGCGCTGGCCACGACGGACCGCCTCCGTCCGCAACTGAGCGACGCCGCCATCGACAAGCTCGTCCACGCGTCCTGGCCCGGCAATGTGCGCGAGCTGCGCAATACGATCGAACGCGCCTGCGTGCTGACGCGCGGCAGCTTGATCGACGCCGACGACATCGACATCACCAAGAGCCCGATCGATGCGGACGGAGATCCTGCCACGGATCTGCCCACGGCCGTGGCGCGCCTCGAGGAGCGCCTGATCCGCCGCGCGCTCGCAGCCTGCGGCGGCAATCGCACCGAGGCGGCGCGGCAGCTCAACATCAACCGGCAGCTGCTCTACACCAAGATGCAGCGCTACGGCCTCGGCGACGAGGTGTCAGGAAATCTGACGCGCAGCGTCGGGAAAGACGACGGCTAGCGCCAGTTGCGATTATGCAACCCCTTGATTTGTCGTGGTCTCGCAACTGGCACGGCCGTTGCGAAACAATTCGCGTCACCACCCTCGACAAGGAGTTCCAGGATGACGCGAAAGATGACGCCGATCGTGACCCTGCTCGCGCTCGCCGCAGGCCTCGGCACCGCCTCGGCACAAGCCCCGCTCTCCCCGCCAGATGCGACATGGGATGCGTCGCAGCTTCCGGAGACGCGCGGCATCGTCAAGCAGTACACGCTGACGCCGCGCGGCGACGTCGACGGGCTGATCCTCAACGACGGCACCGAGGTGAAGCTGCCGCCGCATCTGACGGCGCAGGTCGTGTTCACCATCAAGCCAGGCGACGGCGTGTCCGTGCGGGGCTTGCGCGCCCGTGCGCTGCCGCTAGTCGATGCCAGCCAGGTCACCAACATCGCGACCGGCAAGAGCGTGGTCGACAACGGCCCGCCGGATGGACCGGGACGACGCGGCAGCGATCAGACCATCAGCGGACGCATCGCCACGCTGCTGCATGGCAAGCGCGGCGAGGTCAACGGCGCGGTGCTCGACGACGGCACCGAGCTGCGGCTGCCGCCGCCGGAAGCCGAGCGTCTCGCCGACACCTTGCGTGTGGGACAGACGATCTCCGTCCGCGGCGATCTCTTGGAGACCGCGCTCGGCAGGCTGGTCGACGTAAGGGCGATCGGCGCTTCGCCTAATCAGCTGACGGAGATCGAAGGCCCGCCGCCGCCGCGTGGCCCGAGGGGCGGTCCCGATCGGCTCGGCCCCCCGCCGCCGCCTCCGCCGCGCGGCTGAGCCCCTCCAAACCAACGAAACAGACCTGAGGAGACAATCATGCATTGGATCGACCCCGACAGCCTGCCGGCCGTGACCGGAATTCTCGAGCGCTTCGTGCTCAATCCTCATGGCGAGGTCGACGGCTTCGTCATGCGCGCGGGCGACAATGACGTGCTCGTTCACACGCCCCCGCACATGGAGGCAGAGCTGACGCGTCAGATCAAGGCTGGTGAGAAGGTCGGCGTGCACGCGGTCAAGCCGCGCGGCGCTG
Source organism: Bradyrhizobium sp. HKCCYLR20261 (assembly GCF_051168435.1). Lineage (NCBI taxonomy): Bacteria > Pseudomonadati > Pseudomonadota > Alphaproteobacteria > Hyphomicrobiales > Nitrobacteraceae > Bradyrhizobium > Bradyrhizobium sp. HKCCYLR20261. The sequence continues at coordinate 51,043 of NZ_JBNPUZ010000028.1, forward strand.
ACTTGCTCGCCGCCATCGCAGTGACCGGCGCAAACGGACGGCAGATCGTCGATCACGGACCCGACGAGGAGCGTGAGCATCCCACGCACGAGCATCAGAAGATGGACGCGGCAGGCACGGTGCGGCTGTCGCTGTTCGGGCCGAAGGGCGAGTTGCGTGGTGCGCTCCTGACGGACGGCACGGTCGTGAGGATCGGGCCGAAGGAAGCCACTGGCATCGCCGGCCTGCTTGCGCCGAACGCCACCTTGGCGGTCCGCGGCGACGGCATCGACACGCGCTTCGGCCGGGTGATTCACGCGCGCGAGGCCGGTGCGAGCCCGAAGACGCTCAAGCCGCTCAAGCACGTCAAGCCGGAGCCGAAGCATGCTGATGGTCACAAGCACGGACCGAAGCACAAGCACGGCCCCAAGCATGGACCTAAGCATGGACCTAGGCACGATCACGCCCACGCGTGATCGCCTGCGCGCCGAACGTCACGAGGAGCCGAGGCCAACAGCATGTCACAGGATGAAACCACCACGCGCCGGGCGGGCCGCGCGCTCGACGCCGCGAATTTCTTCCTGGCCGACGTGCGCGACGGCCTCGGTCCCTATCTCGCGATCTATCTGCTGACCGAGCAGAAATGGGACGAAGCCTCGATCGGTGTCGTGATGTCGCTGGCGACGATCGCGGGCATCGTCGCGCAGACGCCGGCCGGCGCGCTGGTCGATGCGACAAGGGCCAAGCGCATGATCATGATCGTGGCCGCGATCATCGTCACGGCAGGCTCCCTGGCCCTGCCGCTGATGTCGAGCTTCTGGCCGGTGGCGATCTCGCAGAGCATCGCCAACGCGGCCGGCGTGATCTTCGCGCCGGCGATCGCCGCGGTGTCGCTTGGAATCGTCGGCGCCAAGGCCTTCACCGCCCGGATCGGACGCAACGAGACCTTCAACCATGCCGGCAATGCGGTCGGCGCGGTCATTGCCGGCGTGGCCGCCTATGCGCTGGGCCCGTCGGCCGTGTTCTATCTGATGGCGGTGACCTCCGCCGGGAGCCTCATCAGCGTGCTTGCGATTCCCGAGCGCGCGATCGATCACGACGCGGCGCGCGGCCTGTCGCACGAGAACCACGGCGACGCAGCGAAGCGCGATGAACAGCCCTCCGGTCTGAGTATCCTGCTGACCTGCCGACCGCTCCTCATCTTCGCGATCTGCGTGGCGCTGTTCCACTTGGCCAATGCAGCGATGCTTCCGCTGGTGGGACAGAAACTCGCATTGCAGGACAAGAATCTCGGCACCAGCCTGATGTCGGCCTGCATCGCCGCGGCGCAGCTCGTGATGGTGCCGATGGCGCTCCTGGTCGGGGCCCGCGCCGACCGCTGGGGCCACAAGCGGTTCTTCCTGGCGGCGCTGCTGATCCTGCCGCTGCGGGCGGTGCTCTATACCTTGTCGGACGACAAGGCGTGGCTGGTCGGCGTGCAACTGCTCGACGGCGTCGGCGCCGGCATCTTCGGCGCCATCATGCCGGTGATCGTGGCGGACCTCATGCGCGGCACCGGCCGGTTCAACGTCGCGCAGGGCGCGGTCATCACCGCGCAAAGCATCGGGGCTGCGCTCTCCACCGCCATGGCAGGTCTCGTCGTGGTCCACGGCGGCTACAGCGCCGCGTTCCTGGTGCTCGGCGCGACGGCGGCCATCGCCGTGATCGTGTGCTGGCTGCTGCTGCCGGAAACCGGAGGCGCGGAAGCCGCACATTCCAGCCAGGCCGCGGCGCCCGCTATCCCCGCCGAATGATTTGCTCTAACCATCCCCGATCATGTTCGCACATACGACCTGGCTCGCCTACGCCATCATCATCACCGCCACTGCCGGCGTCATCATCCGCCCCTTCCGGCTGCCCGAAGCGATCTGGGCGGTCACGGGCGCGCTCCTCCTGGTGGCGGTCGGCCTGCTGCCATGGACGGACGCGCTCGCCGGCATCCGCAAGGGCGTCGACGTCTATCTGTTCCTGATCGGCATGATGCTGATCGCCGAGCTCGCCCGCCGCGAGGGCCTGTTCGACTATCTCGCGGCCTACGCGGTGGAGCACGCCCGCGGCTCGCCGCAGCTGCTGTTCCTGCTGGTCTACGCGGTCGGCACCCTGGTCACCGTGCTGCTCTCCAACGACGCCACCGCGATCGTGCTGACGCCGGCGGTCTATGCCGCGACGCGGGCGGCCGGCGCCTCGCCGCTCCCCTATCTCTACGTCTGCGCCTTCATCGCCAATGCCGCGAGCTTCGTGCTGCCAATCTCCAACCCGGCCAATCTCGTGGTGTTCGGCCAGCACATGCCGCATCTGACGGACTGGCTGCGCCAGTTCACGTTGCCATCGATCGCGGCCATTGCCCTCACCTATGTCGCGCTCTGGTTGACCCAGCGCCGCGCCCTGCGCGAGGAGACGCTGCGGACCGATGTCGAGAAGCCGCATCTGAGCCGAGAAGGCCGGCTTGCCGCGATGGGCATTGTCGCCATCGCCGCCGTGTTGCTGACCGCTTCCGCGCTTGACGTCCAGTTGGGCTTGCCGACCTTCGTCTGCGGCGTGGTCACGGCGGCCGCGATCCTGCTCGTCAGCCGGCAGTCACCCTGGCCGATCGTCAAAGGCGTGTCCTGGGGCGTGCTGCCGCTGGTCGGCGGCCTGTTCGTGATGGTCGAGGGATTGAGCCGCGCCGGCGCGATCGGCCAGCTCAGCGCCTGGCTGCATCAAGGGGTCGCCGCCTCGCCGGCCGGCACGGCCTGGGCCGCGGGGCTGATCACAGCCGTGGCCGACAACGTCGCAAACAATCTGCCGGTCGGCCTGGTCGCCGGCTCGGTCGCGGCCAGCGATCACCTGCCTCAGGAGGTGATCCGGGCGATCCTGATCGGCGTCGATCTCGGCCCCAACATCTCCGTCACCGGCTCGCTGGCGACCATCCTCTGGCTCACCGCGCTGCGGCGCGAAAAGATCGAGGTGACGGCCTGGCAGTTTCTGAAGATCGGACTCGTGACGACGCCGCCAGCGCTGCTGGCAGCGCTGGCGGCGGCATTGTGGTAGCGATCGTGGGATCAGGCGGCGGCTTCGTAGTTGACTGCCGTCTCCGCGATCTTGCTCAGGCTCTCGTCCGTCTTGCGCTCTTCGTTCAAGGTCTGGTCGAGCAGCTTGGCCGCCTTCGGCAGATTCAGCTTGAGGGCCCACGCCTTCAGGGTCCCATAGCGGGACATCTCATAGTGCTCGACCGCCTGCGCTGCAGCAAGCAGGCCAGCGTCGAGTGCCTGCGTGCCCTTGTACTCGTCCATGATCTCCTTGCCCTCGTCGATGATGCCCTCGATCGCATCGCACTTCTTGCCGCGGGCCGGCTTGCCGATCAGCTCGAAGATCTGCTCGAGACGCTCGATCTGACCTTCGGTCTCGTCCTGGTGCTTGAGGAAGGCGGCCTGCAGCTTGTCCGACTGCGCAGCCTTGGCCATCTTCGGCAGGGTCTTCAAGATCTGCTTCTCGGCGTAGTAGATGTCCTTCAGCGTATCGAGAAAAAGTTCGTTGAGGTCTTTGTCTGCAGCCATGGTGTGCTCCCTGTGTTGTGACCCGACAACCGGAAAGCCACACCCTGGTTCCTGCAATGGACTACCGCCGGACGAAAATCCTGCCCGGAGCGGCGCCGGCGCCTGACGAGCCCCTTGTAACAAAACCGTCACGCGGCAAAACTAAACCGCTCCCTGCGGCGACACGCCGCGATTCCTTTGATCGATTTGAGGAGTTCTTGATGCGCCGCCCGCTCCTAGCGCTGTGCGCCGGACTGACCCTGCTGTCCTCCGGCGCCGCATCCGCGCAGAACGCCACGCCCCATAACCTCATCCTGTTCATTCCCGACGGCCTGCGCGCGGCGAAGGTGACGCCGGAGGCGGCCCCGGCCATGGCCGCCGTCCGCGACAAGGGCGTCAATTTCAAGAATTCGCATTCGCTGTTTCCGACCTTCACCATGGCCAACGGCTCGGCGATGGCGACCGGCCATTATCTCGGCGACACCGGCACGTTCTCTAACACGATCTTCACCGGCTACACTTCGGCGCCCGCCGGCGACACCGTGGTGCCCTTCATCGAGAACGACGCGGTGCTCGGCGACATCGACGAGCATTTCAACGGCGACTATCTCAACGAGGACACGATCCTGAAGCTCGCCCGCAAGGCCGGATATTCGACGGCTGCGATCGGCAAGCTCGGCCCGACCTATCTGTTCGACCACACCGGCTGCCCCTGCAAGCCCGGCGCGTCCTCCTCGATCGTGATCGACGATTCCACCGGCAACAAGAACGGCGTGCCCGTGACCGACGAGGTCAAGGACGCCCTGACCAAGGCTGGCCTCGCGCTGGCGACGCCGCCGCGCGGCGACAACGGCAAGGCGGGCGACGCCAAGACGCCAGGCACGACCTCGGCCAACGTCGCCCAGCAGGCCTACATGGTCGACGTCGCCACCAAGGTGGTGCTGCCGATGTTCAAGGCGCGCAACAAGCCGTTCGTTCTGGTGTTCTGGTCGCGCGATCCCGACGGCAGCCAGCACAATCACGGCGACAGCCTCAACACCATCACGCCGGGCATCAACGGTCCGACCTCGATGGCCGGCATCAAGAACGCCGACGACAATCTCGCCGCGCTGCGCAAGGCGCTCGACGATCTCGGCCTGTCCGCCTCGACCAACATCATGGTCCAGGCCGACCACGGCTTCTCGACCATCTCCAAGGAGAGCAAGACCTCGCCCTCGGCCAAAGTCAGCTATGACGACACCCCGAAGGATTTTCTGCCGATGGGCTTCCTGGCGCTCGACCTCGCCAAGGCGCTCGAGCTGCCGCTGTTCGATCCCAACGACAAGAACGCTGCCGTGCCCGCCGGCAAGCATCCGAAGGCCGGCAACGGCGTGCTCGGCAAGGACCCGACCAAGCCCGATCTCGTCGTCGCCACCAATGGCGGCTCCGACCTGATCTATCTGCCGAACAACGACAAGAAGCTGGCCCGCCGCACCGTCAAGGCGCTGCTGGAGCAGGACTATGTCTCCGGCATCTTCGTCGACGACAAGCTCGGCGAGATCCCCGGCACCCTGCCGCTGTCGGTCGTCAATCTCGACGGCAAGGCGGTGACGCCGCATCCCGCGATCGTCGTCAACTTCCGCTCCTATGTCGCGCCTGGCTGCGACGTGCCGAGCAACTGCTCGGTCGAGGTGGCCGACACCGTGCTCCGCCAGGGCCAGGGCATGCACGGCTCGTTCAGCCGCGGCGACACCTACAACTTCATGGCGGCGATCGGTCCCGACTTCAAGGCGGGCTTCGTCGATCCCCTGCCCGTCAGCAACGCCGACGTCGGCATCACCGCGGCCAAGCTGCTCGACCTCAAGGTCGCGCCGAAGGGCAAGCTGATCGGCCGCGTCATGACCGAGGCGATGCCGAACGGCGCGACGCCGAAGGCTACCTCCGACGTCATCAAGTCAGACCCGGCCGCGGGCGGCCTGCGCACAGTGCTGAAGCTGCAGCGTGTCGGCAGCCAGCGCTATTTCGACGCCGCTGGCTTCCCCGGTCGCACAGTTGGACTGGACGACGAGGCGCCGAAGAAGACAGCGGCGAAGTAATCAGTCCATCGCGTGTCATCCGATCACGAGAGTGCCCCGCGAAAGCGGGGCATCTTTGTTTGGAACGCAGGCGTGCCCTAGCACGGGTCCGTCGCCGCATGAGCGACTTATCCGCCGCAAGCGCAACTCTCTCCGTCATTCCGGGGCATTCGCGCGCAAAATGGCGCAGCCATTTTGAAGCAGCGCGAATGAGCCCGGAATCCATAGCCACGAGCGGCTATGAGTTGGAGAGAGATGCCACAGCCACCTCGCGCCACACGCCCGCTTGTGGCTATGGATTCCGGGCTCACGCCCTGCGGGCGTGCCCCGGAATGACGGGTGGAGAGATCGCATGACCAGGCGAGCAAAGCGACTCGCGGGGAGACTGCTTCTGCAGACCGCTTCGTCCTCAGACGCGGTCATCGCTGTCAGGCACGAAATTCCCTCACCGCGCCACATCGAGCGTCACCCGGACCTCGATGGTCTTACGGTTGCGGAGCACGCGCAGCACCACGCGATCGCCGGGGGTCTTGGCTTCCAGCGCACGCGTCATGTCGTCAGGCGAGTCCACCGCCTGGCCGTCGATCGCCAGCACCACGTCGCCGAGCGCGAAGCCGCCGTCGCGCGTGAGCCGCGCCGGAATCAGCCCGGCCTTCTCCGCCGCCGAATCCTGCTCGACATCGAGCACGAACACGCCGGAGACGCCGAGCCGCGCGGCGAGCGCCTCATTGGCCTTGGCATCCGTCCTGATCCCGAGACTCGGGCTGACATAGCGGCCGCTTGCGATGAGCCGCGGCACGATGCGGTTGACCTTGTCGACAGGCACGGCGAAGCCGATGCCGGCGGAGGCGCCCGACGGGCTGTAGATCGCGGTGTTGACGCCGATCAGGCGCCCCGCACTGTCGAGCAGCGGTCCGCCGGAATTGCCGGGGTTGATCGCGGCATCGGTCTGGATCAGGCCGTTCAAGGTCCGCTCCTGTGTGACCTGCAGATTGCGGTTCAACGCCGAGACGATGCCCGTGGTCAGCGTGCTGCTGAGGCCAAACGGATTGCCGATCGCGAACACCTTTTGCCCGACCTTGAGGTCGGCGCTGGTGCCGACCGGCAGCGGCTTTGGCCGGTCGACGCCGACGCCGATCACCAGCACCGCAAGGTCGTTCTCCGGACTGGCGCCGACCAGCGCCGCGCGGAACGAGCGGCCGTCGGTGAGGCTGACCAGCGCCTCGGTGGCGCCTTCGATCACATGATAGTTGGTGACGACGTGACCGAGCTCGTCCCACACGAAGCCGGAGCCCGTGCCGGAGCGCTCCTGCTGCGCATTGCCGGTCCACGGGTTGACGGACTGTTGAACGGTCGTGATGAACACCACCGAGCCGCTGCGGCTCTCGAACAGCGCGATCGTGCTCTTCTCGTCGGCGGCGAGATCGCCGCGTGGCGTGATGTCGCGCGGCTTGGCGCGCAGGCCGAGCAGTTCGGCCTGGATCAGCGGGAAGCTCTGCCAGGCCATCATGAGCAGCAGCGCCGTCGCCGCCACCGCCAGCAGGCGCGCGGGAAAGCTCCATCGGCTCATCTCATCGTCTCCGTGCTCGATCCCATCACCACCGATCTATTGACCGGCAGCACCGCATCATCAAGAGGCCGGGGGCATCGGGACGCAACGCGATGGATCGACAAAAGAAAAGAGCGCGATGGGATCATCGCGCTCTTCGAAATCTCTCGACCGGACTGCGGCGCTGCGCGCCTTACATCCCGATATCGATCATCGACGGCAGCTGCGCCAGCGGCAGCACCGAGACGCCGACCAGGGTCGCGACCATCGCGCGCAGCGCGCGATTGCCGTGGTGCTTGCCGCGCATGCGCTTGGCGACCCACTCCAGCGCATCGGTACGAACGCCGCGCGCGTTCATCGGCGCCCAGCTCTCGATCGGCGTCTCCGGCGACAGCGCCACGCTGCGCGGCGGCACCGGCAGGCCGGAGGCGGACGCGGTGTGATGCGCGATCGCCTTGGCCAGCAGATCCTCGAACCGGCCGTCATCCTTGCGCTCGGTCGCGGCGGCGTCGATCTCGAACAGCGCCTCGGCCTCGGCCCGGCTGACCGGCGTGTCATTGATCGCGGTTGCGGTGAGGATGCGCGCGCACCAGGCGGCGTCCTCGGCGTCGAGCATGCGGGAGAAGTGCACGCGTCCTGCGGTGGTCGGACCCTCGCCGGTGATCACGCCGTCGCGCACGATGCCGAGCGCGGAAGCAGCGGTCTCACACGAGGAGGGTTCGAGACCATCGATGGTTTTTGGTGCAGAGCTAGCCATGTTCTCTTCTCAGTTGCTGTGTTGACCCACCTTGTCGGTCCGCGTCTGAACGAGTGGTTAATGGTTCGAAACGGCGTTGTGGGTTTTTGTATCGGTTGCCCTTTTGCCGCAGTGACCTCGATCACGGTTCAAAGCGGCTCAAGCGAGGGGCGGCGTGTTGCGACCGAGACGTGGCGAAATCTGGGCAGGCGGTAGTCTCACGGATGTTTCGCCGCAGGCTGTGAACTCAAAAGAAGTTGTTGCGCGCGCGGGCTGCAGGAGAAGGATGTTCTCTTTTTTCTGGAACGGTTCCCATGGGAGGCGGTATTTCCTATAGTCGAGAGAACGTTTTATCCCGCCCCTTCCAGTCACATGAGGACTCCCATGGCTCTGCAAATCGGCTCCACCGCGCCCGACTTCGAGGCTCAGACCACCGAAGGCAAGATCAAATTCCACGACTGGATCGGCGACAGCTGGGCGCTGCTGTTCTCGCATCCGAAGGATTTCACCCCGGTCTGCACCACCGAGCTCGGCGCGCTCGCCCGGTTGAAGCCGGAGTTCGACAAGCGCGGCGTCAAGCTGATCGGCCTGTCCGTCGACCCCGTAGACAAGCATTCGCAGTGGGCCGAGGACATTCGCGAGACGCAAGGCGCGGCGCCGAACTATCCCCTGATCGGCGACATCGACTACAACGTCTCCAAGCTCTACGACATGCTGCCCGCGGCGGTCTCGGGCGATCCGGCCAAGCGCACCGCCGCCGACAACCTGACCGTCCGTAACGTCTTCATCATCGGCCCGGACAAGAAGATCAAGCTGATCCTGGTCTACCCGATGACCACGGGCCGCAACTTCCAGGAAATTCTCCGCGTCATCGACTCGCTGCAGCTCACCGCCAAGCACCGCGTCGCCACCCCCGCCGACTGGAAGCAGGGCGAGGACGTGATCATCGCGGGCTCGGTGTCTGACGACGAAGCCAAGACGATCTATCCCGACGGCTGGAAGGCGCCGAAGCCGTATCTGCGCGTCGTGCCGCAGCCGAAGTGACGGCGGCGAACCACGTTCGCCTCCGTCATCCCGGGCCGCCTCGCAGAGGCGGACCCGGGATCTCGAGATTCCGGGTTCGCGCTGTGCGCGCCCCGGAATGACTGCCAACTACCCCCGCGGCGTGACCCAGTCCGCGATCAGCAGCCCGGCCGTCGCCGACACCGCGGTCACGAACACGCCCCAGCTGATGTCCACCGCGACCACCGTCCAGGTCCACTGCTTGAGCATCGCGAGCGAGGTCAGCTCGAAGGTGGCGTAGCAGAACAGCCCGAACAGCGCGCCGTAGAGCAAGGTCGAGCGCCAGGTGGCGTCGGCGGTGCCGTTCACGAAGATCAGCACGCCGGCGATATAGATCAGATAGAACAGCACGGCCGGAACGGGGCGGACCTCGCCGAGCATCTCGCCGACCTGCGACTGGAAGAAGCCCTTGGCCACGATGGCAAGGAACGGAATGTCGAAGCCGAGCAGCACGGCCAGAGTTGCAAAATACAGGACGGCGTAGCGGCTCAAGGACGGCTCCTCCCTCACGGTTCAGCGGTCGACGCGAGCGCCTCGACCGGCCAGATCAGCCGCGACGCTTGGTCTTCGGCTTCTTGCCACCTGGCGGCTTCGCGCGCGGATGGCTCGAAGGAAACGCCTGACCGCCATGACTGGACTTGTCGCGCGGCTTCTTTTTCTTCGCGAACGCCGGTTCGCGGAACGACTTCGACGGAGCCTCGCGATGCGGCTTGCCGCGCGGCCTCTCCTCCGCGCGTTCGCGCGGCTCGTCACGGTGGAGCGGGTGATAGGCGCCCTCCTCCGCCTTGCGCCGCGGCGGCTTTTGCGGCCGCGCCTTCTCGGCCGCAGGCTGCGCTGCAGGCGCGGCGCCGAGCGGCTCGATGCGGATCGTGTCCTCCTTGTCGGGACGGCGGATGTTGGCGGCGAAGCTGTCGGCGACGCGCGCGGCAATCTCGAACTCCGTCGTCGTGTCCGAGATCTTGATCGCGCCGATGTCCTGCTTGTCGATGCCGCCGCGGCGGCAGATCATCGGCAGCAGCCAGCGCGCCTCGGCGTTCTTGCGGCGCCCGATCGCCGCGCGGAACCAGACGCTCGGCTCGCCCATGCCGTGGCGCGACGGCTTGCCGCCCTTGGTCCGCGGCGCCGGCGCGCGCTCCTCGCCCCGCGACGGCCGCTCGCGCGCGGCACGCTCGGGCCGCGGCCGGCCGCGGTCCTCGACGGCATCGAGAATGTCCTCCGGCGACGGCAGCCGGGCGCGATAGAGCCGCGCCAGCGCGGCGGCGATGTCCTCGGCCGGCCGTTGCGCGAGCAGGAGCTGCGCGAGCGCCAGATCATCCGCCGTCGTCTCTTCGGTGAAGATCGAATCCTGCAGCATGCGCTGCTGATCGAGCTTGCGGATCTCGTCCGCCTGCGGCGCCGTGCCCCAGACGGCCTCGACGCCCGCGAGGCTCAACAGCATCTCCGCGCGGCGCCGCCGCGCCGGCGGCACCAGGAGCACGCTGACGCCCTTGCGCCCGGCCCGCCCGGTGCGCCCCGAGCGATGCTGCATCACCTCGGGATCGTTCGGCAGCTCGGCATGGATGACGAGATCGAGATTGGCGAGATCGATGCCGCGCGCCGCGACGTCGGTCGCGACGCAGACCCGCGAGCGGCCGTCGCGCAGCGACTGCAGCGCCGTGGTCCGCTCGTTCTGCGTCAATTCGCCCGACAGCGCGACCACCGAGAAGCCGCGCTCCAGCAGCGCCGCCTGCAGATGCCGGACGGCCTCGCGGGTGTTGCAGAACACGATCGCACTCGGCGATTCATAGAAGCGCAGCAGATTGACCACCGCGTGCTCGGCATCTCCGGGCGCGATGCGGATGGCGCGATACTCGATGTCGGCGTGGCCGCCCTCGTCGCCCTCGACCTCGATCCGGAACGCGTCGTTCTGATACTCTTTGGCCAGCGCCACGATGCCGCGCGGGAATGTCGCCGAGAACAGCAGCGTCCGACGCGTCTCGGGCGTGGTCTCGAGGATGAATTCCAGGTCCTCGCGAAAGCCGAGATTGAGCATCTCGTCGGCCTCGTCGAGCACCAGGACCTTCAATTCCGAAATGTCGAGACGGCTGCGCCGCAGATGATCGCAGAGACGCCCGGGCGTGCCGACCACGATATGCGCCCCCGCCTCCAGCTCGCGATGCTCGCGGCGCGGATCCATGCCGCCGACACAGGAGATCACCCGCGCGCCGGCATGCTGATACAGCCAGGCCAACTCGCGCTGGACCTGCAGCGCCAATTCACGCGTCGGCGCCACGATCAGCGCCAGCGGCGCCGCGGCCGGGCCGAAGCGCTCGTCGTCGCCCAGCAGGTCGGCCGCCATCGCCAGCCCATAGGCCACGGTCTTGCCCGACCCCGTCTGCGCCGACACCAGCAAGTCGCGGCCCTCGGCGTCCTCGTCGAGCACGGCGAGCTGAACGGGCGTGGGATTCACATAATTGCGCTCGGCCAGGGCGCGGGCCAGCGGCGGATTGGTCGCGGGGAATGACAAGGAAAGACCTTTCTTCGATTCCGGCTGCTTTACGCCAAGCCGCGCCGGAACACGAGGCCATAAAACCCCGACTCTGCCCGGCCCAGCGCGCTGGCCCCGGTCGTGCTAGCCTTACCGGAGTCCAGGGGAGACGAGGCCATGTATGTCGCAGGATTTGTGATCCCGGTGCCCGCCGAGAAACTCGAGGCCTACCGCCGATGGGCGGACCGAGGCGCCCTGCTGTTCAAAGAATATGGCTGCGTTGAAATCGTCGAATCCTGGGAAGACAACGTTCCCGACGGCCAGCTCACGGATTTTCGCCGGGCCGTCGCCGCCAAGCCCGGCGAGAAGATCGTCTTCTCCTGGCAGGTCTGGCCCGACAGGGCGACATGCGATGCGGCCGAGGCGCGGCTGCGCGACGACGACCGCTTCGAAATCCCAGCAGACATCCCTTTCGATCCCAAGCGCCTGATCCTCGGCTGCTTCAACCCGATTGTCGTCATGGGACGGGCAACGGCGAAGGCTCAAGAGACATGACGCGGCGCTTCGCTTGATTTCCAAAAAATCGAATTTTGCTCTTTCGCTTTTACGGAAATCATGTATGATCCGCGTGTCCCGCCCCATGCAGAGGGACGTCGCGTCGTCACGAACGTCGGGGCGGGATGCGGTGCCGCAGGTCATGTCGGACGCGCTTTCAGCGCAGACGACCGTCATGATTGCGGACGTGAAGTCGCAGCGTCCTGATACCCCGATGCTGGTATCCCCTGCGCAATGCGCAAGCATTGTCGCGGCATGGTGGCCAACAAGCCCGGCGCGCCAGGGAGACTGCGTATAAGCGTGAAGACACCGCGCAGGGAATGCCGGATGTTCGGCTGAACCTGTGGTACCTGCCGCCTGCATTTTTTTCGCAGGCGGGCCATGGGTGAGGCCTTCACCCGGCATTCC
>NZ_JBNPUZ010000029.1:0-47336 GCF_051168435.1 Bradyrhizobium sp. HKCCYLR20261
TCCGGTTCGATGAGCGGGGAAGGGAAACGGGGCGTTGCCGCATGGCCCAAGCCACCGCGCCCTTCCTCGACTCTACCCGTAAAACCATCGTGCGGGGAATGCCGGGTCGAACCGGCTGAACCTGTGGTGACTGCCGCCTGCTTTCTTGTTTGCAGGCGGGCCATGGGTGAGGCCTTCACCCGGCATTCCCCGCGCCCTCGTTCTGGAGGGCCGACGACCACAACTCGGACGTTGCCGCGTCGCGAGGCATTCTGCGTCATGCATGCCAGTTTTGAAGTACACCACGCCCCCTACCGTGATCTTACGTGGATGACATTTTACGCATCATTTAACGATCGCGTGCCTCCTTGCCCGCTGCGATTTGGAACTCAAATCCACGAATACGCACAGCACCTGGAGATCATATCCGTGCGCAAGAACCTTCCGATCACACAGAATGAGTATCCCATCACCGATGAGACACTCATCGTCTCGCGCACTGATCTCAAGGGGAGGCTGACCTACTTCAACGACCAGTTTGTCGATGCCGCAGGCTTCACGCCCGACGAGCTGATGGGCCAGCCGCACAACATCATCCGTCATCCCGACATGCCGCCGGCGGCATTCGCCAATCTATGGGATACGCTGAAGCAGGGTAAGCCGTGGGCCGGCGCGGTCAAGAACCGCCGCAAGAATGGCGACTACTATTGGGTATTGGCGACCGCATCCGCGATTCGCGAAAACGGCCAGATCACCGGCTATACCTCGATCCGTACCAAGCTTCCTGCCGATCAGCGTGCCGAAGCCGAGAAGGTCTACGGCTTGCTCAACGAGAACAAGGCGCAGGACTACACGATCAGCGCCGGCGTCATCCGTCGCCGCTCGGTTTTCGACATGCTGTCGTTGTTTACGGGCACCGTGAGGGCTAGACTGACGACACTGGCCGCAGTGCTTGGTATCTTCATGCTGATCATTGGCACCGCCGGCCTGGTGTCCATTCGCACCAGCAACGCCGGCTTGAAGTCGATGTACGAGGACCGCGCCTTGCCGCTGGTGCAGTTGTTCGAGATCAACGACCGCAATCTGCAGAACATGTCGTCGCAACAATCCGCGGCAGCGAACGGAAAGGCCGGGAAACCCATCGACGGAATCGGCCCCCTGATCGACCAGAACAGCGCCCGCATTTCCAAGCTCTGGGCCGACTATATGGCAACCGAGCTGACGCCTGAGGAAAAGGCCGCCGCGGATGCCTATGCCGCCAAGCGCAAGACGTATCTCGAGGAAGGCATCAAGCCCGCGCTTGCCCTGCTTCAGCAGCGCAAATTCGACGAGGCGAGCCAGCACATCGCGACCAGAGGGCACGACCTGTTCGAGGCCGCGAAACACGATCTCGACAAGCTGGTCGCCATCCAGATCAAGGAAGCAAAGGCCTTGTATGAGGACGCCGAACACCAGTACTACGTCGTGCTCTCGCTGGTCGCGGCACTGATCATCGCCGGAATCGGTCTCGGCGTGCTGTTCAGCGCGCAGACCATCCGCGCAGTGCTTCGCCCGGTCAGGGTTCTCAACGATGCGATGCAGAACATCACCCAGGGCAAGCTCGACAACCGCATTCCGGTCGAGCGCGACGACGAGGTCGGTGAAGCGCTGCGCAATCTGCAGACGGTGCAGTCAATCGTCCGCTTCAACAGCGAGGAAGTGAAGGCGGTGCAGCGCTCGGCCGAGGTCAAGCGCAAAGCCGGCATGGACAAGCTCGCCAGCGAGTTCGAAGGCGCCATCGGCGGCATTGTGGAAACCGTGTCGTCGGCGTCGTCGCAGCTCGAGACCTCCGCCGGCACGCTGTCCTCGACCGCCTCCCGCTCCCAGGAGCTGGCCACCACCGTGGCGGCTGCATCCGAGCAGGCCTCGACCAACGTCCAGTCCGTCGCCTCGGCCACGGAGGAGCTGACCTCGTCGGTCAACGAGATCAGCCGCCAGGTTCTGGAATCGGCGCGCATTGCCAACGGGGCCGTCGAGCAGGCTCGCACCACCAACGAGCGGGTCAACGAGCTGTCGAAGGCGGCCGCGCGGATCGGCGACGTCGTCGAGCTCATCAACACCATCGCAGGCCAGACCAACCTGCTGGCGTTGAACGCGACGATCGAGGCGGCGCGCGCCGGCGATGCGGGCCGCGGCTTCGCCGTGGTCGCATCCGAGGTCAAGGCACTCGCCGAGCAGACCTCGAAGGCCACCGGTGAGATCGCCCAGCAGATCTCGGGTATCCAATCGGCGACCCAGGAATCGGTGACCGCGATCAAGGAGATCAGCACGACGATCGAGCGGCTGTCGGAAATCTCCTCGACGATCTCCGCCGCTGTCGAGCAGCAGGGCGCGGCCACGCAGGAGATCTCGCGGAACATCCAGGAAGCATCGCGCGGCACCTCCGAGGTCAACACCAACATCGTCGACGTCCAGCGCGGCGCCTCTCAGACCGGCACCGCCTCGGGCAACGTGCTGTCGGCGGCACAGTCGCTGTCGCACGAGAGCGACCGGCTGCGGCAGGAGGTCAACAGGTTCCTCAGCAACGTTCGCGCGGCCTGAGCCGCTTCTCTCACCGCCCGATCTGCCGGATCGGGCGGCCCTGGCTGATGAACGCGTAGTGGCCGGCGCCGATGCCGCCGACCATCAGCGCCTCGACCACCGGCTCGGCGATCTCGCCGGTCGCCGCCCAGTCGATGACGAAATTGGCGCCGGTGCCGCCGCGGGTGTCCTTGGTCGGCACGAAGACCTCGATGGTCGCGAACGGCTTCAGCGCCACCGGCTCGGTCAGATGCGCCTGAACCAGTTTGCCGGCCGTGTCATAGTAGTTGATGCGCCGGAGAATCAGCGGCCGCTGCTCGGAGGCGTTGTGGACGCTCAGGGTGACCGAGAAATCCGCCTGGATCTTGCCGGGGGTCATCGCAACGCTGGAATAGACGGGAACATAGACCGCGCCGGTGACGGTCGCCGCATCCGCCGGAACCGCGGTCAGCGAGGCCGCGAAGGTCGTGGTGATGGCGTCGGCGGCCCGGGCCGCGCTCATCACGGCGGTGCCGGCGAGCCCCAGCGCGAGGACCGCAGTCAAGATGTGACAGATTGCGGGTTTCCTTGCGCGGCGGTGCGACATAAGTTGCCACCTTGGGGGTTGCTTCATGCATGAACTGATCGGCGACATCACGCTCTGCATCCTGTTTGCGTGGGTGCTTGGACTGGCGGCGCATTACTGGCGCCAGCCCTCGATTCTCGCATATCTGGTCGCGGGCTTCGCCATTGGCCCCTTCGGCACCGGCTGGGTCAAGTCCCAGGAATCGATCTCGGTGATCTCCGAGCTCGGCCTGATCTTCATGCTGTTCATGATCGGGCTCGAGATCGACCTGAAGAAGATCATCCGCGCCGGCCCGGTGATCCTGATCGCCGGCGGCGTCCAGCTGCTCGGCGGCGCCGCGCTCGGCATCCTGTTCTTCGTCGCCATCGGCATGCGAATGGGCGCCGAGAGCTACGACGCGCTGTATCTGTGCGTCGCCTGCGCGCTGTCCTCGACCGTCATCATCGTCAAGGTGCTGTACGAGAAGCGGGAGCTCGACACCCTGCCCGGCCGCATCACGCTCGGCGTGCTGGTCCTGCAGGACGTGTTCGCAATCCTGTTCCTGGCGGTGCAGCCGAGCCTCGACGATCTCCATGTCAGCGTGATCCTGCTGTCCTTCGCCCGCGCCGGCGCGCTGGTCGCGATCGCGCTGCTGCTCAGCCGCTACGTGCTGCCGCCGCTGTTCCACCGCATCGCCCGCACCCCCGAGCTGATCCTGCTCGGCGCGCTCGCCTGGTGCTTCCTGATCGGCGAGATCGCCGAGCGGCTGCATTTGTCGCGCGAGATGGGCTCGCTGATCGCCGGCGTCTCGCTGTCGACCTTTCCCTATGCGCTCGACGTCACCGCCAAGATCACCACCCTGCGGGATTTCTTCATCACGCTGTTCTTCGTCGCGCTCGGCATGACCATCCCGATCCCTACGATGTCGGTGGTCGGGCTGGCGCTTGTCATCGCGGGGTTCACCGTGGCCAGCCGGCTGCTGACCACCTTTACGCCGCTCTACATGATGCGGCAGGGCCTGCGCGCGAGCCTGCTGCCCGCGCTCAACCTCGCCCAGATCAGCGAGTTCTCGCTGGTCATCATCCAGACCGGCGCCGCCGCCGGCCATCTCAAGCCGGGCACATCGAGCGCGGCCTCCTTCGCCTTCGTGCTGCTGGCGGTGCTCTCGACCTTCGTCATCGTCCGCTCCGACCCGATTGCGCGGCGGACCATCCCGCTGTTGAAGCGGGTCGGATTGAACGATCTCGACGACAGCAGGGAGGGTGAGGCAGGCCATGAAGGCGGCGGGCACGGCGCGGGCCGTCCGATCGTGCTGCTCGGCTTCTTCCGCACGGCCAGCGCCCTGCTCAGCGAGATCGAGCGCAACCAGCCGGCGCTCTTGGAGCAGATCGGCGTGGTCGATTTCAATCCTGTGGTGTTCCGCACGCTGTCCGACCGCGGCATCCAGGTGACCTATGGCGACATCAGCAATGTCGACACGCTGGTCCATGCCGGCGTCGGTCAGGCCGAGCTGATCATTCTGAGCATCCCGGATTCTCTGCTCAAGGGCGCCAACAACGAGAAGCTGGTGCGGCACGTCCGCAGCATCAATGCCAAGGCCAAGATCGTGGCCACCGCGGACCTGCTCGCCGACGTCAACGACCTCTACAATGCCGGCGCCGACTACGTGACCGTGCCGCGGCTCAGCGATGCGCAGGTGCTGCTCAATCTGATCCAGGATTCCAGCGCGGGCCTGTTGTCCGAGCGTCGAAGCCAGGCCGAAGCGATGCTGGCCGACCGTCGCGAGGTGCTGCCGTGAGACGCGCTGACAGCTTCGCTCCCCACCTCCCCCACCTCCGAGCCCGTTAGACCCACATCATGGCCAATTCCAACGTTCACGTCGTCGATCACCCGCTGGTACAGCACAAGCTCTCGCTGATGCGCGAGCGCGACCGCTCGACCAAGGGGTTTCGCGAGCTGTTGAACGAGATCGGCATGCTGCTGGCCTACGAGGTCACGCGCGATCTGCCGCTCGAGCTCGTCGACATCGAGACCCCGATCGCGGCGATGAAGGCGCCGAAGATCGCCGGCAAGAAGCTGACGCTCGCACCGATCCTGCGCGCCGGCGTCGGCTTCCTCGACGGCATGCTGGCCTTGATGCCATCGGCGCGCATCGCCCATATCGGGCTGTACCGCGATCCCAACACGCTGCAGGCCGTGGAGTACTACTTCAAGGCGCCGCAGGACCTGACCGACCGCACCGTGATCCTGATGGACCCGATGCTCGCCACCGGCAATTCAGCCTGCGCCGCGGCCGAGCTTTTGAAGGCGCGCGGCGCCCGCGACATCCGCTTCGTCTGCCTGCTCGCCGCGCCGGAGGGCATCGCGCAGTTCGAAAAGGAGCACCCGGACATCCCGATCTGGACCGCGGCGATCGACGAGAAGCTCAACGACCACGCCTATATCGTGCCGGGCCTCGGCGACGCGGGAGACCGGATGTTCGGCACGAAGTAGGACGCCGCGATCGATGCGACCGCGTGACGACTTGCACAGGGAAGTGTCAGGACGCGCGCGGCGCGACGCGCAGAACGTTGAAGATGCGTCCGTCGATCACCAGCAGCGCGCTCCCGATCACCAGCGCGCCGAGGATCTCCCGCAAGGCAATGGACTCCGCGAGCACGAGATATCCGAGGAGGATGGTGGTCAGCGGGATCATGAGCGTCACCAGGGTCACATTGGTCGCACCGGAACGGCGCAGGACCTGGAAGAAGACGATGTAGGCAAACGCCGTCGACAGCGCCGCGAGGGCGCAGATCGAAAGCCAGGTCTGCAATCCGGGCATCGGCAGCTGCCAGGGCTGGTCGACGATCCCCGCGATCACGAGCATCATCACGCTCGACGCGGACAGTTGGAAGGTCGCGGTCGCAAGCGGCGGCGAGTTGGCGAGGTGACGCCGCACCAGCAGGGCGGCGATGCCGTAGCTGAGCGATGCGCCGAGACCGAACAGAATGCCATAGCCGGCATCCATGTCCGACCCGCCCCGCAGGATCACGACGCCGGCGAGGCCCACGATCAAACCGGCGACACGGCGCGCCGAGAGGCTTTCCTCTCCCGCCGCAGCCATCACCGCGATCGTGAACAGCGGCGTGGTGGCGTTGAGAACCGCGGCAAGACCCGACGTGATGTAGGTCTGGCCGATCACGATCAAACAGAACGGCACAACATTGTTGAACAGCGCGACAGCAAAATAAGGCCGCCAGCCACCGATCCCCCTGGGCATGCCGATCCCGCTCAGCCGCGAGACCGGCAGCAGGATCGCGGCCGCCAGCGCGATGCGCAGCAGCACGAGCGTCAGCGGCGGCAGCTCCTTCAGGGCGAGGCCATTGAAGATGAACGAGCCGCTCCACAGCAGCGACAGCAGGCCGAGCAGCGACCAGTCGCGCGGGTCCATCCTGTCGTTGGGAACTGCCATCACCGCCCGCCGCTGTTGGAATATTGCCTGATCGTTGCAGCGGCCGCCGAAAACTGTCCACCCGCTTTCCGTCGATGCAACGGCTCGCAGCCCAAATCAGCCCTTTGGCCGCGAGACCAGCTCGATCATGCGGCCTTCGTCCTCGTCGGGCATCGCTGCCTTGGCCTGCGCATAGGCATCGACGGCCGCCTGCGCCATCACGGGACGGGCGCCGAGCAGCTCTTCGGCGAGCCGCAAGGCATAGGCCGCATCCTTGTGGCGGAGCGCCGCCGTGAAGCTGGCATTGGCGAAGTCGCGCGCGATCATCCGCGGGGCATGACGCAGCACCTGCGGGCTCGCTGCCACGCCGCTCTGGATCGCCTCGAGGACAAGGTTCATGTCGAGCCCGGCCTGCTCGGCGATCGCAATCCCCTCGGCCAGTCCCGCGATCTGCATCGCGCCGAGCAGGTTGTTGATCAGCTTGTAGACGGTCCCGGCACCGACGGGACCGAAATGGCGGATGGTCGAACCGATCGGCGTCAGATAGGGCCGCGCGCGATCCAGATCGGCGGGATCGGCGCCGACCAGCAGCGTGAGCTTGCCGCTCGCGGCGGCGTCGGGAAGACCCGTCACCGGACAATCGAGATAGGTGACACCGCGGGCATTCAGCTCGCGCGACAGCCGCAGCGCATGGTCGCGCGAGACGGTCGAGCATTCGATCGCGATGGTGCCGACCCGCATCGTGGCCGCGGCACCATCGGGCCCGAGCCACACCGAACGCGAGGCGTCATCATCGGCGACCATGGTGACGACGGCATCGGCGTCGATCGCGGCATCCGCCGGCGAGGTCGACCAGCGCGCGCCGCGCGCGATCAAATCCTCGGCCTTGGCCTGGTTGCGATTCCAGACCGCCACCGAATAGCCGGCATCGAGATAACGGCCGGCCATGCCATGGCCCATCCGCCCCAGCCCGATGAACGCGACGCGCGCCACCGGCTAATCCACGTCGTCGATGACGGCGCCCGGCGACGTGCCGAAGGCACGCTGCGCCAGGGTCGCGGCCATGAACTCGTCGAGGTCGCCGTTGAGCACGCCGGACGTGTCGGAGGTCTGCACGCCCGTGCGCAGGTCCTTCACCATCTGATACGGCTGCAGCACGTAGGAGCGGATCTGGTGGCCCCAGCCGATCTCGGTCTTGGCGGCCTGGTCCGCCGCCGCCTTCTCCTCGCGCTTCTTCAGCTCGATTTCGTACAGGCGGGCACGCAGCATGTCCCAGGCCTGGGCGCGGTTCTTGTGCTGCGAGCGGCCGGCCTGGCAGACCACCGCGACGCCGGTCGGGATGTGCGTCAGACGCACCGCCGATTCGGTCTTGTTGACGTGCTGACCGCCGGCGCCGCCGGACCGCATCGTGTCGACGCGGACGTCGGACTCCTTGATGTCGATCTTTATCGAGTCGTCGATGACCGGGAAGATCTGCACCGACGAGAACGAGGTGTGCCGGCGCGCATTCGAATCGAACGGCGAGATGCGGACCAGGCGATGCACGCCCGCTTCCGTCTTCAGCCAGCCATAGGCGTTGTGGCCGGAGATCTGGATCGTGGCCGACTTGATGCCGGCCTCTTCACCCAAGGACTCTTCGAGATACTCGACCTTGAAGCCGTGGGTCTCAGCCCAGCGCACATACATGCGCAGCAGCATCTGAGCCCAGTCCTGGCTCTCGGTGCCTCCGGCGCCGGCATGCACTTCAAGATAGGTGTCGAACTTGTCGGCCTCGCCGGACAGCAGCGCCTCGAGCTCGCGGCGCGCGACCTCCTTCTTCAGCTCCTTGAGCGCGTTCTCGGCCTCGGTGACCACCCCGGAATCGTTCTCGGCTTCGCCGAGCTCGATCATCTCGATGTTGTCGCTGAGCTCACGTTCGACCTTGCCGATGCCGGTCAGCGAATCCTCCAGAGAGGTCCGCTCCTGCATCAACCGCTGAGCTTTTTGGGGATCGTTCCAGAGATTGGGATCTTCGGCGAGCTTGTTCAGCTCGGCCAGCCTTGCCGTCGATGTTTCGACGTCAAAGATGCCTCCTCAGCAGCCCGACCGACTGCTTTATCTCTTCTACGATTTTTTCGATTTCGGCGCGCATGTCGCTCTCTTCAGGCCCCGGCCGAAACGGCCGCGGCGATCAGGTCTGATGGGGGATGTAGCGGCGCGCGGTGCAAAGCGCAATCGCGATGCACCGCGTCGGCACCAGTTTCAACGCGCTCAGTACAGGCTGCCCGTGCCTGGACGGATAATGAAGCTGCCGGCATCCGGCTGCCCGCCGCTCTGCGACGGCATCACGCGACCGTCGGCATCGGCGACGCCGATGACCGAGTAGTTGTCCGGCGGCGCCGTGCCCGGCTTGAACGCCTCCATGATCGTCCGGCCGCCGTCGCCGGGGCTCGCGCGCATGCCGGTCTTGGCATCGACACGGACCAGCTTGATGCCGGCCGGGATCTTGAACGGGGTGGCCGGCTTGTCGGCCAGCGCGAGCTTCATGAAGTCCTTGGCGATCGGAGCTGCGAGATGGCCGCCGGTCGCAGCGTTGCCTTTGCCGAGCGGACGCGGCTTGTCGTAGCCCATGTAGATCGCGACCGCGAGGTCCGGCGAGAAGCCGACGAACCAGGCGTCCTTGGCCTCGTTGGTGGTGCCGGTCTTGCCGGCGATCGGCTTGCCGACCTCCTTGAGCACGGTGGCCGTACCGGCCTGAACCACGCCCTCGAGCATCGAGGTGATCTGGTAGGCCGTCATCGTGTCCAGCACCTGCTCGCGGCGGTCGACCAGTTGCGGCTCGCTCTGGTTCTTCCAGCCGTCCGGGGCGTCGCAGCCGCGGCACTCGCGGGCGTCATGCTTGAAGATGGTGTGGCCGTAGCGGTCCTGGATGCGGTCGATCAAGGTCGGCTTCACCCGGCGGCCGCCATTGGCGATCATCGAATAGGCCGTGACCATGCGCATCGCCGTGGTCTCACCCGCGCCGAGGGCGTAGGAGAGATAGTTCGGCAGCTCGTCGTAGACGCCGAACCGGCGTGCATATTCCGAGATCAGGGGCATGCCGACGTCCTGCGCCAGCCGCACCGTCACCGTGTTCAGCGACAGCCTCAGCGCGTTGCGCAGAGTCGTCGGTCCCAGATACTTGCCGTTGGAGAAGTTGTCCGGGCGCCAGACCTGACCGCCCTGCCCCTGGTCGATCTCGATCGGAGCATCGACGACCTGCGTCGACGGCGTGTA
Source organism: Bradyrhizobium sp. HKCCYLR20261 (assembly GCF_051168435.1). Lineage (NCBI taxonomy): Bacteria > Pseudomonadati > Pseudomonadota > Alphaproteobacteria > Hyphomicrobiales > Nitrobacteraceae > Bradyrhizobium > Bradyrhizobium sp. HKCCYLR20261. The sequence continues at coordinate 9,768 of NZ_JBNPUZ010000029.1, forward strand.
GCCATTGTCGAGCGCCGACGAATAGACGATCGGCTTGAACGACGATCCAGGTTGCCGGTAGGCCTGCGTCGCGCGGTTGAACTGGCTCTGGTCGAACGAGAAGCCGCCGACCATCGCGAGCACGCGACCGGTGTTCGGGTCCATCGCGACCATCGCGCCGGAGACTTCCGGCAACTGCTCGAGGCGGTACTGGCCTTCGACCGGGTTGCCTTCCTTGAACAGCGGATCGGCGTAGATGACGTCGCCGGGCTGCAGAACCTGCGCGACGGACGTCGGCACCTTGCCACGACCGTTGCCGGTCGCCGCGCGCGCCCACTTCACGCCATCGAGCGTGATCAGGCCGGTCTGGCGTTCCTTGCTGACGGCGCCGCCGAGCTCGCGCGGCGGCTGGAAACCAATGCGGGCGGACTGGTCGCTGGTCTCGAGCACCACGGCCATCCGCCAGGGCGAAATATCGGAGAGCGACTTGATCTCGGCGAGCTTAAGCCCCCAGTCGCCGGAAATGTCGAGCTTGGACACAGGACCGCGATAGCCCTGTTCCTGGTCATACCGCACGAGGCCGGCGACCATGGCCTTGCGCGCCATCACCTGGACCTTGGGATCGAGCGTGGTGCGGACCGAGAGGCCACCTTCGTAGAGCTTCTTCTCGCCGTAGCGCTCGAAGATGTCACGCCGCACTTCCTCGGCGAAATATTCACCGGCGAAGACGTGTGCGCCCGTGTTGCGGGTCGCGATCGTCAGCGGATCCTTGCGCGCCTTCTCGGCGTCGGCCTGCTTGATCCAGCCGTTCTCCAGGAGGCGGTCGACGACATAGTTGCGGCGCTCGATGGCGCGGTCGCGGTTCCGGATCGGATGCAGGCTGCCCGGCATCTTCGGCAGCGCGGCGAGATAGGACGCCTCGGCCACCGTGAGCTCGTTGACCGACTTGTCGAAATAGACCAGCGATGCCGCGGCGATGCCATAGGCGCCGGAGCCGAGATAGATCTCGTTCAGATACAGTTCGAGGATCTTGTCCTTGGAATAGGTGCGCTCGATGCGCATCGCCAGCAGCGCTTCCTTGATCTTGCGCGCGAACGACACTTCGTTGGTCAGAAGGAAGTTCTTGGCGACCTGCTGGGTGATCGTGGACGCGCCCTGCGGACGGCGGTTCGAGCCGAAGTTCTGGGCGTAGACCACCGCGGCGCGCGCCATGCCGGTGAAGTCGATGCCGCCGTGCTCGTAGAAATTCTTGTCTTCGGCGGCCAGGAAGGCATTGATGACGAGCTTGGGAACCGCCTGGATCGGCAGATACAGCCTGCGTTCCCTGGCGTATTCACCGACCAGCGAGCCATCCGCCGCGTGCACGCGGGTCATGACCGGCGGCTCGTAATCCTGCAGCTGCGAATAGTCGGGCAGATCCTTGGAGAAATGCCAGATCAGGCCGGCTGCCGCCGCCACACCGACCAGGAAAACAACGGTACCCGCCGCAAACAGGAATCCGAGAAATCGCACCAGAAAGCGCATCGGCAAATATCCGTCCTAACTCTTGTTCGTCTCTCGGCTCGGATGCGGCGCGCCCCCGGGCGCCGCCGCCAAATCAACCCGGTTCGGCCATAATGCCGCGTGATCCATGCCAGAGAACCGCACGGTCAAGCCCATCAGCGGTCAAGCCTATCACAAGTCTGCAGAGAAGGAATCCTCACCTGATTCCTGGTGCCTCGCAGCGCGTTTATACGGCGGTTGCTGTGGCCAAACTAGGGCTTTGCGCGCGGCGCCGCCGCTGGCTTGTCGGCCCGCTCGCCACCCACGGTGGCCACCCGCTTGGCCAGGAAGGCGTCGATCGCCCGCGCCATCGCCTCCGCAGTGCGCGACCGCCACGTATCCGAGACTAGGTTCCCCATGTCGCCCTTGTTGGAGACATAGCCCAGTTCGACCAGCACCGAAGGGACGTCCGGCGCCTTGAGCACGCGGAAACCGGCCGATTTCAGCGGCCGCTTGTGCATGTGCACCGCGGTCTTCATGTCGTTCATGAGCAGGCGGGCGAACCTGTTGGAAAACGTGCGTGTTTCCCGCCTGGCCAGATCGATCAGGATATCGGCCACGTCGGCCGGTTCCTCGGTCAGGTTGACGCCCCCGATCTGGTCGGCGCGGTTCTCGCTTTCCGCCAGCCGTTCCGCCTCGACGTCGGAGGCCTTGTCCGAGAGCGTGTAGATCGTGGCGCCCTGGGCATTGCCCTCGCCGCGCGGCAGCGCATCGGCATGGATCGAAACGAACAAAGCCGCCGACTGCTTCTGCGCGATCCGCACCCGGTCGCCCAGCGGAATGAACGTATCGTCGTCGCGGGTCATGACCACGCGATACTTGCCGGTCCGCTCCAGCCGGTCGCGCAACGCCTGACCGAAGGCGAGCACGATGTTCTTCTCGGGAACTTCGCCGCCCTGGGTGCCGTAGTCGACGCCGCCATGGCCAGGATCGATCACGACGACCGGCCGCGGATCCGGCGGTCCGCCCGGAGGCGCCGTCGCAGCGCCAACAGCGGTTGCCGGCGGCCGGATCGCGGGCGGCACAGCGCCGCCGCTGCCGGCGACCGAAGGCACGGTCGCTGTGTTCGATTCGGCAGGCTTCGCGGCCATCCGGCTGTCGACCCCGATCGCCCGGGCAAAGGTCGCCTCATCGACCTCCTCGAGCTCCAGGACCAGTCGCGGCGGCTGGCCATTGGCGGCGTCCAGGACCGTGGAATTCGCGATTCGGGCAGGCCCTGTCAGGTCGAACACGATTCGCGACCCGCCGGGCATCACCAGCCCATAGCGGAAGGCCTTCACCAGCCCGCGTCCCGCCGTGCCCGCCCCGGTGGGCAGATGAAAGCTGACCTGTGGGAGGTCGACGACGACACGGTAGGGCTCGCTGAGCAGAAACGCCCGGAAGGGAACCGTACGGTCCAGGTCGAGCACGAAGCGGGTCTGGCGGGAATCACCTGCCACCCTCGCATCTGACGCGATCGGGAACCCCGGACCGGCCATGGCCGGCACCCCCTGCCCGACGACGGCACTCTGGGCCAGCGCAGGCGAAGGCACGGCATATAACATTTGCGTGACGCAGAGCGACGCGCATCCCAGCAAAGATAGGTAGTCTGACCGGCCAGATGCCAAATCAATGCCTCCGCGGGATCGTCTTACCGCAACCAATCCCAGGGGTTAATCGCCTAATTTTGTCATTTTCGTTAAAGGCCACCGATTGTTGCGGTTCCGCGACGCTTCCCTTGCACGGCCTGACCAATCCACGTATGTACGAATGGCTGAAGGCTATTCCTTACTGCCGGTTGTGTCGCGTTCAACCTCCCGGTGAAACGCCGGAAGCTTCGTGATCGGGTCTTTGATCTCAAGCGAAGATTCCAGCGACTTTCCGACGCTCCACCAAGCCTGCGCGCTCCCGCGCGGCCACGGCGGAGAGCCGGTCCGACGAGTGGTCCCTGCCAAGGGCTCTGCTCGCAACGACCGCCCGGGCACGAGGTCAGATTTGGCCAAGGTCAGACACGGCGTAGCCTAATACCGCATCCCTGCCGGGATGGGTATTTGATCCCAGGGCAAGCGTCTCGGCGCGATCTGGCCTTCGGCAAGAGACAGGTGGCACCCGCTGCCGCCCACATATTCCAGACGGGCCGACGCTTGATGCGCCAGACTGAAATGCCAACCAAGACCAGCGGACGATCCGCGCCGATGCGGGGCCAGACCCCCGCCCGGCCAATCGCCCCGCCGGCAAGGTGGGCACGGCGCGACCAGCTGCGTTTAGGCCTTCCCCTCACCCCCGAATCAGGTGGACCGTCGCGTCATCCGACAGCGCGCCACGCGCTCGCGGCCAACCGCGTCCGTCGCCTCCAAGAGTTCCAATATGCCCAACAAGATGTTGATCGATGCTACCCACCCGGAAGAGACCCGGGTGGTTGTCGTCCGCGGCAACCGCGTCGAGGAATTTGATTTCGAAACTGCCCAGCGCAAGCAACTCCGGGGCAACATCTACCTGGCGAAGGTCACCCGCGTCGAGCCTTCGCTGCAGGCCGCCTTCGTCGAGTACGGCGGCAATCGCCATGGCTTCCTGGCTTTCAGCGAAATCCATCCCGACTACTATCAGATCCCCGTCGCCGATCGGCAGGCGCTGATCGAAGCCGAGGAACGCGCCCATCGCGAAGCCGAGGAAGAGAGCGAGAACCGCTCCAACCGTCGGCGCAACCGTCATCGCAGTTCGCGCCGCCGTGGCAGCGGCGAGCGGGTGCAGAGCGAGATCGTCGAGTCCGCGGAGACCGGCCTCGCCGCGCACGCGGAAGGCCATGAGGCCGAGAACGAGACGCACGATCACGAGGGGTACGTCCACGACGACCATCCCGATCAGCCGCATGCCGAAGCCGCCGAGCATTCGGAGGCGCATGGCTTCGCTGAGGCCGCGGGTCACGACGCAGCCGAGGCTGCGCACCCGGCCGCCGAATCGCACGATCACGTCGACCAGCCCCCGGCTGTCGGCGCTGACGACGACCACGTGCAACACGCCGCGGCTGCCGAACAGCCCGTCGGCGACGTTGCAGGTCAGGAGCCCGCTCAGGCCGCGGGAATTCCCGTCGCGGAGACGGCCGAATCCGCCCCGGCGGCTGAGGCGGACGACCATGAGACCCATGATCATGGCGAGCACGACCATGATCATCACGATCATGACCACCATGATCACGACCATGACGAGCACGATCACCACGAACACGACGAGGACCTCGCGCCGGTCGCCGAGCATGACGGCGGCGACGTCGGCCTCGTGCCCGCGGACGAGCATGGCGCCGAGCCGGCGGCCGTCGACCATGAGGACGACGACGAGGACGGCGAGGAAATCGAGGAAGAGGTCGTCGAATCCGTCGGCGGCGACGATGTGCTCGAGGAGGTGCCGGAGCGCACCTTCCGTCCGCGCCGCCAGTACAAGATCCAGGAAGTCATCAAGCGTCGCCAGGTGATGCTGGTGCAGGTCGTCAAGGAAGAGCGCGGCAACAAGGGCGCGGCGCTGACGACCTACCTGTCGCTCGCCGGCCGCTACGCCGTCTTGATGCCCAACACCGCGCGTGGCGGCGGCATCAGCCGCAAGATCACCTCGGCGCAGGACCGCTCGCGCCTGAAGGAAGTGGTGCAGGATCTCGACGTGCCCGAGGGCATGGGCGTCATCCTGCGCACCGCCGGCGCCAACCGCACCAAGCCCGAGATCAAGCGCGACTTCGAATATCTGCTGCGGCTGTGGGAAACGGTCCGCGACATGACCTTGAAGTCGCAGGCCCCGACCCTGGTCTACGAGGAAGGCTCGCTGATCAAGCGCTCGCTGCGCGACCTCTACAACAAGGAGATCGACGAGATCCTGGTGGCCGGCGAAGCCGGCTACCGCGAGGCGCACGACTTCATGAAGATGCTGATGCCGACCAACGTCCGGGCGGTGAAGCAGTATCGTGACGGCCAGCCGCTGTTCTCGCGCATGGGCGTCGAAAGCCAGCTCGACGCGATGTTCTCGCCGACCGTGCAGCTGCGCTCGGGCGGCTACATCGTGCTCAATCAGACCGAGGCGCTGGTCTCGATCGACGTCAACTCCGGCCGCGCCACGCGCGAGCATCACATCGAGGACACCGCGCTCAAGACCAACATGGAGGCCGCCGAGGAAGTCGCGCGGCAGCTCCGGCTGCGCGACCTCGCGGGTCTCATCGTCATCGACTTCATCGACATGGACGAGAAGCGGAACAACCGTTCCGTCGAGCGCAAGCTGTCGGACTGCCTGCGGCAGGACCGCGCGCGCATCCAGGTCGGCCGCATCTCGCATTTCGGCCTGCTGGAGATGTCGCGCCAGCGCATCCGCGCCAGCGTGCTGGAAAGCTCGACCGAGCCGTGCGCGCATTGCGGCGGCACCGGCCACGTCCGCTCGGTGTCGTCGGTCGCGCTGCAGCTGTTGCGCAGCCTCGAAGAGACGCTGATGAAGGGCGCGACTCACAACCTCGTGGTCCGGACCCGCACCGAGGTGGCGCTCTATGTGCTCAACCACAAGCGTGGTCATCTGCGCGACCTCGAGAACAGCTTCAAGGTCTCGCTCGCCGTCATCGCCGATCCGAATGTGAGCGGCCAGCAATCCTTCATCATCGACCGCGGCGAGCAGGTGCACACGCTCGAGGCGGCTAAGGCGCTGCTCGTGGCCCAGGCCTCGGCGCCGCCGCTGGTGGCCGAGGAGATCTTTGACGACGAGGAGCCGTTCGACGTCGAGACGGAGTCCGAGGTCGAGACCGAGGAAACCGAAGGTCTCGCCGAGGAAGCCGCCGAGAACGGCGGAGGCGACGGCGAGCGCGAAGGCTCCCGCCGCAAGCGGCGGCGGCGCCGGCGTGGCCGCGGCGGCGAGACTCGCGAAGGGGCGCTGCCCGAGGGCACCGCCGGACTGCAGCCCTCCGAACCGGGTCTCGCTTCCGAGCAGCCGACCGAGGATTCAGACGTCGAGGACGACGAAGCCGAGGAGCAGCCCGCCTTTGCGCAGGGCGAACAGACGGACCAGCCGAACGGCGAGCGGCGTCCCCGCCGCCGCGGACGTCGCGGCGGCCGCCGCCGGCGCGGTGGCGCGGAAGAAGGGCTCGCCGCCTCGATCGGTGACGAGCTCGCGCCCGCTTCGGCATCGGAAGCGGAAGCGGCTGTGGCGGATTTCGACGGCAATGGCGGTCCGCATCATGATGACGAGCCGGCGGAGCCCGCGACGGCAGCGGAAGCAGCACCGGTCGTCGCCGAGAGCGACGAACCTGCCGCCGCAGCACCCGCGCCTCAGGCTGCGCAGCAGCCGGCGGCTGAGGAAGCTGACGTGCCGAAATCCGACTCCGAGAAGGCTCCGCGGCGGTCCACCGTTCGCGAGAAGGTGAGCTTTGTCACCGAGCCCAAGCCGGACAGCGCCGTCTCGGCCGTGAACGTTGCCGAGAGCAACGCACCCGCAGCGGTGACCGATCAGGTGGCATCCGAACCGGCGACCACCGAGCCGGCTGCTCCGGAAACCACGACGCCGACGGCGCCACGGCGCGCCGGCTGGTGGTCCCGTCGCTTCGGCGGCGGGCAGTAAGGCCCGCGCGCTCGACCGATGCTCCAACGCAAAACGCCCGGCCTTGCGGCCGGGCGTTTTCATTTGGTGTCGGGTTCGCGGCTGCGATGCGGTTCAGCCGGTGGTGATCGCCGTCTCGACGTCGGAAGGATCGATCTCCTGATTGAGCCGCTTCTGCAGCAGATCGTGATCGAGCTCGCCCTCCCACCACGACACGAACACGGCGGCGATGCCGTTGCCGGTGATGTTGGTCAGCGCCCGCACCTCGCTCATGAACTTGTCGATCGAGAACACGATCGCCATGCCCGGCACCAGCGCCGGGTTCACCACGGTCAGCGTCGCAGCCAGCGTGATGAAGCCCGCACCGGTGACGCCGCTCGCGCCCTTCGAGGTCAGCATCGCAACCACGAGGATGGTGAACTGCTGTCCCCAGGTGAGCTCGACGCCGAGCGCATGGGCAATGAACAGCGTCGCCAAGGTCATGTAGATGTTGGTGCCGTCGAGGTTGAACGAGTACCCGGTCGGTACGACCAGGCCGACCACCGGCTTGGAGCAGCCGAGCCGCTCCAGCTTCTCCATCAGCTGCGGCAGCGCGCTCTCGGAGGAGCTGGTGCCGAGCACGATGAGCAGCTCGTCCTTGATGTAGGCGATGAACTTGAAGATGCTGAAGCCGACGAAGCGCGCGATCAGCCCGAGCACGATGACGACGAACAGAGCCGCGGTGATGTAGAACACCGCAATCAGCCCGATCAGGTCGCCGAGCGCCGACGGACCGTACTTGCCGATCGTAAAGGCCATGGCGCCGAACGCACCGACCGGCGCCGCCTTCATGACGATGGCAATCACGCCGAACACCGCGTGCGCGGTATCGTCGATCACGTCGCGCAGCCGATGCCCACGCTCGCCGAGCGCCATCAGCGCGAAGCCGAACAGGATCGCGAACAGCAGCACCTGCAGGATGTCGCCGCGCGCAAGCGCGCCGACCACGCTGTCGGGAATGATGTTGAGGACGAAGTCGACCGACTTCTGCGCCTGGGCCTGTTTCACGAAGCCGGCGACCGCCGCGGCATCCTGCTTCTCGGCGAGATTGTGCCCGATCGGCGCCAGATTGCCGACGATGAGACCGATCACGAGGGCGAAGGTCGAGACGATCTCGAAGTAGATCAGCGCCTTGATGCCGACACGGCCGACCTTGCTGGCGCTTTCGATATGCGCGATACCGGATACGACGGTACAGAAGATGATCGGCGCGATCACCATCTTGATCAGCTTGATGAAGCCGTCACCGAGCGCCTTGATCCAGTCGTTGGTGGCGAAGTTGGGAAACAACCACCCCACCAGGACGCCGATCACGATGGCAATCAGGACCTGGACATAGAGAATGCTGTACCAGGCCTTCTTGCCCGTTTGCGACGGAACGCTTCCCGTCCCGACTTCAGTCGCTGCCACCATGGGCCCTTCCTCATCCACCTTAGACCAACGGGCCGATGTCCCAGCCCTGCCGCGGCCAACTCGGGCAAATCCGCCGCGGAGTCAATGCTGGCGATGGGAGGATTGGCTGTTTCCGGCTAATCCGACCCCTTAACCCAGCCAGCGTGCGATCCGTGCAACGGCTTCGCGCATATCCTCAGCCGAACGTGCATAGGAAAAGCGCACATAGCTGCGGCCATGGATCGGATCGAAGTCGACGCCCGGTGTTGCGGCGACATGGGTTTCCTCCAGCATCCGCTTGGCGAACGCGTAGCTGTCGGAGGTAAAGTCGGAAACGTCGGTGTAAAGGTAAAATGCGCCGTCCGCCGGCAGGAACCGGGTCAGGCCGGCCTTCGGAAAACCCTCGATCAGGATGCGGCGGTTCTCCTGGTAGCCGTGCTTGATGGCCTCCATTTCCGCCCGTCCCTCGAACGCCGCTTCCGCCGCGATCTGCGACAGCGTGGGAACGGAGATCGCCAGGTTCTGCTGGAGACGCTCGACCGGCCGCACCAGCGCCTCCGGCACCACCATCCAGCCGATGCGCCAGCCGGTCATGCAGAAGTACTTCGAGAAGGAGTTGATGATCAGCGCCTCCGCCGACAGCTCGGCCGCGGTGACCGCAGGGAAGGCATAGTCGAGACCGTGATAGATCTCGTCCGAGATGAAGCGGATGCCGGCGTCGCGCGCGGCCGCGATGACGCTGCCGAGCGCCTCGCGCGACATCATCGTCCCGGTGGGATTTGCGGGACTTGCGACCAGCACGCCCTTGAGCGGCGCCTTGCGATGGGCAGCGAGCAGCGCCTCGCCGGTCAGCGCGTGGCGGTTCTCGGCCGTGGTCTCGATCAGCACCGGCTCGCAGCCGAGCGCCGTCAGGATGTGGCGATAGGGCGGATAGCCGGGCACCGTGACGGCGACCCGATCGCCCGGCTCGAACATGGCCAGGAAGGCCAGAATGAATCCGGCCGAGGATCCCGTGGTGATCACGATCCGGGCAGGATCGATCTCGCAGCCGTGGGTTTCACGATAGTGCCGCGCGATGCGTTGCCGCAGCGACGAGAGGCCGAGCGCGGAGGTGTAGTCGATGCGCGCCTGATCGAGCGCGGCATGGGCCGCAACGATCGCAGCGCGCGGCGCCGGCGCCGCCGGCTGCCCCACCTCCATGTGGATGACGTGCCCTCCCCCCGCCTCGATCCGCTCGGCCGCCGCCATGACGTCCATCACCATGAACGGCGGAACATTGCTGCGCGCGGACGGCGCGGTCAGGCTGGCGATCCGCTGTTCCAACGTCGGTATCACTGTCGCATCCACCATCGAACTCTGCTATTGACCCCGGCTGTTCGGACCCGCTCTCTGAGCCGATCGATGGGCCGCACTTGGGCCTCATTCGCCGCAGATGAGCCGCATTCCGCCGTTTGGTGGGCAATAGCCCGTCTTCAGCCTCGCGCCAATTGCAAAGATCGCCTGATGTTGCTCCGTATCGTGCTTCGCAAGAAATTCTCCGGCGGGCTTGCCGCGATCGTCGCAGCCGCCATGACTCTGTCGCCGGTCGCGCCCGCCTTTGCGCAGCAGGGCAAGGGGCCGCCGATTCTGCGCGATACCGAGACGGAAGTGCTGCTGCGCGAGTACACTCGGCCGATCCTGCGTGTCGCCGGGCTCGAGAAGCAGAACATCCAGATGGTCATCATCAACGATGCGAGCTTCAACGCGTTCGTGGCCGACGGCCGCCGCATCTTCGTCAACTACGGCGCGATCCTGCAATCTGAAAATCCGAACCAGCTGATCGGCGTGCTCGCGCACGAGACGGGGCACCTCGCCGGCGGTCATCTCGCCAAGCTGCGCCAACAGCTCGCGACCGCGCAGACCCAGATGATCATCGCCACCATCCTCGGCGCCGGCGCCCTGGCCATGGGTGCGCGCGGGGGCGGCAGCGGCCTCGCCAATGCAGGCGCCGCAACGCTGTCGGCACCCGGCGAAGTCATCCGCCGCTCGCTGTTGTCCTATCAGCGCCAGCAGGAGGAGAACGCGGACCGCGCCGGCGTCAAATTCCTCACCGCCACGGCACAGTCGCCGAAGGGCATGTACGAGACCTTCAAGCGCTTCACCAATGAGAGCCTGTTCGCCGCGCGCGGCGCCGACCCGTACCTCCAGTCGCATCCGATGCCGGCCGACCGCGTCGAGGCGCTGGAAGGCCTGGCGCGGCAGAGCCCCTATTGGGACAAGAAGGATGACGCCGCGCTGCAACTGCGCCACGACATGGTGCGCGCCAAGATTTCGGCCTTCATGGAGCGGCCGGACACGGTCGCCCGGCGCTATCCGCTATCCGATGGCAGCATGCCGGCACGCTACGCCCGGGCGATCTCGACCTATCTGCACGGCGACCTGCGCAGCGCCCTCACCCAGATCGACGGCCTGATCCAGGCGCAGCCCAACAACCCCTATTTCTACGAGGTTCGCGGCCAGGCCCTGCTCGAGGGCGGCCGGCCGGCCGAGGCGATCGCGCCCTTGCGCAAGGCCGCCCAGCTCTCCAATAACGCGCCGCTCATCAACATGTTACTTGGCCAAGCCTTGGTGGCGTCCGAGAACAAGGCCTACACTGAGGAAGCGATCACGATCCTGCGCGCGGCCGTTGCGCGCGAATCCGAGGCGCCGCTCGGCTACTCCCAGCTCGCGATGGCCTATGGCCGCAAGGGCGACTATGCGGAGGCCGATCTGGCCTCGGCCCAGGCGGCGTTCCTGCGCGGTGACAACAAGACGGCGCGTGAACTCGCCTCCCGCGCGAAGACGCGGTTCGCCGTGGGCTCGCCGGGATGGGTCAAGGCCGACGACATCGTCACGTCAAAGCCGCTTTCGAACCAATAGGTGTCGGAGAGCGGCGTTTGGCGCAGGGCGCGCCGCCGGATACCTTGCTATGATCACGAACCAGACTATCGAAATACCTTTCACGCCATCGACAAGGACCCGATCATTTTGACCCAAAGGACCTCCTTCATGCCGTCATTCCGCACGCTCATCTCCGGAGCGCTGCTCGCGCTCTCGCTCTGCGGCGTGCCGCAGGTGGCATCGGCTGAGAGCTTTTCCGACAGCCAGCGGAGCGAGATCGAGACGATCGTCCGAAACTACCTGATCGCGCATCCCGAGGTGCTCGAGGAAGCGATGGCCGAGCTGCAGAAGCGCCAGACGGCGGCCGAGGCGGCCAAGCAGGCGGCGGGCGTGGCCAAGAACGCCGAGACCATCTTCAACTCGCCGCGCGGCGTCGTGCTGGGGAACAAGGACGGCGACGTCACCTTCGTCGAGTTCTTCGACTACAATTGCGGCTACTGCAAGCGCGCGATGCTCGACATGATGGAGCTGATGAAGAGCGACCCGAAGCTGAAGGTCGTGCTCAAGGAGTTTCCGGTGCTGAGCCAGGGCTCGGTCGAGGCCGCGCAGGTCGCCGTCGCCGTGCGCATGCAGGCGCCGCAGAAATATCTCGACTTCCACCAGAAACTGCTCGGCGGCCGCGGCCAGGCCGACAAGGCGCACGCGCTCGCCGTCGCCAAGGAGCTCGGGCTCGACATGGCCCGCGTCGAGAAGGACATGGCGAGCCCCGAGGCGAAGGCGACGATCGAGGAGAACTTCAAGCTCGCCGAGGAAATGGGCATGAACGGCACGCCCAGCTACGTGATCGGCAAGCAGGTCGTGATCGGCGCCGTCGGGGTCGAAGGTCTCCGCGAGAAGATCAGCACGGCGCGCTGCGGCAAGGCGAGCTGCTGACGCCACGCTTCCTCGCACGAACATCCATGAAAGGCCGGCTGGATCAGCCGGCCTTTTGCGTTGATGAAGGTTGTTCGCGGCAACGCCAACGCCGGACGGCGACCGCGCTCCTACCCCGTCAGCCGCATGCCCAACCGGGTGCGTAGCGCCTCGCGGATGTGGCTGCGTGCGATCGCCTCGGCGCGGTCGGGATCGCGCGCCGCGATCGCCTCGATCAGCTCGCCGTGCTCGGCCGCCGCCGTCGCCGGGCGTCCCTCTGCCGCGAAGGTCGTGGCGCCCAGGAGCGCGATCGCGACATGCATGTCGGCGAGGGCGGCGTCGAGATAGCGGTTGCGCGCGGCGCGCTGGATCGCGCTGTGCATCATCCGGTTGAGCCGCGCCAACTCGGCCGCATCGGCCTCTCCCCGGCAGAAGCGCTCATGGATGTCGCGCAGCGCGGCGATCTCGGCCGGCACGGCATATTGCGCGGCGAGCCGGGCGGCGGCGCCCTCCAGGATCTCGCGCATTGCATAGAGCTCGAGGATCTCGTTTGGGTCGAGGCTCCTCACGATCAGCCCGCGCCCGCCCCCCGGCTGCACCCAGCCCTTGGCGACGAGCTTGCCGAAAGCCTCGCGGACCGGCGTCCGGCTGACATTCAGCTTCTGCGCCACCTCGTCCTCGCGCAACCGGTCGCCGGACCGATAGAGGCCGGTCTCCAGCGCCGAGCACAGGGCACGAAACACGGCTTCGCCGAGCGAGACGTTGTCGCGATCGAGGGTGAGTTGCGGGCCTTCTGAGGACATCCGGCGAATGTCTCACATGCGCGGGTGGAACAACAGCACTTCTTGCATGGTTTCGTATACAATAGTATACAAAAATTATCTCGGCGTGACGCTGCCGAGCGGCGGGACGTTTTTGGCTGCTGGGCAGATCGGATGACTTCGGAAGACCACTGCATCGACTATCCCGCCACTTACGACGTCGTGGTCGTCGGCGGCGGCAATGCCGCCCTCTGCGCCGCCATTGCGGCGCGCCGCGCGGGCGCGTCGGTCATCGTGCTGGAGGCCGCCACCAAATTCTACCGTGGCGGCAACACGCGTCACACCCGCAACATGCGCTGTGCCCATGACGCGGCCACCGCGACGTTGAGCGGCCCCTACACCGAGGAGGAGTTCTGGGACGATCTCTTGCGCGTCACGGAAGGCCAGACCAACGAACAATTGGCGCGGCTGATGATCCGCGAGTCCAAGCAGATGCTGGACTGGATCGTCGAACAGGGCGTGCGCTTCCAGCCCTCGCTCGGCGGTACGCTGAGCCTTGGACGCACCAATTCGTTCTTTCTCGGCGGCGGACGCGCCATGCTCAATGCGCTCTATCTGACCGCGGAGCGGCTGGGCGTGGACGTGCTCTACGAGGCCGAGGTCGTCGCGCTGGACGTCGACGAGGATCGTTTCCGCACGGCGATCATCCAGCGACAGGACGGCAGAATGCGTGTCCGCGGCAAGGCACTGGTCGCCGCAGCCGGCGGCTTCGAATCCAACATCGACAAGCTGGTCGAGGGCTGGGGCGAGATCGCCCGCAACTTCCTGGTCCGCGGCACGCCCAACAACCGCGGCACGGTGCTCGACATGCTGCTCGGCGCCGGCGTCGACAGCATCGGCGATCCGACCCAGTGTCACGCGGTCGCGATCGACGCGCGTGCGCCGAAATATGACGGCGGCATCATCACCCGGCTCGACTGCGTCGTGTTCGGCATCGTCGTCAACAAGCACGCCAAGCGTTTCTACGACGAGGGCGAGGACGTCTGGCCGAAGCGCTATGCGATCTGGGGGCGGCTCGTGGCAGCGCAGCCGGACCAGATCGCCTACATCATCTTCGATGCGAAGTCGTCGACGCTGTTCATGCCCTCGCTCTACCCGGCGATTCAGGCGGCCAGCATCACCGAGCTTGCCGGCAAGCTCGAGCTCGATCCCGATCAGTTGTCAGCGACGGTTGCCGAGTTCAACGCGGCGGTGCGCGAGGGGCATTTCAATCCCGACATCCTCGACGACTGTCACACCGAGAACCTGACGCCGCCGAAATCGCATTGGGCGCGGCGCATCGAGACCGGCCCGTACTACGCCTATCCTGTGCGGCCCGGCATCACCTTCACCTATCTCGGCGTGCGCGTCGATCACGCCGCCAGAATGATGATGAAATCCGGCGGTCCCGCCGCCAACATGTATGCCGCCGGCGAGATCATGGCCGGCAACGTGCTTGGTCGCGGCTACGCCGCCGGCATCGGCATGACCATCGGCAGCGTGTTCGGACGCATCGCCGGCGTGGGAGCAGCGACACATGCAGCGCAGTGAGGCCCTGACCGAGGCAGATCGGCTGATGACGATCTGCAACTCCTGCCGCTATTGCGAGGGACTTTGCGCGGTGTTTCCTGCGATGGAGATGCGGCGCGCCTTCACGTCAGGCGACCTCAATTATCTCGCCAATCTCTGCCATTCCTGCGGCGCCTGCTACGTCGACTGCCAGTTCTCACCGCCGCACGAGTTCGACGTCCGCGTGCCCGCGGTGCTCGCCCGCGTGCGGCATGAAAGCTATGCCGACTATGCCTGGCCGCGTGCGCTCGCGCCCCTGTTCCAGCGCAACGGGCTGGCGGTGGCGCTGATCGCCGCAGTCAGCATCGCCGCGTTCATTCTCGGCTTCGTCGCCGTCAACGATTCCACGGCGTTGTTCGCCGTCCGCCATGGTCCGGGATCGTTCTACGCGCTGATGCCGCATCACGCGATGGCGCTGCTGTTTGGCGCGGCCTTCCTGTGGGCCATCGTCGCCCTCATCATCGGCATCAGCGGCTTCTGGAAGGACATCGGCGAGCCGGGCGCGACGCTCGTCCGGCCACGACCGCTGCTCCGCGCGATACAGGACGCCACGACCTTGCGCTATCTCGATGGCGGCGGTGTCGGCTGCTACAACGAGGATGAAAAGCCCGACGACATCAGGCGATTTTATCATCACCTGACGTTCTACGGCTTCCTGCTCTGCTTCGCCTCCACCACCGTCGCGACGCTCTATCACTACCTGCTGCAACGCGAGGCGCCCTACCCGCTCTGGGATCTGCCGGTCGTCCTTGGGACGCTGGGCGGCATCGGCATCGTGATCGGTCCGCTCGGACTTTACGCTGCCAAGCGCAAGCGCGATCCGGCGCTGCTCGACGGCGGCAGCCGCGGCATGGACGTCGCGTTTCTCGCGATGCTGACCCTGACCGGCGCAACCGGTCTCGCCCTGCTGCTGCTGCGGGAAACCAGCGCGATGGGCGTGTTGCTCGCCCTGCATCTCGGCGCTGTCTTCGCATTGTTCGTCACGCTGCCCTACGGCAAGTTCGTGCACGGACTGTATCGCTTCATGGCGCTGGTGCGCTACGCGCGGGAACGTCACCGCGACGAGCGCGGCGCACACGCCGCGTGAGATCCACTCGGCTGTGCGCGAATAGCTCACCGACTGCGCCTCGTCATGCTGCGTTCATGACGATGAGCATCCATTCATAAAGTCGCGAGCCGCGACAAATCTGAGGAACCATCAGCGGCGTGCGGAACGACTCCAATGTCCTGCAGTTGTCGGCGCGGGCAGTGCCAATACAGAGGAGGATAGAGGATGACTAATCGGTTGATGGTATCCGTTGCCGCGATCGCGCTCCTGGCCGGCGCAAGCTTCGCTCACGCGCAGGGCGCTGGTGGTGCAGGCGGCGCAGGCGGTCAGTCCGGCGGCGCGGCGATGCAGGGCGGCGCGGCAGGTGGCGCTTCCGGCGGCGCAACGAGCGGTGGCATGAGCGGCGGCGGCGCCATGAATCGCGACAGCGCCTCGCCGTCGGCCGGCGGCTCGTCCGAGATGCGCTCGAGCCAGTCTGAGCAGAAGTCCGGCGCGACCAAGGGTCAGCACGCCGAGGACAACATGAAGGGACCGGCCACCAAGGGCGCCAGCTCCGAGATGGACAAGAGCGGCGGCAAGAACATGAAGGCCGAGGGTCGCGAAGGCCGTGACAACAACATGAAGGCCGAGGGCCGCGACAGCAAGACCGGCACCAGCACCAATGCCGAGACCAAGACTGGCGGCGACCGCTCGCAGACCACCACCGGACAGGCCGGCGCCAGCGCCAAGCTGACAACCGAGCAGCGCACCAAGATCACCAGCGTGATCCGCAGCCAGCGCGTCGAGCCGGTGACCAACGTCAACTTCAACATCTCCGTCGGCACCCGGGTGCCGCGGGACGTCCGCTTCTACCCACTCCCGACCGAAGTGGTCACGATCTATCCGGAATGGCGCGGATATGACTACATCCTGGTTCGTGAGCAGATCATCGTGCTCGATCCGCGAACCCACGAGATCGTTGCAGTCCTCGACACCTGATCCCCGACCAGGCGGGTGACGAGAAAAAGGGGCGGGCAGCGATGCCCGCCCCTTTGTTGTGCAAAGAGCGGCGGCGCGCCGCCACACGCCAGACGTGCAGACCTGTCCGCCGGTCTGGTTAACCAGCGATTTCCGAGGCTTGGCCGGATTTTTTCGCGTGGCGGAGCAGCATGGACCGAGCCCTGCCGGGCGCCGAAAGGCTTCCCCTTGGCGGGTTTGTTACCTATAACGCCGCCCACTGCAGCCACACCGCCCGGGATAGGAATGGCCGACGACGCGGAAAAGACGATTCTCGTCCTCAACGGACCCAACCTCGATCTGTTGGAGACCCGCGAGCCGGAGACGCATGGCCGTGCCACCTTGGCCGACGTCGAACGGCTCTGCGTCGAGACGGCGGCCCGTTTCGGACTGGTGACGGACTGCCGGCAGTCCAGCCACGAGGGCGCGCTTGTGGATTGCATCCATGAGGCTCGCAGCCGCGGCGTGCCCGGGATCGTCCTGAATGCCGGCACCTACTCGCATACCTCGATCGCCCTGCATGACGCCCTGACGGGAGTCAAAATCCCCACGGTCGAGGTGTATTTCGGCAACATCCACGCCCGCGCGGGCGGCGTCCGGCACCATTCTTTCACCGCGAAGGCCGCGTTTGCGTCGATTTGCGGCTTTGGAATCGACGGCTACCGACTCGCGATCACCGGCCTTGCCGCCAAGATCGGTGCCAAAGCCGCTCCCTTGGCCACCACGACCACCGACATCTAGCGCAAGCCTGACGTCCTCGCTTTCACGCCACCCAACGTTTCGGATCAGATCATGGCGCCCCAGACCGACGACACCACCACCGCGAAGTCCGAAGACAGCCGGCTCATCCGCGAGCTCGCCGCGCTTCTGGACGAGACCAGCCTGACCGAGATCGAGCTGGAGCGGGCCGGCCTGCGCATCCGCGTCGCCCGCAACGTGACCATCGCAGCGGCCGTGCCGTCCGCGGTCCCGGCCGCGGCCTCGGGCGTCCCCGTGATGGCCGCCGCCACGGCGGCTGCCGCCGGCGCCGACCTCTCAAAGCATCCCGGGGTCGTGCCCTCGCCGATGGTCGGCACCGCCTATTGGGCGCCGGAGCCCGGCGCCAAGCCGTTCGTCGAGGTCGGCTCCAAGGTGTCGGTCGGCCAGACCCTGATGATCATCGAGGCGATGAAGACGATGAACCAGATCCCGTCGCCGCGCGCCGGCACGGTGACGCAGATCCTGGTCGAGGACGGCCAGCCGGTCGAGTTCGGCGAGCCGCTCGTCATCATCGAATAAGCGCGGATCGCGCGCGGCGATTAGTCTGCATTCCCCCCGCCCGCGCATCACTATCCGCTACTCGCGCCCGAGGCACCATGTTC
Organism: Bradyrhizobium sp. HKCCYLR20261; assembly: GCF_051168435.1. NCBI lineage: Bacteria > Pseudomonadati > Pseudomonadota > Alphaproteobacteria > Hyphomicrobiales > Nitrobacteraceae > Bradyrhizobium > Bradyrhizobium sp. HKCCYLR20261. The sequence goes on from NZ_JBNPUZ010000029.1 coordinate 27,803, forward strand.
GACAAGATCCTCATCGCCAACCGCGGCGAAATCGCTCTTCGCATCCTCAGGGCCTGCAAGGAGCTCGGCATCTCCACCGTGGCGGTGCATTCCACCGCCGACGCCGATGCGATGCATGTTCGCCTCGCCGACGAGAGCGTCTGCATCGGGCCGCCGCCGTCGAAGGACAGCTACCTCAACATCCCCGCCCTGCTCGCCGCCTGCGAGATCACCGGCGCCGACGCCGTGCATCCGGGCTACGGCTTCCTGTCCGAGAACGCGCGCTTCGCCGAGATCCTCGGTGACCACAATCTGCATTTCATCGGCCCGAAGGCCGAGCACATCCGCCTGATGGGCGACAAGATCGAGGCCAAGAAGACCGCCAAGCGGCTCGGGATTCCCGTTGTGCCGGGCTCCGACGGCGCGGTGACGCCCGATCAGGACGCGATGGCCATCGCCAAGGCGATCGGCTTCCCGGTGCTGGTCAAGGCAGCCGCCGGCGGCGGCGGCCGCGGCATGAAGGTCGCGCACACCGAGGCCGACCTGCAGCTGGCGCTGACCACCGCGGCCAACGAGGCCAAGTCGGCATTCGGCGACGCCTCGGTCTATCTCGAGAAGTATCTGCAGAAGCCGCGCCACATCGAGATCCAGGTGCTCGGCGACGGCCGCGGCGGCGCCATCCATCTTGGCGAGCGCGACTGCTCGCTGCAGCGCCGCCACCAGAAGGTCTGGGAGGAAGGCCCCTCGCCCGTGCTGGACGCAGCCGCGCGTGCGAAAATCGGCAATACCGTCGCCAAGGCGATGCAGGAGCTGAAATATATCGGCGTCGGCACCATCGAATTCCTCTACGAGGACGGCGAGTTCTATTTCATCGAAATGAACACCCGCATCCAGGTCGAGCATCCCGTCACCGAGATGATCACCGGCATCGATCTCGTGCTGGAGCAGATCCGCATCGCCGCCGGCGGCGATTTGCCGATGACCCAGGACCAGGTCGTCATCAACGGCCACTCGATCGAGTGCCGCGTCAACGCCGAGAACCCGGTCAGCTTCCGCCCCTCGCCCGGCAAGATCCAGCAATACCACCCGCCCGGCGGCCTCGGCGTCCGCATCGACTCCGCCGTGTACCAGGGCTACGTGATCCCGCCCTATTACGACTCGCTGGTCGGCAAGCTGATCGTCCACGGCAAGAGCCGGGTCGAATGCCTGATGCGGCTGCGCCGGGCGCTGGACGAGATGGTGGTCGACGGCATCGAGACCACCCTGCCGCTGTTCCGCGCGCTGGTGCGCGAGCCCGCCATCATCGACGGCGACTACCACATCCACTGGCTGGAGCAGTATCTGGCCGGCCAGAAGACCGACTGAGCTGGAAGCGCAAAATTCGCGTCCCCGACCGGGAACTCTTCAACCGGCCACGCGTTTGGCTGTGTCGGCGGTTCCGCTGAGGGGGCAAGAATTATCATCGACATGCGAGTAAGCGGTGGCGCCTGAGGTCAGACATCGGCGCACGCTGGGACAAATCCTGCTGTTGTCGGCGGGATTTCTCGTGCTGGTCATCGTCAGCACCGCTTCGGTCCTGCTGGTCAACAAGGCCCGCAGCGACAGCGCATGGGTCGTCCATACCGTCGAGGCCGAGAACCAGATCAACGCCGTGCTGCTGGAGGTGCGCCGCGCCGAGAGCGGCGCGCGCGCCTACCTGCTGACGCAGAGCCCTGACTTCCTGCGGGATCACGAGAACGCCGTGAGCGCGATCCGGCCGCTGCTCGACAAGCTCGCAACGCTCGTCGCCGACAACCAGGTACAGGTCGACAACCTCGCCAGGCTGCGCAGCGTGATCGAGATGCGGCTCTCGCAGTTCGACCGCGAGAAGGCCCTCGTTGCCTCCGGTGATCTCCCGGCCGCAATCGCCCTGGTACGCGACGCCGCCTCGACCGACAGCAGCACCACGATGCGGACCGCGGCGGAAGCGATGCGCATCGAAGAGGAGCGCCTGCTCGCCACGCGCACCACCGCGGCGGATCACAGCCAGCAGCTCGCGACCATCGTCACCGTCACCGGTTCTGCGCTGGTGGTCCTGCTCGCCATCATCTCGGTGCTCCTGGTGCGGCGCTCGACGCAGGCGCGCGACGAGGCCGAGGCCAAGCTGCGCGAGAGCAACCTGAACCTCGAATCGACCGTCGACGAGCGCACCGCCGATCTTCGCGAGGCCAATGAGGAAATCCAGCGCTTCGCCTACATTGTGAGCCACGACCTGCGCTCGCCGCTGGTCAACATCATGGGCTTCACCAGCGAGCTCGACGAGCTGCGCAACGACATCTTCCGCCGCATCGCGACCCTGGCGCGGGCCGTGTCCGACGCGCCGCCGCCGGCCGAGGGCAGCGAGCCGGAACTCGAGGGCGCCGACAAGCAGCTGTCGGAGGATTTCTCCGAGGCCCTCGGCTTCATCAAGTCCTCGATCGGCAAGATGGACCGGCTGATCAACGCGATCCTCAATCTGACGCGCGAAGGCCGCCGCGAATTCGTGCCCATCCGCATCGACACCCGCGAACTGATCGAAGGCATCGTCTCGACGATGGCGCATCAGGCGGCGGAAACCGACACCACGATCCGCGTTGAACCCCTGCCGGCCATCGTCAGCGACCGCCTGGCGCTGGAGCAGATCTTCTCGAACCTGATCGACAACGCGATCAAATATCTCAAGCCGGGGGTTCCCGGCGACATCGCCATCCGCGCCCGCACCAAGCTCGGTTTTGCGATCTTCGAGATCACGGATAACGGCCGGGGGATTGATCCCCGTGACCACCAGCGTATCTTTGATCTGTTCCGCCGCGCCGGGACCCAGGACCGTCCGGGTCAGGGGATCGGATTGGCCCATGTACGCGCTCTCGTGCGCCGGCTCGGTGGAACCATGTCGGTCGCCTCGGAACTCGACCAGGGCAGCACGTTCACCATCACGCTCCCGATCAACTGGAACGCCTCTAACCGGAACTCAGATAGATGACCATGCCCGTGACGATCATCATGATCGAGGACGACGAAGGCCACGCCCGCTTGATCGAGCGGAACATCCGCCGTTCCGGCGTCAACAACGAGATCAAGCCGTTCACCAACGGTACAGATGCGGTGAAGTATCTGATGGGCGCTGACGGCACGGGCCTCGATCACAAAGGCAATGCGCTCCTGATTCTGCTCGACCTCAATCTGCCGGACATGACCGGCATCGACATCCTGAAGATGGTCAAGCAGAACAGCTACCTGAAGAGCGCGCCGGTGGTCATCCTGACGACCACCGACGACTCCCAGGAGATCAAGCGCTGCTACGAGCTCGGCTGCAACGTCTACATCACCAAGCCGGTCAACTACGAGAGCTTCGCCAACGCCATCCGCCAGCTCGGCCTGTTCTTCTCCGTCATCCAGGTTCCGCCCGCAGCATGACAACCGCCGGCCCCACGCTGCTCTACATCGACGACGACGCGGCGCTGGCACGGCTGGTGGAGCGCGGGCTCAAGCGCCTGGGCTTCACGGTGGAGCACGCCCTCGACGGCAGCAAGGGCCTGGATCGGCTCAAGAGCGGCGGCATCGATGTCGTCGCGCTCGATCAGTACATGCCGGGTCTCGACGGGCTGGAGACGCTGGAACGCATCATGGCGCTGCCCGAGGCGCCGCCGGTGGTGTTCGTCACCGCCTCGCAGGATTCCAAGATCGCGGTCACCGCACTGAAGGCGGGCGCCGCGGATTATCTCGTCAAGGACGTGCAGGGCGAGTTCGTTCCGCTGCTGCAGGTCGCGGCCGAAGGTGCGGTGCGCCAGGCGAGGTTGCAGAAGGCCCGCGACGAGGCGGAGGCCGAAGTGCGCGCCTCGCGCGACCGCTTTGCCGCGCTCGCCGCCGAGCGCGAGGTGCTGCTCCGCGAGGTCAACCACCGCGTCGGCAACTCGCTGCAGATCATCGCCTCGCTGCTGCATCTGCAGGCCAATTCGAGCACCCAGGACGACGTCAAGGCCGCGCTCACCAACGCCATGGGCCGTGTCGCCGCCGTGGCCCAGGTGCACCGCCGGCTCTACACGTCGCAGGACCTCAAGAGCGTGATGCTGAACCAGTATCTCGACTCCCTGCTCGACGACCTTCGCCGGTCGGCAGAGGGCAACCGGATGTCGCGGCTGACCTTGAAGGCGGAGCCGGTCGAGATCGATCCGGACCGCGCGGTGGCGATCGGCATCGTCGTCAACGAGCTGGTCATGAACGCGGTGAAGTACGCCTATCCCGATGGACCCGGTCCGATCCATGTCGAGCTGAAGCTCATCGGTGACGACATCGTGCTGTCGATCGCCGACAACGGCGTCGGCCTCAACGCCACCAGCGACCCGCGCTCAACCGGCATGGGCCAGCGCATCGTCAGCGCGATGGCGACCAAGCTCGATGCGACGTTCGGTCCGGATCCGAGCCATTCCGGCACCAAGATCGTGGTCCGCTTCCGCCTCGTAAAGGATGCGCCGAAGCCGGCCGCCGCCGCCGTCGGCTAGCCGCCACGCGACCGTCGCGCGACGCGTCGCCGCCTGCTATGCTCACACCATGAATTCGCGCGACTCCGCAGCGTCCGAGATCACGCCCGAGGTCCTGCTGCGTGCCTATGCCTGCGGCATCTTCCCGATGGCCGAAAGCGCCGACGACCCCTCGCTGTTCTGGGTCGAGCCGGAGCTGCGCGGCCTCATTCCATTGGACGGCTTCCGCGTCGCCTCCCGGCTCGCCCGCACCGTGCGCTCCGACGCGTTCACGGTGACCGTGAACCAGGCGTTCAAGGCGGTGATGGATGGCTGCGCCGAGCCGCAGCCCGGCCGCGAGGACACCTGGATCAACCGGCGCATCCGCGAGCTCTACAGCGGCCTCTATGCGATGGGCCATTGTCACAGCGTCGAGTGCTGGCAGGACGGCGAGCTGGTCGGCGGCCTCTACGGCGTCAGCCTGGGCCGGGCCTTCTTCGGCGAGAGCATGTTCCACCGCGCCCGCGACGCCTCGAAGGTCGCGCTGGTGCATCTTGTGGCCCGGCTGATCGCCGGCGGCTTCGAGCTGCTCGACACGCAGTATGTGACCGATCACCTGAAGACGTTCGGCGCCGTGGAGATTCCACGCCGCCGTTACACGGTGCTGCTGGAAAAGGCGCTGACCGGGCCGGCCGCGAATTTCGTTAGGCTACCGGTAGACCGGCCCCTTGCGGGGGCCGACGCGCTCGCGATCATTGCCGCGCGCGGCTGAGGCCGTCTATCGGAACACGCCGCCGAACGGTCCGCCCGACTGGGGCGGCGGGGGCGGCGGTGGCACCTGCTGCGTCTGGTACTGCGGCGGTGGTCCTGGCGGCCGAGGCGCGGCCTGCTTCTGCTGCGGCGGGCGCTTTTGCGCCGGCTGCGGGGCTGCCGCGGGCTTCTGATCGGGCGCGGCGCTCGCAACCGTGTTCTGCGGCTCTTTGCAGTCGACCAGCCAGATGTCGTAGATCGGGTGCTCCACGCCGTGCAGGCCGGGGCTGGCCGCGAACATCCAGCCGGAGAAGATCCGCTTCACCTCGCCCTGCAAGGTGATCTCGTCGACCTGCACGAAAGCGTCGGTGTTGGCGGCTTCCGTGGCCGGCCGCGTGTAGCAGGCGTCGGTCTTCACCCGGAGCGCGCCGAACTGCACGGTCTCGCCGATATCCTCGTCGAAATTGATGATCCGTCCGGTGATCTTGTCGAGCCCCGAGAAGCTCGCCTTCTTGTTCACGATCTTCTGCGTCGGCAGCTCGGTGACCACCTCGTCGCCCGGCTGAATGGTCGCCGGCGTCTGCGGCACGGCACCGTTCGGCGGAATGGCCGCGTTCTGGGGCGCGCCACGGGGGGCCGGCCGCTGACCGGGCGCAGCGCCGGGCTGGCCGCCCGGCGGCGCGGCCGCAACCGGCGGATTGTTCTGCGGCAGGATCGTCGTTCCTGGAGGCGGCGCCAAGGGCTGCGACTGCACCGGTCCCGGCAAGGCGGCGCCCTGCCCTGGCGGCGGCCGCGTCGGCGCCGGCAGCACACGCCCCTGCGGCAGCTCGGGAACCTCTTCCTCCTCGTCGGGCGGCGGCATTGGTTCTCCGCGACGCGGAATGTTGCCGGGCGGCCGGGGAACAGGATCGGAGAAAATGGTGCCGATCTGCGCGTGCGCAGGCGCAGCCAGCGTGAGGGATGTGGCGGCCAGCAATGCCGCGATACCGGTCAGGGCGATTGTTCGGTGCATCTCGCGCGGCTTTATCAGGCGAATCGGGGTTCGGGACAATCAAATCGCGTCATGACCCATCCGCCGCTCTCGATCAGCCCTCCCGTTAACACGCCGAATACGGCGGGGAAAGGGCGACTTACCAGCGCACCGCGAGGTGGCCATCTGGTTCATCCAATGAGATAGTTGCATGATCAAGACATAGCGTGAAACCAACACGCGACAAGACCGCGGCCCCGAGCCGCGGCGCACGGGAAGGAAACAGATGCCTGATTCGATCCGTCTCGACGGCAGGGTCGCCGTCGTCACCGGCGCGGCCGGGGTGATCGGGGCCGCGACCATGCAGTTCCTCGCCGCGCGCGGCGCCCGCATTGTCGCCGTCGACCGGCGGGAGCAGGACCTCAACGAAGCGACGCGCGCCCTCCCCGCCGGCGCCGAGACACTCGCCATCACGGCGGATGTCACCGACGAGGCGCAGGTCGCATCCTATGTCCGCGAGGCCTGCGATCGCTTCGGTACCATCGATGTGTTCTTCAACAATGCCGGCGTCGAGGGCGAGATCAAGTCGATCACCGACTATCCGCTCGACGCCTTCCGTCGCGTGCTCGACGTCAACGTCGTCGGCGTCTTCCTCGGCCTGAAGCACGTGCTGCCGGTGATGCTGAAGCAGAACCGCGGCTCGATCATCAACACCGCCTCGATCGCCGGCCTGATCGGCTCGCCGCAGATCGCCGTCTACAGCGCCAGCAAGCACGCGGTGATCGGCCTGACCAAGAGCGCGTCATGGGAATGCACCGGCACGAACGTGCGCGTGAACTGCATCTGCCCCGGCCTGATCGACAGCCGCATGCTCAGCGCGATTATCGAGGGGCGCAGCGGACCTGCCGTTCCGATCGAGAAGGTCGTGGACCGCGTGCCGGCACGCCGCCTCGGACAGGGCGCGGAGGTGGCGGCAATCGTCGCCTTCCTCGCCTCGGACGATGCGAGCTACGTCTCGGGCGCCGCCTACACCGTCGACGGCGGCCGCACCGCCGCCTGACAATCTTTCACCTTAACAGCTCTCTTCAAAGCGACAGGTTCTCTGCGATGCCCGTTCAACTCGATGCCGATGCCGCCGCCGTCTACAAGGCGTTCCAGGAGGCCGGCCGTCCGGCCTATGAGACGCTAACACCGCAGGAGGCGCGGGACTACTATCTCGCCGCGCGCACCGTAAGCAATCCGGAGCCGGCGGAGCTCGCGGAGGTCAAGGACCTCGCCATCCCCGCCCCGCACGGCGCGATCCTCGCCCGGCTCTATCGGCCGAAATCCGTGCGACAATTCGGTGGCCTCGCGCCGGGCCTCGTGTTCTTCCACGGCGGCGGCTGGGTGATCGGCAATCTGGACTCGCACGACGTGGTCTGCCGTGCGCTCGCGCATGAAAGCGAGCTGATCGTCGTCTCGATCGATTACCGTCTCGCGCCCGAGCACAAGTTTCCGGCGGCCGTCGACGACGCGTTCGCGGCTACGCAATGGGTCGCCGCCCATGCGGCGTCGCTCGGCATCGATGCGTCACGCCTCAGCGTGGGCGGCGATTCCGCCGGCGGCAATCTCGCCGCCGTGGTCGCGCTCTCAGCACGTGACGGCAACGGCCCGAAGCTCTCCGGCCAGGTGCTGATCTATCCGGCCACCGACTTTGCGATGAGCCATCCTTCGCACAGCGAGCCCGAGACCAGCGTGTTGCTGACGCATTCGGTCATCCGCTGGTTTCGCGATCACTATCTCAACAGCGCCGCCGACATCCATGACTGGCGCGCCTCGCCGGCGAAGGCCGAGACGCTCGCCGGCTTACCGCCCGCCTATGTGCTCACCGCCGGCGCCGACCCGCTCCGCGACGAAGGTGACGACTACGCGCGCCGCCTGCGCGAGGCCGGCGTGCCGGTCACGCATCGCACCCATCCCGGCCAATTCCACGGCTTCTTCACCATGGGCAAGCTGCTCGACCAGGCCAATGTAGCCGCGCGCGACATCGGCGCATGGCTGAAGCAGCTGGATCGTCCAAGCGGCATCTGAGCATCCCCACGCTGCGCTCGAGATGGCACACGCCCGGCGATTTCGCGGGGCGCGTTCTCGGATGTGATGAATTCCGCTCGTGCGAGAGCGGCTTGCTCGCGCGTGAACAGCGACGACATGCCGTGCAAGCCGACCGTACCGCTCACATTTGTCTTGTTCGCAGCAGGAGACTTCCCCATGAAGACCGTGAACCTCGCCGACAAGCTGAGCCAATTCACGAGCCATTGGGACCCGCACGTCGTCGCCGACTACAACGACAATGACGTGATGGTCGTGAAATTCATCGGCGAATTTCCCTTCCACAAGCATGACACGACGGACGACTTCTTCCTCGTGCTCGAAGGCGAAATGGAAATGGACATCCAGGGGCAGCCGTCGCGGACGGTGAAGGCCGGCGAGTTGTTCGTCGTCCCCAAAGGCGTCGTTCACCGCCCGCGCGCGGCAAAGGAGGTCAAGGTGCTCCTCATCGAACCCAAGGGCGAACCGAACTCCGGCGACGCCGACCGCGTGCCCGCGCCGAAGCCGCGAATCTGACCCCGCTGGGCGGATGATGGTTTGCCGATTGCGCATTCGCGGGGTGCGGCCGAGCGTTGCGGAAAATCCGGCTGTTTTTGCGCTGCAACCCGGATAATGTCCGCGCGCCCGCGAGGACGGCAATGGCCGCCCGCAGGGCTGCCAGCCGACAGGATTGCCCCGATGTTCGAACGACTGACCCGCCAGCCCGATGATCCCCTGCTCGCTTTGATCGGCATCTTCAAGGCCGACACGCGGGCCGACAAGGTCGATCTCGGCGTCGGCGTCTATCGCGACGAGGCCGGCAATTCGCCGATCTTTCGCGCCGTGAAGGCAGCCGAGCGCCTGATCTGGGAGAGCCAGAGCAGCAAGGCCTATGTGGCACCGGAAGGCGACCAGGCCTTCCTCGACCTGCTGTGGTCGATGGTCGGCGGCAAGGCCTCTTCCGTCCATGCCGCGGGCGTGCAGACCCCCGGCGGCTCCGGCGCGCTCCGGCTCGCCGCCGACCTGATCCGCCAGGCCGGCACCGGTAAGATCTGGCTGGGCCTGCCGAGCTGGCCCAATCACGCCGGGATCTTCGAAGCCGCGGGCCTCGCGATCGAGACCTATCCCTATTTCGATGTCACCTCGCAGACGCTCCAGCTCGATCGCATGCTGGAGGCGCTGCGGCGCGCCGCGCCGGGCGATGCCGTCCTCATCCACGCCTCCTGCCACAACCCCACCGGGGCCCCGTTGACCGCGCAGGACTGGGCCCGCATCACCGACGTGATCGCATCGCGCGGCCTCGTGCCGCTGATCGACTCGGCCTATCAGGGGTTCGGCGCCGGCCTCGACGGCGACGCCGCCGGCCTGCGGGCAATGATCGCAGCCGTCCCCGAGGCGCTGCTCGCGGTGTCCTGCTCGAAATCCTTCGGCCTCTATCGCGAGCGGACCGGCGCGCTGTACGCCGTCGCCGCGGCGCAGGCCACGGCCGAGACCGCGCGCTCCAATCTCGTCGCGCTCGCCCGCACCAGCTATTCGATGCCGCCCGACCATGGCTCGGCGATCGTGAAGACGATCCTCGGCACGCCGGAGCTGTACGCCGACTGGAGCAGCGAGTTGGAAACCATGCGCCAGCGCCTGGCGGCGCTGCGCGGCGCCTTCGCAGAGGCGCTCGGCGGCCGCTGGTCCAACACCGTGGCGATCGGCGTCCAGGAGGGCATGTTCTCGCTGCTGCCGGTGACGCCGGCGGAGGTCATGACCTTGCGCGAGAAGCACGGCGTGTACATGCCGACCTCCGGCCGCATCAACATCGCCGGCCTGAAGCTCGCCGACGTCGCGCGCGTCGCCGGCCTGTTCAAGTCGCTCTGAGGGCAGCGAGCGTCGAGATGACCGGCGTGACCGAGGCCGCGGTGCAGGAGCGTCACAAGCTCTACGAGGACGCGATGGCGCTGACGCTCGGCACGCTGTTCGTGTCGCTCGGCATGCTCATCTACAGCAAGACTTTGCTGCTGGTCGGCAGCACCGCCGGCCTGTCGCTGCTGTTGAGCTATGTCAGCGGCTACGGCTTCGGCGTCAGCTTCTTCCTGATCAACCTGCCGTTCTATGCGCTGGCCGTGCGGCGCATGGGCTGGCCGTTCACGATCCGCACCTTCGTCGCGGTTGGGCTCGTCGCGCTGTTCTCGCGGCTGACGGCCTTGTGGGTCGACATCAGCCATATCGACCCGCTCTACGCGACGGTGATCGGCGCCGGCCTGACTGGCACCGGACTGCTGATGCTGTTCCGCCACCGCACCGGCCTCGGCGGCATCAACATCCTGGCGCTTTACCTGCAGGAGAACTGGAAGATCCGCGCCGGCTACTTCCAGCTCGCCGTCGACGGGCTCATCATGCTCGCGGCGTTCTTCGTCATCCCGGTCGACCGGCTGGCCCTGTCGGTGCTCGGCATCGTGATCGTCAACATCATCATCGCGATCAACCACAAGCCAGGGCGCTATATGGCGCTGAGCTGAAGGCCGCGCCGGCCCGCGGTTTTGGTGCGCTGCACTTGCCAGATCGCCCATTCCATGGGATGAAAGCCGTGGTATGCCACGGACATCGAAGCCGGGGATACCGCTTCGCCGGGCCCGTGGCGTCCGGCGGCGTCTGAGCGACATGATCGCCAATAAAAAAGCGCGAACGCAAACCAATCACTGGGGAAACCAAGGAATGGCACGCAATATCCTGATTCTCGGAGCCTCCTACGGCTCCCTGCTCGGCACCAAGCTGCTGATGGCCGGCCACAACGTGACGTTGGTGTGCCGCAAGAAGACCGCCGAGCTGATCAATCGCGAGGGCACGGAGGTCCGCATCAAGCTGCGCGACGAGCCCGCGCATCGCTCGATCTTCTCGCGCGACCTGCCCGGCAAGCTCGACGCCGTCTCGCCCGACGCCGTCGATCTCTCCCGCTACGATCTCGTCGGCCTGGCGATGCAGGAGCCGCAATACACCAATCACACGATCCGTGTGCTGATGGTCAAGATCGCCGAGGCGAAGCTGCCGTGCCTCTCGATCATGAACATGCCGCCGCTGCCCTATCTGAAGCGCATTCCGGCGCTGGCCAACGTCGACCTTGAGGAGGCCTACACCAATGCCTCGGTGTGGGAGCGCTTCACGCCCGGCCTCGTCACGCTGTGCTCGCCCGATCCGCAGGCGTTTCGTCCTCCGGAGGAAGGCGCCAACGTGCTGCATGTCGGCTTGCCGACGAACTTCAAGGCCGCGGCCTTCGAGGACGCCAAGCACAATGCGCTGCTGCGCGAGCTGGAGCGCGACATCGATGCCGTCACGCTCGACGGCCAGGATGTGCCGGTCAAGCTGAAGGTGTTCGACTCGCTGTTCGTGCCGCTGGCGAAATGGTCGATGCTCTTGACCGGCAACTACCGCTGCATCACGCGCGGCGAGCCGCAGCCGATCCGCGATGCCGTGCACGGCAATCTCGCGCAGTCCAAGGCGATCTACGAGCATGTCGATGCGATCGCGCGCAAGCTCGGCGCCGATCCCAGCGACCAGGTGCCGTTCGAGAAATACGCCAAGGCGGCCGAGAGCCTGCTCAAGCCGTCGTCGGCGGCGCGCGCGGTCGCCGCCGGCGCGCCTTTCATCGAGCGTGTCGACCTGCTGGTGAAGCTGATCGCGCAGCAGATCGGCATGCCCAATCCCGAGATCGACCAGACCGTGCAGACCGTCGACTTCAAACTCAACGAGAAGATCGTGGTCGGCGGCTCCAGCGCGCAGTGAGATCAGGCGCCGACATCGTCCGTAACCAGATGTGACTTTGCATGAACGCGCGGCCAGCCCATGGTTCGCGCGTTCATTGATTCACATCGACTGGAATTCCGATGCCGTTCTCCGGGCCACTCGCTGTTCCGCTGCGGGCCCTGAGCTGGCTCGGCGACCAGGGCACCCGCGCCGTTGCGGCGGTGCTGCTGGTCGCGATCGCCGTGCCGCCGGTCGGCGAGCTGACGCGACCCTACGTCACGCACGCGATCTTCCTGCTGCTCTGCATCTCCTTCATGCGCGTCGACATCGCGATGCTGTCGGCGCATCTGCGCCGGCCGCGGCTGGTGCTCCTGGCAACCGCCTGGACCACGATCGCGGTCCCTGCCCTGGTCGGTAGCATCGGGCACATCACGGGCGCCGATGCCGCCGCGCCGGGTCTCTATCTCGCGCTGATGCTGCAGGCCTCGGCCTCGCCGATGATGGCCTCGCCCGCGCTCGCGGCGCTGATGGGGCTGGATGCGACGCTCGTGCTGATCACGCTGGTGACATCGACCGCGCTGGTGCCCTTCACGGCGCCGCTGTTCGCCTATGTCTTTCTCGGAGAGACACTGGCGCTGTCGCCGGCCGCGCTGGGGCTGAAGCTCGCCGGCATCCTCGCAGCCGCGCTGGCGGTCGCCGCCGTGATCCGCCTCGCCTTCGGCAGCGACCGTATCCGCCGCTACCGCGCGCCGATCGACGGCTTCAATATCCTCATCCTGTTCGTGTTCGCCTCCGCCATCATGGCGCATTTCCTGATCGACCTGGTCGCGAGCCCGTTCCGCATGCTGGGACTGGCCGTGCTCGCCTTCGCGGTGTTCTTCCTGCTTCTTGGTATCACGATGCTGCTGTTTCGCCGCTTTGGCCGCGAGCGGGCGATGGCGCTGGGCGTGATGGTGTCGCTTCGCAACATGGGGCTGATGCTCGCGGCGACCGACGGCGCAATTCCCGGCATGACTTGGCTCTACTTTGCGATGAGCCAGTTTCCCATTCACCTCGCGCCGCAACTGTTGCGACCTGTCGTCGACCGCTTGCGATCCTCATCACTTCCATCCGGCGGGACTGATCACGGGGCGATCAGCCCTGCACGCGAATGAGGCAGCGCAGCATCGCGGCTGCGTGTCGTGCGTAGGACAGCTATCAGCACCGAGATGCTTGTTGCTGGCGTGCGGCGCCGACGCTACGCTCCGCGCCATTGGTGCAGGAGGTTGATGTGACCACATCAGACGATCAGAAGATTTCCGAGGACCGCCGCGAGGCCTTGCGCTATGCGCTCGCGATCGGCTCCGGCGCGGCGCTCGCGTCGGCGATGACGACGACGCCCGCCTCGGCGCAGGCGGCCGGCGACAACACGCTGGACCGCGTCCGCGCCAACAAGGTGCTGCGCATCGCAGTGCTGCCCGGCGAGCTGCCCTATTTCAACAAGGACCTGGCGTCCGGCACCTGGTCGGGCTTCTCGATCGAGATGGCCAACGACATCGCCAAGCTGCTCGACGTGAAGCTCGAATATGTCGAATCGACCTACGGCAATTCGGTGCTCGACCTGCAGGCCGGCAAGATCGATCTCGGCTTCGCGCTCAATCCGACGCCGCAGCGCGCGCTCGTCATCGACTTCTGCGGCACGGTGTTCCCGCATCCGTTCGGCGCCATGCTGAAGAAGGGCATGGAAGCCAAGACCTGGGCCGACATCAACAAGCCCGAGGTCAAGATCGCCGTCGACGTCGGCTCCGCCAACGAAGCCGTGGCGCGGCGGTTTGCGCCGAACGCGACGATCAAGTCGCTGAAGTCGCGCGACGAGGTGATGCTGGAGATGGCCTCGGGCCGCGTCGACGTCGTCGTCAACGCGCTGATTTTGGGGCTGACGGCGATCGCCAAGAACCCCAATCTCGGCACCTACAAGATCCTGCAGTCGCCGTCAGTCGCGATCCCCTCCAGCATGGGCGTCCGCCGCGAACAGGACAAGCGCTGGCGCGACTTCCTCGCGGTGTGGGTCGACTATAACCGCGGCATCGGCCAGATGCGCGAATGGTTCGTCAAGGGCCTTGGCCTGGCCGGCGTCAAGGCCGAGGACGTGCCGGTGGAAGTGAATATCTGAGGGAAGCTGCGGCTCTCTCCGCCGTCATTGCGAGCGAAGCGAAGCAATCCAGGACCGCGCGCGAGACTCTGGATTGCTTCGTCGCTTCGCTCCTCGCAATGACGGCGGGGCCAATGCAACGAACTCACGCCTTGTCGTAGCTCATCCCCCGTTCGAACCGGCGGCTCAACAACGTCGCCGGGAACAGGATCGCGAAATAGATGATCGCGATGATGGTGTAGACCTCGAGCGGTCGGTAGGTATCAGCATTGATCAGGGTCGCGTTGTAGACGAGATCCGGCACCGCGATCACCGACACCAGCGAGGTGTTCTTCAGCTGCGTCACCGACTGGTTGACGTAAGGCGCGAGCATCGGCTTCAGCGCCTGCGGCAGGATCACCAGCCGCATCATCCGCCAGGGACGCAATCCCAGCGCCCGGGCCGCGTCCCATTGCCCGCGCGGCACGCTCTCGATGCTGCCGCGCACGATCTCGGCATAAAACGCGCCAGCATACAGCGACAGCACCGTGACGGCCGCGACATGCGCCGGGATGTTGACGCCGATCACCACCGGGAATGCGTAGTAGAACCAGATGATCTGCACCAGCAGCGGCGTGCAGCGGAACAGCTCGATATAGCCGATCAGGAGCCAGTCGATCACCGCGAGGCGGCGCAGCCGGATGATCCCGACGAGCAGGCCGATCACCGTCCCGAGCAGGATCGTGCCGAGCGTATAGGCCATGGTCCAGCCGAGCCCCACCCAGAACAGATGGCTGTACTTGGTGAGAATGGCAAAGTCCCAGGTGTAGTTCATCTTGGCTCCGGCGTGACGCGGTCGCGGCTCATCAGAGATACCGGCTCGGCGCGAAGGCGGAGGCGTCAAAGGACGGCGCCTCGCCCGCGATCATCGCGGCGATCGCAGCTCCCGTGGCCGGCCCCGTGGTGAAGCCGATGTGCTGGTTGCCGAATGCAAGCCACAGGCCGGAATGCCGCGGCGCCCGCCCGATGATGGGCAGCGAGTCCGGCAAGGTCGGCCGCGCGCCGCGCCAGGGCTGCGCCACGGCCTCTCCGAACTCGATCACGCCGCGCGCCTGCGGCACCACCTGTTCGAGCTGAGAGAAGTTCGACGGCGCGTCGCGATCGGTCAGATCGACGCCGGAGGTGACGCGCACACCGTTCTCCATCGGCGTCATCAGGAAGCTGCCCTCGGCATCGTTGATCGGCCGCAACAGCGTGCGGTTCGGGTTCGGCGTGAACTCCTGGTGATAGCCGCGCTCGAACGCCATCGGCACCTTGTAGCCGAGCGGCCGCAAAAGATCCGGCGACCACGGCCCGAGCGCGACGACGACGTTGCGCGCGCGGATCTCGCCGTCGCCGAGCAGCACGCGCCAGCCGTCGCCGTCGGGCAGCAGCGCCCGGATCTCGGACTGGCGCAGCACGCCGCCCGCCCCCTCGAACATCCGCGCATAGGCTTTCGTCACATTGCCGGGCGAATCCACCGACGCCGTCTGGCTGTGCTGCAGCCCGACCTTGTAGACCGGCACGATGTTGGGCTCGAGCGCCGAGATGCCCTGCCGATCGAGCACCTCGCTCTTGATGCCGTATTCAGCCAGGAACGCCTGCTCGGCCTTGGCGGCAGCCAGCGCATCGCTGCGCCACGCCTTGAGCCAGCCGGTCTCGCGGATGCGCTGCGGTTCGCCGGCGCGGACGATCCAGTCGCGATGCAGCTTGAGCGAGGCGCCGATCAGCCCATGCAGCGCAATCGCGCGCGGCTTGACGCGGGACTCCACCGCATTCGCAAGAAAGCGCAGCACCCAGTCGAGGTTGCGCAACGTCCAGGACGGATTCCAGCGCAGCGCCGCGTTCTGATTGCCGAGATAGGACGGCAGCGCCTTGAACAGCGAGGGCTTGTTGAGCGGCAGGATCGAGCCCGAGGACAGAATGCCGGCATTGCCGTAGGAGGTCTCCTCGCCCGGCAGCTTGCGGTCGACCAGCACCACCGAAAGCCCGCGCTCCCGGTTGGCGAAGGCTGTGGAGACGCCGACGATTCCGGCGCCGAGCACGACCACGTCGGCGGTCTCAAGTCCATTCTGCATCATCAATCGATCCATTTACATCAGGGTCAGGCCGCCATCGACCGGCAGCACCGCGCCGGTGATGTGGCCGGCGTCGGGCGACAGCAGGAAGGTCACGGCGGCCGCGATATCGTCGGGCTCAGCCAAGCGCGCTTGCGGATTGGCCGCCGCCGCCTTCTGCCACGCCGCCGGATCGAGCGAGCCGAGCCGGCCCTCGTCCTTGCGCGTATAGCCGGGCATCACGACATTCGCGGAGCCGCCGGTCGCGGCCAATTCGATCGCGAGACATTTCACCAGCGCCTCCAGCGCCGCCTTGGCGGCGGCCGACGCGGGAAAGGTGCCGCCCGGCACGAAGCGATGCGCCACGAAGCTGGAGATCGCGACGACCCGCGCCTGCGCGCTCTGCAACAGCTCCGGCAGCGCCGCGCTCGCGAGCTCATGAAAGGCCGCCGGCATCACCTGGAGCGAGCGCTCCAGCCCCTCGCGCGGCAGGTCGCGAAAGCCGCGGCGATCGGCGAAGCCCGCCGCATGGACCAGCGCATCGATACGGCCGAACTTGGTACGCGCAGCCCCGACGAGATCAGATGCAGCGCCCGCGGTAGCGAGATCGCCGCGATAGATGGCCACCTCGGCCCCGGCCTCACGGCAGCTCTCGGCGACCTTATGCAACCTCGCAAGCCCAGCTTCATCAGCGCCCTGGCCGTGAAGCATCAGGCCTTGCCCCGGCCCTGCGAGACGGCGCGCGACGGCAGCGCCGATGCCGGCTCCGCTGCCGGTGATGATGGAAACGCGCATGACCCCGATCTGCTGATATCTTCAAGCCGCGAACTATAGGTCCGGCATCGCCGGATGCAAACCACGCGCCGACATGCCTGAACATCTACAAAGCACGCCGGCCCTGCAGCGGACCTTCTGCGGCTGCGAGTTTCATCTGGTGAGACCACGCCGCTCCGCTCAGACCGACAATCCGCTGCACGTGAGAATGACGCGCGTCGCGCGCCAGATCCAATTGTTACCGTCGCGCGCCGCCTGCACGCTGAACACGCGCTGCTTCCAGTGCGGGTCATGCGCGAAGCGGATGTTCTCGATCACGAAGTCCTGCTGCTCCCGCTTCCATTCGAGCGCCCAGGCGAGATGCGCCTCCTCCAGCTGCTGCCGCAGCTTGGAGAATTCGATCACATAGGGCGACGGGACGATGATCCCCAAGCTCATCGAAGTGCCGGCCATCGCGCGACCTCCGCGATCTCTTACGGACCTCGGCTGAGCCTATCCGGCCCGCGCCGCACGCCGCAAGGCCTGAGGCGGCTGGCCGAAGGCGCGGATGAAGGCGCGGCGCATCCGCTCGGGATCGCGAAAACCGGTCGTCTCCGCCACCAGCTCGATCGGCTGATGCGAGGCCTGGACGTGATCGCGCGCGACCTCGAGCCTGAGCCGCTCGATCGCCTTCGACGGCGTGGTGCCGGTCTCGGCGACGAAAGCACGAGTGAAGTGGCGCGTGCTCATGCCGGCGCGATCCGCGAGATCATCAACCGTCAGCGGTTCGTCGAGATGCTCGCGCGCCCAGGTCAAGAGCTCGGCGAAACGCCCGCTCGGCGCCTTCAGCTCGAGCAGCGAGGAGAATTGCGACTGGCCGCCGCTGCGCCGGTGATACAGCACGAGCTGCCGCGCCGTCTTCTGCGCGATCTCCTCGCCGTGGTCGTCCGCCACCATGGCGAGCGCGAGATCGATGCCCGCGGTGATGCCCGCCGAGCTCCACACCTGGCCGTCACGGACATAGATGCTGTCCGGCTCCAGTTTGACGTTCGGATACATGCGCAGGAATTGACGGGTGCGCTGCCAATGCGTCGTTGCCCGCCGTCCGTCGAGCAGGCCGGCTTCGGCCAGCACGAAGGCGCCGGAGCAGATGCTGGCGATGCGGGTGCCGCGCTGGGCGACCTTGCGCACGAAATTGAGCGTGCAGGCATTGCGGCTAGCCGCCTCCACGCCCTCGCCGCCGGCGATCAGCAGGGTCTTCAGTCCCGACACCCGACCAAACTTGCGCGCCAGCATCTCGGCGCCCGATGACGACCGCACCGGCCCCGGCGTCGCGGCGACCACCCTGATCGCAGGCGCGGCGCCCGTGTAGCGGGCCGCGATCTCGAACACCGAGATGGGCCCGGCGGCATCGAGCAGCTGGAAGTCGGGAAAGATGAGCACGCCGATCATGCGGGTCGCTCCACCAAGGGACTAACTGAATGGCTTGGCTGAAATCGAGGGAAATTCGCCATATGAGACAAGCAGCGGATCATGCAGGGTGTTTCCCGTCAACCCGTAACGTCAGGGAGCGCAGTCATGGCCGAACCGCTGTCCATCGCCCTCGTCCTGTTTCCCAACCTGACCCAGCTCGACCTCACCGGCCCGGTCCAGGTGTTCTCGAGCGTGCCCGGGGCCACGCTGCATCTCGTCTGGAAGCGAATCGAGCCGATTCCGACGGACTCCGTGCTCACCTTGATGCCGACGACGACCTTCGCCGATTGCCCGCAAGCCGATGTGATCTGCATTCCCGGCGGGTTCGGTGTCGACGCCATCCTCGGGGATGCCGAGGTGATCGGCTTCATCCGCCGCCAGGCCGAGGGAGCCAAATACATCACCTCAGTATGCACGGGCTCGCTGGCGCTCGGCGCGGCCGGTCTGCTCGACGGTTATCGCGCCGCGACGCATTGGAGCGCGCGCGAGTGCCTGCCGCTGTTCGGCGCAACCGTGAGCAAGGAACGGGTCTGCATCGACCGCAACCGCATCACGGGCGGCGGCGTCACCGCGGGCATCGATTTCGCGCTGACCGTCGTGGCGCAGCTCGTCGACCGGCCGACGGCCGAAGCGATTCAGCTCAGGCTCGAATACAACCCCGAGCCGCCCTTCACCGCGGGCTCGCCGGACACGGCGCCACCGGAGGTGCTGTCACGCATGCTGGAGCGGATCGCGCCCTTCCGGACGCGGCGTGTCGAAGCGGCGGAGCGCGCCGCGGCCGCCTTGAAGACCGCCGTCCCCTCAACATAACGTGCTTCCACGGAATCGCGTCTACCCGCCTCGCGAGCGCTTCCGCGGCGTGCAGCCCCGCTGCCACCCTCCCCTGGAGGGCAGGGCAATCGCATGTGAAATTACGCTGTAAGGCATTGTGATCCGGTCAAAAATCGATTCTGAAGGTGGTCCTGAGATGTAAGGAGCTGCCGATGGATCGATTCTCGGAGTGCTTCGAAGACCTGCCCGACCCGCGCGCAGACAATGCGCTGCACGATCTTACGGAGATTTTGTTCATTGCGCTGATGGCGACGTTGTGCGGGGCGACCAGTTGTACCGACATGGCGCTGTTTGCGCG
>NZ_JBNPUZ010000030.1:0-41335 GCF_051168435.1 Bradyrhizobium sp. HKCCYLR20261
GTGCTCTTCCGATCTAAAGACTGCCCGTGTGGACCCCCACCCCCGACCCCTCCCCGCAAGGGGGAGGGGGGCGCACCTATCGTGGTACGACAGCGGTGGTCCACAACGCGCATGCTACCTCTCCTTCGGCACGAATGCGCCCGGCGGGATGTGGCCCTCCACATACGCATGATACAGCGCATCCAGCTGCACCCACAGCACGTTGGTCTTGAAGATCAGCGCGTTGCACACCGCGGCGCGCTGCTCGGGCGTGGTCGCATGCTCCTTGACATAATGCAGTGCAAAGTTGGCGTCGCGCGGCGCCTGGGTGAGGCGGCGCTTGAAGTAGCTCATCGTGTCGTTGTTGACGAAGTCGTAGTGCTCCAGCATCCCCGAGATGCGCTCCTCGTGAATCCCGGGCGCGAACAGCTCCGTCAGCGACGAGGCGATCGCCTCGAGCGGCGAACGGTCGCGGCAGAAATGCACATAGGCCTCCACCGCGAAGCGCGTTGCCGGCAGGATGCCTTCGGTGGATTCGACATACGCCGTGTCGAGGCCGAGGCCCTCGGTCAGCTTCAGCCAGCGCTCGATGCCGCCCTCGCTGCCGATATCGCCGTCATGATCCTCGATGCGGTGCCGCCATTCCAGCCGCGTGGCGCGGTCGCGGAAGCGCGTCATCACCATCGCGTCCTTCAGCGGGATCGTCGACTGGTAGTAGTAGCGGTTCAGCGCCCAGGCCTGCACCTGGCCCTTGTTCAGCTTGCCGCCGTGCAAGAGCTTATGGAATGGGTGGTGATTGTGGTAGCGCGTGGCCCCAATGTGGCGCAGCGCCGCTTCCAGCTCCCCAGCATTGTTCAGCGTGACGCCGCGTCCGATCGACAGCGCCGTCATTCCGCTCAGATTGACCTCACTCACAGCACGATCTCCATCCCTTCAGCGGGGATTTCCCATCCCTCGCGTTCCAACGTTTGCCGCTCGGGTGAGGCGTGCAGCCACGCCGGATTGGAGTTGTTGATGTGCAGGAAGATCTTCCTGCCGATCCCGAGGTCCGACAGCTGCCTGATCGCGCCGCTGTCTCCGGACATCGCGATATGCCCCATGCTCTGCCCGGTCTTGTTGCCGAGTCCGGCCTGGATCATCTCGTCGTCGCGCCACACCGTGCCGTCGAACAGCACCAGCGGCGCGCCCTTCAATCTCGTTTTCAAGTCAAAGTCGACATCGGCGCAGGCCGTGATGACATAGGCATATTGGCCGCTCTCGACGTCCTCGATCCTCAGGCCCAGCGTGTCGCCGGCCGAGGCGCTGCCGCCGGGATGCTGCTTGTCGCGCAGATACCAGGCGCTGGTGCCGGACACGGCGAAGGCCGTGATTTCCAAACCCGACGATGAGCCGTCCTGCAAGAGCGGGCGGAACGGCACGTCGATCACGATCGGCACGCGCTTGACGTTCTCCTCCTTCAACACATCGAAGATGTTGTTGGACTTGAGGATCGCAAGCACCTTCGGATGCGCATGGATCGAAAACGGCGAGCTCTCGCGCATCGAGAGCAGGCCCGTGATGGCGTCGATCTCGCCATTGGTCAGGATCACGCCGGCGATCGGGCTGTGGCGCAGCGCGCCTGGCTTCGGATGCAATTGCGGCGTGGCGGTCACCTGCTGGCGCAGGTCGGGTGAGGCGTTGATCAGGAACCAGTTGGCGCCGTCGGCGCTGACGGCGACCGAGGCCTGGCTGTTCTGGATCTCGGGATGTGAGGTGCGCGCGGCGCGGCACACGGCGCATCCGCAATTCCACTGCGGGACTCCGCCGCCCGCGGCGGCGCCCAGGACGACGAGGCGAAGCATGAGCCGTCTCCTGGAATTCAGCTGTGGTGGCGCACGCGATTACCGGCGGCAGGATGACGAGCAATCTCGGGGGATTGGCAGGTCAGGAAAGCGACGAGGGTGGGATATCGGACCTTCGCATGGGCGCGTGCCCGGACGCGATCACAGATCCCCACCCTCAAGCGTCGACGTCCCGATCCCAGCGGGACTTGATCCCAGCGGGACCTGGACGTCACACCCGCGAATTATTTGCGGGCGGCGCAAGCGTACATGTTGATTTCCATGCCGACCGGCACTTCAACAATCTTGGGAGCTTTCCAGGCCATTGTCCTCTCCTTCACGACGGGACGGTTGTCGTCCTCCGAATTAAACTACCGTTCTACGAAAAGTTCGCCAGTGGAATCTTTTTGTTTGAGCCTCTCAGGCCCGTTTATTGCAGTGCAAAGCCGCACCCGCGAGTTGTTGTCGTTTTCGCCCGGAGGAGCCGCGAAAACAACGAATTCGTGATCGATGGCTTCGCATGGCCGTTCTGTTCCGCCCTTAGATTTGGGGGCGGAATGGGCTGGATAAAGCAGTTGTGAGACGTTTGAGACTTCAAAACCCCAGCGCGCGACCCCATTGGAAACTGACGATGCCCCGATATTTCTTCAACACACGGATCGGCGAGGAACTGGTCTCCGACACCGACGGCGAAGTGCTGCGCAATCCCGACCGCGCCTGGGAAGTCGCACGCGACATGATCAAGGAACTGCTGCGCACCGAAGGTGGCAACGCGGCGCTGATGACGGCCGTCATCGAGGTCACCGACGAGGACGGCGAGATCGTGCTGGAGTTTCCGTTCTCGGAAGCGATCTTCAACATGAGCGCGCAATCGATGACACGCCATTGAGCGCATCGGCACGGCCGCTGATCGAACGCGGCCTCAGACGGAATGCCGAGGACGCACGAGTTCGCCGCGCGTGCTGGCGATTCCCATCTCGAAACTGTCGGCGATCCGCCGCGCGCGGACGATGAAGAGCTCGGCGAGCTCGGGCGGGAACAGGTCCGTCGCCGTCGCCTCGAACAGCTGCAGCCAGCGGTCGAAATGCGGGCCGTGCAATTCGAGCAACAGATGCGGCCGCATCGGCGCGCCACTGTAGCGGCCTGTCTTCAGGAACATCGACGACCAGAAATCGCTGATCTTGCCGATGTGCTCGTCCCAATCCTCGACCGTGCGGTTGAAGATCGGCCCGATCAGCGCGTCCTCTCGCGCACGGCCGTAGAACGTCTCGACCAGCCGCCGGATCGCGGCGTCATCGAGTTCCGGATTCTGAACCGCGAGGGGATGTCGGTCAGGCTGGGCGGCGGGCATGCTCATGGCGCTGTATATAGGGACTGAGTACGCCCTGGGGAATGCCGCGCCGCAGCGGGCCTCATGGTTCGAGACGCGCCGAAAACGGCGCTCCTCACCATGAGGGTAAACAGTCCGGTGTGCGGAGAGGAATGCGGAGAACAATCCTCGCCGCATATTCCGCCCTCATCCTGAGGAGCGCGCCTCCGGCGCGCGTCTCGAAGAATGGCCACAAGTTCGCTCTCTCCACCCGCCGCTCACGGCAAGCTGACGAACTCCACCCAATTGGGCTTCTTGCCGACCGCATACGACTTCACCTTCTCCAGCGCGCCGCTGGCCGGATCGATCTTGTACACGGTCATGCCGTTCGACACTTCGCCGACGGCGGCGAGATAGCGCCCCGTGGGATCGATGGCGAAGCCGCGCGGCTGGGTCTCGGTCGGCACGCTGCCGATGAGAGATACGCGCCCGCTCGCCGCCTCGATCTTGAACGCCGCCAGCGTGTTGGAGCCGCGCTCTGACGTGTAGAGGAAGGTGCCATCAGGCGTCGCATGAAGATCGGCCGCCCAGGGCTTGCCGGTGAAGCCCGGGGGCAGGGTGGTGACGCGCTGCTGCTCGGTCCACGTCCCCTTATCGGCGTCATAGGCATAGACCGCGAGATCGGCGTTGAGCTCGTGCAGGAGATAGATGAACTTGCCGTTCGGGTGGAAGATGAAGTGCCGCGGGCCTGATTTCTCCGGCGTCTTCACCGTCAGCGCGTCCTTGGCCGTCAGCGTGCCGGTGGCGGCATCGAAGGCGAAGCCGAGCACCTGGTCGGAGCCGAGATTGGTCGCGAACACGAAGCGGTTGTCGGGCGAGGGCAGGACGGCGTGGGCATTCAGCCCGGTCGGGATCACTTGGCTCGGCGCTGCGACGACGCCATTCGCTTGCACCGGATTCGCCGCCACCTTGTTGCCGCCATAGGAGGCGCTGAACAGCACCTTGCCGGTGCGGTCGAAGGCGATGTTGGCCATGCTGTCGGCGAGCGGGCCGTTGCCGAGATGCGTGAGCTGGCCGGTCTTGGCGTCGATCGCAAAGCTTTCGGCTTGGAAGGGCTGCGAGCGAACGCCCGCGATCAGCACGCGCTTGTCCGGGCTGACCGCGAGCGGGGTCGACGCGCCCGGCTTCTCGACGCCGACGAACGCGGCGGTCTGCACCAGCGTCATCTCGCCGGAGGCAGCATCGAACTTGAACACGCTGATGTCGTTGCTGTCGGCATTGCCGACATAGGCGTAGGTCTCGGCGTACCCTGCGCGCGGCGCCAGCGTTGCCGCGGCGGCGAGGACGAATGTAGCGGCCATGATGGTGCCCGATCTGATCATCTGTTTCCCCCTTTGTGATGTTGTTGCTTCAGCTCTTAAAGTCGATTGCCAGGCTTGACCAAGCCTGTTTCCGGATCGATCGATACAGGACGGGTATTGATCCCCGTGGGAGCTTTGGGGGCCTCGTGGTTCGAGACGCGCCGCACGCGGCGCTCCTCACCATGAGGGGAAGAAGTGGGGCGCGCTGCGACGTGCGCTCGCCACAAGCTCAACCCTCGTCCTGAGGAGCCCGCCGGAGGCGGGCGTCTCGAAGGACGGCCGCGGGCGCCAGCGCTCCCGCGGTTCTGCACGGTGAGACTGGCGCAGGCGAGGGGGCTGCTCTTGCATAGCCCACCACGCAATGGGCTGCTTTCTCCGTCGCATCCGCCGCGCTAAGAACGCCAGACCACCACGGAGTCCCCCATGACCGATCTCTGGCGCCTGCCGGCTGCCGACCTTGCCGCCCTCATCAAGTCGAAACAGGTCTCCGCGCGCGACGCCGCGACCTCGGCGCTGGCCCGGCTGGATGCGGTCAACCCCGCGATCAACGCCGTGATCGACCATCGGCCTGAGGACGTGCTGCAGCAGGCCGACGCCATCGACGCGCGCTTGGCGCGCGGCGAGGACCCGGGACCGCTCGCCGGCGTGCCTGTCACGATCAAGGTCAATGTCGACCAGGAAGGCTACGCCACCACCAACGGCCTCAACCTGCAGAAGGACGCGATCGCCTCGGCGCATAACCCCGTCGTGAACAATTTCGTCAAGGCCGGCGCCGTGCTGCTCGGCCGCACCAATACGCCTGCGGTGTCGTATCGCTGGTTCACCAGCAACCTCATCCACGGCCACACCAAGAACCCGCGCGACCCCGGCATCACCCCCGGCGGCTCCTCCGGCGGCGCCGGCTCGGCCACCGCCGCGGGCATCGGCCATATCGGCCACGGCACCGACATCGCCGGCTCAGTCCGCTACCCGGCCTATGCCTGCGGCATCCACGGCCTGCGCCCGACGGTCGGCCGCATCCCCGCCTTCAACACCTGCCTGCCGGAGCGTCCGATCGGCCCGCAGATCAGCGCGGTCTCAGGCCCGCTCGCCCGCACCGTCAATGACGTCAGGATCGCGCTCGCGGCGATGTCGGCGCGCGATGTCCGCGATGTCTGGTGGATGCCGGTGCCGCTCGAGGGACCGCCGTTGCCGAAGCGCGTCACGCTCTGCGTCAATCCCGATGGCCTGAACCCGGTGCCCGAAGTGGTCGCCGCGCTGCGCGACGCCGCCAGGCGCCTCGAGGCCGCCGGCTGGACGGTCGAGGAGATCCAGGACACGCCGCCGATGCAGGAGGCCGCGCTGCTGCAGAGCCGGCTCTGGCTCGGCGACGGCTACGAGGCGCAGCTCGCCGCCGCGGAGAAAGAAGGCGACCCCGGCGCGCTCGCCTGCCTGCGCGGCAACCGTGACAAGGTTTATCCGTTCGACCTCTCGGCGACCTTGGCGCGTCGCGCCGCGCTGACCCGGCAGTGGCTCCTGTTCATGGAGCAGCATCCGCTGCTGCTGATGCCGGTGTCGGGCATGCTGCCGTTCGCCGACCAGCTCGACCGCAAGGACGAGGACTCCTTCAAGCAGGTCTGGCACGCCCAGCTGACGCAGATCGCGATTCCCTTTTTCGGCCTGCCGGGCCTCGTGGTCTCGACCGGCATGGTCGGCCGCGTCCCCGTCGGCATCCAGCTCGTCGGCCAGCGCTTCCGCGAGGACATGTGCCTCGCCGCGGGCGAGGCCATCGAGGCCGGCGGCACGCCGCCGTCGCCGATCGATCCGGTGCTCGGCTGATGGCGAGCATCTACGATTTCACCGCGGCCGCGCTGACCGGCGAAGAGGTGCCGCTGAAGCGCTTCGAGGGCCAGGTGCTCTTGATCGTCAACACCGCCAGCGCCTGCGGCTTCACGCCGCAATATCGCGGCCTCGAGGCGCTGCACCGCGCCTACGCCGACAGGGGCTTTGCCGTGCTCGGATTTCCCTGTAACCAGTTCGGCGCCCAGGAGCCCGGCACGGCCGAGGAGATCGGCGCGTTCTGCTCGACGAAGTACGATGTCACCTTCCCGCTGTTCGCGAAGATCGACGTCAACGGCACGCACGCGCACCCGCTGTACAAGTTCCTGAAGGGCGAGAAGACGGGCCTGCTGGGCTCGGCGATCAAATGGAATTTCACCAAATTCCTGGTCGATCGCGCTGGCCATGTGGTGTCGCGCCATGCGCCGACCACCACGCCCGAGGCGCTGAAGAAAGAGATCGAGGCACTGCTGTGAGCGACAACGAGACCTTCAACTTCCCCGACCGCCTTTCGGTCGATCCGAAGAGCCCCTATTACAACGCGGAGATCCTGTCGCGCGACGTCGGCATCCGCTTCAAGGGCGCCGAGAAGACCAATGTCGAGGAATACTGCATCAGCGAAGGCTGGATCCGCGTCGCCGCCGGCACCGCCAAGGACCGCCACGGCAACCCGCTGACCATCAAGGTCCACGGCCCGGTGGAGCCGTATTTCAAGGATTGAGGGGCGGGGGGCATCGACAGCGTTAGCCGCAGACCTCGCGCCGCGGTTGGTCGTCATCGCGAGCCACCCGGTCCGCGCGAAGCGCGGCCGGATGACGGGCTCCGCGACGCGATCCAGGGCCGGAGCAAGGACTCTGGATTGCTTCGCTTCGCTCGCAATGGCGCGGAAAAAGCTCGTTCCACCCCATCTGTCATCGTCCGCGCAGGCGGACGATCCAGTATTCCAGAGGCGGCAGTGATTGATCGAGAGGCCGCGGCGTACGGGATTCCCCGCCTGCGCGGGGAATGACACCGAGGGTGACGTGCGGGCGTCGGCCCCACGGACAGGAACCGATGCGCGGGAGCGGGAACTGAGCCCTGACCTCGGAAACATTTTGAGCAGCGCTCAAAATATTTCTTGAACGCCGCTCACGTTCCGCTACACTCACCCTTATCCGCCACACCGGCGTCGGCCCGGGACGCGCAACGCGAGCAGCGTTGGCGCGACCGGCCACCCGTGCCCGAATGCCGGCGGACCACCCGAGGTAACGACGATGTCCTATTCCGAAACCGACCTCCGCGCCGCATCGAGCGCTGGCGCCATCAGCCCGGACGAGCTGCAACGCCTGCTGGCCTACCTGCACCAGCGCGCCTCCTCCACCGACACCCCCCGCGCCAAATTCGATGCCGCGCATCTGCTCTGGTACGCCGGCGCGCTGATCGTGATCGGCGCCATGGGCCTGTTCTCGACGGTGGCCTTCTCACAAATGGGCGGCCGCGCTTTGACCGCCTGCGCGCTCGCCTATGCCGCAGCCTTCGGCTTCGCCGGCGACCACCTCTGGCGCCGCAGTCTGCGCGTCCCCGGCGGCCTGTTGATCGCCATCGCCGTGTCCATGGCGCCGCTCGCCGTCTACGGCATTCAGGCCGAGCTCGGCTGGTGGGGCAGGTTCGGCAAGCCCGGCACGGTTCAGGACTTCTACGTCTGGATCAAGGGCAGCTGGCTGTTCATGGAGCTCGCCACCATCGCAGCGGGCGCGATCGCGCTGCGCTTCTACCGCGTGCCCTTCATCTATGCGGTCATCTCGGTCGCCTTGTGGTTCATGTCGATGGACCTCACGCCCTGGATCTTCAATGTCAGCCACATCGATTGGGAGATGCGCCGCATCGTCTCGATCTGGTTCGGCCTGGGCATGCTCAGCCTGGCCTGGATCGTCGACTACACCAGCAACAACCGCGACTTCGGTTTCTGGCTGCATCTGTTCGGCCTGATGGCCTTTTGGGGCGGCATCAGCGCCACCGACGGCGCCACCGAGCTCGGCAAGGCGATCTACTGCCTGATGAATGTCGGTCTGCTGGCCGTGGCCGTGATCATCGTCCGCCGCGCCTACGCCGTGTTCGGCGCCATCGGCATCACCATGTATCTCGGCCATCTCGCCGACGTCGTCTTCAAGGACTCGCTGCTGTTCCCGTTCGCGCTATCGCTGATCGGCGTCGCGGTGGTGGCGGTTGGGCTGGCGTATCACAGGAAGCAGGGAGCGATTGCGGAATGGCTGGCGGCCAATCTGCCGGCAGCGGTGCTGCGGCTGCGGCCGCAACACCGAACGGCCTGAAAGGCGTAAGGTCAGTCGTCACGCCGCCTCGATATAATTACTGGACTATAGCTTACTATAGCCCAGCCGCCTCCCACCTGGCCCTGAACGTATGAAAACTGGCAACCGTTACATCAAGCTCATTGCGCTTTTGTAATGCGATAAAGGCTGCAAACGAGCGCGCTTGGCAGTTGATTGAGCGCTCCGGATTGAACTCTATGTCGGTGAAGCCTGCCCATTCTTCGCGCTTCTCTATCCAAGCACGGTGTGGATAGAGGGCTTTAAAGTAAAGCCAATCGTAAAACACCGTCATTGGCGCAATCGGATACTTTTTGCCTTCAAACTCAAAGCTTAGAAGCTTTCCAGAGTCTCTCAGGCGGGGGTCTCTTTTGGCTTCGCGGCTTTCTTTCCAGTATAGATCAACGTAAGGGCCGCCATGCTCAAAGACTTTGCTACCTTGGTATGCGCACTCGACCGTGGTTTCGCGTTCGTCAATTGCTAGCTTTAAATGGAACGCGCTGAGATTTCGGCCCACCTTCTCGTCAGACTTGCTTGATATCTCCAGTAACGGCTCGAGGCCCCGCGTGGCTGCCGCTCCATGAAGTTCCACAATGTTTTTCTTCTTCTGGGATGCGGCGAGTCCGGGGTGCCAAGGAAACTTAATCCATATGAGTTGAACGAGTTGAGAGCCGGTCAGTGATGGTACAAACACGGGTCTTTCAGCCATTTAGCTCCATTCCCTGCGACTATAATCCGTGTACGATATCACTCACGGCGATGCCGTTGGGTATTAAGAGTTCATACTTGTCTGCGATTTTCAACCTTGCTTGAATCTCAGGCAGCTTCCAGTCCGTGCGCTTCTAAATTACCTCAAGGTCCAAATTGTCCAAAGCAGAAGCGGCTGCAACCTTTGCGACGCCTGTTTGGTTCGACGGAGCGGCTGTAATCATCACATTTGGTAGTAGAAGCACGTTCGGATTGATGTGTAGGTAGACTGGATCAAGCCCACGTTGGGTACGTGCGATATAGGTCATCGGGTGACCAGTCGTGAAACATAGACAAACATACCTGTCTGTGCCGCTTGCAATGTCGCTTGCGAGGCTATTCGAATCCCCCCCGGTTGTAACGTTACCAAGCATGTTTCGGCGACGCAGTTCGTAGGTGCATAGCAGCCCGGACGCACGAATGGAGTCCAAGTTCTTTCTGTCAGTAAAATGGTAAAAACGTCTATGCTGAGGGCTCGTGCCCAATGTGTCTCGCAAAAACGTTGGCAAATCCATGAACTACGATCTCCAACAGAAAATAATTCAATTGATAATTGTATTTATTTGCGTGCGCAATCATTCTCTGCGAAGTATGCTCAACCTATGTTTCAACCAGCTGTATCCTTGTATCGGCTCGCGCGAGAATGCTCCAGTCGCTGTGAATGCCCCTAGGCGCGAAACTGAGAGCAAAGAAGCCGGCTGCCAAGGCCGCGTAGCCGAGACCGACCGCCCCAAGCGCGCCGCCGATCAGCGCGGTGGCGGCAACGACTGACGCTCGTATCGCTTGTCCCATCGACATCCTGCGGCCTCCCTGGAGGCAAGATTTGTTCTACGGTCTGTCGGGACCTGCCAGTCTGTATCGTCCTTCGAGCACAAACTCCTGCACGTCTGCAGCGAGCCGTCAAATCGAACAAAGGAGCAATGGTCATGCGGATCACCGTCGAAACCACCGTCGCAGCCCCGATCGATCAGGTCTGGCGCGCCTATACGACGCCGGCCGACATCGTGAAGTGGAACGCTGCGTCGGACGACTGGCATACGACCAAGGCCACGGTCGACCTGCGGGAGGGCGGAGATTTCTCCTCGCGGATGGAAGCCAAGGACGGCAGCATGGGCTTCGACTTCGCCGGCACCTACACGAAGATCGTCGAGCACAAGCTGATCGCCTACGCCTTCGGCGACCGGAAAGCGGACGTCCATTTCGAGACCGGTCCGAACGGCGTTCTCGTTCGCGTTGTCTTCGATCCTGAAACGACGCACCCGGTCGAGATGCAACAGCAAGGCTGGCAGGCCATTCTCGACAATTTCAAACGACAGGTGGAATCGCAGCGCAAAGTGTGTTGAGGCGCGACGCGGGGCTGGGAGACGACGCGATCGCTCCTCACGGCGTTCGCGATCGGTGTCGTAGAAGAATCATCTTTTCGTGCGAGTTTAATCAGTAGTAGTCAAAAGTTCGAAGTGCGCACGCAATTCCAGAAGACCATATTGGGTTTTTTGTAGCGAAATCTCTCACCTCGGCTTCGTCGAACGCTATTCGATGCAGCGTTTGATTTTCTTTGCGATCCTTTGCCTTTTGCCAGGCGTGAAAAAGGGTCTCAAAGTCAAGATCAACTTCCGCGAAGGCCAAAAAGTTGAATTGGTAGTACTCTAGATCGCAGCCAAACTCGAAAATGACCAGTCGTTTGACGATTTCGTCAATGGAGCGCTTAAGAATTTTCTTGTTTACGCCCAGTTCTTCGGACAGAGCTCTATAAGCCGCGTCCGTAATCGTGGTTGATCCTGCGCCTTCGGCAGATGGGCGGATGCCTTCGACGACGGCAATGTCGAGCTCGCCTTTCCGAAACGTTTCGTCGAACGACCGCTGGCCAATCACAATGGATCGTCCGCCGTCGCAGATCACGTTGATGCAAACGCCAATGCCGGATGCAAGATACGGCTCCGGCTTCAAGGGAATTGTCGCTTCCTGCAAAGCACGCCACCGATGCGCGGCACCAGCCGCTTGCTTAGCAATCACGTTATATCGATACCATGAATGCTGAAGTCTTAACGTGATTTGAGGTCGCTCTTCAGCGTCGGCTCCTATCTCGCTTGTTATTGACCGAATAGCATAGTCGAGTTGATCGCCGTCTTGAGGTTCATTCACGGAGAGCAAACAGAATGTTGGATTGTCGGTCCACCCGCGAATGCCTTCCGCTATCTTCTGAGCGTTCTGGTCAGCGGCTGCTTTCGCTAGCTTTTCAAAATCCTCGGGTGGCTCCACAATAGAATGGTCTACGATGACAACGATTTCACCATCGCGGAAGCCGCCCGAGGCAGCCTTCTCCATTTCTATCCAGGTAGATACAAAATCGTCAACTCTCAGCGCTTCGGTAATGGTTGGGCCGAATTCGCCGAGGGCTAAGTTGCGCATACGCCAAGCTGCCATCAGATGAGGGTTCGCGCCTAACATCGACGTTAGATTTGGATCCTCAACAACAGCATTCACTTCCTCCGCTGACAGTCCATAGGCGGTAAGAATTGCCCTCAAGGCCTCCTGTGAAGGCCGGTGCCCTGTACCCGTTTCGATGCGGCGCAGTTGATCCGGGGATATTTGGTGGCCATGAATAGCTTGTATCCAATCAGACGCTTCTATCCTGGAGAGGCCAAGCCGCTTAAGTGTATGAACTCTCTTTCTAAACTCCGGATGTGCGTGGGGATTCAAGCTACGTTTTCCGACGGACTCCCTTAAGGCAACGAGCAGTCGGCCGATGCGGGAGGGGGGGAGGGCGATCGACCGACCACGACGATCTGCGACATTTTGACGTTTTGCCATTTTCTATCCTTTGCCAAAATTCGTGCTGCCGACAGGCCTCGAAATTTCTGATCAATGAGGTGCTCCAGCAACCCAGGAGCACTGCGCATGAGAAAGAATAAATCTCGCCGCCGTAGCCGCCAGGCGACGAAGCCTCTTCGTAGACGCAGCGGGTCGGCAACAACTCGCCGTTCCGCTGCAGGTAACGCTACACTGGCGTGCCCATTTTGTGAGCGCCGTCGGTACGCTGCAGCTGATATTCTGTCCGTCGCGGCCATCGCGTCGGCGTGTTGGGATTGGGTACGGGGCCGGTTGGGCCTTTAAACGGAAAGTGACCAGCTTAGAAAAGGCGCTTGGCGGCTATAACCGCCAAGCGCTTTAGTTGTACAGGGATCTTGGGGCAGTGCACAAGAGTCGCTCGTCGTAGCGCCGAAAGCAGTGGAGCTAATGCGCCCAGCGTTACCTAACTTTCAGCCTGTTACCAGTGCGCTTTCGGCAGATCGCGAATTTAAAAGGTTCGATTCTCAAGACTGTCCAGTTTGGGAGTTCGCGACTATCGAATTCTCTTGCCGTAAGCTGCAGCTGCCTGTCCAACATACAATCAATCGTCCCTCTTGACAAATTCCGAAAATCAGCAATACTGCACGCATCCTGCCTCATCGCAGAGGGGCGTACGCGTCGTCACGAACGTCGGGGCAGGGATGCGGTGGCCGTAGCGGCGACGGTGGACGACCGGCGTCGCTGCGGACGGAGAAGTCGTGTGGTCCTGGCCTCTCGACGCTGAGGTCAAGTTCGCGGTCAGTTGCTTGACGGCACGCGCGGGCGATGGGGGCAAAAGAGCCCGATCCCCAGGGAGAGCACGAAGGACACCGTTCCAACCATCGCGCAGGGAAGGCCGGAATGCACCGGTCGTACCTGTGGTTCCTGCCCCGTGCATTTCTTCACGCACGGGGGCCATGGGTTGCGGCCAGCACCCGGTCTTCCCTGCGCCCTCTGTCTTTGATCAGAGGGACCTGTCGATCCAGCACTCGGGCGTGATGCGCCGCGAGGCTATGGTCGCACGTCCCCAGGCTGTTTGAGATGTGAAAGCGATTCATCCTCACGCCGTCCACCGGCGCGGCCGTTTTCCTCCGCTGTCGTCCCGGACAAGCCGTGACGCGCAATGCGCGTCGCGGCGCCGATCCGGGACCCATACTCCGCGGCGGTCGTGCGTGGCGCGGTGTAACGATGAGCCAGCCCCGAACGAGGGCCTGTGGTTATGGATCCCGGCGTTCGCCGGGATGACGGCGGTGGTTGTGGCGAGAACACAGTACATCACCGGCGTCATTGCGAGCGAAGCGAAGCAATCCAGGGCTGCGCGCGAGACTCTGGATTGCTTCGTCGCTTCGCTCCTCGCAATGACGGAGTTTGGCGTGGGGAGCGTGCCCCAGCAATGGCGCGAGGCGGATGCGAGACAGTGCTGCCGCCTGCCGCAGAACTACGACGACAGCCGCATATCCAGCAGCCGCCGGCCTTCGCCGCGCAGCAGCTTTTTCACCGCGCTCGACGCCACCACTTCGCCCTCGTTCGCATACGCCTCGTGGTTCTTTTCGATGTCCTCGAGCCGGTAGAGGTAGTTCACCATCACCGTCGCCGACTCGCGCTGGCCCTTGGCCGAGAGATCGCCGAGCCAGTTGATGCGCTCCAGCCTTGCGCCGTTGCCGAGGTGGAAGCGGGCGACGGGGTCGATCAGCTTGCCCTTGGACGTCCGCGCCTTGAGGAAGTAGTGCGCGGCGAGCGGCTCGATCACGGTGCGCAGCTCGGCGGTGATCGAGGCGTCCTCGACCCAGCGCGGCTCGTTGAGGAGCTTGAGCACGTTGCGATCCTCTTCGGTCGCATCTTCGGTCGATTTCAGCCAGCCCATGAAGCCCGGCACCGGCGACAGCGTGACGAAGGTGTCGAGCTTCGGCAGCTCGCGCCGGAGCTCCTCGACCACCTGCTTGATCAGGAAGTTGCCGAACGAGATGCCGCCGAGGCCGCGCTGGGTGTTGGAGATCGAATAGAACACCGCGGTGCGGGCGCGATCGGCGGGCACCGGCGCGCGATCCACCGCGAGCAGCGGTGCGATGGCGCCGGGAATGGTCTCGGTCAGCGCGATCTCGACGAAGATCAGCGGCGCATCGGGCATCGCCGGATGGAAGAAGGCGTAGCAGCGCCGGTCGACCGGATCGATGCGGCGGCGCAGGTCGTCCCAGTCGTGGATCTCGTGCACCGCCTCGTAGCGGATGATCTGCTCGAGGATGTTCGCCGGCGTCGACCAGTCGATCTTGCGCAGCACCAGAAACCCCCTGTTGAACCACGAACTCAAGAGATGCACGATGTCGCGATCGAGCGCGGCGAGTTCCGGATTTGCCTTCAGGAGATCCAGCAGATCAGTGCGCATCGCGACCAGCTCGGGCGTGCCGCCCGGCGCGCGGTTGAGGCGGCGGATCAGTTCCTGCCGCCGCGGCTCCGAGGCGAAATGCAGCGCGCTCGCGCCTTCGTCCGACGGCGCCGCGCGCCACGCCTCGATCGCCTTGGTGAGCCTGGCATTGTCGGGACCGAAATCGTGAACCAGCGCGGTGAAGAACGCCTTGCGGCCCTCGGCGTCGAGATCATGATAGCCGTCGAGCACGTCGCGGGCCATCGCGGTGCCCGAGGCCTCGCCGGCACCGGACACCAGCGCCTCGCACAGCTCGGCAAGGCTCGCCGCATCGTGCTTGTCGACGGCAGGCGAGCCGCCGCGCAGCAGTGTCCGGCCGCGTTCGGAAATGGTGGTGATCAGGTCAGTAAAAAAGGCGTTGGCCATCTGGTCTCGGTCGAATCCCGCAAAGCGACAGGCTGTGATGTTACATGGATTTATGGCAAAGGTGGCCACATTCAAACATAACAAATCGTCAACGCCGCCGTCGCTGCCCGCATGCGCGGCAGCGTCGTCATTCGCTTTGGCCGGCGAATTCCGTCGGTGTACGGCCGGTCACCTGCCGGAAGGCGTGCGAGAATGCCGGTACGCTGGCATAGCCGAGATCGGCAGCGAGCTGCTTGACGGAGAGGTGACGGTCGGTCGACAACCGCTCGATCGCCGCCGCGATGCGGGCGCGCTGGCACCACGCCTTGAAGCTCAGCCGCGTCTCGGCCGCGAACAGCCGCGACAAGGTGCGGGCCGAGCTGCCGACGGCGCTCGCGAGGGTCGTGAGATCCTGCTCGTTCGCGGGCGAGGCGAGCACCAGCAGCGCGGCGCGCCGGGCGCGCGGGTCCTGCGGAAGTGGGATGAAGGTCGAGGAATCCTCGGCGCGGCGCAATTCGAGCAGAGCGAGCCGCACCAGCAGGGCGGTGCGCTCGGGCCCGCCGCTGGCGTCGAAAAGCGCGAGGATCGCCTGATGCAGCAGCGGCGAGACGTGCACGACGAATTCGCGATCGAGCCGGAGACCGCGCGCCTCGCGCGCGAGCCAGTCGAGCTCGAAATACAGCGTCCGCATCTCGCTGTCGGCCAGCATGTCGATCGCATGCGCATGCCGCGCCGGCACCCACACCGCGCGGTCCGGCGGCACCAGCCAGCGGCCCTGCGGCGTCGTCACCTGCATGGTGCCGGCGGAGGCGTAGATCAGCTGCGACTCCCGGTGCATGTGCGGATCGAGCCGGGTGCCCTTGAGGTAGCTGCGCGCGATCAGGTGCACGCCGGGCTCGGTCGTCACCCGGTCGGCGCCGAGCGGCTTCAATGGCGTGTCCACGATGGTCATTGGCGGCTTCTCGTTGGGGCGAGCCAGTATAACCGATTTATTCGGGAATCGAGGAACTGCCCATGAACACTCCCCGCCGCGTCATCGGCTTCGTCAACGCGGCCCATTTCATCGACCATTATGCGATGCTGATCTTCGCGGCCGCGGTCATCATCATGGGCCCCGCGCTCGGCATGGCCTATGCGGACCTGTTGCCCTATGCGACGCCGGGTTTCATCGCCTTCGGCGCCGGCGCGCTCGTGACCGGCTGGCTCGGCGACCGCTGGAGCCGGCGGCACATGATGCTGATCTTCTATCTCGGCATCGGCCTGTCGATGATCTCGGTCGGCCTGGTGCAGACGCCATGGCAGCTCGGCGCGGCGCTGTTCGCCATCGGCCTGTTCGCCTCGATCTATCATCCGGTGGGAACCGCGATGCTGGTGTCCTATGCCGACCGGCTCGGTCGCGACATGGGGTTGAACGGCGTATTCGGCAATCTCGGCGTCGCATCCTCGGCGCTGGTGACAGGCGTGGTCGGGCAGTATCTCGGCTGGCGCTTCGCCTTCATCGTGCCAGGGGTCATCACGATCGGCATCGGCGTTGTCTTCGCGATGCTGGTCGCGCATGAGGACCGCCGCGGCTCGAAGCAGGCGGCGGCGCAGGCCCGCGTCGCGCGCGAGCAGATGTGGCGCGTAGTGCTGGCGCTGCTCTTGGTGGTGATCGCGATCTCCACCACGTTCAACGCGATCACCGTGGCGCTGCCCAAGCTGTTCGCGGAGCGGCTCGTGGGCCTGACGCAAAGCCCGGCGCTGCTCGGCGTGATCGCGGCCGGTGTCTACGTGTTCGGTGCGATGACGCAGTACACGATCGGGCGCCTGCTCGATCGCCATACGCTGAAGGCCGTCGCGCTGCCGCTATCGCTGGTGCTGGCGCCGCTGCTCTATCTCGCCGCCGACGCCCGCGACTGGGCGTTGATCGCGGCCTCGATCGGCATCGTCATGGGCGCGTTCGGGCAGGTCACCGTCAATGACGCCATGGTCGGCAAATACACCGCCGAAGAATGGCGCTCGCGCGCCTATGCGGTGCGCTATTTCGTCGGCTTCACCGCGGCCGGCGCCTCGGTCGGCCTGGTCGCCTGGCTGTATGAGCACGGCGGCTTCGTCACCATGCTGCAGGCTTTCGCCGCGCTGGCGCTGGTCGCTGTTATCGCCGCGCTCATCCTGCCGCCGGAGCTCCCGGCGGCGCGGCCGGTGTTGCGGGAGGTGCCGGCCGAATGATGGCTCATTCCGCGGGCTGCGCGATCACCGGCTTCGCCTTGCGTGCCGCGCGCCAGTTCTCGAAGCGCTGCACGACGACGAAGAACGCCGGCACGAACAGCACCGCGAGGCAGGTCGAGGCCAGCATGCCGGAGAACACGGTGATGCCGATCGACTTGCGCGCGCTGGCGCCGGCCCCGGTCGCGAGCACCAGCGGCACGACGCCGAGGATGAAGGCGAACGACGTCATCAGGATCGGCCGGAACCGCGACCGCGCCGCCTCGATCGCCGACTCGAGCAGCGGCTTGCCGTCGCGGCCGTGCAGCTCGAGGCCGACCTCGACGATCAGGATCGCGTTCTTCGCCGACAGCGCAATCAGCAGGATCAGCCCGATCTGGACATACAGATTGTTGTCGATTCTGAGCGCCGTCAGCACCGCCATCGGCCCGAGCAGCGACAGCGGCACGGCGAGAATGACCGAGACCGGCGCGTACCAGCTTTCGTATTGGCCGGCCAGCACGAGATAGACGAGGAGGAGGGCGAGCGCGAAGGCGAGATAGATCTGATTGGAGACCACCTTCTCCTGATACGACATCGCGGTCCATTCGTAGCCCGCGCCCGGCGGCAGGGTCTTCGCCGCAATCTCCTCCATCAGCTTCAGCGACTGGCCGGAGGAATAGCCCTGCGCGGGCAGGCCGACGATCGCGGCGGAGGGATAGAGATTGTAGAGGCTGATCAAGGATGGCCCGACCGAGGGCTTGACCGTCGCGACCGTGCCGAGCGGGATCATGTCGCCGCTCTGGTTGCGCACCATCAGGCTCTCGATCTGCCGCGGCGTCAGCCGCGCCGCGGAATCGGCCTGAACATAGACCTGGAACACGCGGCCGAATTTGTTGAACTGGTTGACGTAGGAGGCACCGAGATAGGACGACAGTGCCGAGAACACCTGGTCGGTGGTGACGTGCAGGGTCTGGGTCTTGATCCGGTCGATCTCGACGTCGAACTGCGGCACCATCGCGCGGAACGGCGACTGCACGCGCTGCAGCGCGCTCTGGCTCTGGGCGCTGGCGACGATCGCCGAGGTCATCGCCTGCAGCTTGGCATAGTCGCTGTTGCCGTCGCGCAGCTCGACCTGCATGGCAAAGCCCGCGGCATTGCCGATGCCCTGGATGGGCGGCGGCGGCAGCACGAGGCTGCGGGCTTCAATGACCTCGGCAAGCTTGTCGTTGAGGCCATAGACGAGCGAGCGCAGATCCTCGCCCTTGCCGCGCGCCTCCCAATCCCTGAGGATGATGTAGGCGACCCCTGCATTGGCGAGGCTGGCGCTGTTGTCGAGCGCGGAGAGGCCGGCGATGGTGATGACCTGGGCGACGCCGGGCGTCGCCTTGGCGATGGCGCCGACCTTGTCGAGGGCCTTCTGCGTCCGCTCCAGCGAGGCGCCGTCGGGCAGCTGCACGGCGGCGATCAAATAGCCCTGGTCCTCGATCGGCAGAAAGCCCGTCGGCACCCGCGACAGCCCGTAGCCGCCGGCCGCGATCAGGATCAGCGCGACGATGACGGACGCAGTGCTGTGCCTGACGAGGCGCCCGATGAGATTTGTGTAGCGCCGCTCCAGCCGGGCATAGAGATTGTTGAAGACGCGGTAGAGAATGTTGCGCTGCTCCAGCGGCACCGGTGGCCGCAGCCACAGCGCGCATTGCGTTGGCTTCAAGGTCGCGGCATTGATCGCCGAGAGCAGGGCGGTCGCCGCGATCACCAGCGCGAATTGCGCGTAGATGCGGCCCGTCAGGCCGGGCAGGAAGGCGGCCGGCAGAAACACCGCGATCAGCACCAGCGTGATGCCGACGATCGGTCCGAACAGCTGGTCCATGGCGCGGATCGCGGCGTCGTGGCCGTTCATGCCGCGCTCGATGTTGTGCGCGGCGCCCTCGACCACGACGATCGCATCGTCGACCACGATGCCGATCGCGAGCACGATCGCGAACAGGGTGGAGAGGTTGATGGTGAAGCCGAGCGCCGCCATCGCCGCGAACGCGCCGATGATCGTCACCGGCACGGTCGTGGTCGGCACCAGCATGGCGCGCCAGTCCTGCAGGAAGATCAGGATGACGATCAAGACCAGCACGCCGGCCTCGATCAGGGTCTTGTAGACCTCGTGGATCGAGGCATTGACGAATTTGGTGGTGTCGAACGGCGTGTCGTACTGGATGCCCTGCGGGAACGTCTTCGACAGCTGCGCCATCCTGGCCTCGACCGCCTTCTCCACCTCCAGCGCGTTGGCGCCGGGCGACTGGAACACGCCGATGCCGACGGCGGGCTGGCCGTTGAGCGAGAACATCTGGCCGTAGGTCTGTGCGCCCAGCTCGACCGAGCCGACGTCGCGCACCCGGGTGATGTCGCCATTGCTGCCGGTCTTGACGATGATGTCCTCGAACTCACGGGCATCATCGAGCCGCCCGGCGACGTTCAACGTGTACTGGAACGCCTGGCCGGAGGGCGCCGGCGGTGCGCCGATCTGGCCGGCGGCGACCTGCTGGCTCTGCTGCTGGATCGCCTGGATCACGTCCTGCGGCACGAGGCTGCGCACCTGGAGCTTGCTCGGATCGAGCCAGATCCGCATCGAATACTGCCCCGCGCCGAACACGGTGACATTGCCGACGCCGGGCAGCCGCGCCAGCTCGTCCTTCAGGTTGATGGTCGCGTAGTTGCTCAGATAAAGACTGTCATACTTGGCCTCAGGCGAGG
The DNA here is from genome assembly GCF_051168435.1 of Bradyrhizobium sp. HKCCYLR20261. Classification (NCBI taxonomy): domain Bacteria; kingdom Pseudomonadati; phylum Pseudomonadota; class Alphaproteobacteria; order Hyphomicrobiales; family Nitrobacteraceae; genus Bradyrhizobium; species Bradyrhizobium sp. HKCCYLR20261. The sequence continues at coordinate 19,869 of NZ_JBNPUZ010000030.1, forward strand.
TCAGCGTGACGAAGAGCAGAATCGACGTCGACCGCTTCTGCACCGTGACGCCCTGGTTCTGCACGGCCTGCGGCAATTGCGCGAGCGCACTGGAGACGCGGTTCTGGACCAGCACCTGCGCGAAGTTCAGATCGGTTCCGATCTTGAACGTGACCGTCAGCGAATAGCTGCCGTCCGCGCCGCTGTAGGACTGGATGTACAGCATGCCGTCGACGCCGTTCACCTGCTGCTCGATCGGCAGCGCGACGGTGTCGGCCACGGTCTTGGCGCTGGCGCCGGGGTAGCGCGTCGTGACCTGCACCGTCGGCGGCACCACCTCGGGATATTGCGCGATGGCCAGATTGAACAGCGCGACCGCGCCGATCAGCATCATCAGGATCGCGATGACGTTGGAGAGGACAGGGCGCTCGATGAAGAATTTGGAGATCACGGCCGGCCCTCATTTGCTCGCGGAGACCGGCTCGATCGCCTTCAACTGCGGATCGACCTTCTGCCCGGGAATGGCGCGCAGCAGGCCTGCGACGACCACGCGGTCGTCGGCCTTGAGGCCGCCATCGATCACGCGCAGGCCGCCGTCGAGCGGTCCCACCTTGACCTTGCGCTGCTCGACCAAATTGTCGCCGTTCACCACGAGCACGTAGCGCCCGCTCTGGTCGCTGCCGAGCGCGGAGTCGGGCACCAGCAGCGCGTCATTGACGCGGTCCAGCGGGATGCGGATGCGCACGAAATAGCCGGGCAGCAGCACGTGATCGGGGTTCGGCACCACCCCGCGAACGGCCAGCGTGCCGGTCGATGCATTGACGGTCGGCGCGGCGTAGTCGAGCTTGCCCTGGTGCGGATAGCCGCTCTCCGTCTGCAGGCCCAGCTCGATCGGGAACTGCTTGAGATCCGTCGCCGTCATGCCGCGGCGCCGCGCTTCGGCACGGATGCGCAGCACGTCCTGTTCGTTGACGGTGAAGTTGACGTAGACCGGATCGAGCGAAACGATCGTCGCCAACTGGGTCGGCGACGCCACGCCGACGAGTTCGCCGACCGAGACCTGGTGCGCGCTGACGACGCCGTCGAATGGCGCGATGACTTTGGTGTAGCCGTAATTGACCTTGGCGATCTTGGTGTTGACCTGCGCCTGCTGCAGATTGGCCTGGGCGTTGTCCCGAGCGGAGGTCGAATTGTCGAGCGCGACCTGCGACGCGGCCTGGCGCGCGACGAGGTCGGACTGCCGCTTGAAATCGGCATCGGCCTGCTTGAACGACGCCTGCGCGCCGGCTTCCGCTGCCTGCGCCTGGTCGAGCTTCAGCTTGTAGGTCTCCGGCTCGATCGTGAACAGTGTCGTGCCTTCCTTGACCACGTCGCCGTCCTTGTAGTCGATCGACTGCAGGAAGCCCTGAACGCGGGCGACCAGATCGACGTTCTTGACCGGCGCGGTGTTGCCGGTGGCTTCGAGATAGCGGGTGACGGCGCGCTGCACCGGCAGGGCGACGTCCACCTTCGGCGGTGGCGGCGGCTGGTAGCTGTTCTGCTCGCAGCCCGCGAGCAGCGAGGCGCCGGACGCAAGCAGGAGGGCAGCCGTTCTGGGCAGCCAGGCGCAGGCGATGCGCTGTTTAGAAAATTCCGCCCGTGAGGAGATGGGAGTGTCGATCTGCGCCATTCCGCCTTCCGTATGAAATGATCTTCGGAGCAATCGTCGTGTCGGACAACAAACAACAATGTTGGTCGCCTCCATAACAACAATCGTTCAGCGGCGGAACAGCAATGCACTGCAGCAGCCGCGAAGAAATCCTGGCGTCTGGCCGATCCACCCAAATTTTCCCACTTGCCAAGCCCGTCCGGTCATCGCAGCCTCCGGGACCCATTCTCATCAGGTTGTCTCCGGGCGGAAGCACGTCGGCCGGGGACGGCCTGATATCGTGCTCATACTGACAAGTTGATGGCGCTTGCCGGATGCGGGCGATGTTTCACATTTGAGAGCAATCCAGGCTCAGCAGCATTGAGGATCGATCGATGATCAATCGTTACAAGCGGATATTATTGCTCGGCTTGGCGGCAGCGGCCGGCTTCGCTGCAACGCAAGCGCTGGCGCAGACCGATGCGCAGCGCAACGCCATCAAGTCGTCCTGCCGGTCCGACTACATGTCGAAATGTTCGAGCGTGCCGCCCGGCGGGGCGGCGGCATTCCAGTGCCTGCAGAAGAACATGGCCGGCTTGTCCTCGTCGTGCCAGGCCGCCGTGAAGGCGCTCGAACCGGCGGCCGAGACCAAGCCGGCTGCTCCTTCACCGGCGGCTCCGAAGCCGGCAGCCGCGGAGGCGCCGAAGCCTGCCGTCGACGCACCGAAGGCCGCGGCGCAGCCGGCAGCGCCGTCGACCCCTCCGCCTGCAGCCGCGCCCGCAACAGCGGCGGCGACGGCCAAGCCCGACCCGGCGAAGCACGCGGCGGCAACACCGGCAGCAAAGCCGAGCGAAGCGCAGGTGGCCGCGATCCGCAGCGCCTGCGGCTCCGATTATCGCAGGGTCTGCAGCAGCGTGCCGCCGGGCGGCGCGGCTGCGATGCAGTGCCTGGAGCAGAACAAGGCCAAGGTCGGGCCGGCTTGCGCTCAGGCCATCGCGGCGGCGAGTGGCGGCGGCGCGGCCGCCGCTGCGTCGCCCGCGGCGACGGCCGCAGTCGCGCCGACGACGGCTGCGGCGCCACCGGCTGCTCCCGCGATGGTGCTGAGGCCGCTCCGGCCGCTGGAGGAATTGCGCATCGTCAGGGCCGCTTGCGGCACCGATGCCCGGGCCTTCTGCAGCGGCGTCGAGCCGGGCGGCGGCCGTGTTGCGCAATGCCTTGCCGCCAATGCCGGCGCGCTGTCGCCGGCCTGCAAGGGCATGCTCGCCCAGTTTGCAGCCAATCGCTAGGCGGCCTCGCCGACCGGCCCCGTAGTTCGACGGGCATTGCACCCCAACGTGCGGATCGTTTCGATCCACCCAAATTGTCACAGTTGAAAAGCCGCGGGAGGCCCGGCAAATTCAAGACAGGGTGGATATTTTCCTAATCAAATGATGACCATCAGGAGTTCGTCATGCGCAGCATTCTCTCACGTATCGTTCTTTCGACTCTCTGTGGCCTGTTCGTTCTGGCATTGATGCCGTTCGTCTCGATGTCGGATGCCAACGCCGTCGTCTGCGCGCGCGGCGTCGTTCGGGCAGGCTGCGCCGGTGCCGCCGGTGCGGTGGTCGTGCGCAAGCCGCCCGTTGCGGCGGCCACGACGGCGTGCCGGACCGTGATCGTGAATGGCGTGGCCGTTCGTCGTTGCGTTTAAGGCGGGTTTAATCGCCTTTCGATATCGAGCTATTCGAAACGGTAATGGCGGCGCGCAAGTTTTGCGCGTCGCTTGTTGCTTTGCGAGAGCAAGGTAAGCTGTATTTAACAGTGCTCCCGGCAAGGTGCGGCCCGTAACCACTTTGCAATTCGATGGGAGAGGGCCATGGCGTTCTGGCGCTGGCTGCGTGATGCAGCCCTGGCAGCTGCGGTAGTCACGTTTGTCGGTCACAGCGCCGGGGCCGCGGGCCTGAAGGACGAGATCGCGCCGGGCGGGAAGCTCAGAGTCGCTATCGCCGTCGGCCCGGCTGGTGGTGCGTTCTGGTGCGTCAAGTCCGATAGCGGCTATGCAGGTGTCCCCGTCGAACTCGGCAAGGCGATGGCTGCACAGGTGGGCGTCCCCGTCGAGTTCGTCGAGCATCCAAATGCGAATTCCATCATCGATGGAGCTTCACAGGGCGCCTGGGACGTCACTTTCCTGCCGAAGGATTCCGAGCGCGAGACCAAGGCATCATTCGGCCCGGTCTACGACTCCGTCGATACGACGTTCATCATCCGCGCCGGGCTCGATATTCCGAACCTCGCCGCGCTCGATCAGGCCGGCCATGAGATCGCGGCCATCAACGATACGACGGTCATGCGCGGGGCGAAGGCATTCATGAAGAAGGCGACCGTCGTCGGCTTCAAGTCTTACGAGGAGGTCTATGCGCTGCTCGCGGCCGGCGAGATCGATGCACTGGCGCTGGCGCGTGATCAGCTGGTCATCCTCTCCAAGCAGCTCCCGGGCACCAAGGTGCTGAACGAGACCTTCAAGAAGACCGACACCGCTGTCGCCGTGCCGCTGAAGCATCCGCAGTCGCTCGCCTTCGTCACCAAGTTCATGACGGAATCCAAGGCAAACGGCCTGTTGAAGAAGGCCTACGGCGCCAACAATCTGAGCGAGGCGACGCTGTTCACCCAGTGAGCGTCGCAGCCGTTGCAGTATAGCCGACCGAACTCTCCCTGCGCGTCATGCGAGGGAGAGTTTTCTGTTTCGACCCGATGCGATCGGATCAGTTCGGGGACTTCCTGACGATCGGATCGAGGCCACTCTCCGCGATCACCTTGCGTGCGTCCGGTGATCCCAGGAAATGGATCAGCGCCTTGCCGGCCTCCGGCTCCCTGGCATTCGTCGCGATGCCGGCGGAGAACACGGTGATCTTCTGCAGGCCCGCCGGCAGCGGCCCGACGATGTCGATGCCATGCACCGGCTTCAGCTCGCTGATCTGCTGGAAGCCGATTTCGGCCTCGCCCTGCGCCACGATCTCGCCGACCGGGGTGGCCGGAATCATCCGCGCCTTGCCCTTCATCTCGTCCTTGATGCCGAGCTTGTCGAACATCTCGGTGGAGACGTAGACGCCGCTGGCGCTGTCCGAATAGGCGATGGTCTTGGCGGCGACCAGCATGCGCTTCACGGCGTCGGCGTTCGAAATGTCCGGGTGCGGCGTGCCTGACTTGACCGCCACGCCGATCGGTGAATTGGCGAGATCGGCATGGCTGTCCGGCACCACCTTGCCTTTGGTGGTGAGATCGCTCAGCGCATAGCCGACCATGATCAGGACGTCCGCGGGCTCGCCGCGGTCCAGCCGCACCGGAATGGCATTGGCTGTGGTTCCCATCGACGGGCCATAGGCGATCGTGACCTTATGGCCGGAGCGCCGCTCGAACTCCGGCACCAGGGCCTTGAAGGCCGCGGTCATGCCGCCGGAGATCATGACGTGAACCTCTGCGGCCTGTGCTGCGCCGCTCAGGGCGATCACCGCCGAAACAGCGGCGGTCAGGGAACGCAGGCGGGTTGCGAGAGTCATGTGAGTCTCCGAGGCAGAGGCCTGTGGCCAGGGGCGCCTTGGATAGCTCGCCTGCCGTTCGATGACCAGCGGCCGACTGTGCGGCGCGTCCCATCGATCGGATCAAATCCGAGTGCTGTGGAGCCACGGAATACCGAGCGATCTCTGGTGCGGCAACAGCGTGTCGGCGCGGAGGCGACACGCTGGCGCCGAGCGGCATCACCCCGCCTGATAGGACGGCGCGGACGCAAGAAACGCGTGGTAGGCGTCGGCGTCGGGCGGCGTGAACATCTCCGCCAGGGCGCCGCGCCGCCGGCGCTTGGCGCCGATATCCGCAAGCAGTTCATCGAAATGCTTGAAATGATATGGCGCGACGCAGAGCCCGCCATAGACGCCCGCCGCCGGCCGCTCGACCCGCTTGAAGTGCAGCATCATCTCGATGTTGTCGCGCATCTCACGCTCGCTCGGCTGGTGCGCGAGCTGCTTGTCGGCGTAGCGGACGAGCCAATGCGCGGCCATGTCGGCACACAGGACAGTGCAGAAGCTCGAATTGAAGCCGACGAAGCCCATGTCCGGCAGATCGGGATTCGCGATGACGCGGTAGAGCCGGTACTGCCCGTCGGGGTCGACGAGCTTGGCGCGATCGGCCGCCGATAGGAAGGGAACGCCGAGCTTGTAGCCGATCGCGAGCACGGCGACGTCGGCGGCGATCCGCTCGCCGCTGCTGGCGACGATCGTGCCCGGCTCATAGTGATCGAAGGTGCCGAGCACCGCCTTGATGCGGCCGTCGGCGACCATCGGGAAGAAGTCGGGCGTCGCGATCGGGACCGAGCAATTGACGCCGTCCTCGATCCGCTCCTTGGGCACCATCTTGCACTTGGCGAGCTTGAGCTGCGCCTTGAGCAGGCTCTCGAGCCCACGCCAATTCGCCCAGACCAGCGGCTTGGCGAGCTTGTGCGCCAGTCGCGACAGCGGGCCGATGCCCCAGCTCGCGAACATCTGCTCCTGGGCGCGGATGTAGAGGATGCGCTTGAAGTTGATGAGGCCGCCGATGAAATAGGGGATGCGCCACACCGGCTCGCGAAACACGATCGTGACCGAGCGCGCGCCGGAGCGGACCGCGTTCACGGCGATGTCGGTCGCCGATTTCGAACCGCCGAGCACGACGACGTTGCGCCCGCGGGCGATGCTGGGATCGTTATACTTCGACGAGTGCAGGATGGTGCCGCCAGCGGCCGCGAACTGATCCTCACCGGCAAGCGACAAGGTCTGCGGCTCGTTGAACTGGCCGGTGCACACCGCGACGAAGTCGAAATCCTCTCGGCTCGATTGATCGCCGGTTTTGAGATCCAGTGTCCAGCCCGGCTTGCCGTCCGCGCGGCGCTGCATCGACAGCACGGCGGTGTTCAGCCGCATGAGGCGAGTGAGGTCATGGCTTCGCGCGTAGTCGGCGAGATAGGCATAGACCTGCGGTCCTTTGGGCCACTCCGGATAGCTGTCCGGCATCGCCTTGTCGGTGTAGCGATAGAGATCCTTCGGGCTCTGGGTTTGAACGTCGGGATAGGAGCGCGCCGGTTCCCAGACGCCGCCGAGATCGGCACTGCGCTCGACGATGGTGACATTATGGCCGTGCGCCGTGAATGCCTTGGCTGCGGCGAGGCCGGAGACGCCGGCGCCGATCACGCAGACGTTTTTTCGAGTGATCATGGGACCTCCTGTTGTCGAGCGCGCGGCTGCATGCGGACGGCCGTCATCGGCCGCGCTGCAGGAGCTCGCTGAAAGATTCGATGATGGCGAAGGCCGCCCGGCGCGACCGCAGCAGACGACGCTGACAAGAGGCCAGCGCCGGTGAGACGGCGAGATGCTCTCGCCAGTCAGAATTGGTTCAAGCGAGCCACCCGCTCATCCCGCGGAGACACGCCAAGGCGATCGCGTCCACCGCGCGCCGCACTGCCGTGATGAGCTTGTGCTCCCCGCGTCGCCCGGCCTAGTCGTTGGCCTCGGGCGGCAGGAAGTTGACCTCGTGCTCGGCGGAGATCCGCACGACCTCGGCAGGGTCGGCGAGATTGTCCAGCATATTGAACAGCGCTTCCAGCTTCTGCATCGGCGACACCCAGAATAGCGCCTTCGCCGGCTTGTCCGACTTGTTGAAGTAGCCATGCGGAATGCCGCGCGGCATGCGCACGAGATCGCCGGCATGGGCCTTCACCCAGGCGCCGTCGAGCTTGAGGTCGAGCACGCCCTCCTGCACCAGGATGAACTCGTCCTGCGTCGGATGGACGTGAACCGGCACGAACTGCCCGGGATCGCTGTTGGTCTCGAATGCGAAGGTCGAGTCGGTGACGGCTTTGGGGAAGTAGAGCTGACCCAGGATATTCCAGGTCTTGCCGGCATAGCCGGTGCCCGCGCGCGTGATGCCTTTTTCCAGTGTGATCATGGCGGATCTCCTTGCTGCACACGGGCTGAGGATCGAGCAGGTCGCGGCGCGGTGTCTATCCAGAAAACGAATCCCTCGACGCCAGATGCTAATTATTATAGGTTTCAAATGATTTCGACGGACGATGTGAGCCATGACTGCAGCTGCAGCCGCTGATCGTAGTTGGAAAGACGCCGCATCGCCCCGGCTCGCCGCTTATCGCCGTGTTGCAACGCACGATGTCGATGAGGCTGCTGAACAAATAGGCCGCATCTTCTGTCCGCACGGGCTGCAACCGAAGGCAGAGACTGCGCGTGATTTCCTCGCGCTGCATAATTGCGCGGCATTCGACGGCTTCTCCATCAACTATGTCGCCTATGGCGGCGTGGTCTCGATCGATCCCGGCTGCCTCGACCGGTTCTTCCTGGTGCAGTTGCCGTGCGCGGGGGCGGCCGGCATTCGCACCGCCGCCCGCGAACTGGCGACCGGTCCCGAGGGCGCGGCCTCCTTGTTGTCCCCGACCGTGCCGACGCGGATGGTCTGGGACCATTGCGCCCAGCTCATTCTGCTGCTCGATCGGAGCCTGGTCGAGCAGCGGGCCGCAGCGCTCTCGGGGCGCGCGGTGCGGCCGGTCGAGTTCGATCCGGCGATTGAGCTGTCCGTCGACCACGGCGCGCGGCTCCGGGCCCACATGCTTGACCTTGCCGACCTTGCCGAACAACTCGGCGGCGAGCGAAGGCTGTCGGCGGTAGCCGCCGCCGACTGGCGCGAGACGCTGCTGGACCTCCTGTTCCGGCAGCCGGGCGACGGATTGTCGGAGGCGATCAGGGTGCATTCCGGCCGGAGCGCGACGTTGCCCCAGGCCGTCCGCAGGGCGCGCGATCTGCTCGATGCGCAGGCAACAGAACCGCTCGATCTCAACGAACTCGCCGTCGCCGCCGGCGTCGGCATTCGTGCGCTGCAGGGCGGCTTCCGCCGTCATTTCGGCATGTCGATCTCCGACATGCTGCTGGATATCCGGCTGGCGCGGCTGAATGCGCAGCTGATGACGGCGGCCCCCGAGGCCCGCATCATCGACCTGGCCTTCGAGCTCGGCTTCACCCATCTCGGGCGGATGGCGGGGGCCTATCGCGAGAAGTTCGGGGAGACGCCGTCAGCGACGCTGCAGCGCGTGCAGCGTGGCCGCTCTACGAATTGACGTGGACGAAGTCGCGCAGCAACGGATAGATCTCGTTATTCCACTTCTTGCCGCTGAACACGCCGTAATGGCCGACACCGGCCTGCATGTGGTGGACGCGGCGATAGGCCCGCACATTGGTGCAGATGTCCTGCGCCGCCAGCGTCTGGCCGATCGAGCAGATGTCGTCGCGCTCGCCCTCGACGGTCATGAGGCCGATCCGCCTGACAGCCTTCGGATCGACCGGACGGCCGCGATGCATCAGCTTGCCCTGCGGCAAGAGATGCTCCTGGAAGACGTCGCGCACAGTCTCGATGTAGAACTCGGCCGGAAGGTCCATGACCGCGAAGTACTCGTCATAGAAGGTCTTGATCGTCTCGGCCTTCTCGACCTCGCCCTTGGCGATGTGATCGGCGAGGTCGAGGTGCTGCTTCACATGCCGTTCGAGGTTCATCGAGACGAACGCCGTCAGCTGCACGAAGCCCGGATACACTTTCCTGAACGCGCCCCGGCATTGAAAGGGCACGTAGTGGATCAGGTTGTCCTCGAACCAGTCGATCGGCTTGCTCTTGGCGAACTCGTTGACCTTGGTCGGCTGGATTCGCGTGTCGATCGGCCCGGCCATCAGGGTCAGCGTCGCCGGCCGTGACGGATGGTTGCCCTCGCACATCACGGCTGTTGCGGCCAACGCCGAGACGGATGGCTGGCAGATCGCGACCATGTGCGGCCGCGGTCCGAGCTGGCTGAGGAAGCTGATGAGATGATCGGTGTAATCTTCCAGCCCGAAGCGGCCGTGGCCCGGCGGAATGTCGCGCGGATTGTGCCAGTCGGTGATGTAGACGTCGTGGTCCTGCAGCAGCGTCTTCACCGTGCCACGCAGCAGCGTGGCGAAGTGGCCGGACATCGGCGCGACCAGCAGCACCTTGGGCTGGTCCGGCGCGCCATCCTTCTTGAAATGCAGCAGTGAGCCGAATGGCGTCTTGAACGTGACCTCCTCGGTCACGCCGAGTTCGTGGTTGCCGACCATCACGCTGTCGATGCCATAGGCCGGACGTGCGTAGGTCAGCGCGGAGCGGGAAATCAGCTCGAGCGCCGCGGAGAGCCGCCGCATGGCGCGGCCGGAGAGGCCTGAGGGGATCAGATTGAGATAGCGCATGGCGGCCGCAGCGCCCTGGCGCCATGGCTCGGTCAGGTCCATGTGGTTCTGATAGGCTTGGTACAGCAGCGCCATCGGGTCCGATCCGTCACATGCACGTGCATAGGCAGCATCGAAGATGCAATATCGGAGCCAGGGCCACGGAGTCTTGCCTGAAAAACTGGCATGTCGCTTGCTCAATGAAATCTCAGCAGTATCCGGCTCCGCGTGATCACCGGCCCGTGCGGGCCGGCCGATCGGCTGAGCGACAAGCGACCGACGAAACGACAAGGGGGTAGGGCGAGATGACCAAAGCGACGTTGACGATCAGCAGCAAGAATTACTCGTCATGGTCGTTGCGCGGCTGGCTGCTCGCGAAGTTCGCCGGGCTCGATTTCGACGAGGTCGTGGTCGGCCCGGACGACGCCTCGGCGCGCGCCGAGATCCTGCTGCTGTCGTCCTCGATCCTGGTGCCCTGCCTCCGCCATGATGGCGCGACGATCTGGGATACGCTGGCCATCGCCGAATACCTCAACGAGACTTTCCCGCAGGCCGGACTGCTGCCGGCCGATCGCATCGCGCGGGCGCATTGCCGCTCGATCTCGGGCGAAATCCACTCGGGCTTCACCACCTTGCGCGCGTCGCTCCCCGTCAACCTCAAGGGCCATTTTCCCGGCTTCAAGGTGTGGACCCGCGCCCAGGCGGACATCGACCGCATCTGGGCGATCTGGCGCGACTGCCTGGCCAAGTCCGGCGGCCCATACCTGTTCGGCCAGCAGCGCGGCATGGCGGATGCCATGTATGCGCCTGTCGTGACGCGCTTCGTCACCTATGACGTCAAGCTCGAGCCGCAGCTCAAGGCCTATGCCGACCTGATCATGGCGATGCAGGAAATGCGCGAATGGATCGAGGCGGCCAAGGCCGAGCCCGAGGAGATCGAGGAGCTGGAGGTCGAGTACTGACGGCCCGGCAGCCGCGGCTCGCCCCGCGGCTTGCCGCTCTGGCGGTCTCATGCGGCTCATGGCTCGGGCAGACGCTGCCCAAATCGAAGCCGACACGGTCCGGCATCTGCGCGCGATCCGCGTCTCCGGGGCGACCTTCGCTACAAGAGACGACCGCGAAAATCCCGTTGCTCACAAGCAGTTCGCGCGCGCGTGCGGGGAGCCCGCCGGCCATCCTTGCGCTGGGAGCAGGGCATGGCGCGGTTTTCGCATAGCACAACGGGCTTTCAGGCGTGGTGGCCGCTGCGGCCGTTCGATGGGCCTCAGGGGTTGCCGATGCCGCGATCAACCGGTGGAGGCCGTCATGAACCAGCATGCTGTGGTGACCAAGTTCTCGCACGTGAAGCCTGAAGACACCGACTACAAGGGCGGTGGTCTGCGCGACTTCTTCCTCTATCGCGATCTCGGTATCGCCGACGCCACCGGCGGGCAGGTGATCTGCCATCTCGTCAAGGCCAATCCGGATTGTCCGCCGGTCGACGGCACCGGCTGGCACCGCCACGACTGCGACTTCCAGATCGTGATCATGATGAAGGGCTGGGCGCGCTTCATGTACGAGGACAAGCCGACCTTGGTGAAGGCCGGGGACGTCGTGCATCAGCGGCCGGGCATCGTGCACTACCTGTACGATTATTCCCCCGACATGGAATACATGGAGATCGTCAGCCCGGCGGATTTCAAGACGGTCGAGATGCCGCCCGCCACCGACAAGGTGCCGCCGGTCACGCCCTGGAGCTGAGCGCTGCGGCCCACGCTCTGATCCGTTAATGCCCGTCGTCCGAATCCTCTCTGCAGGCGGACGGCGGTCATCACGGCGTTGCTCGATCTGGTGGTGCATCGCGGTCCGCGCCGAGATGTAGCGGTGAACAGCCGAGAACATGATGCTGCGGCTGATTCGGGCGCGATTCGTTCCAGTCGCGTTCCGAAGGTTAAGCGCCGTCACGATCGCCGTTGCGTTCTGGGACACTCAGCGTGAATGTCGAACATCGGCGAGCCCGGATGACGATGTTGGCGAGAGAGTCCTGCTCTCATCGGCCAGCATCCGCGTTGTTAAGCTTTGATGTGCGCCTGATCATCACTGCTGCAATCGCAGCCGTCACCATCTGGTAGGTCGGGCCGATGAACGCGCAGATGTAGCCGTGAACAAGTGTCGGACCTGATGTCGCCGCTGATTCGAGCGCGATTCGTTCCAGTCGCGTTCCGAACCTTAAGACAACCGTTCGGCACCGTCACATTTTGCAACAGGCCTGGTCTTGAAACACGCAGGGCGCGCCTTCAATGCCCGACATGTCCGTTGTCAGCGCGCGTGGCTGCCGTTCTTGCCGATGGCAATCGCGATGACGCAGTGGGCTTGCAACGACGGGATAACGGGGCCGATAGCGGAACGGCGGATGCGGCGTGATCGCTGGCGGCCGATCCGTTCGTGATGCTCAATGCACGTTCGAAAATAGATGTTCGGCAAGACCGGCCCTGAGCGGAGCCCAGGGCCTTGAGTGATCAATAAGACGAAGCGCGGTCGGCAACGAAGCTCGGCTGCGGACGGCGCGCGTTGCGCTCGTCAAAGCGCGTGCGCGGGAAGCGCCAGCCGATCACGGTGGCTTCGAGTGCGCCGCCTGATTCCTTGTTGTGCCACTTGCCATCAATATAGAAACACGGAAACGGAAGCTGATAGGTGCCGCTGTGATCCTCGCAGAGCACCTCGACGGTCTGGCCCGGCGGTGGTTCGCCGTTGCCGTCGAATTGCGCCAGCCGTTTTTCGCGCGTAGCCATTCTGTCCATCTCCCTAAAAACGGGTCCGAGCCCGGAACTTCAATGCGCGATTGAGGTCTCAGTATGGTATCAATCAGGAAACAGCGTAAGTTCCATGCAAAATCATGTGTTTGGCAAGCGAATGAGAAAATTGTGATGCGAATCGTCATGGCTGCGAGCGTGCTCGCGATGTGTGTGTGCTCCGCCGTGCATGCGCAGGATATTCCAGGGATCGAGATTTGCACCGCCGAGAAGGCGATGGATCGCAGGACCTCATGCCTGCAGAGCAACATCGATTTCCTGCAGAAGACGATCACCAAGCAGTCGCTCGATCAGCAGCAGAAGCTCGATGCCGCGAACCGGCAGATCCAGGCCCTGAGGGCAGCGTTGATCGCGCAGCAGAGCGCGATCGACGAACTCAAGGCCGCGCAGGCGAAGCTCGTCGACGAACTGAAGAAGAAGGCCGATGCACCAGCCGCGAAGGACGCCGCCCCGGCGAAGCCGGCCGGCAAGTAGCCGGGCCGCGGCGCAAGAACGATCAAGCGGTCGAATCCGTCGACCGGCATGGTGCGTGGCTTCGTCAGGAGACAGGCGTGTCTACCAACCCCGCCCAGAAGGCGCTCTGGTACATCGAGAGTCATCTGTCCGCGCCGCTGTCGCTCGATGACATCGCGCGCATGGCCGGCGTGTCGCGCTTTCACATCGTGCGTGCCTTCGCGGCGGCAACCGGCGTGTCGGTGATGCGCTATGTCCGGCTGCGTCGTCTCAGTGAGGCGGCGCGCGCGCTCGCCAAGGGCGCGCCCGATATCCTTACTCTCGCGCTGGAGGCGGACTACGGCTCCCACGAAGCCTTCACCCGCGCGTTTCGCGACCAGTTCGGTGTCACGCCGGAGATGGTCCGCGCCGACGCGCGCCTCGATGGCCTCGCATTGCAGGAGCCGATCCTGATGGACCAGACCCCGCTCGATGATTGTCCCGTTCCCCGCTTCGTCGCGTCAGAGGCGCTGCTCGTCGCCGGTCTCGGCGAGCGGGTCAGCGTCGACAACGGCGCCGGGATTCCTGCGTTGTGGCGCCGTTTCAACGAGATCGTGCACGAGGTTCCGGCACGCCGCGGAACGGTGGCTTACGGCGTCTGCTGCAACGGCGACGATGCCGGCAATTTCGACTACATCGCAGGCGTCGAGGTGGCCGATTTTTCCGACCTGCCGCGGACCTTCAGCCGCGTGCGGGTGCCGGCTTCGACCTTCGCCGTGTTCACCCATGCCGGGCACATCTCCTCGATCCGCCGCACCGTGCACACGATCTGGAATCGCTGGCTGCCGCAGTCGGGCTGCACGATCGTCGATGCGCCGAATTTCGAGCGCTACGACCAGCGCTTCGACCCGCTGACCGGCAATGGCGGGCTGGAAATCTGGCTGCCGGTGATCCGCTGAACCGGGCCCACTTGCGTCAGCCTGCTGCGAGCCTCACCCCGCAGCAGAGCTGCCCTGCGGTCGCACACCCAGCCGCTTGCTTGGCAAGCCACGCCGGCTTTGCGATAACCTCCTGATAACAACAAGGCGCCGCATCGCGGCGTGACAAGCGGGAGGTCCGTCCGATGTCCAACATGCGCGTGCTCGCCACAGATCTCGAATTCCCCGAAGGGCCGGTCGTGATGCCCGACGGCTCGGTGGTGCTGGTCGAGATCCGCGGCAAGCGCCTGACGCGGGTCCATCCCGACGGCCGCAAGGAGGTCGTGGCGCAGATTCCGGGCGGGCCGAACGGCGCCGCTCTCGGCCCCGATGGCAAGATCTACATCTGCAACAATGGCGGCTTCTCCTGGATTCCGACCGGCAAGATGATCATGCCGGGCCCGCAGCCCGAGGACTATCAGGGTGGCTCGATCCAAACAGTCGATCTGCAGAGCGGCAAGGTCGAGACCGTGGTCACGCGTTGTGGCGAGCACCAGCTGCGCGGGCCGAACGATCTCGTGTTCGATCGCCACGGCGGCCTGTGGTTCTCCGATCTCGGCAAGCGCCGCGCCCGCGACATGGATGTCGGCGCGTTCTATTATCTCAAGCCCGGCATGGGCGAGATCGTCGAGGCCGTGCACGGCATCCTGCCGGCCAACGGCATCGGCCTGTCGCCGGACGAGAAGACCGTCTACATCGCGGAGACGCCGACCGCGCGGCTCTGGGCCTATGACGTGCCGGAGCCGGGCACGGTGAAGCCGCGCGACGTGATCTATCGCGGCGAGCGTGGCCGGCCGATCTGCGGCCTCGGCGGCTACCAGATGTTCGATTCGCTTGCGGTCGAGGCCAACGGCAATGTCTGCGTCGCGACGCTGGTCTCCGGCTGCATCAGCGTCATCGCGCCGGATGGCACCCTGGTCGAGCAGGTCCCGACCGGCGACCGCGTCACCACCAACATCGCCTTCGGCGGGCCGGACTTGAAGACCGCGTACATCACGCTGTCGGGCAGGGGCGAGCTGGTGGCCATGGACTGGCCGCGCCCCGGACTGCCGCTGAATTTTCTGAACAGGTAAGTGCAGCTGGGCATCGTCATCACGGCACGCCAGTGATAACCAGCTCGCTGAAATGCCCTCGAACGTGCTCCTCATGGTGAGGAGCGCCGCAGGCGCGTCTCGAACCATGAGGCCCCACCGTCGGCCTCATCCTTCGAGACGCAGCGCTGCGCGCTGCTCCTCAGGATGAGGGAAGGAGTCTCTGATGCCCTTTCTCGAACCGGTCACCCTGCGCGGCACGCACGCCAGCCTCGTGCCGCTGTCGCCCGACCACCACGACGCGCTGGTCGAGGCCGTCAGCGACGGCGAATTGTGGAATCTGTGGTACACCGCAGTTCCGAAACCCGAGACCATGGCCAGGGAGATCGAGCGCCGGCTCGGCCTGTTCGCCACTGGCCACATGCAGCCCTTCACGGTGTGTGATGCCGACGGCAAGGTCGCCGGCATGACCACCTACATGAACGTCGATGCCGCCAACCGCCGCGTCGAGATCGGCTCGACCTGGTATGCGAAGCGGGTGCAGCGCAGCGCGCTCAACACGCAGTGCAAGCGGCTGTTGCTGGCGCACGCCTTCGAGGCGATGGACTGCATCGCGGTCGAGTTCCGCACGCATTTCTTCAACCACCAGAGCCGCCGCGCCATCGAGCGGCTCGGCGCCAAGCAGGACGGCATTTTGCGCAGCCACCAGATCGCGCCGAACGGCACCCTGCGGGATACCGTCGTCTACAGCATCACCGCGGCGGAATGGCCGACGGTGCGGGCGCATCTCGATTATCAACTGCATGACAAGGCGCGCTGATCGCGCTATGGCCGCCTTGCCGCGCCAGGCGGCCAGCATGACGAGACCGGGACGACAGACGAGATGGATACGTTCGACTATGTGATCGTGGGCGCCGGCTCGGCCGGCTGCGTGATCGCCAGCCGCCTCAGCGAGGACCCGTCGGTGACGGTGTGCGTGCTGGAGGCGGGGCCGCGCGACTGGCACCCCTACATCCATCTGCCGGCCGGCTTCATCAAGACCTTCTACATGAAGAGCATCAATTGGGGCTATCAGCAGGAGCCGGGGCCCTACACGGCCGGCCGCAGCATCTATGCGCCGCGCGGCAAGACGCTCGGCGGCTCGTCCTCGATCAACGGCCACGTCTACAATCGCGGCCAGAGCCAGGATTTCGACACCTGGGCGCAGATGGGCAATCGCGGCTGGAGCTATTCCGACGTGCTGCCGCACTTCCGGCGCATGGAGAGGCGCATCGGCGCCGGCGACGAGCAATATCGCGGCCGCGACGGCAGCCTTCACGTCACCACCATGGAGTGGAAGGACACGCTGTGCGAGGCCTTCATGGACGGCGCGGTCTCGCTCGGCATCCCGCGCAATCCCGACTACAACGGCGCCATCCAGGAAGGCGTGTCCTACGTCCAGCGCACCATCCAGAACGGCCGCCGCGTGTCGTCGGCGACGGCGTTCCTGCGGCCCGCCAGCAAGCGTCCGAATGTCGAGATCCGCACCCATGCGCATGCCACCGGTATCATGCTCGACGGCAAGCGCGCCGTCGGCGTGCGCTACAGCCGCGGTGGACGCGGCGGCGTTCCGGTCGAGGTGCGCGCGCGGAAGGAGGTCATCCTGTCCGGCGGCGCCTACAACTCGCCGCAGCTCTTGCAGCTCTCCGGCATCGGCGCGCCCGAGCTGTTGCAGGAGCACGGCATCGAGGTGCGCCATGCGCTCCGCTCTGTCGGCGAGGGTCTGCAGGATCACTACGCGCCGCGCACGGTGGCGCGCGTCAAGAACATCAAGACCATCAACGAGCTCGCCCGCGGCCTCAATCTGTGGGGGGAGGCGCTGAAATGGGCGGTGACGCGCAAGGGCATCCTGTCGCTGTCGCCGACCATGGTCTACTGCTTCTGGCATTCCGGCGAGACTGCCGAGAGCTCCGACCTGCAGCTCACCTTCACGCCTGCGAGCTACAAGGAAGGCGTGCAGGGCCAGCTCGAGGACGAGCCCGGCATGACGGTCGCGTCCTGGCAGCAGCGCCCGGAGAGCCGCGGCTACGTCCGCATCCGCTCCGCTGATCCGTTCGCGCCGCCGCTGATCCAGACCAACTATCTCACAGCCGAGCTCGACCGCCGCGTCATCGTCGCCGGCATGAAGCTGGCGCGCCGGCTCTTGGCCTCGGCGCCGCTCGCGCCGTACTACGCCTACGAGGATTTCCCGGGCCCGAAGGTGAACAGCGACGACGAATTCCTCGCCGCCGCCATCCAGCGCGCCACCACGACCTTCCACCCCGGCTGCACCTGCCGCATGGGCCCGGCCGACTCCACCTGGGCCACCGTAGACGACCAACTCCGCGTGCACGGCATGCAAGGCCTCCGCGTCGCCGACGCCTCCATCATGCCGCGCATGATCTCGGCCAACCTGAATGCGGCCACGCTGATGATCGGCGACAAGGCGGCGGATCTGATTTTGGGCAAGGGCGCGACGGCGGAGAGACTATCGGCCTAAGAGCGCGTCACCTCACCCGTGGAGGTCGAGCACCCACCGCGCCAAAGGTGAGCTCCCCTCCCCCTTGCGGGGAGGGGAGTGCACCGTCCGCGCCGGGCTCGTTGTGCCAAAAACGCGAACCCGACTACTTCACCAGCCTGAACTTCCCGCCCTCGACCTTGATCAGGAACGCCGAGCGCTCGTCGTAGCCGTTGTGGTCGGTCGGGCTCATGGTGGAGAGGCCGTTGTTGAGGTAGACGTCCTTGCCGCGCTCCAACTCGTCGCGCAGCGCGGCGCGGAACTCGGGCGTGCCGGGCTTGGCGGCCTTGAGCGCGCCGGGAATGGCGCCCTTCAGCAGTGTGACCGTGTCCCACAGATGCGCGGCGAAGATGTTCGGCCTGTCGCCATGGACGGCTTGATAGGCCGAGACGAAGGCGTCGTTGGCGCGGCGGAACGGATCCTCCGGCGAAAGATCGTCGGCGATCGAGAACGCTTCGCCGGCGAAGATCGCGCCTTCGACGTTCTCCTTGCCGAGCTTGATGAACTCCTGCGTCGCCACGCCATGGGTCTGGAAGATCCTGCCCTGATAGCCGCGCTCGCGCAGCGCCTGCTGCGGCAGCACGGCGGGCGTGCCGGCCGACGCAATGAACACCGCATCCGGATTGGTCGCGATCACCTTCAGCGCCTGGCCGGCGGCGCTGGTGTCGCCGCGCGCATAGACCTCATGCGTCGTGACCGTGATACCGAGCTTCGGCGCCAGCCTGCTCACCTCCTGGTAGTAGCCCTCGCCATAGCCGTCGGAGACGCCGATGAAGCCGAGCGTCTTGACGCCGCTCTTGGCGATGTATTTCAGCATCGCCGCGGCCATGATGTCGTCGTTGGGCACCACCTTGAACGCCCACTTCCGCTTGTCGTCCATTGGCTGCACGATCGCGGTCGAGGCCGCCAGCGACAGCAGCGGCGTGCGTGACTCCAGCGCGACATCGAGCATCGGCATCGTGACCGGCGTCAGCGACGAGCCGATGATGACGTCGACGCCGTCCTGGATGACGAGGCGCCGCGCATTCTGCAGGCCCTTGACGCTGTCGGACTCGTCGTCGAGCGCGATGTAGACGATCTTCTCGCCGCCGATCTCCTTCGGCAGTGCGGCGACCGCCTTGATCTGCGGCTGCCCGAGCGCCGAGCCGGGCCCGGTCGCCGACACCACGATACCGACCTTGATGTCGGCCCGCGCCGGCGCGCCGAGCGCCAGCATGGCTGCCATTCCGAGCGCAGTGAGTGCGGCTCTCATCGCGAGTTCCTCCCCGTTGAGCGTGCCCGGCGCGTTGATCGGCCGCGACTTCGAGCCGCCAAGCCTAGCCCCGTCGCGGCCGCGCGTCTGTCCCCGTGGTTGGTGACGTCGGGCGGCCTTCCAGCTGTCCAACGTTGCTGCTAGGCTGAAACAAACAGAACATCCGGGGGGAGGACCATCATGGAGGCCATCAGGTCCGGCGTCGATGCGACCAGCGCCGTCAGCGCACTGGTGCTCGCCATCGGCCAGCCATCGTTTCCGGCCGTCCTGATCGACACCTTGCGCGATGTCGCCGATGTCGGCCATTGCATGGTGTTCTCTTTCGCCGGCCAGCGCTCGGCGCGCTGCCTGCTCAGCACCGGCAACATCGCCATCGGGCCCGATCTCGGCACCGCCTATTCGGAGCATTTCCACACCGCCGATCCCAACCGCGACGTGATCTTCCGCGAGCGCGCGGAGCAGCGACACATCCTGCTGCCGCACTTCGCCCGGCGGATGTATCCGAAGGGCTATCGCAAGCTGTTCTTCGAGGACTCGGAGATCGTCGACAAGGCCGCCACCGCGATCTGGGTCGGCGATCACTGCACCTATGTGAACTTCTATCGCACGGCGGAGCAGGGCGGCTTCACCGAGGCTCAACGGCAGCGCATCACAGCGGTCGCCCCGATCGTCGCCGCGACAGTTGCGCGGCATTGCGAGGACGATACGTCTGTCTCTGCTCCGGCCGACAAGCTCGCGCTGCTGTTCGCGCAAGGCGGACCGTTGTCGGTGCTGACCCCACGCGAGAAGGACGTCTGCCGGCGCATCCTCGAAGGCTTCACCTCGGAGGCGATCGCCGGTGATCTCGGCATCGCGCTCAACTCCGTCTTCACCTACCGCAAGCGCGCCTATGAGAAGCTCGGCATCGCCTCGCAGAACGAGCTGTTCGCGATCGCGCTGCGGCTCATGACGGCGCCGAAGCCGCTGAACTGAAAGCTGCGCCGCAGGCTGTCACCTATCACCGGGACAGACGCCGCTCATGCGCGCGGCTAGCCTGCGCCGTCTGACCGGAGGCCACGCGTGAGCACTGCACCGCATTTCGACATCGATCCCGCCGCCTTCTGGGCCGATCCCTATCCGGCGCTGGCTAAAATGCGCCAGGAGGTCCCGATCGCCTTCGTGCCGCAGCTCGGCAGCACGCTTTTATGCCGGCGCGACGACATCTTCGTCTCCGAGAAGCAGATCGACGTGTTCAGCTCGCACCAGCCGCAGGGGCTGATGAACCGGCTGATGGGCCACAACATGATGCGCAAGGACGGCGCCGCGCATATGGCCGAGCGCCAGGCGATCGCGCCGGCGGTGTCGCCGCGCGCGGTCCGCGTGCACTGGCTGGCGCAGTTCCAGGCCCACGCCGACCGGCTGATCGACGCGCTCGATCCGGCGGCCGGCGTCGATCTCGTCCGCGATTTCGCCCTGCCGTTCTCGGCCGAATGTCTGAAGCTGATCACCGGCCTCACCAACATGCGCTATCAGGACATGAACGCGTGGTCGCAGGCGATGATCGACGGCATCGCCAACTACACCGGCGATCCCGCGGTCGAGGCGCGCTGCAATGCGGCCACGTTCGGCATCGACGCCGCGATCGACGACATGGTGCCGGTGCTGGAACAGACCCCGAACCAGAGTCTGCTCGGTGTCATGCTCGCCACGCAGATGCCGATGGACAGCATCCGCGCCAACATCAAGCTCGCGATCTCCGGCGGCCAGAACGAGCCGCGCGATGCCATCGCCGGCACGGTATGGGCGCTGCTGACGCATCGCCATCAGCTCGCGCTCGCCACGAGCGGCGAGGTGCGCTGGCTGCAGGTGTTTGAGGAATATGCCCGCTGGATCTCGCCGATCGGCATGTCGCCGCGGCGCATCGCCAAACCCTGGTCGATCCGCAACGTGACGTTCGAGCCGGAGGAGCGCGTGTTCCTGATGTTCGGCTCGGCCAACCGTGACGAAGCGCATTTTCCCGATCCCGACCGCTTCGACATCCGCCGCAACGTCGCCAAGAGCATCGCCTTCGGCGCCGGCCCGCATTTCTGCGCCGGCGCCTGGGCCTCGCGCGCGATGATCGCCGACGTCGCCCTGCCGACGCTGTTCGCGCGGCTGCAGAACCTGCGGCTGCGCGACGCCGAGCCGGTCCGCATCGGCGGCTGGGCCTTCCGCGGCCTGCTCAACCTGCCGGTGACGTGGGATGCGACGCGGAATTAATCCGGTGCTGTCTGGCGATTTGTTTGCACGACGGGCACGCCGTGCATGTGCGCCATGCGTGAATTGCCCGTCGTGTTAGTTTGCCGCAGGCGTCCTGGCTTGTGTCGTCGGGCAAATCAGGTCGATGCTCTGGCTCAACCCGCCTCGAGCAGAGGGACGTACGCGTCGTCACGAACGTGGAGGTGGGCTGCGATGGACGTGACGGTCGTGCCAGACGAGCATGACCGGCGCGGACGGCGAAGTCGTGTGGTCCTGGCCTCTCGACGCTGAGGTCAAGTCCGTCGTCGTTGCTTGACGGCACGCGCGGGCGATGGGGGCAACAAAGCCGATCCCCAGGGAGAGCACGAAGGACACCGTTAA
>NZ_JBNPUZ010000031.1:0-36739 GCF_051168435.1 Bradyrhizobium sp. HKCCYLR20261
CGGCTGTACTCGTGGTGACTGCCGCCTGCTTATCTTTCTGCAGGCGGGCCACGGGCCTCAGCCGAGGTCCGGCCTTCTCCGCGCCCTCTCTTATTTCGGAGGGACATGAGCGATGCATGCCTCGGGCACGATGTGCCGCGGGACTGCAATCCCGCGTCTTATGAGTTGGCACGGTCCCCAACCAAGCCCACCACTGTCGTCCCGGACAAGCGCGCTCCCGACACGCGCAAGCATTGTTCGGCAAGCGCGCGCCGATCCGGGACCCATAACCCCAGGGAGCTGTTCGAGGCACGATGGCCGCTCCATCCCGCCCAGCCACACCTGCTACGGCGTATGGATCCCGGGTCGGCGTCCGCCCCCGCTTCGCAGGGCCGGACTTGCCCGGGATGACGCTGAGGGTGTGGCCGGCCTATGCGTCCCAAAACCGCACGGGAGCGGGGCGCGTCGTGACGAGGAGACGCGCGGCTCCATCACGGTCGCCCTCACGCCTCCAGCGCGGTCCTGATCATGCGGGCGAGATCGGCGCTGAGATATGGCTTGGCGAGCAGCAGCACATCGGCGTCGAGCCGGCCATGATGCACGATGGCATTCTCGGTGTAGCCCGACGTGTACAGCACCTTCAGCCCGGGCCGCCGCTTCTCGGCTTCGATCGCGAGCTGGCGGCCGTTCTTGCCGCCGGGGATGATGACGTCGGTGAACAACAGGTCGACCCGCTCGTCGCTGTCGATGATCGCGAGCCCCTCGGCGGCGTTGCTCGCCGACAGCGTGCGATAGCCGAGCCGGCGCACCTGGGCGATGACGTAGTCGCGCACCAGCGCGTCGTCCTCGACGATCAGGATGGTCTCGTCGCCACGCGGCACGGCTGGCCGCTCGACGTCGGCGGCCGGCAGCTCCGGCGCGCTCGCCGCGCGCGGCAGATAGAGCTTCACCGTCGTGCCGTGGCCCTGCTCGCTGTAGATCTTGACGTGGCCGTTGGACTGCTTGACGAAGCCATAGACCATGCTGAGCCCGAGGCCCGAGCCCTTGCCGACGTCCTTGGTGGTGAAGAACGGCTCGAACACCTTGTCGAGCAGCGAGGCCGGAATGCCTTCGCCGGTGTCGCTGACCGCGATCATGATGTAGTGGCCGGGCCTCGCGTCGCGGTTCAGCCGCGCGTAGTGCTCGTCGAGCGTGACGTTCTTGGTCTCGAGCGTCAGCTTGCCGCCGTCCGGCATCGCGTCGCGCGCATTGAGCGCGAGGTTGAGGATGGCGGTCGAGAGCTGGCTCGGGTCGATCAGCGCCGGCGCGCTGTCATGCGCGAGCATCGACTCGATCTCGATCTGCTCGCCCAGCGTCGGGCGCAGCAGGCGTGCCGCATCGACCACGAGCCCATTGATGTCGGTAGAGCGCGGCTGCAGCGGCTGGCGGCGCGAAAAGGCGAGGAGATGCCGGGTGAGGTCGGCGCCGCGCTCGGCGGCGGCGCTGATCATGTCGGCGATGCCGGCGAGCTGCGGCTTGTCCTTGACCGCATCGGCGAGGATCTCGATCGTCCCGGTGATCACGGTCAGGATGTTGTTGAAATCGTGCGCGACGCCGCCGGTGAGCTGGCCGATCGCCTCCATCTTCTGCGCCTGGCGCACCTGGGCCTCGTTGGCCTCGATCTCCTGGAAACGCCGCACCATCGCCTCGGCGGCCTGGCGCTGCCGGATTTCTTCCTCCAATCGTTCATAGGCCTTCTGCAGCACGATGCGAGTCGGCTGCACCAGGATTTTGCGCAGCATCCTGATCATGCTGACAATGACCACGACCGAGATCACGGCGAGCAGGGCGTAAAGAAGACTCTCGAATCGTGCGTCCGACACCCAGAGATCGAGAATCGCGAGCAGACGCGTGAGCCCGTACAGCGCCACGAACACACCGAGCGCCGCCAGGGCGCCGCGGAACATGACCTCATTCCAGCGCCGCAACAGATACAGGCCGATGACGATGGAGACCGTGAAGAAGGCGCAGGCGATGAGCGCGTTGGACACGACATACAGCCAGAACCATCCCGGCGCCTCCGGCAGGCCCGCCGCTTGCACCGTCAATGTCGGCATTTGCAAACCATCCTCAAGAAGGCAACGCGTCAATCCTGGCGCCACGCGGGCCGCCCGTTGTCTCAAACCGAAAGGATCATTCAGCTTTTCGTCCCTCGCGCAAGGGCATTGGCGGCTCGGCCGAACGCCATTCCCAACTCCGCTGTCAAGCCCGTGCCACACATCCTTAACCGCCCGGTCACGCGGCTGTTAACGCCGCCACCTAAGCCGCTCGGCACCTTCGTCACTTCGGGAGTGAAAGAGATGTCGAACACGATCGCGCACAACCGGCGCGAGTTCCTGCGCCTGCTCGGAGCTTCGGCCGCCACCGCGGCGCTCAGCCAGAGCATCGAGCGCGCGCACGCCATTCCGGCGTTCAATCGTCACGGCAGCATCGAGGACGTCAAGCACATCGTCGTGCTGATGCAGGAGAACCGCGCGTTCGATCATTATTTCGGCGCAATGCGTGGCGTGCGCGGCTTCAACGACCCGCGCGCCGTGAAGCTGCCGAACGGCAATCCGGTCTGGCAGCAGCCGAACGGCACGGGATCGGTGATGCCGTTCCGCGTCGACAATGCCGGCCAGGTCTATGTCGAGGACGTCGCGCACGGCTGGAACGACGGCCAGAAGGCCTGGAACAACGGCAACTACGACAAGTGGATCGCCAACAAGGGCACCACGACGATGACCTGCATGAACCGGCAGGATCTGCCCTGGCACTACGCACTCGCCGACGCCTTCACGATCTGCGATCAGTATTTCTGCTCGGTGATGGGACCGACCGATCCGAACCGCTATTATCTGTGGACCGGCTGGGACGGCAATGACGGCAAGAATGGCGGCCCGGTCATCACCAACGCCGAGGCCGGCTATGACTGGACCACGTTCCCGGAGCGGCTGGAGAAGGCCGGCATCTCCTGGAAGGTCTATCAGGACATCGGCACCGGGCTGAATGCTGCCGGCTTCTGGGGCTGGACGCAGAATCCCTGGATCGGCAATTACGGCGACAACTCGCTGCTGTATTTCCATCAGTACCAGAACTCGCAGCCGGGCAGCCCGCTGTATGAGAAGGCGCTGCGCGGCAGCAACATCGCCAAGGGCGGCACCTTCGAGAACCTGTTCGATGGTCTGCGCAACGACGTCCGCAACGGCACACTGCCGCAGGTGTCGTGGATCGCGGCGCCGGAGGCGTTCAGCGAGCATCCGAACTGGCTGCCGGGTCCGGGTGCCTGGTACATCTCCAAGGTGCTGGACATCCTCACCTCGAATCCCGAGCTGTGGAGCAAGACGGTGCTGCTCATCAACTACGATGAGGGCGGCGGCTTCTTCGATCACGTGGTCGGCCCGTATCCGGCGATGTCGCAGGCGTATGGACAGTCCACCGTCGACGTCAGCACCGACCTGTTCGCCGGCGATGCCAATCACCTTGCTGGCCCGTATGGCCTCGGTGTGCGCGTGCCGATGATGGTGGTGTCACCGTGGTCGCGCGGCGGCTATGTGTGCTCTGAGGTCTTCGACCACACCTCGGTGATCCGCTTCATCGAGCAGCGTTTCCATCGCCATGCCAAGGATCTGTTCGAGACCAACATCCCGGCCTGGCGTCGCGCTGTGTGTGGCGATCTCACCTCGGCGTTCAACTTCACCTCGCCGAACGAAGGTCTCGCGCCGCTGCCGAGCACGGCGGGCTTCAAGCCGCCGGCCTCCGACATCACCTCCGGCGCTCGCTTCGACGACTATCACCCGGTGCCGCCGGCCAAGCAGGTGCTGCCGCAGCAGGAGCCCGGCATCCGTCCGGCGCGCGCGCTGCCGTATGACCTGCGCGTCGACGGCGATGCGGATGCCGCGCATAAGAAGTTCGGCATCCGCTTCGTTAATCCGGGGCAGGCGGGCGTCTGCTTCCACGTGCGTTCCGGCAACACCGCGACCGGTCCGTGGAGCTACACGGTCGAGGCCGGCAAGTCGCTGAACGGCGTGTGGGATCTTGCCGCCAGCGCCGGCCAGTATGACCTGTCGGTGTACGGCCCGAACGGCTTCTACCGGCACTTCAAGGGCGGCGTTGTTTCGACCGCGGCGCTGGTCGACGTCGACACCGTTCACATGTGCGACTGGGATGAGGGAGACGACGCCCGCAGCCTCGCGGTGGCGCTCACCAACAAAGGCGCGAGCTGCGTGGTCACGCTGACCGACAACTATTCGGGACGCAGCGAGCGGCATCGCCTGCAGCGCGGCCAGCGGCTGGAGACCAAGGTGCGGCTGCGCCAGACCCACGGCTGGTACGACCTGACGGTGACGGCGGACAGCGACGCCAATTTCAACTGGCAGCTCGCGGGCCATGTCGAGAACGGCCGGCCTAGCATCAGCGATCCGGCGATGGGCAAGATCGCCGCGAGCTGATCGCGGACAACAGCAACGCGATGCGCCCGGAGCGATCCGGGCGCATCGTCAGGACGAAGAGGTGACGAGCGATTGATCGGCGTCGTCGGCGTTGGGATCACCGGGCGCGGTGGCCCAGGCAAGTTCGACCAGGGTCACGATACGGCGGCCGGCGCCATCGAGCTGGCAGACGATCAGGCCCTGGTCCTCGATATAGGTGAGCAGCCGCTGCGCCCGGCGCAGCGAGTGCGAACCGTAGGCGCGCGCGATCGCGGCGTCGCTCGGGCAGGGGCGGCCGTCCTTGGCCGCGCGGGCGAGCATCATGAACACGCCCTGCATGTCCTCAGGGAGCAGCGAGGCGCGCAGGGTGACGTCCTGCCAGCCGGCGTCGTCGGAGGCCGCGTCGCCGCCGAGGCCAGCGCGGGCGCGGGTGAGCATGCGGCGGAATTCGTTGAGGTCGGGCACGGCCGTGCCCAGCCCCTCGATGCGGCAGCGGACGACGAATTCCTGATAGAGCACGCCGACGGCACGGAAGCCGGCATCGGGCTCGGCCAGCACCGCGCGCAGCACGCGCTCGACGCGGGCGCGGCGCTCGGCGAGCTCCTCCTCGCTGATTTCGGGCGGCGGCGGCTCGGGACGAAACTCCAGCGCGGCGGACTTCGCCGCCATCAGCTGGTCGAGCAGCTCGGGCTGCGGCTTGCGCTGCGGCCGCGGGTTGGCCTCGGGCGGCGGTGCGGCGAGGATGACCGAACGGGCGTCCTCCAGCGAGGCTTCCGGCAGCGGCATCAGCCGCGGCGTCGCATTGCGCGGCTTGGTGTCGGTCGGGCCGATGCGCAGGCCGAGCGGACGGCGCGACAAAGCGGGGCCGAGCGCCATGAACTGGCCGCGCTCGAGATCGCGGAAGGCTTCCGCCTGGCGGCGCTCCATGCCGAGCAGGTCGGCGGCGCGCGCCATGTCGATGTCGAGGAAGGTACGGCCCATCAGGAAGTTCGAGGCCTCGGCCGCGACGTTCTTGGCGAGCTTCGCCAGCCGCTGCGTTGCGATCACCCCCGCCAGCCCGCGCTTGCGGCCGCGGCACATCAGATTGGTCATCGCGCCGAGCGAGGCCTTGCGCGCCTCGTCGGACACTTCGCCGGCGACGGCGGGCGCGAACAGCTGGGCCTCGTCGACGACGACGAGCATCGGGTACCAATGGTCGCGCGAGATCTCGAACAGGCCGTTGAGAAACGCCGCCGCCCGCCGCATCTGGTTCTCGGCGTCGAGCCCTTCGAGGTTGAGTACGGTGGAGACGCGGTGGATCCGCGCCCGCTCGCCGGCGACTTGAAGGGCGCGCTCGGTGTGGTCCTCGGCCTCGATGACGAGATGGCCGAATCGCTCGGCGAGCGTAACGAAATCGCCTTCGGGATCGATGATGGTCTGCTGCACCCAGGGCGCGCTCTGCTCCAGCAGCCGGCGCAGCAGATGCGACTTGC
Organism: Bradyrhizobium sp. HKCCYLR20261; assembly: GCF_051168435.1. Taxonomy (NCBI): domain Bacteria; kingdom Pseudomonadati; phylum Pseudomonadota; class Alphaproteobacteria; order Hyphomicrobiales; family Nitrobacteraceae; genus Bradyrhizobium; species Bradyrhizobium sp. HKCCYLR20261. The sequence goes on from NZ_JBNPUZ010000031.1 coordinate 5,900, forward strand.
CGGAGCCGGAATTGCCCTGCACGAGCAGGCGGGTCGCCAGCAGTTCTTCGAGGTCCAGGGCCGCAGGCGATCCCGCCGTCGTCTGCCCCATCTCGATCGCAACCGTCATGTGCCCCGACTCAAACCCGCGTCCCGCAGAGGGTGGCGCTTAACAAGCCCGGACCGATGCGTCGAGCCTTCGTGCGGGCTTGTCCCAGATTCAGCATCGGCTGTGGATGATTTCTGCAGGGAACTCCGAGGCTGCGGCGGGTCGGTCGAAGCCGCGGTCGACAGGAAACGCCCGGCGCTTGGCGCATGCTCGGGTTTCACGATACGATGCCGAAAAAAGGGGCAGCAAGTGAACGAGCATTCGGACGCCGTGCGCGCGGACACGCAGATGCTCGCGCTCCAGGCCGACGTCGTGCAGGGCGCCGATGCGATGGCGCGACTGCGCGCCAGCGAGGAGCGTTTCCGCGCCTTCGTGACCGCGAGCTTCGATGTCGTCTATTGCATGAGCCCGGACTGGAGCGAGATGCGCTTTCTCCGAGGCAAGGATTTCATCGCCGATACCATGACCCCGAGCCGGCGCTGGCTCGCGAAGTACATCCCGTCCGAGCACCAGCCGCAGGTGCTGGACGCCGTCGGCAGGGCCATTGTGACGAAGAGCGTGTTCGAGCTGGAGCACCGTGTCATCAGGGTCGACGGAACGCTCGGCTGGGCGCATTCGCGTGCCGTGCCGATGATGAGTGGCGATGGCGTCGTCCTCGAATGGTTCGGCGCGGCCCGCGACATCACCGAAAAGAAGCTGGCCGAAGAGGAATTGCGCAAGAGCGAGGAGCGGCTGCGCAGCGCGGTCGAGGTCGGGCGGCTCGGTCTGTGGGATTGGAACGTCAGGACCGGCGAGGTTTATTGGTCGGACGAGCATTTCCGCATGGAAGGCTATGGCGTCGGCGAAGTGCCCCCGAGCTACGAAGCCTGGACGGCGCGGCTTCATCCGGAGGATCGAGCGGCAACGGAAGCGGCGGTGCGGCGGGCGATGGAGCTGCGCGAGGACTATGCGCGCGAGTTTCGCGTCATTCATCCGAACGGGACGCTGCGCTGGCTGTATGGCCGCGGCCGCTTCTTCTACGACGAGGCCGGACGGGCAATCCGCATGACCGGCGCGATGATCGACGTCACCGAGCGGCGCGAGTGGGAGGAGCGGCAGACGGTGCTGGTGGCCGAGCTGCAGCATCGCACCCGTAACCTGCTTGGCGTCGTGCGTTCGATGGCCGACAAGACGGCGCGCGCCAGCGCCGATCTCGCCGATTTCCGCACGCGCTTCCGTGACCGGCTGGACACGCTGTCGCGTGTCCAGGGCCTGCTGTCGCGCCTCAAGGAGCAGGACCGGGTCACGTTCGACGATCTGATCCGCAGCGAGCTGTCGGCGGTCGCCGGCACGTCCGAGCGCGTCACACTGGCCGGGCCGCCGGGTGTGCGATTGCGATCATCTACAGTGCAGATGCTTGCGATGGCGCTGCATGAGCTCGCCACCAACGCCGTCAAATATGGCGCGCTGGCGCAGCCGTCCGGCCGGCTCGGAGTGGTTTGGTCGCTGGAGCGGAACGGCGCGGACAACAGGCCCTGGCTGCACATCGATTGGCGGGAGAGCGACGTCGACATGCCGCCCCCTGGCGTCCTGTCCGTCGGCACGGGACAGGGCCGCGAGCTGATCGAGCAGGCCTTGCCCTATCAGCTCAATGCCAGGACCTCGTTCGGGTTCACGCCCGACGGCGTCAGCTGCACGATTTCGCTTCCCGTGTCTTTCACCACGCCGGAGCTCGAGGACCATGCCTGAACGTCCGCTGCGTGACCGTCACATCCTCATCGTCGAGGACGAATACATGCTGGCCGACGAGCTCAGGCGCGAGCTCGGCGGTGCCGGCGCAACGGTTCTGGGACCGGTCGGAACTGTTGCGGAAGCGCTGGTGCTCGCGAACAGCCAGGCGAGGATCGATGGTGCCGTGCTCGACGTGAATCTGCGTGGCGAGATGGCGTTTCCGGTCGCGGACTTGCTGGTTGAGCGCGGCGTGCCCTTCGTGTTCACGACGGGCTACGATGAATCGATCATCCCCGACCGGTTCGCGGAGATTCTCCGCTACGAGAAGCCGATTGCAGTCGAGGGGCTCATCGGTGCGCTCGGACGCATGGCCGAAACCGGGGCGCGACAATGACGCGCCCGCGGCACGGACCTGCCGGGCGGGAGGCGGAGGCCCTACACCTCGCGCCGGCTGAGGAAGGCGAGCCGCTCGAACAGATGCACGTCCTGCTCGTTCTTGAGGAGGGCGCCGTGCAGCGGAGGGATCAGCTTGCGCGGATCGCGCTCACGAAGCTGCTCGGGGCCGATGTCCTCGTTCAGCAGCAGCTTGAGCCAGTCGAGCAGCTCCGACGTCGACGGCTTCTTCTTCAGGCCGGGCACGTCGCGCACTTCGAAGAAGATACGCAGGGCTTCCTCGACCAGCCGCTTCTTGATGTTCGGGAAATGCACGTCGACGATGCGGCCCATCGTGTCGGCATCGGGGAACTTGATGTAGTGGAAGAAGCAGCGCCGCAGGAACGCGTCCGGCAGCTCCTTCTCGTTGTTCGAGGTGATGATGACGATCGGGCGCAGCTTCGCCTTGATGGTCTCGTTGGTCTCGTAGACGTGGAACTCCATCCGGTCGAGCTCGAGCAGGAGATCGTTCGGAAATTCGATGTCGGCCTTGTCGATCTCGTCGATCAGGAGCACGGGGCGCTGCTCGGCGGTGAAGGCTTCCCAGAGCTTGCCGCGCTTGATGTAGTTCTTGATGTCGGACACGCGGCTATCGCCGAGCTGGCTGTCGCGCAGCCGCGACACCGCGTCGTATTCGTAGAGGCCCTGCTGCGCCTTGGTGGTCGACTTGATGTGCCAGGTGAGCAGCGGCGCGTTGACGGCCTTGGCGACTTCCTCGGCCAGCACGGTCTTGCCAGTCCCGGGCTCGCCCTTCACCAGCAGCGGGCGCTCGAGCACGATCGCCGCGTTGACGGCCACTTTGAGGTCGTCGGTGGCGACGTAGTCCTGGGTCCCGGTAAATTTCATCGCGCCTCGCTTGTCGGTCGAACTTGTGTTGAGTGGCTACGCCGCGGCAGCGGCTTTGAGATGATGGCTGCCATCGGAAGGAGAAATAATCAAGCGCGCCTGATCAGCGAGAGGATCACGAGCACGATGACGGCGCCGATGGTGGCGTCCAAAATCGCACCCAAGGTGCCGCTGGCGAGCGCGATGTGCAGCGCAGGCAGCACGTAGCTTGCGACCAGGGCGCCGATGATGCCGATCACCATATTGCCGATCAGGCCGAAACCGGCGCCGCGAACGATTAATCCGGCCAGCCAGCCCGCGATGGCACCGATGATCAGCGCTGCAATGATACCCATGAAAACCCCTATTCCATCCGTGGTTCCTGGGATTGTAGAGCAAAAAGCCGCCCGGTCCAGACTGGCCGCAGCGGCAGCCCTTGACGCGCCCTGGCCCTTGACGCGCCCTCCGGGCCGCGCGATCTAATGGGCATGTTCCTGCAATTCTTCACAGCGCTGCGCGACGCGCAGGTCCCGGTCTCCTTGCGTGAATATCTCACGCTGATGGAGGCCATCGACGCCGATCTCGCCGAGCATTCGGTCGAGAACTTCTACTATCTGTCGCGCACCGCGCTGGTGAAGGACGAACGCAATCTCGACAAGTTCGATCGCGTCTTCGGCACCGTGTTCAAGGGATTGGAAAATCTCCTGGATGCGATGGAGAAGGCTGAAATTCCCGAGGAATGGCTGCGCAAGCTGGCCGAGAAGTATCTCACCGAGGAAGAGAAGAAAGAGATCGAGGCCATGGGCTGGGACAAGCTCATGGAGACCTTGAAGAAGCGGCTGGAAGAGCAGAAGGGCCGTCATCAGGGCGGCAACAAGTGGATCGGCACGGCAGGGACCTCGCCGTTCGGCGCCTATGGCTACAACCCCGAAGGCGTCCGGATCGGCCAGGACAAGAACCGCAACAACCGCGCCGTGAAGGTGTGGGACCGCCGCGAGTTCAAGGATCTCGACGGCAATGTCGAGCTCGGCATCCGCAACATCAAGGTCGCGCTGCGGCGCCTGCGCAAGTTCGCCCGCACCGGCGCGCCGGACGAGCTCGATCTCGACACCACCATCCGCGAGACCGCCAATCACGGCTATCTCGACGTGCACATGCGTCCCGAGCGGCGGAATGCGGTGAAGGTGCTAGTGTTCTTCGACATCGGCGGCTCGATGGATTCGCACGTCGCCCAGGTCGAGGAATTGTTCTCGGCGGCCAAGAGCGAATTCAAGCACATGGAATATTTCTACTTCCACAACTGCCTCTATGAGGGCGTGTGGAAGCAGAACAAGCGGCGCTTCACCGACCGCACGCCGACCTGGGACGTGCTCCATAAATATCCGCACGACTACAAGGTCGTGTTCGTGGGCGACGCCTCGATGAGCCCTTACGAGATCATGGTGCCCGGCGGCTCGGTCGAGCACGTCAACGAGGAGCCGGGCTCGGTGTGGCTCGACCGCGTGATCCGCACCTATCCGCACACGGTGTGGCTCAATCCGGTGGCGCAGAAGCATTGGGACTATTCGGAGTCCACCACCATCATCCGCCGCATCTTTTCCGAGCGCATGTATCCGATCACGATCGAGGGGCTGGAGTCGGCGATGAAGGAACTGGTGCGCTAGAACGGCCCCGTCATTCCGGGACGGTCGCACCAGCGATCGAACCCGGAATCTCGAGGTTTGTTCGATTAGCTCTGGATTCCGGGTTCGGTCCTGCGGGCCGCCCCGGAATGACGCTGAGCAATACGACGCTCTGCAATAGCGGGGCAGGGAGGTTCGAGAATGCCCCAGACCATCACCCGCGGCATCAAAACGCTGCTCGACGAAGCCAATGCCGAGATCGAGACGCTCTCCGCGGCTGAGGCGATGGAGGCGGCCAAGCGCGACGACGTCGTGATCGTCGACATCCGCGATCCCCGCGAGATCGAGCGCGAGGGCAGGATTCCCGGCGCATTCTCCTGCACGCGCGGCATGCTGGAGTTCTGGATCGATCCGCAGAGCCCCTACGCCAAGCCGATCTTCCAAGAGGACAAGACGTTCATCTTCCATTGCGCCGGCGGCCTGCGCTCGGCACTGGCCGCCAAGACCGCCAAGGATATGGGGCTCAAGCCCGTGGCTCACATCGGTGGCGGTTTTGCCGCCTGGCGCGAGGCGGGCGGGCCAGTCGAGGCCTGGGCGCCGAAGAAAAAGGATTGAACCCAACTCGTCACACGCGGGCTTGACCCGCGTGTCCATCGCCTGAAGAGATGGACCGCCGGATCAAGTCCGGCGATGACGACTGAACTCGACGCCTGGAGTGCTGCAGATGACCGTCCCCAATGACCCGCTCGTCACCACCGACTGGCTTGCGGCCCGTCTCGGCGATCCCAAGGTCAAGGTGCTCGACGCGACCTTCAAGATGCCGGGCGTGCTGCCTTTGCCGAAGGACGATTATCTGAAGGCGCACATTCCCGGCGCGGTGTTCTTCGATGTCGACGAGGTCTCCGACCATTCCAATCCGCTGCCGCACATGTATCCGAGCGCGGAGCAGTTCGGCCGGGACGCCGCGCGGCTCGGTGTCAGCAACGGCGATACGGTCGTGGTCTACGATGCCGGCGGCTGGGTCGCCGCCCCGCGCGCCTGGTGGATGTTCCTGTCGTTCGGCCACGCGGATGTGCGCGTGCTCGATGGCGGTTTGAAGAAGTGGGTTGCCGAGGGGCGCCCCGTGGATGGCGGACAGGTCACGCCGGCCGCGGGCAGCTATCGCGCGACCTTTGACGCCGCGCGCGTGCGCCGGATCGAGCAGATGGTTGCCAACCTCGCAGGCCATGCCGAGCAGGTGATCGATGCACGCCAGGCGCCGCGCTTTGCCGGCGAGGTCGCCGAGCCGAGGCCCGGCCTGCGCTCGGGTCACATTCCGGGCAGCCGCAATCTGCCGTATGCGGAGCTGTTCGACGCCGCCACCGGCGTGATGAAGCCGCTCGAGTATCTGCGCAGAGCGTTCAACGCTGCGGGCGTCGACCTGGCGAGGCCGATCGTCACCTCCTGCGGCTCTGGCGTCTCCGCGGCGGTGTTGACATTGGCGCTCTACCGGCTCGGCATTCGCGACACCGCGCTCTATGACGGCTCCTGGTCGGAATGGGGCGTCGAGAACGGGCCGCCCGTCGCGACCGGCCCGGCCTGACCGGCGCCGGCTCCTATCGGGAGCGCGGCGCGGCCGCCTGGGTCATGCCCTGGGCCTGACCGAAGGGCTGCTGCTCGAACGGGTTGGGGAAGGCCTGGGGTTGCTGCTGCTGGGCTGCAGCCTGGCGGGCGGCCCGGACGCGCTGGGCATAGCGACGCTGCTTGGCACGCTTGGCGGCCAGTTGCTTCTCGCGGGCCTGCCGCTTCTTCAGGACGCTCCGCCGCAACTGAACGCTGGCGATTTTGACCGAAGCGCGATGCTCGCCGGCCGCGGGGCGCTCCTGGTGGATGGGCTGTTCGCCGAGTGCCGCCAGCTTGGCTGCGATCGGATCGAGCGCCACCGGTGCCGGGGCAGGCGCCGGCAGAGCCGGAGTCGCGATGGCGGTATCTGCGCTCGCGACGACTTGCAGCCCGGACGCAGGCGCGGCTGGGGTGGCCGAAGGCTCGCTGGTGGAGGACGCCACGACCGGTGCTGGATTCGAAGCGGTCGCTTCCGGAGCCATGTCCATCTTGGGCTTGTCGGTCGCCTTCTCGACGACGACCGTGCTCGCCATATCGGCGCTGCCAATTTCAGGTTTCACGCTGCCGGTGCCATCGCTCAGCGCCGCGACGGTCTGGCTCGGGATCACGACACGGCTCGTGTCGACCAGGTCAGCCGGCAGAGAGGGGGTCGGCAAGGCCGGCGGCTCGACGGCGGCCGCTGTCTCGATCTTCTCCGTCACCGGAGCATCGGATGCCGCGGCGCTCAGCGGCTCGGCTGCGGCCTGCGGCGCGTCGATGGGGCTCGCGGCTGAAGCGAGCGGGGCTGCGGGGCTGGGCTCGACCCGTAGCACGGCGAGAACCGGCGGTGGCTCCGCCGGTGGCAGGAAGGTGGTGAAGCCGGATGCCTGGGTCGAGCGCCAGGACGAGTTGCTGGCAAACTGTTCATGAGCGGCGCGCAACAGAGCTGCAGCACCCATGCCGAAAACGGTGAGAGAGATCGAACAGAGGATCGCGGCGACGAGGAAACGAAAGCCGGGAAGCATCGACGGAAAACTCTCCGTCACGGCAGCAGGACTGCCGAGACCTTCGAGCCAGTAGGGAACGCGGTGATCACAGGGAATGGCCGCGTTCGCGACGGTGCCGGCTTCTGCCGTGCATCGCGAATCAGGCTGAAGTCAGAATACCGAAAGCGTTCCCGCTCGCTCGTCAAATCGCGGCATCGATGCGGCCATCCGGAGCTTGGCTGCACTTTTTCGGCGGCGTGAGACTTCCGTGCAACGACGGTGGTGTGATCACAATTTGCCGAAATGGCACCGCGTCGGCCGGAATTGTCTTGAATGCGCCGCTATCTTCGGCCATCTGGCGGAGCAAAGGTCCCAATCGGCGGCTTGGGGATACTGCAAGGGCGATGATGATCAGACACATTCTGACGGTTTGCGCGGTCGCAGCGGCGGGCGCGGCGGCGACTTCGTTCGCCGAGGCACAGCAGGTCTATCAGACTGCACCGGGAGCCTACTCGCCCGCGCCGACTCCTTACCCGACCGACGCGCGCGGACATAACCCGGATTTCGATGCGCTGGACGACGAGGACGCGCCCGGCAACTCCGCCGCGCTGCCGCCGCCCGGACCGGTGATCTCGCCGGACGATCCGCGCTATGGACGGCCTGCCAGCGGACCCGTGTATGGGACCGCCGCTCCAACCGGCCCTGTTCTCTCACCGGATGACCCCCGCTACGGGCGTCCGGCCAATGCTCCGGTTTATAGCGCGGCGCCGACCGGCCCGGTGATGTCTCCGGATGATCCGCGTTACGGTCGACCAGCAGGGCCTCCCCCGGTGATCTACGGGGATCGCCCGGCCTCATCGCAGCAGGCCTATGGCGGCGATGCCGGCGCACTGCGTCCTCCGGGCGCGGTCGGCGGCGCCTCGTCCGTTCCGGGAACGGCCCAGGCTCCGGCCGGCGATCGGCCGATGACGGTGGCGGCTTTGCCGCCGGAAGAGCAGCCGGATGCAGCGCCCGCGCCGCTGCCGGCCAACCTGCGTCGCCAGGAAGTCGACTTCGTCACCAAGGAGCCGCCGGGCACGATCGTCGTCGACACCCCGAACACCTATCTCTACCTGGTGCTCGGCAACGGCCGGGCGATGCGCTACGGCGTCCGCGTCGGCCGTGAAGGTTTCACCTGGACCGGCGTGCAGAAGATCACCAAGAAGACCGAGTGGCCGGATTGGTATCCGCCGAGCGAGATGATCGAGCGCCAGCCCTATCTGCCGCGCTTCATGGCCGGTGGTCCGGGTAACCCGCTGGGCGCCCGCGCGATGTATCTGGGCTCGACCGTGTATCGCATCCACGGCACCAACCAGCCCTCGACGATCGGCAAGTTCGTGTCCTCCGGCTGCATCGGCATGCTGAACGAGGATGTTTCGGATCTGTTCGAGCGCGTCAAGGTCGGCACCCGCGTCGTGGTCATGCCGGGCGGCGCGCCGGCGGGATCGAACAAGAACATGGCTGCCGCCGCCAACGGTGCGCCTGCGCCGGCCCCCGTCCAGGCCCAGGCCAATGTCCCGGCCGCCCAGCCGGCGACGATGCAGCCGCTGCCTCCGCCGGTGACCATCCGCTGAGCAGCGGCGATCGATGGCTTCGAAACACCCTCCTCGCGGAGGGTGTTTTCGTTTCGGAGGGGGGTCAGGCGAGCCGGCGTGGCGGCTCGGCCCCACCGAGCCAAGTGGCGATGCACTCGACCATCTGGCCGTAATGGGCGCGGAAGCTTTCCTCCGTGACGTAGCCGAGATGCGGCGTCAGCACGACGTTGTCGAGCCTGCGCAGGGGATGCGTGACCGGCAGCGGCTCGACTGTGAACACGTCGAGCGCGGCACCCGCGATGCGCTTCTCGCGGAGGGCGCGCAGCAGCGCGGGCTCATCGATGATGGGAGCCCGGGAGGTGTTGACCAGATAGGCGGATGGCTTCATCCGCCCGATGTCGGCGGCCCCGACCAGTCCGCGTGAGCGCTCGCTCAGCACGACGTGGATGGTGATGATGTCGGCCGTCGCGAACAGCTCCTCCTTGCTCGCGTAGCCGACGCCGGCGTCCTGACAGCGCTCCGGCGTGAGATTGGGGCTCCAGGCGATCACCTTCATGCCGAACGCCTGGGCGAGCCCGGCAACCTTGCCGCCGAGCTTGCCGAGCCCGATCACGCCGAGCGTCTTGCCCTCGATCTCGACCCCGCCCAGCGACTGCCAGGGCTGGCCGGCATGCATCCGCGCATTCTCCTGGCCGATCCGGCGGGTCAGTTCCAGGATCAGGCCCATGGTGAGAGGAGCGGTCGGGTCGCGGCCATATTGGGTGCCGCAGATCACGACGCCGCGCGCCTTGGCGGCCTCCATGTCGATCGCGGCATTGCGCATGCCCGAAGTGATCAGGAGCTTCAGCTTGGGGAGCCGGTCGATCAGCGTGCGCGGGAATGGCGTCCGTTCGCGCATCGCGCAGACGACGTCGAATTCGGCCAGCGCGCTGGCGGCCGTATCCTCGCTGTCGAACGGATGGGTGAAGGCCGTGACATCGACCTTGTCGGCCAGCCGGGGCCAGTCCGCCAGAGACAGGGCCGTATCGTAATAGTCGTCGAGAATTGCACAGCGCAGCCGCGTCATCGGTCCGGATCCATTCGGGCAGGGAACGGCGACGTGAGACCGTCGCCAGCGAATGGATGGCATCGTTGCGCGCAAAGCGCGGGCGGCGCAAGCCGCGCGCCGGTCAAGATCAGTCGAGATCAGCCTTGAGGCGGAACGCTGCGTCGCTGCCGTATTTCGCGCGCCAGGCGGGGCCCGGACCGCGCATGTAGTGCAGTTCCGGCCGATACGGATTGAAGGCCCGGGCGACGAATTCGCGCCAGAAAGCCCTGACGTCGGCGAGGAGACCGGATCGGCTCTGGCGTTCTGCCACCGCGGCGGACAGTGAAACTGACGTAAGGGTTGCCATGACGGGCTCTCGCTGTTGTCGGTCGCGGCTTGTGCCGCTTGGGCGCGCGGTTCTTGCGGGCCGAGACCGAGTGTCCCGCCGAATTAATTAAAAGATGGTTGCAATTGTCGTGATCGACCGCACACATGGTGAGGAAACCGTAGTCGTCCGTGAGCGCTGGGTCTGCGCCGGGCGGATACGACCCGGGATTGTCCCGGCAATTGTTCCGCTTGAGGTGGGCTCTCCGGTTGCCCTTTGGTGACCGCACGGCTACATCAGCGGCAACCATTTTCCGAAATTTCAGCCGGTTTTGAGGGACACGCGATGGCGCGCCAGTTCGTCTACTTCATGCAGGGTCTGTCCAAGACCTACCCGACCCGCAAGGTGCTCGATAACATCCACCTGTCGTTCTATCCCGACGCCAAGATCGGCGTGCTCGGCGTCAACGGCTCGGGCAAGTCGACCCTGCTCAAGATCATGGCAGGGATCGACAAGGACTACACCGGCGAGGCCTGGGTCGCGGACGGCGCGCGTGTCGGCTATCTGGAGCAGGAGCCGCAGCTCGATCCCAAGCTCACGGTGCGCGAGAACGTCATGCTCGGCGTCGGCAAGCAGAAGGCCATCCTCGATCGCTACAATGAGCTGGCGATGAACTACTCCGAGGAAACCGCCGATGAGATGACCAAGCTGCAGGACGAGATCGAGGCCCACGGCCTGTGGGATCTCGACAGCAAGGTCGACCAGGCGATGGACGCGTTGCGGTGCCCGCCCGACGACGCCGATGTGAGCAAGCTGTCCGGCGGTGAGCGCCGCCGCGTCGCGTTGTGCCGCCTGCTGCTCGACCAGCCCGACCTGCTGCTGCTGGACGAGCCGACCAACCATCTCGACGCCGAATCGGTGTCCTGGCTCGAGGGCCATTTGCGCAACTATCCCGGCGCGATCCTGATCGTCACCCACGACCGCTACTTCCTCGACAACGTCACCAGCTGGATCCTCGAGCTCGATCGCGGCCGCGGCATTCCCTACGAGGGCAACTACTCGTCATGGCTGCAGCAGAAGCAGAAGCGGCTGGAGCAGGAGGGCCGCGAGGAGGCCGCGCACCAGCGCACGCTGGCGCGCGAGCAGGAGTGGATCGCGGCCTCGCCGAAGGCGCGCCAGGCCAAGTCGAAGGCGCGCTATCAGCGCTATGAGGAGCTGCTCAAGAAGGCCAGCGAGAAGCAGACCCAGACCGCGCAGATCATCATTCCCGTCGCCGAGCGGCTCGGCCAGAACGTCGTCGACTTCGAAGGTCTCTCGAAGAGCTTCGGCGATCGCGTGCTGATCGACAATCTTACCTTCAAGCTGCCGCCGGGCGGCATCGTCGGCGTGATCGGCCCGAACGGCGCCGGCAAGACCACGCTGTTCCGCATGATCACCGGCCAGGAGAAGCCCGACGCCGGCACCATCACCGTCGGCGAGACCGTCCATCTCGGCTATGTCGACCAGTCGCGCGATGCGCTCGACGGCAACAAGACCGTGTGGGAGGAGATCTCCGGCGGCAACGAGCTGATCCTGCTCGGCAAGAAGGAAGTGAACTCGCGCGGCTATTGCTCGTCGTTCAACTTCAAGGGCGCCGACCAGCAGAAGAAGGTCGGGGCGCTCTCCGGCGGTGAGCGCAACCGCGTGCATCTCGCCAAGATGTTGAAGTCCGGCGCCAACGTCCTGCTGCTCGACGAGCCGACCAACGATCTCGACGTCGATACGCTGCGGGCTCTGGAAGAGGCGCTGGAGGATTTCGCCGGCTGCGCCGTCATCATCAGCCACGATCGCTGGTTCCTTGACCGCATCGCGACCCACATGCTGGCCTTCGAGGGCGACAGCCATGTCGAATGGTTTGAGGGCAACTTCCAGGACTACGAGAAGGACAAGATGCGCCGGCTCGGCCAGGACAGCGTGATCCCGCATCGGGTCAAGTACAAGAAGCTGACCCGCTGATCTCCATGACGAGGCGCGACGCTGTCTTTGCTCCGGGACAAAGCGTCGCGCCCGCGTTGCGACCAGTTGTCGCTTCCGCGTGCTATGCGATGGCGTAGATAGACGTTCCGCCATCCATCCTAGCCTGCGAGATTCCCGATCATGTCTTCCCCTGACGCGTCCCTGTCCTCCAAGGGCGGCGCGCTGCGCCCGATTCCCATGCTGATCTTCGGCTCGCGCTGGCTGCAGCTGCCGCTCTATGTCGGCTTGATCATCGCGCAGGGCGTCTATGTCGTGCTGTTTCTCAAGGAGCTCTGGCATCTGTTCGCCCACGCCTTCGATTTCTCCGAGCAGCAGATCATGCTCGCGGTACTCGGCCTGATCGACGTGGTCATGATCTCTAACCTGCTGGTGATGGTGATCGTCGGCGGCTACGAGACCTTCGTGTCCAGGCTCAATCTACAGGGCCATCCCGACGAGCCGGAATGGCTGAGCCACGTCAATGCCAGCGTGCTGAAGATCAAGCTGGCGATGGCGATCATCGGCATCTCCTCGATCCATCTGCTGCGCACCTTCATCGAAGCCGGTGCGCTGTCGTCGGGCAAGTCGACCTACACCGAGACCGGCGTGATGTGGCAGACCATCATCCACACGGTGTTCATCCTGTCGGCGATCGGCATCGCCATGGTCGACAAGCTGTCGAATGCCGCGATCGAGGAGGCGAAGCAGGCGGCGGGGCATTGAGGAGGGGAGCGCAAGTAGGTTGTTCACATTCTGTTCGCGGTGTGGTAGGCTTATGCCATGACCGAAGTGGAAAACATCGTCCTTGAACATCTGCGTCTTATCCGCGGGACGCTCGATTTGCTTCGCGAGGATGTCCGCGAGGTGAAGCAGCGCGTCGGTGGACTTGAGCGCGAAGTTGCCCACGTTCACGTTGAGCTCGGGCAGGTTCACGTTCGGATCGCCGAGCTTTCGGAGCGCGTTGATCGTGTTGGGGGACGTTTGGAGCGTGTAGAGAAGCGCCTCGAATTGACAGAAGCTTAGGCGGACGCCGCAGTGTTGTTGCGCACGCTCGTGGCTTTGCTTCTGCTCGCAGTTTCACCGTTCCTATCGGTCGCGTACGCCGCCGACCCCACCTTCACGCAATTCGTCGCCTCGCTCTGGCCAGAGGCCAAGGAGCAGGGGGTCTCGCGGGCAACGTTCGAACGCGAGACGCAGGGGCTGGAGCCCGACTACAAGCTCCCCGACCTGCTGCTGCCCGGCCGTCCCGCGACCGGTGCGCCGGCGCAGGCCGAGTTCGTGCAGGTCCCCGTCGACTACATCAAGGAAGCCTCGATCGCGCGGCTGGCCGCGCATGGCCAGCAACTGATTCAGCAATATCGTCCGGCGCTCGCCGAGATCGAGCGCCGCTTTGGCGTGCCCGGGCCGATCGTGCTCGCGATCTGGGGCCGCGAGACGGATTTCGGCCGTTACGCGCTGCCCTATGACGCGCTGCGCGTACTGGCGACGCAGGCCTATGTCGGCCGCCGCAAGGACCAGTACCGCACCGAGTTCATCATGGCGCTGAAGATGCTGAGCGACGGTGTGGTCTCGCGCCGCGATCTCCGGGCGTCATGGGGCGGTGCCGTCGGCCTGACCCAGTTCTTGCCGTCGGAGTACTACAAGCACGGCGTCGACCTCGACGGCGACGGCAAGGTCGATCTCTGGCGGTCGGTCCCCGATGCGCTGGGCTCCGCCGCGCAGCAGCTCGCCAACAAGGGCTGGCAACGCGGCGTGCGCTGGGCCTATGAGGTCAAGCCGCCGGCCAATGTCGACTGCACCATGGGCGTGCCCGAGGTGAAGAAGCCGATCGCGGATTGGCTGCGCGCGGGCTTCGTTCCCGTGCGAGGCCAGCGGCTCGGCGCGGCCGAGCAGCAGCAGCCGGCCTCGCTGCTGCAGCCCGAGGGCATCTACGGCCCGGCGTTCCTGACGACGGCGAACTACTTCGTCATCAAGGAATACAATTTCTCGGATTTGTATGTGCTGTTCGTCGGCCACCTCGCCGATCGCATGACCAGCCCCGCCGCCTTCGCGACGCCTTGGGCGGCCTCGAAGCAGCTGCGCAGCAAGGATGTCGAGGCGATGCAGAAGGGGCTGACGCGGCTCGGCCTCTATGGCGACAAGCTGGACGGCAAGGCCGGCATGCAGACACGCGCCGCGCTCGGCGCCTTTCAGAAGAGGGCGGGCCTGAAGCTGGATTGCTGGCCGAGCGCATCGGTCCTGCAGGCAATCGAGGCCGCGCGGTAGCGTGCCGACGATTTGCGCGAGTCCGGCAGCAAAAAGCCCGGCCTCGCGGCCGGGCTTTTCGAAGAGAAATGGTCGTCTGGCTCAGTAGCAGACGCGAACCGGGCGGGACACCCAGCCGTAGCCGTCCCAATAGCGCTCACGGCGCCACACGCACGGCGGCGGGGCCGGCGGGGGGGCTTCGACATAGACCGGACCGCCATAGGCCGGACGGCTGGAGGCAATCGCGCCACCGATCAGCGCGCCGCCGATCAGACCAGCCGCAACGCCCGCGCCGACGTCGCCGGCCTTCGCAGCAGGTGCAGTGACGCTCAGCGAACCTGCGATAGTCGCAACCGCGAGCACCGCGGTCAGGATCTTCTTCATGTTCCAAGATCTCCTGGAGAGCGCCCTCGGGGAGCGCCGGGTTGGTGATTCACGCACGATCAGGGCCATCAGCATCGCTGAGAAAACACGATAATCCGTCAACCCTTCGTAAACTCTGTCCGACCTGATGCGACGGAAAAACGGTTTTTTCTGGCCCTGCGGACAGCGGATTTTGCGTTTTCCGCCGCCGCTTCATGGAATTAATGTTGGTGAACGATCACTCGCACACGCGGACGCGGCGGATGCGCCAGCCATAACCATCCCAGAAGCGCTGGCGTTGCCAGTAGCAGGCGTAGCCGGGATCGGCCACATAGGCAGGGCCGCCTCCGTAATACGAGTATCCCGGGCCGTAGGAGTAGCCAGGGGAGTATGAGTACCCGGGGCCGTAGTAATAGGGATTGCTGCCGGCGGCGATCGCACCACCAATGAGCGCACCACCGATCAGGCCCGCTGCCACGCCGGCGGCAACGCGACCATTACGCGCTTCGGCCGGAGCAGGCGCCAGCGCTGCGCTCGACAGGGTCGCGACGGCGGCCAGGGCCGCGAGAGTCTTCTTCATGACCTTACCTCTTTCACTTCAGGTCGGCAGATGGCGCATCGGGTGATGCGGCACGTTTTCACATCCCGCTTGAATGATCAATGAACGGGCTCGTCCCATTGGACGACCCATAGATAGGATACGTTCAAATGCTGCATTGCACAAAATTTTCCTGCGGCTCGGACCAGTCATGACGCCGGCGATGGCTATCGCCGTGGCCGTTGGGCTGACATCGGCCTTGTGCTGGGTACTGCTGGTCAGATCCGATCGCCAGCAACCGCGCCGGCGCCGGTCATCTGACACCGCGACCTCCGACACGGCGACCTCATCGACCTCCGGCCAGGGCTTCAGCCTCGCCAGCTGGTTTTCGAATACCTCGGTCGACGCCATGGGCAACCCCATGGACAGCGGCGGCGATGGGGGAGGAAGCGATGGAGGTGGCGGGGACGGAGGAGGCGGCGACTAAGACCGCCGATGATCGCGAGCTTCAATTGCTGACGACTTTGATCTGCAGCAACGTCCTACTCTGAAATCATTCTAGGTTGCACGACAGATTGGAATAGCTTCAAAAGCGCGGTTTTCCCTTTGCGCGGGTAGCTGCGGATGACTATCGATAGCGGACCAAACGACGATTGGCCGGTTTCTCATGATTGTTTGTTCCTGCAACGTCATCAGCGATCACGACATCCGCAAGGCTGTGACCTCCTCGGACGAATTGCCGCGGAGCCCCAAGCAGGTCTATGGCTGCCTTGGCTGCAGCGCGGAATGCGGACGCTGTGCGCGTACGATCAAGACGATCATCGATGAAGCCCTGGGTCCGTGCGCGCGTGCGTGCCAGAGCGGCTGCCAGCATGCCCATCAGCATGCGCAAGCGCCGGTGCAGGCCGTCGAGGACGACCTCCAGAGCCGGTTCGCCCTCGCCGCCTGCTGACCGCCGCTGCCCTCCGGCGCGTCGCTCTCCGCCCGAAAAATGCACATGAACGGGGGTCGTCTCCGCACTTCGAACCTGTTATTGAGCGCCTGCGGCCTCAAACTTTTCGGAGCTTATCTATGCAGGGCGACCCCAAGGTCATTGAATATCTCAACAAGGGATTGCGCAGCGAACTGACTGCCATCAACCAATATTGGCTGCACTATCGCCTGCTTAACAACTGGGGCCTTCTCGACATGGCGAAGGTCTGGCGCAAGGAATCCATCGAGGAGATGGAGCACGCCGACAAGTTCACCGACCGCATCCTTTTCCTCGACGGATTCCCGAACATGCAGGTGCTCGACCCCTTGCGCATCGGCCAGAACGTCAAGGAGATCATCGAGTGCGATCTCGCCGCCGAGATCGGCGCGCGGACGCTGTATCAGGAAGCTGCGACCTACTGCCATGGCGTGAAGGACTACGTCTCGCGCGACCTGTTCGAGCAGCTGATGAAGGACGAGGAGCATCACATCGATTTCCTCGAGACCCAGCTCGACCTTATCAACCGCATCGGCCTCGAGCTCTACACCCAGAAGCACGTCGGCGGCCTCGAGAGCGAGCACTGACGGTCACGGCCAGACGGCGTCTCTCCTGCGGAACACGGTCGGTTCAGGGCTTCGTAACTTGCCTTGGATCGACCGCCTCCGCGACATTGCAGGCGCTCAGTCGATGATGCCGAATGCGATGACGGGAACGGCCCAATAGACCAGCTGTGTTCCCGCAAACGCGCTTCCGAGCCGCTGCAGCAGCCGCTCGAGATCCTTCTCCTGAAGTACGATCTGCACGACAATCTCGTTGGCATGTCCCTGGACTCGTTCCGAGGGGCTGCGCAGCCGGGCGCGCGCGCCATGGCCGGCGGCGTCCGACGCGGTAAAGCCCGTGACCAGATCAGTCTGCTCTGCGAGATGATCGAGCACCTCCGCACGAAGCCCCTGCGGCACGATCAGCGTGAGGCAGACGGCTTGGCCGGTCATGTCGCCTCCTTGGCGCTGGCGCCGTAGCGGCGGTACAGGATCGGCAGCAGGATCAGCGTGAGCAGCGTGGACGACAGCAAGCCGCCGATCACCACGATCGCGAGCGGACGCTGCACCTCCGATCCCGGACCGGTTGCGAACAGCAGCGGGATCAAGCCGAGCGCGGTGATGCTCGCGGTCATCAGCACCGGCCGCAGTCGGCGCCGCGCGCCGTCGATCACGATGCGCTGCTCGGACAGCCCGTGGGCGCGCAGCTGGTTGAAATAGGACACCAGGACCACGCCGTTCAACACGGCAATTCCGAGCAGTGCGATAAAGCCGACCGATGCGGGCACCGACAGATATTCGCCGGTCGACACCAGCGCGAAGACGCCGCCGATCAGGGCGAATGGGATGTTGACGAGCACCAGCAGAGCCTGACGCACGGAGCCGAACGTCGTGAACAGCAGCACGAAGATCAGACCGATCGCGACCGGCACGACGATCGCGAGCCGCGCGGCGGCGCGTTGCTGATTCTCGAACTGGCCGCCCCAGGTCAGCCGATATCCCGCTGGCAGCGGCAGTTCGGCTGCAACCCTCTGCTGGGCGGCCTGTACGAAGCCGACCATGTCGCGTCCCCGGACATTGCTGCGCACCACGCTCATGCGGTTGCCGTCCTCGCGGTCGATCTTCACCGGGCCATCGACCCGCTGGATGCGCGCCACTTGAGAGAGCGCGACATGCTGGCCCGATGCCAGCGTCAGCGGGAGCGATGCCAGCATCGTCGGCGCCTGCCGCGTGATCTCGCCGCCACGAACCAGGATCGGCGTCCGGCGTCCCTCCTCGAGCGCGGTGCCGATCGTTCGGCCTTCGATCTGCGTGCGCAGCGAGGCGGCGATGGAGTCCACCGTCAGTCCAAGGCGGCCAGCCTCCATCCGGTTGACGGCGATCGTGTAGTACTGCGCACCCTCGTTCAACGTCGTGTACACGTCCTGCGAGCCCTCGACCTCGGACAGGATGGACGACAGCTTCGCGGCGATCTCGTTCAGCTTACCGATATCAGGCCCGAAGATCTTGACCGCGACGTCGCCGCGAACGCCACTGATCATTTCCTGCACGCGCATGTCGATCGGCTGCGTGAAGCTGAGCGAGACGCCGGGGAAGCCGCTCAGGACCTCGCGCAGCTTGTGCAGCAGCGCGTCGCGATCCGTGCTTTGCCTCTGTTCCGCCGGCTTGAGCACGAGAAAGGTATCGGTCTGGTTCGGTCCCATCGGATCGAGACCGAGTTCGTCGGAGCCGGTGCGCGCGATGATGCCGGCGACATCTGGCACCTTCATCAGGGCCGTCTGCAGTCGGGCGTTGATGGCAAGCGATTCGTCCAGATTGACGGACGGAAGCGTTTCGACGCTGACGATGATGTCGCCTTCGTCCATCGTCGGCATGAAGGTCTTGCCGAGCTGAGCGTAGCCGTATCCGGCGGCGATGAGGGCGGCGAGCGCGGCAACAATGACCTTGCGTTCGTTCCGGAGAGCCCATTCCAATGCTGGCGCATAGATGCGTTGCGCGGCCCGGATCAGCCACGGATCCTCGTGCGACGCGGATGTGACGACGAAGGAGGTCGCGACCGGAAGCATCGTCAGCGCGAGCAGCAGCGATGCGGCAAGCGCGAAGATGATGGCGAGCGCGACCGGGATGAAGAGCTTGCCCTCCAGCCCCTGCAGCGTCAGAAGCGGGACGAAGACGATGATGATGATCAGGACGCCGGAGGCGACCGGCTGCAGGACCTCGCAGACGGAACGGTAGACGATGTGGACGAGCGGCGTCGTGCTCGCGCGGTCGTGCTTGCCGAGATTGCCGACGATGTTCTCGACCACGACGACCAACGCGTCGATCAGCATGCCGATCGCGATCGCGAGACCGCCGAGACTCATCAGGTTGGCGGACATGCCGACGGCCCACATCACGATCAGCGCGATCATGATCGCGAGCGGCAGGCTGAGCGCGATCACCAGCGACGCCCGCCAATTGCCGAGGAACAGCAGCAGCAGCACGACGACCAGCACAGTCGCCTCGGCGAGCGCCCGGACGACCGTGCCGACGGCGCGGTTGACCAGCCGGCTGCGGTCGTAGAACACGTTGATGCTGACGCTCGCGGGCAGCGTGGGCTTCAGCTGCTCCAGCCGGGCGCGGACATCGCGGACCAGTTGTCCGGCATTGGCTCCGCGCAGGCCCAGCACCAGCCCCTCGACCGTTTCGCCCTTGCCGTCGATCGTCACCGCACCATAGCGGGTGAGGGCGCCGATCTTGACGCGGGCGACGTCGCTGACCCGGATCGGGATGCCGTCGCGTGTGTCGACCACGATGGCCTTGATGTCGTCGATGCCGCGGATGCTGCCTTCGATGCGGACCAGCGCGCTGTCCTCGCCCTGGTTGACGCGTCCCGCGCCGTCGTTGCGGCTGTTGGCTTCGATGGCCTTGCGGAACAGCTCCGAGGAAATTCCGCGCGCTGCCAGCGCATCATTGCGCGGCACGATCTCGAACGCGCGGACATAGCCGCCGAGCGAATTGACGTCGGCCACGCCCGGCACGGTGCGCAGCGCCGGCCTGATCACCCAGTCGAGCAGAGTCCGCCGCTCCGCAAGCGACAGGTCGGGACTGTCGATCGTGAACATGAACATCTCGCCCAGCGGGCTCGTGATCGGCGCGAGGCCGCCGCTCACGCCTTCCGGAAAGTCGCGCGAAACATTCGACAGTCGCTCCGAGACCTGATTGCGTGCCCAATAGATATCGGTGCCATCCTCGAAATCGACGGTGATGTCGGCGAGAGCGTACTTCGTTGCCGATCGCAAAATCTTCTTGTTCGGCAGCCCGAGCAGTTCCAGTTCGATCGGCACGGTGATGCGCTGCTCGACCTCTTCGGGCGTGAGCCCGGGCGCCTTCATGATGATCTTCACCTGCACAGGCGAGACGTCGGGAAAGGCGTCGATTGGAAGGCTCGGCAGCACCACGGCGCCCGCGCCGATCACCAGCAGTGTGCTCAGCAGGACGAACAGCCGCTGCGACAGCGCGAAAGCGACCAGGCGCTCCAGCATCATTGTCCCAGCCGCGCGAGAATGCCGCGCAGCGCGGAGATGCCGCCGGTGGCGATGTCGTCCTTGTCGGTGATGGGCCCGGAGATGACGACGTGATCCTGGTCCTCGGCGAGCAGCGTCACCGCGACGAGGCGGAAGCCGCCCTGCGTGGCGACGAACACCGAGGCCTGGTCGCCGCGGCGGACGAGACCGCTATAGGGAATTTCCCAGGCGCTCTCGCCGGCAGAGATGAAGCCGATGCGCGCGGCCGCCATCTGGCCGGGATGCAGCTCGCCGTTGTTCGGAATTTCAGCGCGCACCAGGATGGTCTGCGTCGCCGCGTCCGTCGTCTCGGACACCAGGATCACCTGACCAGGCGTCGCGTAGCCGTCGATGTCGACCCTGGCGCCGGTCTTGATGGCGCCGATGCTGGTGGCAGGTATCGCGATCTCCGCCCACAGCGGCGACAGCCGTGCGAGCTTCACCAGCGAGGCGGCCTGCTCGAGGCGCTGGCCCGGCGACACCGTGATCTCGACAACCGACGCCGCGCGCGGCGCGGTCACGGTGAGCGTCGTGCTGATCGCGGCCTCGTTGGACAGCCGCGAGATCGCCTCGTCTGACAGCCCGCTGAGATGCAGCATCTGCCGCCGCTCGGCGACCACGATGCTGGCCTGTCGTGCCTCGGCCTGACTCGACTCCAGAACGCGCTGCGGGATGGCCTTGCCGTCATATAGATCCGCGTTGCGCTTGAGTTGCTGAACCGCGAGCACCTCCTGCGCCAGCGCATGCAGATAGTCCCGCTGCAGCGATACGAAGCTCGGGCTTTCCATCGTCAGCAGCGGCTGGCCGACCGCCACGCGATCGCCGCGGGCGACGGCGAGATTGGTGATCATGCCCGACACCGGCGCACTGACGACCCAGAGCTGCGGTGTCGGAATGACGAGCTGCGCGGGGTAGGGAAGCGTCTTGTCGAGCCGGCTCGAGATCGGATGCGTGACACGGACGCCGAGATTCTGCGCCTGCTCCGGCGTGAGTTTCAGCTCCTCATCGGCCGCCGCCGCGCCCGCGATGGCCGACAGCGCGAGCGCCAGGAGGGCGCGCGCGAGGGGCGCTGCAGTCGATCGAACAAAACGCCCGGTCATGGTGGTGAGGAATCTCAGCTTGATGCGATGACGCGCTTCATACCCAACTTCCTCTCGCTCCGCACCTGCACAGCTGCGTGAGCACGGTGGTTTACTTGACTGATCGCGACTGCAAATGAGTAGCAGCAGCGGAACTCACAGCTGCTCGCGCCAGCGCGCATCGATCACGTCCTGAGCCTCCGGCGCGCCGAGCTTGGTCTGATCATAGATGATGTCGCTGATGCTCGGCATCGCCGAGCGCGGGACCTTCGCATCCGGCGACCAGAGCTTCGCGCGCATGATCGCCTTGCCGCAATGGAAGTAGACCTCTTGCACGGTGATCACGAGCGCCGCGCGTGGCGGCTTGCCGAACTCTTCGAGCTGCGCCAGCAGATCGGGATCGGTCGACAGCGCGGCCGTGCCGCCGACGCGAAGGGTCTCGTTGAGGCCTGGCACGAAGAAGATCAGTTGCACCTGGCCTGAGCCTTCCGTCAAATTGCGCAGGCTGTCGATGCGGTTGTTGCCGGGACGGTCCGGCAGCAGCAGGCGCTGGTCGCCGTCGATCTGGACGAAGCCGGGATGACCGCCGCGCGGCGAGGCATCGACGCTGCCGTCGAGGCCGGAGGTGGCCATCACGCAGAACGGCGACATCGCGATGAACGTCCGGCTGTGGACGTCGAGCCCGGGGCGCACCTTCGCGAGCACGCGCTCATGAGGCTTCGGATAGATCGCTGCGAGATCGTTATCGGCTGGGGCGCTCACGGCTCGGCTCCTCGAATTATTTCACGTGATCAGGTGGACGGCGCCAGGGCCAATCGATGATGCCGGCGCTGTACAGCGCCCACCACACCAGCACGGGCTGGAACGCCAGCCGCGGGCCGTGATAGAGCCAGCTGCTGCCGAGCAACGGCAGGTCGATCGCCTCGAACGCATGCTTGAAGTTCGCGGGCCACACGCAGATCGCGTAAGCCGCGAGCCCGATCCCCGCCCAGCGCCGCATCGGTGTCGTCACCAGCGCGGCCGCGCCCGCGAGTTCGCAGATGCCTGTGAGCAGAATGACCTGCGGGGCGAACGGAACGAAGGACGGCGTGATCCGCAGGAACGGCTCGGGGATCGCCAGATGCGCGATGCCGGCCGCCGCGTAGAATTCCGCCATCAGCCAGCGCATCACGGCGCGGCGCCGATCGTCGCGCGGTGCCTCCGTCATCTCGCTGTCCCAAGCGCTGACCTCGCTGCGTTCATGTCACACGGCATCCGCCGGAACGAAGCAGCTGATGATGATGTCGCCGCGATGGTGGACGTACCACACCACCGCCTCGCCGATCGGATTGCCGCGGTCGCGGATGATGGCGCGCTCGGGCACGGCCATCCAGCGGCCCTCGATCGGCACCCAATAGGTGCCGTCGCGGACGTCGTAGGTGGTCCGGTGGCCGTCGGAGACATCGCAGCAAGGGACGCCGTTGGGCGCGATCACGCTCTTGAACCAGGCGCGGATGTCCGGGGGCACGTTCTCGAACTGACCGTTGTCGACGGCGAGCGCGACGGGCGCGGAGGCGAGCGCCCCGAGCATCAGAACGGCCAGAACGATTCCGCGCATTCGAGGCTCCTTCCCCCGCTACATGCCGCGCTGCGGCGCCGTCGCGAGCAACTCGCGCAGCGGCTCGACGTAGAATTTGGCAAAGCCGGTGGTGAGATGGCCGCGGGTCTCCGCCGACGCCGGGATCAGCAGTACCTTGCCGTTGGCGACGCGTTTCATGGCGTCCGCGGTAACGCCGGTCTCCGGCGGATTGCGTTCGTCATCGGCCGAGTTGATCAGCAGCACGGTCGCCTTGATCTTGTCGAGATCGGCCGACGGATTGTAGTCCTGCGACGAGCCCCACTGATAGAGGAAGTCGTTCGCATCGGTGGGAATGGGCGTGCCGAGGCGCTCCTCGACCAGCTTGTCGGCCTTGGCCGCCGTGGGCGCTGCCACCTGATAGGCGATCGTGCCGCCGGCGGTCGCGGTGCCATAGGCCGTGACGGCGTATTTCATCATCCGCGGCTGGGTCGTGTAGTTGCCGCCATTGTAGTCGGGATCGTTGCGGATCGTCTCCAGCATGATCCGCCGCAGCATCCAGTTGCGCGCCGCCATCTCCGTCGGCTGCGAGGCCATCGGCACTGCGATGTCCATGAACTCCGGATAGCGCGTCGCCCACACCCAGCTGTGCATGCCGCCCATCGAATTGCCGATGATCATCCTGACATGCTTGATGCCGAGCCCCTCGGTCAGCAGCCGGTGCTGGGCATCGACCATGTCGGCATAGTCATAGGCCGGGAATTTGGTCTTCATCCCATCCGACGGCTTCGACGATTTTCCGTGGCCGATGCTGTCGGGGATGATGATGTAGTATTTGCTCGCGTCGAGCGGCTGGTCCTTGCCGAACAATTCGCCGGCGAAGGTCGGTCCCAGCATGCTGGCCCCGGAGCCGCCGGTGCCGTGCAGCACCAGCACGGGCTGCCCCGTGGGCTCGCCGACGGTGGTGTAGTGGAGTTTCAGCTCCGGCAGCGTCTCGCCGGTGTGAAACTTGAAATCCTTGATGACGACGTCGCCCTGCTTCGGGGCGGGATAGTCGGCGGCGCGGGCCGGCGCGCAAAAGACGATGACGACGGCAAAGACGGCGGCAAGCGATCGAACCATACATTCCCCCTGATCCTGTGCGACTCTTCCGGCCGCCTCGGGGGCATGATAGCACGGTCCTCGACGTCGTTCAGCACCGGAATCCAACCGTCATGTGCCGCAACATCAAGACGCTGTTCAATTTCGAGCCACCGGCCACGGAGGCTGAAATCCAGGCCTCGGCGCTGCAGTTCGTGCGCAAGCTCTCAGGCTTCAACACGCCGTCGCAGGCCAACGAGGCCGCCTTCGCAACCGCGGTCGAGGACGTCGCCAGCGCGGCGCGGCGGCTCTTGACCTCGCTGCACACCCAGGCTCCGCCGCGCGATCGCGACATCGAGGCGGCCAAGGCGCGGGAGCGGTCGGCGGCGCGGTTCGGACCGCGCTGAGCCGGCAGGCGCCACGGCAAAGCGGACACCTCAGAACTCGTCGTCCTGGTCCTCGCGCGCGGCGGCCTTCTTGCCGTGCTTCTTCTTTTTCTTGCCCTTCTTCTTTTTCTTCTTCTTGGGAACGTCGATCTCGTGCGGATCGTCGTCCTCGAACGCCTCTTCCAGCGCCTCGTCGTGCTCGGTCGAAGCGAAGATGTCGCGCACCGCGATCAGCTGCGCATCGCGCTCATGCGCCTCGCGATCCCGGTTGCGCTTGTAGTCGTCATAGGCGGCGAAGATCTGCTCGAGCCAGGGCATCAGCTGATCGATCGTCGGCAAGGTGCCGGGCGGCCCTTGTTCACCGCGCGGGCCTTGATCTCCACGGGGTCCTTGCGGTCCTTCGGGACCCGGCTTGCCCGGCGGGCCCTGTTCGCCGCGTGGGCCTTGCGGGCCAGGCTTGCCCGGAGCTCCCGGCTTGCCGTCGGGGCCGGGCTTGCCGCGCTGACCATCCGGTCCGCGCCGTCCGGGCTGCCCTTGCGGGCCACGTGGACCCACCGGGCCCTGCAGGCCGCGTCCGGCCGGATTCCTTGCCACTACCGCAACTCCGCTACCAAGCTCTGATTCGCGGCAAAGCCTAACAGAGCCGTGATGATCGCAGCAATTGCAGGAGGGCTGCGAGGCCGACTGATCAACATCAATCGGCGACGCATCCTGATGAGTTCCACTCGATGGGATATCGGGCGGTCGCCGTCGGATCAGGCCGTATAGGCAGGCACCGCGATGCCGTCGGCCGTGTAGCTGCGGATCTTGTTGCGCAGGGTGCGAACGGGCATGCCGAGCAGCCTTGCGGCGTGGGTACGATTGCCATTGCAGCGCGCCAAGGTCTGGACGATGAGCTCGCGCTCGATCTCCGACAAGGGCGTGCCGATCAACAGCGGCAGAACCTCCGCAGCCGATGGCGACGGCGGCATGACGAGGGGTACGAGTGAGGGACTTGCGGTATCGGCTGACAACTCTTGCGACATAACTCCTCCCGATCAACGCCCGCGCCGACGCTCGAGACGACGCGAAAACATCGAGACCAACTAAACATCCAGCCCGTAAATCACCGTGGTCGGACAAGGTTAACGGGGCCTTAACACGGGGGCGCAGCGAGCCAACCGGCCCGAAATACCCCGAAAGTGCCATTGTTTCGCTGGGGTCTCGACCCATTTCGCCACAACGCGGCGCAAAAGGGGCGAGGGACGGAGCAGGCCACGCCGCTCCGTCCCGCATCGATCGGGGATGCCGTGTCAGAACTTGCAGTGGCCGTGGCGGAGCAGATGCTCCTTCATCGCCAGCGCCTCGATCACGGTCGGCACCTTGGTGCTGACGGTCTGATAGTTGCCCGGCCACGGCGTGGTCGGCACGCCGTTGTCCCACACCTGGCAGAAGCCGGTGTCGCTCCAGCGGATCAGGTGATAGGGCGCGGCGCTCGCAGGCGTCGCAGCGGAGAGAGCGGCGCCGGCAATAGCGGCAGTGGTACACAGCAGCGAAATGCGGGTCATCAGGAAGGCTCCTCAAATGGCTAAGTGAATGCGGGGCTCCGGCGGCGCCTGCGGCTTGCCGGAGCCGGGCCGGGCGCTTGGCCCGGACACCCCCTTCAGTGTCGTTCGTCATGGAACCGGTTCAAACCTGTGTCGCCACGGCGAGGGCGGCATTTCGACCACACTCGCGGCCTCGCATGCGCATGGCCGCGTAAAGGGCTAAATTCGGCCCGATCGATTCGCTTGGTGGGGCGCGATCGCCGCGCGCGGCCACCGAAATACCGCACCTTCGCGCATCTCATAATCACGCTGAAAAGCTCACTTCGCTGGAGACTTCATTCATGAAAATTGCATCCTCGCTTCGCGGTCTTCTGGTGGCGCTGACGGCCGCTTGCGGCGCCGTCATTCCCGCCACGGCGCACGCGGATGGCGGCTTCATCACGCTGACCATCTACAAGGCGGGATGGATCATCGGCGGCTCCGGCGGCAGCGGCGTGCTGAACTTCCACGGCCGCGCCTATCCGCTGTCGACCGGCGGCATCGACTACGGCCTCGTGTTCGGCGGCTCGCGCACGGTGCTGCGCGGCCGTGTCAGCAACATCTGGCGCCCGTCGGATGTCGAGGGTGTCTACGGCGCGGCCGGCGCCGGCCTCGCCGTCGGCCGCGGCGTCCGCGGCATCGTGCTGACCAACCAGAAGGGCGCGGTGCTGGAGCTGTCCGGCGAGCAGGTCGGCCTGCTGGCGAATGTCGATCTGTCGGGGCTCGCGATCACGATCAGGTAGTGGCGATGTAGCTCGGTGAGCGCCATCACACGAGATGTCATCGCCCGGCTTGACCGGGCGATCCAGTACGCCGCGGCTCATCGGCTCAATCACAACCGCCTCTGGAATACTGGATCGCCCGCCTGCGCGGGCGATGACAGTTTTTCCTGAGTTGGTCGCGCGGCGCATCATCGATCTCCTGCTCACGACTCCACGTTCTCGCCGCACATCGTGCGCGAGATTTGCGTTTGTGAGCGCCCCATCGAAACCCGAGAGGGGCAGGGAAGACCGGGAGCTCGCCGCTCCCATGGTCCGCGTGCAACAAGAAAAGCACGCGGCAGAACCACAGGCTCGGCTGGGACATCCCGGCCTTCCCTGCGCGCATGGTTTGACGGCTTATACGTGGTCTCCCTGGTGCGCCGGGCTTGTTGGCCACCATGACGGACGCGCTGCCTTCGCATCGCCGCCCGCGTGATACCAGCATCGGGGTATCAGGACATCACGACTTCGCCGTACGTGACGACCGGCGCTCGTCCGGCGCAGCCCTCACGTCCACCGCGGCCCACCTCCACGTATCGTGACGACGCGTACGTCCCTCTGCATGAGGCGGGTTGAGAGAGATAATCATGATTTCGGAAAATAGGCAAGAAGTATTTTCGGCAAAGACGAATACGCCTTGAGAGGGCCGAGTGCCTGCCGCGTCGGCGGTGAGCTCCCTCCCCCTTGCGGGGAGGGGTTGGGGGTGGGGGTCCGCGGGCGATGAGTTTCGTTTGAGGCAGGCCGGTCCAGGTGATCTGAAATCACCGGACAGACTTCCGGAGACCCCCCCGACCCCTCCCCGCAGGGGGGAGGGGAGTGGAGAGACCGGCGCCGTGGAGATGTTCTCGGCTAAGGGAAGACGGCACGGTCTCACCAGCCCTGTGAGCAAGATGGGCATGCAGTCCACACTGCGTAGCGTGGGCAAAGGCGCGCCCGTGACCTTCATTGTCTGCTGTGCTCCGTCGCGCGCCGTGGCCACCGTCTTGCTGCTGAGTGCGCCGATGCATGGTGGGCACGCCACCGCCCTGCGAGCGATTGCTTTGTCCACCCTACCGATCATCACTGGCGCCGCGTGTTAGGCCGTCTTCAGCACATGCTCCGCCAGCTCCAACCATGGCTGCGGCGTCCACGCACCCGACGCGGCGCCCGACGGCGAAGACAGCACGAACATGGTCGGAAAATCATCCTGCTCCGGCTGCCGGCCGAGCGCGATGGCGCTGGTCGGGCTGCCGTAGAACAGACTTGCGGCCTTCTTGCTGGTAAAGGCCACCGTCGCCGGCCGGTACTGCCTGATCTTCACTGTGAAGCCCGCGACATCGACGCCGGCCTTCAGCGCGACATGGTCCATGCCCGCCCCTTGCTTGCAGAGATCGGTGAAGCCGATGCCGAGCTGAAGCAGCGTGGGATACTCCTCCGGCTGGTACAGCCGCGGCGTGAGCCCTGTCGCATGCAGCGTGCGCCAGAAGCGGTTGCCGGGATGCGCGTAGTAGTGCCCGGTCGCGGCCGAGCGCTCGCTCGCGGCGGTGCCGGCGAAGACGAGGCGCAGGCCGGGCTGAAGCTGGTCGGGCAGGCGGTCCATGGCGCCTTGTGCATTATTGCTGGCCTCGCAACAAGCTGTTGCGAGAGGGCTGCATTGTTGCCGCAGCGGCCGTGGTCTAGGTCAGGCGCAACACAGGGAGCCCCGCATGTCGCAACGTCGTCTGTATCAATTCACCCTCTCCGGCCACTCGCATCGCGCCAAGCTGATGCTGCATCTGCTCGGGCTCGACTGCGAGTATGTCGATGTCGACCTCAAGGGCGGCGCGCACAAGCGGCCGGATTATCTCGCGCTCAATGCGTTCGGGCAGGTGCCGGTGCTGGTCGACGGCGACGCCGTGATCCCCGATTCCAACGCGATCCTGGTCTATCTCGCGAACCGCTACGACGCCTCCGGCCGCTGGCTGCCGCGCGATCCGCTCGCGCAGGCGCAGGTGCAGCGCTGGCTGTCGGCGGCGGCGGGACCGCTCGCCTTCGGCGCAGCGGCAGCGCGGATCGCAACCTTGTTCGGCGCGCCGACCGACATGGAACGCGCGCACCAGCTCGCCAACGGCCTGTTCGCTGTCATGGAGCAGGAGCTCGGCCGCCGGCCCTGGCTCGCGGGCGACGCGCCGACCATCGCCGATGTCGCGCTCTACAGCTACACCGCGCATGCGCCGGAAGGCGGCGTCTCGCTCACACCCTATCCGAATGTGACCGCCTGGCTGGGGCGGATCACGGAACTACCCGGCTTCGTCGCGATGCCGGCGAGCCCGGTCGCCGCCGCCTGACCAGGGCAGGCGGCGTGCCGGGTGGGACGCGGCTTACAGGAAGCAGCGGCGCTCGTCGCGCAGCTTGAGCTGGATGTTGGTCGCCTCGACGAAGGTCGGCACCGGCTTGGAGACGATCTTGTAGGTCGACGGCCATTCCACCGGCTTCGACTGCAGCTCGGTGTTCCAGATCTGGCAGATGCCGGTGTTGTCCCAGCGGATCACGTAGTAGCCGCTCTTCGGCGCGGGCGCCGCGAAGGCAGGCGTGGCGATCGAGGCGGCGGCGAGGGCCGCGGCGGCAGCGAGAGTGGTCAGGCGACGCATCGTCAATCTCCTCAAACGAACGACGGCGGCCCGCGGTCGCGGGCTGGCGAAGGCGAGCGCGAGGCCGGCCTTGGGCGAAAGTGGTGCGACAAAAGGGCGCGTCGCGCAAGCCACGACGCGGCGCCGTTCACAGCGATCTCGGCGATGTGACGATGGGGTGTCGTCTTGATGGAGGAGGCGCCGGACGCGCGCCTCCCGGCGTGCAGATGCGGGGCTGCTCTGGGCGGGCTCAGAGTGTGCAGCGGCCTTGGCGCCTTAGCTTCACCTGCAGCGTCACCGCGTCGTTGAAGGTCGGCACGACGCGGCTGATGATCTGGTAGCGCGACGGCCACTGCACCGGCCTGAACGTGAACGCCTCGCTCCAGACCTGGCAGATGCCGGTGTTGTCCCAGCGCAGGATGTAATAGCCGGCGCGGGCCGGCGTGGCGGCCATCAGCGCCGCGGCGGCAAGGCTGGATGCAATACAGGTTGTGGTGAAACGAGGCATCGACAAACTCCGGCAACAAATCGGCCCCTTCCTTGGGGCGCGGCCTGTGTCCATGCGGTGTCGTTCAATTTGAAGGCAGGGCGCCGCGAAACATGCGGCAAATGCGCGCGAGCAGGCATGCGTTACCGATGGTGCATGGCTGACGCGGCGCATCGATGCCGATCAGCGCGCTTGCGGTCCGGGCAGGATGGTGAAGCGGACGGCCATCGCTGGACTATGGCGTCGCGTAGCTCAGGCGTGCGAACTCCGCCGGCGGCGTTGTCGCCTCCTGGACCGAGAAGCTTCTGTGATGATCGGCCACGCGATCGACGACGACGGCGGAGCCGACCATGGTCACGCGTTGCGTGCTGCCGGAATTCCATTCGGTCGGCAACGCGTAGTAGGTTTTTCCGGCCGCGGTGGTGAATTCGACCTGATGGGGAATCCCGTTGATGGCGCGGCTCCACGCGTTGTTCGGCACCTCGAGCGTATGCTTGCCGGGTGCAAGCTCGACAGTCATGTAGCGCCCCGGCGCGAGCGAGCCGACCGTCTTGCCATCGATGTCGATCGTCACCGGGAAGACGCTGACGTTGAAGCCGGTGGGCCGACCGACATGCAGCGTCGCATAACCAGCTCGCGGCGCCTCCGGCGGCTTGGCGGCCTCGTTCCCGATCGGGACCGATGAGCAGCCTGCTGTCAGCGCGATTGCCAGGCCTGCGAGCAGCCAGCGTAGGGACCGATCCAGCGCCGCCCCGAAAAATGCAATGAACATCGCCGACATTCCCCCGCCCCAGCGGTATTCAACCACGGGCCGCATCGCAATGACAAGCGTGAGTCAGTCACCGATATTGCTCGAGCGAGTAGGGTAGGCAAGCGGCAGCCTCCAGGGCGGAAGCGTGCCTATCGTCGCGCTGCCGTGAAACTCTTAGCATCATGCCGCCGCGCGCCGCGCTGCTTGATACAACGCCCTCG
>NZ_JBNPUZ010000032.1:0-28713 GCF_051168435.1 Bradyrhizobium sp. HKCCYLR20261
AAGACCATGGTGTTACCTTTGAAACATTGTCCGCCGAAGTCTTCTCGTCCGATCTCAGAACCAAAAGCCGAAGCCCTCAATCCCGAGACCCGCAAGGACTCCGCCGTCCACGTTTCTCTTTCTTCATCTTCACTTGTCAAACAGCCCGCACTTGTTAGTTCGCGAACTCAGTCGCTCCGAACTAATTAGTGCACCTTCTTCGGTCTCTTTCGCCGTCGAAGTCTCCGTTGCCGGGGCGCTTCAAATAGCTGATTTTTCGAGACGGTCAAGAGCTTTTCTGAAGAAAAACTCAAGAGCCAGTCGGAAGAAGAAACATCAAGGAAAACAACGTTGGTCCCGGAAGTTCGGGGGCCTCAGTCATCAGTGATGTCCGGCTGGCGTGGTGGTGAGATAGTGCGATGCCGCATCCCGTGCAAGAACTTTTTGCGACGGCTGTGAAGAAATGTGGACAGCGCGGTCGCACCCCGCTCTGCGCGCTGTCACACACGGCTTCCGTTCCATTTTGAAACGGAACGCGCGCGCAAGCTCAAAAATTGCTCGCCTTGGATTGCACCAGCGCGCGATACGAGTGCGGCATGCGCATGCAGACGAGATCTTTGCGCCGGACGACGTTGGTCGGATAGACGCTGTCGAGATTGCTGGTGTCGATCTCGAGCGTCGCAATCCCCTCCCCGCGCTCGACCATCGCCTCGCGACGCGGAAACGCAAACGTATCTGGACCGAACACGCCGCTCAGCCCGCGATCCTCATTCGCGGCGTCGCACACATTCGCGAATGCGAAGTAGGCGTTGTTCTCGCCACCGCGAACGCGGAAGTGATGCCAATGATGCGCGTCGGCCCCGGTCGGGATCGGCGCCGGCTGCATCACCTCGGTCCCTGCATGCGCCGCACTGAAAGTCCCCTTCACCGCCGAAGGACACACGATCAGGTCGCAGCCGCGCAAGGCGAGCACCCGGCCCGCTTCCGGAAACGCCGCGTCATGGCCGATCAGGATGCCGATCCGCCCCATCGGGGTATCGACAACGGTCCAGTCGTCTCCCGCCGTGGCCCAGCTGCGCTCGGCCGTGGTGAGGTGCGTCTTGCGGTAGGTGGTGATTTTACCGTCGGGTGTGACCAGGACGGCCGAATTATAGATGGTGTTCCCGTCTCGTTCTGCAAGACCGCAGACCAGCGTGAGCCCCTGCTCCGCGGCGATCCCGGTCAGCGTCCCCGTGATCCGGCCCGGGATCGGCTCGGCGGTTTCGGCCGGATCGGTCAGCCCCGTTGCCGCAAGTTCCGGGAAGACCACCAGCTCGGCGCCCTCTCCCTTCGCCGCAGCCGCCAGTTCGGCGATACGGGCGAGATTGGCCGCGACGTCGGAGCTCGGCGCGAATTGCGCCGCGCTGATCCGGGAGCGCTTGCCCACCGGCCATGGCTGATGGCCATAGAGCCCGAAGAAGTCGCGCGGGTTCCAGCTGTAGGTATTGGTGAGCAGCTCGGGATACAGCTCCGGCCGGCGCTGCGCGAACACCGGCTCGCCGAGCACCTTGCGTGCCCGTGCCCATGCGAGATCGATCTCGGCGAAGGCAACGCCGTCGCCCTTGTCGATCACGGCCGGCAGGCTGCCATCGGGCGCGATGACGCAGCTGCCGCCGGAGAACTGCACGGTGCGCTCCAGCCCCCAGCGGTTGCTCTCGATCACGTAGCAGGAGTTCTCGAAGGCGCGGCTGATCCAGTACGGCGCCGGCGTCCGCTCGGCGAGCCAGTTCGAGATGTGGCAGATGATGTCGGCGCCGCCGAGCGCCATCAGCCGCGCCGTCTCGACGAAATGGATGTCCATGCAGATCAGGAGCGCGATGCGGCCGATCGGCGTCTCGAACACCTGGTTGTGCAGGTCGCCCGCGGCGGCCCATTTCGGCTCGGAGATGTAAGGGTGGGTCTTGCGGTGCCGGCCGATCACGCCGTCGGGGCCGATCAGCACCGCGCTGTTGTAGTAGATGTCGTCGTCATCGACCTCCGGCATGCCGATGACGATGTAGCAATCATGCCGTCTGGCCAGCGCCGCGAAGCGGTGCGTGGTCGAACCCGGCACCTTTTCGACATAAGGCGCCACTTCCGCGCGGTCGTACCAGCAATAGCCTGTCGTTCCCATCTCGGGCGTCACGATCAGCTTCGCGCCGGAGGACGCCGCCTGCTCACACAGCGCGAGCAGGCCTTCGATGTTGCGCTCCTTCTCGCCCAGTGTGGGCTCGAACTGAACGGTGGCAACCTTGTAGGTCAACGACATTGTCTGCTGCCTCAGACCAGGAAGTGCTTCTTGATGGACGCGCCGAGCGTGTATTTTGGATCGACCATGTTGCCGAGCCGGACGCGCCCGGCCTGCGTCAGCAGCATGTAGGCGTCGATCTCGTCGAAACCGTAATCGGCGGCCATCCAGCGGCACAGCTCGCGATAGGCGATACGCGCCGCGTCCTCCATCGGCCGGGCCGAGCCGATGGTCATGATGACATCCTTGGTCTCCAGCCGCGGCCAGGCGATGCTCCAGTTCTTGATCAGGTCGACCTGCACCGTCGTCACGGTCGGATGCTCGATCGCGACGCCGCACAATTCGCCGTCGCCCTGCGCGGCGTGGCAATCGCCGAGATAGAGCAGCGCGCCCTTGGTATTCACCGGCAAATAGATGATCGCACCGGTGCCGACATCCGGCAGATCCATGTTGCCGCCGTAATAGTCCGGCACGAGCGAGGAGATCGCCTCGATCTCGGGCGAGGTGCCGATGGTGCCGATGAACGGCTCATAGGGCAGCGTGATCTTGTCGTTCCAGACCGTGCCCTTCTCGGCCGTGATCTCCAACTTCTTCACGCGCTCGGGCAGCGCCGGGTTGAGCAACGCGGTATTCCCCGTTCCGACCAGCCCGCCGAACTCCGGCATGATCACGGTGGTGCCGCGCGGCTGCGGCCCGCGCGGGACGATGCTCTCGATGTACACGGCAAGCGTGTCGCCCTTCTCGGCACCATTGACGTAGATCGGTCCGTTCTGCGGGTTGAGGAACGGGAAATTCAGGATCTTCGACGGGCTGTCGGTCTCATGCTTGATCGCCCCCTCGAACGCGTCATGCGTTTCGGCCGAGACCACGGCGCCGGGGTCGATGATCAGCACCGGATCGACATAGGGGCCGTAGACGTAGTGATACTTGCCCTGGTCCTGTTCGGTGATGAGATGGTGCGCGCCGCGCTCGCCCTTGGCCACGCCCTTGCGGGCCATGATCGATTCCGACTGCCAGGCCATGCTCGTTCTCCTTGTGCTCGTTTCAAGTTTCTTCAGACTGCGAGGTGGCGGCGCATCTCGGCGGCGTCGTCGAGCGCCTCGCGCGCGAGGCTCGCTGTGATGCGGCCCTTGTCCATGACGTAGGCGCGCTGCGCCATGGCGCGGATCATGTCGAGATTCTGCTCGACGAGGATGATGGTGACGCCGGTCCTGCGGTTGAGCTCGACCATGTTGCGGGCGATGTCCTGGACGATGTTGGGCTGGATGCCCTCCGAGGGCTCGTCGAGCAGGATGAGATTGGGATCGGCGATCAGGACGCGGCCGATCGCGAGCTGCTGCTGCTGGCCGCCGGACATCGTGCCGGCGCGCTGGCTCCAGCGCTCCCTGAGGATCGGAAACGCGCCGATCACGCGCTGCTTCCCCTCCTCCGGAATGCCGCCGCCCTTGATCGCAGCGCCGACCGCGATGTTCTCGCCGACGGTCAGCCGCGGAAACACGTCGCGGCCCTGCGGCACGTAGCCCATGCCGAGCCGCGCGCGCTTGTGCGCAGGCAGATGCTCGACGGCCTCGCCGCGATAGACGATCGAGCCGCTCATCGCCGGCACCAGCCCGATCAGGCTCTTCATCAGGGTCGACTTGCCGACGCCGTTGCGGCCGATCACGGCGACGATCTCGCCCTCGCGAACCTCGATCTCCAGACCCTGCAGCACCGGCTTGCCGCCATAGCCGGCGCGCAGCCCGACGGTGGTGAGGATGACTTCCTTACGCATGCGCCTGCCCCAGATAGATCGCCGCGACGCGCTCGTCGGCCACGATCTCGTCGATCGAGCCCTGCGCGAACACCTGTCCGAGATGCAGCACGGTGACGCGCTGCGCGACCTGGCGCACGAACGCCATGTCGTGCTCGATGGCGAGCACGGTCATCCCGGCCGCGTTCAGCCGCCGCACCATCTCGCCGGTCATGTGCGTCTCCTCCGGCGACATGCCGGCGGTCGGCTCGTCGAGCAGCAGCAGCCGCGGCTTCAGCGCGATCGCCATCCCGATCTCCAGCCACTGCTTCTGGCCATGGCTGAGATTGCCGGCGAGCTGCGCCTGCTCGGCTTCGAGGTTGAGGAAGGCGAGCAGCCGGTCGATCTCCTTGGTCAGAGGCGCACCATGCAGCCGGCTCTGCAGCGCGATCTCCAGGTTCTGTCGGACCGAGAGACCCTTGAACACGCCCGGCACCTGGAACTTGACCGAGAGACCGCGGCGGATGCGGGCGAAGGATTTCAGCGCGGTGATGTCTTCGCCGGCGAAATAAATCTGGCCGCTGCCGGGATGATGCTCGCCGAGGATCAGCCGGAACAAGGTGCTCTTGCCGGCGCCGTTCGGCCCGATCAGGCAGTGGATCTCGCCCTGCTCCAGCACGAGATTGACGGAATTCGTCACGTGCAGGCCGCCGAAATGCTTGTTGACGTCGCGGAGCTGCAGCAGCGCCATCACGCGGCCTCCTGCTTGCGCCGGGTGACGAGCTTTGTGATCCCCTTGATCACCCCGAGCACGAGGCCGTTGGGTGCGATCAGCACGGTCAGCACCAGCAGCACGCCCATGAACACCAGCGCATATTGGCTGCCATAGATCGTCAGCGCCTGGAATCCGGACAGCACGACCAGCGTGCCGATCACGGTCGCGGTGAGATCGCTGCGGCCGCCGACGGCGACCCAGATCAGCGGCAGCGAGGCCGCCGTCATGCCCATGCTGGAGGGCGTGATGTACTGTCCCCACACCGTGTAGAGCACGCCGGAGAGGCCGGCGAGCGCCGCACCGATCACGAAGGTGATGAGCTGATATTTGCGGATGTCGTAGCCGAGCATCTCCGCCCGCTCGGGATTTTCGCGGATGGCGACGATGACGTTGCCGAACGAGGAGTTCATCAGGATGCGCAAGCCGAGATAGACCAGGACGAGCATGCCAAGCACGACGTAGTACAGCCCGACATCGGCGAACAGCACGATCGGGCCGCCGAACCAGGGAATCGTCAGCGGCGGCATCGCGCTCATGCCGTTGAAGCCGTTCAGCCGGGCGGCCCCGATGCGCCATTCGGGACCCGCGGTCTGGGCCATGAAGCGCTCGAGCATCAAGGTCACCGCCAAGGTGACGATGCCGAGGAACACGCCGGCGATGCGGCCGAAGAACATAAAATAGCCGAGCAGCGCGGCGACCAGCGCCGCCATGCCGATGGCCAGCAGCAGCGCGATCCAGGTGAAGCCGTAGGACGCGCCGAAATTGATGGTGAGGATGCCGTAGCCATAGCCGGCGATGCCGAAGAACGCAGTCTGGCCGAACGACAGCGAGCCTCCATAGCCCCAGATCAGGCTGAGGCTGAGCGCGATGAACACCCAGACGAAGAAGTACACGGTGTTGCCGACCGTATAGCCGTCGCTGAACAACGGGTACGCCATCGCGCCGGCGAGCACGAGCGCGAACAGCGCCCAGAACGCAGGGCCGCGGCCGAGCGTCTGCGGTCCTTCGAGACGGCGGAACAAGGACAAGAAACCGGTCATCGCGGCGCCCCTCAGGTCCGCTCGCGCAGCACGAAGCCGGAGATGCCCTTCGGCAAGACCCGAACGACGATGATGACGGCGATCAGGAGGCCGATCTGGCCGAACAGCTGGCCCTGCCACGAGGTCATGCCGGACTTCACGATGGCGAGGATGCCGCCGGCCGGCGCGGTGCCGAGGAAGACGTCGGCGCCGCCGATCACGACCGTGACGAATGCCTCCATGATGAAGGTCGCGCCCATGGTCGGCACCAGGGTCATGGTCGGCGCGTACAGCCCGCCAGCAAGGCCGGCGAGCCCTGCCCCACACGCGAAGGTCAGGCTGTAGATCAGCCTGGTGTCGACACCGAGCGCGGCAGCCATATGCGGCACCTGGATGGTGGCGCGCGCGAGCACGCCGAACCGCGTCCAGTTGAACAAGGCATAGAGCGCGCCGAGCACCGCGAGTGCGGCGACGAACAGCACGATGCGGTAGATCGAATAGGAATAGGCGCCGACCTGAAAACTGCCGAACGGCGTGCCGACGCCGGCCATGGTCGACCCGACCAGGATCAGGGTGCCCTGCGTCGCGATCAGGCTGAGACCCCAGGTGGCGACGATGGTGTCGAGCGGGCGCTCATAGAGATGGCGGATCACCAGCAATTCGACGAGCACGCCGACGAAGGCCGAGGCCAAGGTGCCGCAGAGAATGCCGAGCGGCAGCGGCAGGCCGGCATGCACGGTCGCCGCCGTGACATAGGCGCCGCACATGATGAACTCGCCATGGGCGAGATTGATCACGCCCATCATGCCGAAGATGACCGCGAGCCCGCAGGCCGAGAGCACCAGGAAGGCGAACGCGTCGCCGAACTGGTAGAGCGCAGAGAATGCCAGGGTTGCGATGTCCATGTCTTCGATCGGTGTGGGGTTCGGATGCGTGAGGGGATGAAACAACGGGCCGCTCCGGCGTGAGGGGACGCCGGAGCGGCCGCGGCCGCCGATCAGGGCTTCGGCGGCGGATTCGACGGCGTGTATTGCGCCATCGGATCCTTCTTGGTCAGGTCACAGCCGGCCTCGCCGAGCCAATACGGCTTGATGTCCTCCCAGACCTTCGGAAACGAGATCGAGTGGTCGGCGCCGACCTTGGCGAGGTAGATGGTGTGCGACATGTGCTGGCTCTTGGGGTCGATGCAGACCTTGCCTTCCGGCGCGTCCATGCAGACGTCGCCCATCGCGATCACCTTGCGGATCTCGTCGCGGTTGGTCGACTTCGCCCGCTCCACCATCTGCTTGTAGAGATAGAGCGCGAGATAGGAGTTCTCGGCCTCCTGGTTCACATAGGGCTCGTTCGGGAACTTGGCCTTGAACTTGGCCAGGAATTCCTTGCTCTTCGGACTGTCGATTTCCTCGATGTAGTTGGTGGTGACGTACATGTCCTTCAGGCT
Source organism: Bradyrhizobium sp. HKCCYLR20261 (assembly GCF_051168435.1). NCBI lineage: Bacteria > Pseudomonadati > Pseudomonadota > Alphaproteobacteria > Hyphomicrobiales > Nitrobacteraceae > Bradyrhizobium > Bradyrhizobium sp. HKCCYLR20261. Next base: position 7,210 of record NZ_JBNPUZ010000032.1, read on the forward strand.
CGGCGGCTTGAAGCGCTTGTGCTCGTAGCCCTGGCCGACGTTGACGGACGAGGCCATCGGCAGGTTGACGTTGGCGGACGCCGCCTGCTCGTAATAGGAGGCCTGCGCGGTGCCGACCAGCAGGGTCACGACGAAGTCGGGCTTGGCCTTCTGGATGTTCTGGATGCTCTGCGAGAACTGCGACACGCCGAGCGGGATGAACTCCTCGCCGGCCATCTCGCCGCCGTTCTCCTTGACGATCTTGCGCACCCATTCGGCCGAGATCTGGCCGAAATTGTAGTCGGCGGCCAAGGTGTAGACCTTCTTGCCGTAGGTCTGCATCATGTACGGGATCAGCGTCGAGAACTGCTGCTCCGGCACCGCGCCCGTCACCACCATGTGGCCGTCGCAGACGCCGCCTTCGTACTGGTTGTTGTAGAAGGCGAAGCCGTTGAACTGGTCGACGATCGGCCGGTAGGCCTCGCGCGAGGCCGAGGAGAAGCCGGCGAACACGACGTCGACCTTGTCCCGCTGCAGCACGCGCCGCATGAACTCCTGGTAGCGGGTGTTGTCCGACTGAGTGTCGTAGGTCACGAGCTCCAGCGGACGGCCCATGATGCCGCCGGCCTTGTTGATCTCCTCGGCCGCGAGCTGGATAGCGTGGACCTTGCCGATGGTCGCGGCGGCGAAATCGCCGGACTGGTCCTCCAGCACGCCGAGCTTGATCGGCGCCTCGGCGGCATATGCGCCTGCCGCGAAGACAAGCGTCCCCGTGAGGGCTGCGGCACGCAGCCCCCGCATTCCAGATCTGGTCATGTGATGCTCCTACATCGCTTGCTTGTTGCCGCCTTGCAGCGTGATGCTGCTCGGGCGTTCCGGCGTATCGGGCGGCATCGCCCGTCTCTTCAGGAACTCCTCGCAATAGAGCTCCAGACTTTGCCGCGCCCGCATGCTGTCGCGGCGAAGCGCGGAATAGGCATCGTCGTCGTTGAGGCCGGTCTCCTGCATCAGCAGGACGACGGCGCGGATCACGGCCCTGCGGCCGCGGCGGCGGCTCTCCAGGTCCTGCAGCTTCTCGTACATGTCGGTGCGCAGCAGGAACTGGTTGATGCCGAGAAACAACGCGGTGTAGACGGCGCCGCCGTGCACCGGCTTGCGCAGGAACGAGGTGGCGCCGAGATTGACCAGCGCCTTGAGCCGGCTCGGCGCCTCCACGCCGACGAGGCCGATCACCGGCACCGGCGGCAGCTTCGAGGCGGGATTGACCTCGAGCGCCACAGCGCCTTCGAGGTCGCCATCAATGAACAGGATGTCGCGCTCGGGCAGTAGCGCGCTGACGTCGAGCTGGGCGCGGCCCTCGACGATTTCGGGATACTCGCAGGCAACGCCCAGCTTGGCGAGCGTCGACTCCAGAGTGGTTTCCCACCCTGCCCGCCGCGTGATCACCAGCGCGCGGCCACCCTTGAAGTTCTGCAGCAAGCGGAAGGTCATGACTTCACCATTCGGAGCAGCGGTGGACGCATGGAGGTCGCAAAGCGCGGCGACGACTGCACGAGATACGGATCGGGCGCGATCGGCTGGCGCGCTTCCAGCAGCAATTCGAACTGGCCGCCGGCCGAGGAGCGGCCGATCCGCGGCGTGAGCCAGGCGTGATAGGTCTGCGGATCGATCCGCACCTCGCCCTGCGGCGCCAGCAGGCGCTGATTGGCGACGGCGCAGCGCACCAGGCGCGACTCGTCGCTGCCGGCCTGCGCCAACGTCGCGGCGAGCAGCTTGACGGCGATGTAGGAGGCTTCGGCGTCGGCCGAGACCACCGGACCATCGGGAAACGCGGCGGTATAGGCCTGCATGAAGGCGGCATTCTCCGGCGAGCTCAGCGAGGAGAAATACACGCTCGACGACAGATGGCCGTCGACCGCCTCGGCGCCGATCTCCTGCAGCTCCGGCTCGGACAAGGTACAGCTCGCAACCGGAATCTCGTTCGGCTGATCGATGCCGGCGGAGCGGCAGGCGGCGCGGAAAGCGCGGAAGAAGGCGTAGGCACTGGTGCCGATCAGGTTGTTGAAGACGACATCGGGACGCTGCTCCAGGATTGCCGCGATCACCTGGTCGAACTCGGTGTCGCCGACCGTGAGATAGCGCTCGGCCAGCACCGTGCCGCCCCGCGCGGTCAGCGCCTCGCGGAAGATGCGGTTGTTCTCCCACGCCCAGATGTAGTTCGAGCCGACGCAGAAGGCGCGGGTGCCGACCCGCGAGGCGAGGTAGTCGACCAGCGGCAGCACGTGCTGGTTCGGCGCCGCACCCGTGTAGATGACATTGTCCGAGCTCTCGAACCCCTCGTAGTGCGAGGGATACCAGAGCAGCCCGTCGAACTTCTCGAAGCAGGGAATCACTTCCTTGCGGCTCGAGGAGGTGTAGCAGCCGACGATTTGGCGGATGCCGGAACTCAACAGCTCCCGCGCCAGCGCGCGATATTGCGCGAGATCGCCGGACGGGTTCACCACCACCGGCTCCAGCGTGATCGGCCCATCGGCGGCGTTGACCTCGGCGAGCGCGAGCTGGGCGCCGTTGAGCATCGAGCGCGCGACGACGCTGTACGAGCCCGTCGTCGAGAACATCACCCCGATGCGAAACGTCGTCCGTGTCATCCCGCGTCCCAAAAACAAAAAAGCGCCCGTCGGCTGTCAAGCCGAGGGCGCCCTCGCCACCAACCAAACACGCTTGAAACAGCGCGGCGTTGGAAATGGTTTGATCGTGCTCGCGTCCAAAGGGCCGCTGTGCCCAACGCGTGGACGTTACGGTCTCTTAGAACACCTCACCTGTCAAGCGCGTTGTAGCAGCGATGCCTGCATCAAAACGTGCTCTTGTGCAGCAAATTGATGCAGGTGCGACATTGTCGACCGGCGATGCCGCAAGCCGAAGGCGACGACCGCGTCGCGCGTCGTCAGCTCCTCCGCGTCGGACTACTCCGCGCCGGCGCGGTGAGGAAGCGATCGAGCTCGACGATCGCCTCCGCCTCGCGCGCGCGGCGCAACTGCCTCGCCTGCTCGATGCCAGGCGGCAGTCGCTTGGCGAGATCACGCGCCTCGCGCGCCGTCTGCATCAGCCGCTCGCCAAGCGACATCGTCTGCTTGACGCGCCGCCGCCGTTTCTTCTCAATCTCTACGTCATCCATGCGATCCGGACCCGGTTCAAGTTCGACGTGTACGCAACCCTAGATGATCACGCCTTCACCGCACCCACATAGGTGAATCCGAAATGGCGGGATGCCCTGGGCTGCAGGACAGCTTTCCGCTACACGACATCCCGAAGGTTAGTCGCAATGCAGCGACCGCCACGTATCAAATGATCTGGATGGCGCCGGCTGCGCGGACAAAGGAACCAAGGTCGGCCGCAGCGGTTCAAAACCGGAATGAAAGGGGGTCCCATGAAGCAGAAGCAGTTCGCCGCCCTGCCCTTTCGGATCAAAGCCGCGGAACTTCGCATTCTCCTGATCACAACCCGCCGCAAGCGGCGCTGGTCAGTGCCGAAGGGGTCGCCGATGCTGCGCAAGCGCGCGCACCGGGTGGCGGCGATCGAGGCCTATGAGGAGGCCGGCCTGCGCGGCAAGATCAGCCGCCATGCGCTCGGCCGTTTCAAGCACAGCAAGCGCAAGGGCAAGCGCAAGATCCAGTGCGAAGTGGCGCTGTTTCCCCTGGAAGTCACCAAGCAGCATCGGCGATGGCCCGAGCGCGGCGAGCGCAAGCTGCTGTGGCTGCCGGCGCCCGAGGCTGCGCGGCTCGTGCATCGGAGCAAGCTGCGGCAACTGATCGAAAGCTTTGCCGTCGCGCATGCGAGACGGCGCTGACGCCTCCGCCCTGCTCCGCTCAATCCTGCGCAAACCTGATCGTCGACACCGGCCAGCGCCCGTCATGGCCGCTGATCGAGATGCGCAGACCATGCAGCTCGTCGAGATGGACCTGCTCCACCGTTCCAGCCTTGCCGTCACTCAACGCCACGCACTTCCCGATCAGCTCGGTCTGAGCATGCTCGAACTCGTACAGGATGGTGAAGGCGCGAGTCTTGACGGCAACCATGAGGACACGAATGCGGGCCGATGGGACGCCGCGAAGGCGGGCCGGCGCTGGCCGGGAGATCGGGGCTCGCGCACGGCACGTCAACCACCCATCAAGCGATCGTGCACGCCATGCGGACGACTTGCACGATCCGTTCAGCGGCACTCGAAATTGGCGGCGTCCTCGAGGCTGCCGCTGCCCTTGTAGGTCACAACCTTCGGAAACGCGCAGAGATCACGTGTACGCCCCGGCCATGGCACGTCCGGCGCACGCCGCGCCGTCGCGCGGATCGCCTCCGGTGCGGCCGCCTTGCCTTCCACCCATTGATCGAGCGCGCTCAACAGATCGAACTGGTCGGTTGCGGGTCCGCCGCCGCAATGGTTCATGCCGGGAACCAGGAACAGCCGCGCGAAGCCGTCGGCGTCGGCGTATTTCGTCTTGAGCTGGTCGACATAGTCGATCGTATCGAGCGCCGAGAAGATCGGATCGGCGACGCCGTGATAGAACAGCATCTTGCCGCCCTTCGACTTGAAGGCGTCGAGATCGGTCGAGGTCGCCGCCTCATATTCCATGCCGGCGTCGAAGCCATCCGCGCCCTTCATCACCTTCGGCGTGTCGCGGTCGAGATCGAAATTGCGCACCCAGGAGACGAGATCGTCGGGCGTTTGCGGCGGGCTCATGAAGTCATAGGCCACGCCGCCCGGAATGAGCGTGAGATTGCGTGCGTTCGGCGGGCTGGCCTTGGGCGTCCCGAGCTTCCAGGCCCGCCAGCCGGGCGCGGCGAGGCCGGGATCGTAGGGCCAGCGCGCATAGATCAACCCGCCCATGGCGTTGCGGCTGCCGTCGAACATCAGCTTGACGGCCTTCAGCTTGGGCGGCGACAGGCACTGCGCGTTCTGCCCGTCCTTGCAGGCCAGCACCGCCGCATCGAAGCGGCAGGCCATGACGTCCTGCACCATGCCGTCCTTGGCGCCGTCGGCGCCATCGCACGCCTCGGTCACGCCATCGGCGACCAGCTTCAAATCCTCGTCGGTGAGCGCACTGCCGACATCGGCCTTGCCGTCGGGACCGGGCGGCGCGATCGCCAACAACGCCTGCTCCTGCGCGATCACGTCGATGCCGGCCAGCGGCACGCGGTAGGCGGGCGCGCCGGCGATGACGCCGTCGAACAGCTCGGGAAAGCGCTGCGTCACCGCCATCGCCTGCCGTCCGCCATTGGAGCAGCCGGCGAAGTAGGAGCGGCGCGGCGCGTTGCCGTAGAGCTTCTCGCTCGCCGCCTTGGCGGCGGCCGCCACCGGCGGAATCGAGCTGTAGCCCTTGTCGCGCCGCGCCTGCGGATCGAGGCCGAACAGATACGGCCCGAGCGGACCGGGCTCCTCGAGATGGCCGGCGTCCGTCGAGGCCGCGACATAGCCGTTGGAGAGCGCGTTCGGCGGCGTGGTGCCGGTCAACAGGCCGAGCGCCGGCCGCAGCACGCCGTCGACGCCGCCGCCGCCCTGGAAGACGAACTTGCCATTCCACGTCGCGGGCAATCGCAGCTCGTAGCCAACAGCGTAGGGCTTGCCATCGATCCCCGTGCGCTCGTTAATCTTGCCACGGATCAGGCAATGATCCGGCGCCGGGCTGGTGACCCCCGCAGGGGCCGGCGGCGCCAGTTGGACGCCGCCGGCCGCGACGAACTCCACCGTCACAATGCGGCCGCTGCCGGAAAAGCCCTGCGCCAGCGCCGCACAGCTCGCCTTGAAATCCTCGGCATGGGCGCATGACATTGCTGACCCCGTCAGCAAGACCGCGGCCAGCGCCGCCATCCGGATCTGCATCAGTCTCGTCCTCTCCCCACATCCGGGCCTTCGCCCGTCGCGCGCCATCATTGCTTCGCAGCGCGCTTGATCACATCGCGACCATAGCCCAGCCTGCGCGCGCCGCAAGCGGCCGTGCGCTCACGCGCAATTGAAAACATCGGCCGAAGCGTGCCATCTGTCGGCACCACACGATCGAGGGACATCATGGCTGCGGACATCCGGTTGAATGCGTTTGCGATGAACTGCGTCGGGCACCAGTCGCCCGGCCTGTGGCGACATCCGCGTGACCGCTCCTCCGATTACAACCGCTTGCCCTATTGGCTCGACCTCGCCAAGACCTTGGAGCGCGGCCGGTTCGACGGGCTGTTTCTCGCCGATGTGCTCGGCGTCTACGACGTCTATGGCGGCAATCCGGACGCCGCGCTGCGCCACGCCATCCAGGTGCCGGTCAACGACCCCATGATGCTGATCTCGGCGATGGCCGCCGTGACGGAGCATCTCGGCTTCGGCGTCACCTGCACTTTGTCCTACGAGCCGCCCTACCCGTTCGCGCGGCGGATGTCGACGCTCGATCATCTCACCGAGGGCCGCATCGGCTGGAACATCGTCACCGGCTACCTCGACAGCGCCGCGCGCGGCATGGGCAAGCAGCGCCAGACCGGCCACGATGATCGCTACGACATCGCCGACGAATACATGGAGGTGGTCTACAAGCTGTGGGAAGGCAGCTGGGAAGACGATGCCGTGAAGCGCGATCGTGCCAGCGGCATCTTCACCGATCCGGCGAAAGTCCACCGCGTCAGCCATCAGGGCGAGAACTACCAGCTCGACGCCATCCATCTGTCCGAGCCGTCGCCGCAACGGACGCCGGTGCTGTACCAGGCCGGCACCTCGCCACGCGGCCGCGTGTTCGCAGGCCGCCACGCCGAATGCGTGTTCATGTCGGGCCCATCGGCCAAGATCATCGCGCCGCGCGTCGCGGCGATCCGCCAGGCCGCGGTCGAGGCCGGCCGCGCGGCGGGCGACATCGTGATCTTCAGCATCGCGACCGTCGTGCTCGGCGAGACCGATGCGGAGGCCGAGGCCAAGTTCGCCGACTATCGCCGCTACATCGACCACGAGGCGTCGCTGACCTTGATGTCGGGCTGGACCGGCGTCGACTTCTCGACCTACGAGCTCGACCAGCAGGTCCGCCACGTCCTCAACGACGCCGGCCGCAGCGCGATGGACAACGTCACCCGCGCCGATCCAGACCGGGTCTGGACCGTGCGCGAGGTCGCCGAGCATATCGGCATCGGCGGCATCGGGCCGGTGTTCGTGGGCTCGCCGGGGAAGGTTGCAGACCTCATCGAGAGCTGGGTCGAGCAGACCGGCGTCGACGGCCTCAACCTCGCCTTCGCGCTGTCGCCGGAGAGCTTTGCCGATGTCGCCGACATGCTGGTGCCGGAATTGACCAGGCGCGGCCGCTACAAGAAGGCGTATCAGCCGGGCACCTTGCGCGAGAAGATGTTTGGGCGCGCACGGCTGGCGGCGCCACATCCGGCGGCGGGCTACCGGCCATAAGGCCGCTACTTCTCACGCAGCCCTTTCTGGATCGGCGTCATGCCCGGCGAGCCCTGCTCGTCGGCCTGCTGGAGCGCCAGGAATTCGCCGAGCCGCTTGCGCGCGGGAGAGCCGAGGGACCGCGCGACCTCGGAGATCAGGAGCTCGGTGAGCGCAAAGCCGCCGGCCATCGAATCGAACGGCTCGAGCCCCCTGGTGCTGCTAGTCAGCAAGGTCGTCGCATGCGAGGCGAGCGGCGACAGATATTGATCGGTCACCAGGATCAGATGCGCGCGGCGCTTGGCCGCCTCAAGGCCCCAATCGAGCGTGCTCTGCTGGTAGTGGCGGAAATCGAACAGCACCACGACCGTCTTCGGCCTGAGATCCACGAGGGCGGAGATGCGCTCCGTCCCATCGGAGGCGATTTGGACGACATCCTTGCGCAGCATCGAGAGATAGGTCGCAAGCTGCGTCGCCAGGATGGCGCTGATGCGGCCGCCCATCACCAGCACCGGCCGCGAGACGTCGGCGAGCGCCGTCACCGCCGCCTTCAGCTCCTTCGCATCGAGATGCGAGAAGGTCGAGCGGATGCAGTCGACATAGGCGGCCTGCGCGCGCGCCGCCGGCGTCTCTGCCGCCGGCTGCCGCTTCGCATCGGGATAGGCATCGACGGGCGAGAAGATGCGCTGGTGGATTTCGGCGCGCAAAGTTTCGTGAAACGCGCCGTAGCCGTCGAAGCCGAGCTTGCCGACCAGCCGCAGCACCGTCGGCGCGCTAACCTCGGCGGCGGTCGCCAGCTGCACGATCGGCACCAGGCCTCCGGTCGGGTAGTTCTCCAGGATCACCTTGGCGACCGCGAGCTCGGCCGGCGCCAGATGGTTGCGCACGACGCGGATGCGCTCCGCGACCGTGCCGTCGCTCGGGACCGGCGCGCTCACGACAGGCCGACCCGCGCTTCGAGGGGCATGGTGATCATCATCACCACGCAGCTAGCATGAAAAGCCGATCCGCAAAAGCGAGCGCCTCAGAGCAGGAAGGTCATGTTGTGCTGGCTTCTCGCGGCGTCGAGCAGCGCCACGAGCTTGCGGTCGATCTTGAGCCGGCCCCCCTCCTCCTTGAGCACGTGGCCCATCCAGCCTGTGAGAGTCTGCACGACATGGCCGGCCCGCATCTCATGGACGATGAATTGCGAGCGGATCTTGATTTCGTCACCCGCGGCGCTCGTAACCCGTACGAAGCCTGAATTGAGATGGCTGGTGTAGGACGGTGGCAGCTGCGACGAGGCCACGCCGGTGCGCAGCCAGACGATGCGGTCACCCATCCGCCGGCGATCGTCGAAGGCGACCGTCACCTGGCGCTGCGGATCGCCGCGAGCGGCATCAGGCATGTCGCCGGCCGCCGGCACCCAGTACAGGCATTGCCGCGTGTACAGCTGGTACCAGCGTTCGAAGGCGCGGCGGTCGAGCAGCCAGTGCTCGTGCAGGATCAGCGCCTCGTAGCGCTGCCGCTCGGCCTCGGTGAGCGGCGTGCCGATCGCCTGCCATTCGTCGAGATCGGCGCGCAGCCGCGCATAATAGCTGTCGTCGACATAGGTCGATTCCAGGCTGTCGCGCAGAATGTCCTTGAGCGTGAAGCCGTCATCCATGTTGAGATCGAGCAGGGTCATGCGGCGGCCAATCGTGTCGTTGACGTCATCAGGCGCTTCCACTCGCGCCAGAACGCGCGCAGCGGCAGATCGTCGGTCACTGGTCCCGTCAGCATGCCCTTCGGGCCGACATATTCCGTGCCGGTGTCGAGATGGCGGTTGGTCAGCACCCATTCCATCTCGGGGATCGAGAGGCCGGCCTGGCACTCCTCGAAATTGGCGAGATCGTCGGGTTCGCCGAAGCTCGGGAAATCCTCCTGCAGCCGCATGCGCAATGCGTTGACCTCGTCCGGCAGATCCGGCGCCTCGAGCGCGGTCGCGTACCAGGTGATATGAGTGAGATCGACCTTCTGCGGCTCGATCACCTGGATCTGATTGCCGATGATCAGGAGGTTCGGGAAGATGTTGAGGTTCATGCCCGAGCCCATCACCACGTCGAGCGCGGCATCGGCCTTGGCGCCGAGCTTGGCACGGATCGCCTGCTCGTAGCGGCTCTCGCCCGGCATCGGCGCCGCCTGCTCCCAATAGCGTTTGATCTCGGCGCGCTGGTCGATGAAGGTGTGGCCGTTGCCGACGTCGGCCACCGTCTGCAGGCCATGGTCGACATTGCCGATCGTCCACTGCATGTCGACGCCGGCGCCGTAGCGGTCCTTGCGCATGCGCAACAGCGACATGTGCGAGAAGCCCGGATGATAGCCGTCGGCTGAATTGTCGTAGACCAGCTTCCAATTGCCGAGGCAGATCATGCGATGGGTGCCGCGCTGCAGCTTCAGGGTGGCGCCCGGCCAGCGGTCGAGCCATTCGTCGATCAGCTGCGCGGCAGGACCGAGGTGGTGGACGAGCTCCGGCATCTCCGGATTGAGGGTCGCGAAGATGAAGCCGCGATAGCTCGCGACCCGCGCCTTGCCGAGGCCGAGCGCCGTCTTGTCGAACCCCTCGCCGTAACCCTCCTCGATCGGCACGCCGACCAGCGCGCCTGCGCTGTCGAACGACCAGTTGTGATACGGGCAGGTGAAGCGCCGCGCCGTGCCCTCGTCCTGGCGGCAGACGGTGGCGCCGCGATGGGTGCAGCGGTTGAGCAACACGTGCAGCGCGCCGTCGCGATCGCGGCTGACGATCACCGGCCGCAGGCCGAGCTTACGGCGCACGAAGCTGTGCGGCGCCGGCAGTTCACTCTCATGGGCGAGGTACGTCCAGGTGGCGCCGAACACGCGGTTCATCTCAGCGGCGAAGATCGCTTCGTCGGTATAGAGCGACCGATGCACGCGATGCTCCTGCACCAGCGCGTCGAGCGGCAGTTCAGCCGGATGGGTCATGGGATCTCCTCGAAGCTGGCAGGACGCGAGCGATTGGCGCCCGCGTCCTGCGCCGCGGTCAGTAGCGCGTGAAATATTCGCGATGCTCCCAGGCGGTGACGTCGTCCGGCGTCGCCTGCCAATCCGGCTCGGCGGCGAGGAAGCGGTTCACCTCGCACTGCTTCATCCCGAGCAGCCAGTCGACGAAGACATCGCCCATCTGGCTGCGGAAGTAGCTGCTGGTCTTGAGTGCCTCCAGCGCCTCCATCAGATTGGTCGGCAGCAGCGGCCGGTGGGTGGCCGTATAGGGGCTGGTTTCCAAGGGACCCGGATCGAGCTTGCGGCGCAGGCCGTCGAGGCCCGCCAGCGCCTGCGAGGCGATGTACAGATACGGATTGGCGCCGGGCTCGCCGATGCGGTTCTCGATATGCGCCGACTGTTCGCCCGGCATGCCCTGCACCCGGATCATCGCCGCGCGGTTGTCATAGCCCCAGGTGGCACGGTCCGGCGCCAGCGAGTTCGGCTTGCGGCGGCGATAGCCGTTGACGGTCGGCGTCGTGAACACCGAGGCGGCCGCGGCGTGTTCGAGCAGGCCGCCGACGAAGTGGCGGCCGACGTCGGAGAGCAGCTCGCCCGAGCCGGGCTCCGAGGCGAAGGCGTTGCGGCCGTCGGCGGTGGCGAGGCTCTGATGCAGATGCCAGCCGCTGGCGACGTAGTTTGGCAGCCCCGGCCGCGTCATGAAGGTCGCATGCAGCCCCATGCGGGTCGCGACCTGCTTCACCATCGAGCGGAACAGCGACATCGTGTCGGCCGTCTTCAGGCCCGTCTGGACGTCGAAGGTGAATTCGAGCTGGCCCGGGCCCATCTCGTTCTCCATCGTGCGCAGCGGCAGATCGAGCGCCACGCAATGGTCGGCGAGCGTGCAGATGAAATCATCCATGCGGTCGAGATTGTCCTCGACCTGGTAGGAGAAGCCGCGCGCGGCGGCCTCGACCAGCGGCGGCGTCGGCGGCACGCCGAGCGTGCCCATGTCCTCGGGCGCGAGCTTCGGATCGAGCACCTTGGTGACGTAGAACTCGATCTCGAGGCCGGTGATGAAGGTGTATTTCTCGCGCGCCAGCTCGGCGAGCGCCGCCTTCAGCTTGTGGCGCGCATCGAACGGCACGGGACGACCGTCGCGGAAATAGAGATCGCCGAGCACCCAGCCGGTGCCGGGCGACCAGGGCAGCACGCGGAAGGTCGTGGGATCGGGCACCAGGATGACGTTGGCGAAGCCGGCCATCTCGGCCATGCCGAAGCCGCCGCCGTCCATGAACGGATTGTAGGCGATGCCCTCGGCGGAATCGAAGCCGTATTGCGCGTTGGTGAACTCGATGCCGTTCTTCAGCGCCGCATGAAACGGCCCCGGCATCAGCGTCTTGCTGCGCAGCTTGCCTTGCGGGTCGGCGACCGACACGCGGATGCAGCGCAGGCCCTTTTCCTTGACGGCGGCCAGCGCCTCGCCTGCGGCCGCCTTCTGCTCGTCGCTCCAGAGGCCATGGGCCTCGATGAAACCCGCTGTCGTCACGTTGGCTCCTCCTCGCATGAACGCGCCGCATCGCGGGCATTCGTTGGATGGTCACCGGCGCGGAGAAATCTGTTTCATTACGCATAATCTTAAAAGCGTAAAATTTATTACTCATGCCGAAATTGTAAGCCGCGCCCTGCCCGCGCGCGAGCCAGCGCGCGGCGCGTCGCTTGGAATGATATGCAGGCGTTCAGACGCCGAGCGTCGCCAGCAGCTGCGTCACGGCCGCCGCGATCGGCTTGATGATCGGCACGGCGAATTGCGGCTGCAGCTGATCGGCGGCCTGGGCGAGCGGCCCGCCGCCGATGATGACGGCCTCGGCGCCATCCTGTTCGATACAGGCGCGCGCGGCCTCGGCCAGGGTGGCAGCAAGCCGCGCGGGATCGGCGGCAAGTGCGGCGGGGTCGCCCGGCGTGAGGCGCGTTCCGGTGAACTGCGCCGACAGCCCGATGCCCTCGGCCAACGCCGCGATGCTCGCGACCAGGGCCGGCGTCACGGTAGCGATCCCGAAGCGCCGGCCGCCCAGCGCCGCCTCCCGCATCGACGCCTCGCCGATGCCGACCACCGGCACGGCCATCGCGGCGCGGATCGCGGCCGCACCGGGATCGCCGAACGCGGCGACGATGATGCCGTCACACCCATCGAGCTGTCGCTGCGCGATCTCGACGACTTCAGTGGCCGAGGCAGTCAGGGCGTCGGCATCGACGATCATGCTCGGGGCCCGCGTCGCGGTCGCGCCGACCAATTCGGCCCGGCCGGTGCAGCACGCACGCGCAATCGACACCATCATCGCGGTGGTCGCCGCCGAGCTGTTCGGATTGATCAGCAGGATGCGCGGCACGGGCCGTCTCACAAGTTCAGTCGTCATGGCGCACAACAGCCACGCCGAGATCCCTGAAGATCGCAGTCAGCTCGTCCATCTCCCCCTCGCCGTCGCGCGGCTGGATGCGGCGCTCGATGTCCTCGAGGTGATGCGTCATGGCCGCGACCGCCGCCGCCTTGTCGCGGGCCAGCACCAAATCACCGATGTCGGGATGGGAATCCGGCGAGCAGTCCGGCTCGCCCGGCTGCTCGAAGGTCGCGATCGCCAGCGACGTCCGCAGCATCAGCTCGCGCGCCATGTCGAGCAGCACGTGGTTGCCGGCCAATCGGGCGATCAGGATGTGGAAATCGGCCGTCAGCGACAGCGAGGCCCAACGGTCGCTGCGGTCGTCGGCCGCTTCGCGCGCCATGTGCGCCTTCAAGAGCGCCTTGCCCTGCTTGTCGAGCCGGTCGATCGCGGCCGCCACCGTCGCCGCCTCGATGACGCGGCGCGCGGCGAACATCTCGCGCGCCTCTTGCCAGGTCGGCCGCGAGACGAAGGCGCCGCGATTGGGAAACTGCACGACGATCTTGCGCGAGGCGAGATGCGCCAGCGCCTGGCGGACATGGATGCGCGTGGTGCCGAGGGCGTGCGCCAGACGGTCCTCGCCGAGCTTGGTGCCCGGCTTGAGCCGCTTCTGGCTGATCGCCGTGAGAATGCCCTGCACGACGGGATCGTCGTCCATGCTGCGCGGATCGATCGCCTCGGGCTCCGGCTTGGCCGCAGGGCGCCGCTTCGCGGCTGCGGGCGGCCGCTTCCCGGCGCGGGCTTTGGCGCGAGTCCTTGTCATGCTCTTCATCTAGCGAATGAGCGCGGAATTGAAAACATCCCGGCTGCCGCTTCTTGCACCACAGGACGCATGTTTTGTCACCAATCTCACCAATAAATTGGCGCCAATTCTTGGCGCCATAAAAATACCCCCGCACTTTCATGAGCTTGAATAAACGCCATCACTGGCACGCCGCTTGCTGACATCCCCCGGCAATGGAGATGCGCGTGCCCGATCCCGCAATGATGATGCAGAATGTGACGTCGCCCCCGCAGGCGCGCGGCTGTGCGCTGGCGCTCCGCGGCATCGGCCACCGTTTCGGTACGACGGTGGCGCTCGACACCATCGATCTCGCAGTCGCGCCGGGTGAGCTGATCGCCCTGCTCGGTCCGTCCGGCTGCGGCAAGACCACCTTGCTGCAGATCATCGCCGGCTTCCTGCAGCCGAGCCGCGGCGCCGTCACCTTCGACGGCGTACGGGTCGATCACACCCCCGCCAATCGGCGGCGCATCGGCATGGTGTTCCAGAACTACGCGCTGTTTCCCCACCTCACCGTCGCCGAGAACGTCGCCTATGGCCTGCGCGCGCGGAAGGTGCCCGGCTCGCTGGTGACGCGCCGCGTCGGCGAGATGCTGGCGCGCGTGCAGATGTCGGGCTTCGCCGGCCGCTTCCCGCGCCAACTGTCCGGCGGCCAGCAGCAGCGCGTCGCGCTGGCGCGCGCGCTCGCGATCGATCCGGTGCTGGTGCTGCTCGACGAGCCGTTCTCGGCGCTCGACAAGAATCTCCGGCTCGACATGCAGATCGAGATCAAGAGCCTGCTCAAGAGCTGCGGCGTCACCTCGATCCTGGTGACGCACGACCAGGAGGAGGCGCTGTCGATGGCCGATCGCATCGTCGTGCTCAACAAGGGCCGCATCGAGCAGATCGACACGCCAGACGCGCTCTATGATGCCCCCGCCAGCCCGTTCGTGAACGGCTTCATCGGCCACGCCAATTTCCTCAAGGGAAGCCTCGGCGACCGGCCCGGTGTCGTGACGCTCGCCGCCGGCGGCGCGCTGGTGCTGCCGCAGGCCGAGCGCCGCGCGGGCAATGGCGGCGTCACCGTCTCGGTGCGCCCTGAGAATCTGACGTTGTCCGATCACGACGGCCCCGGAGCGATTCCCGTGACGATCCGCGTCGCGATGCCGCTTGGCGCGGTCAGCGTCATCGAATGCACCACCGCCGCGGGCGAAGCCATCAAGGTCAGCCAGTCCCGCGCCGCCTGGGCGGGACGGCCGGGCCAGCCCGCGTGGCTCACGATCACCGACCCCGCCAAGGTGCACGTCTTCGACGCGCCGCCCCCTTCCATCGCTGCAGCCTGAGGAGTCCCGCCATGAACCTGTCCCGCCGCCGCCTGCTCGCCACCGGCGCTGCCGCACTCGCGGCGCCCCATCTCATGCTGCCGTCGCGCGCCCGCGCGGCCAGCTCGATCGTCGCCACCACCTATCCCGGCAGCTTCGACGAAGCGTTCCGCGCCGTCGTCGGGCCCGCCTTCCAGAAGAGCAGCGGCGCCGACGTCGCCTTCACGCCCCTGCTCGGCGTCGACCAGATCGGCAAGATCCAGGCCTCGCGCAACGCTCCCCCGTTCGACGTCGTGCTGTTCGACGAAGGACCGCTGATCCCGGCGATCAATAGCGGCGTGCTCGAGAAATTCCCGGCCGAGACGTCGAAGAGCTTCGCGCAGATCCCGCAGGCGTTCCGTCACCCCGACGGCTACGCCCCCGTCGCCACGGTGCAGCTGATCGGCATCGCCTACAATCCGAAGAAGATCACGACGCCGCCAACCTCCTGGGAAGACCTGTGGAAGCCGGAATACAAGGGCCGCGTCGGCATCACCGGCATGGGCTCCTCCCTCGGCACCGCCTTCATGGTCGAGATCGCCAAGCTCAACGGCGGCTCGGAGACCAATCTGGAGCCGGCGTTCGAGGCGATGAAGAAGCTGCTGCCCAATGTCGGCGCCATCGCCAATTCGCCGGGCGCGCTGGCGGCGCTGTTCCAGCAGGGCGAGATCGATATCGCCTTCAACTACTGGAACAATGTCGCGCTGCTCGCCGCCAAGGGCGTCGACGTCGCCTTCGCCAAGCCGAAATCCGGCGCCGTCATCATCCGCTCCAGCGCGCAGATCGTGAAGAACAACCAGGATCCGAAGCTCGTGCTCGACTATCTCGACACCGTGATGTCGACGGAGGCGCAGAAGGGGCTGGAGGCCGCGCCCTGGGTGATGATGCCGACCAACAAGAACGTCGCGCTGACTGGCGCCAATCTGTCGGTCGCCAAGAGCGTCGACGATCTCATCGCGAGCAACGTGCTGCTGGACTGGACCAAGTTCCAGGGCCTTCGCGGCGAGTGGATCACGCGCTTCAACAAGGACGTCAAGATCTAGGCGTCCGTCCCGATGTCGCGCTCCTTCCTTGCGCACCGCGAGCTCGCGCCGGCGCTGCCGCTGGCTGTGATCTTCCTCGGCGCCTTCGTCCTGCCGCTGATCGCGCTGCTCGCGATCAGCTGCTACCGCACGCCGCAGTTCCTCGAACTGTCGCCGGTGCAGTATCTGCGCTTTGTCACCGATCCGTTCAGCCTGCGCGTGCTGGCGGACACGGTGATGCTGGGGCTCGAAGTCGCGCTGTGCTCGCTCGTGCTCGCCTATCCGCTGGCGCTGGTCTACCTCGCCAGCGGCGCGCTGATCCGGACCGTTCTCACCTTCCTGATCCTGCTGCCGCTGCTGACCAGCACCGTGGTCCGCACCTTCGCCTGGATCGTCATCCTCGGCCGCGACGGCATCGTCAATGCGACGATGCTGTCGCTCGGCCTGTGGGACAGCCCGGCCCGCCTGCTCTACAGCTGGGGCGGCCTGGTGTTGGCGCTGACCCAGATCCAGTTGCCGCTGATGGCGCTGCCGATCATCAACAGCCTGCTGCGGCTCGACGGCAATCTCGCCAAGGCCGCCGAGGGCCTCGGCGCCGGCCGCTTCCGCGTGTTCTTCACCGTGATCCTGCCGCTGACGCTGCCCGGCGCGGTCGCGGGCGGCCTGCTGGTGTTCGCGGCGGCCGCGACCGCCTTCATCACGCAGACACTGGTCGGCGGCGGCCGCATCATCCTGATGCCGAGCTACATCTATCAGCAGTCGATGGGCGTTCAGGACTGGCCGTTCGCCGCGGCGCTGTCGCTGGTCTTCACCGCGGCGGTGATCGGCGTCGTCGCAATCATCGGCGCGACCGCGCGGCGGATGACGCGAGGCCTCGATGCAGCGTGACCTGACCGACCGGATCTATGGTGCGTCGATCGCCGTGATCGCGATCGCCTCCGCGCTGCTGCTGCTCGCCCCGACCCTCGTCGTGCTCATCATCTCGCTCACCTCGGGCATGACGCTGAAATTTCCACCACCGAGCTGGTCGACGCGCTGGTATGTCGAGCTGCTGCGCTCCCCCGAGATCCTCGCGCCGGCGCTCACCAGCCTGAAGGTCGCGCTGTGCACCACGGTGCTGTCTGCCGTGCTCGGCAGCGCCGCCGCGCTTGGCATCGCACGCAGCAGGCTGCGGATCGCCCGCATGCTCGACGCGCTGTTCATGTCGCCGATGGTGCTGCCCGCGATGGCCTTCAGCCTGTCGCTGCTGCTGGTCTTCAATGTCATCGGCATCCGGCTGTCATTCTCCACGCTGGTGCTCGGCCACACCATCGTCTGCGTGCCGTTCGTGATCCGCATGGTCGGGGCCGCCGTCCAGGAACTCGATCCGGTGCTCGTCACCTGCTCGCTGAGCCTCGGGGCCAGCCGCTGGTACACCTTCCGCCGCATCACCTTGCCGCTGATCCGCCGCGGCATCGTCGCAGGCAGCCTCGTTGCGTTCCTGTCCTCGTTCGACAACGTGCCGGTCTCGCTGTTCCTGGCGGACGCGCGCACCGAGGTGCTGCCGATCAAGCTCTGGGCGATTCTCGAAGGCAGCCTCGACGTCCGCGTTGCCGCCGTCTCCGGCGTCATCGTGGTTCTCACCCTGATTGGCCTCGTCTGCGCCGAGGCGCTCGGCGGAGTCAGCCGCAGCTTCGGAACACCCGAGAGATGACCATCATCCGAGATCTCCGCGGCTATGGCCGGCAGCGCCCGGACATCGTCTGGCCCAACGGCGCCCGCCTTGCGGTATCGCTCGTGATCAATTTCGAGGAAGGCGCCGAACTCGCCGTCGAACAGGGGGACGCCGAGACCGAGCGCTATGGCGAGGTGCAGCCGACGCTGCCGTCCGGCATGCGCGATCTCGTGCAGGAGCAGGTGTTCGATTACGGGATGCGCGTCGGTCTGTGGCGCTTCCTCGATTCCTTCGCCGCGCACAACATGCGCGCGACGCTGATGATGTGCGGCCGCGCTGTCGAGCGGGTGCCCGATCTGGCGCGCGTTGCGGTCGAGTGCGGCCACGAGCCGGCCGTGCATGGCTGGCGCTGGCTGCCGCACGCGCTCTATGCCGACGCGGCCACCGAGCGCCGCGACATCGAACGCACGCGCGACATCATCGCATCCGCCACCGGCGTGCGGCCCGTGGGCTTCATGACACGCGGCAGCCAGAGCCCGTGGACGCGCGACCTGCTGGCCGAGCTCGGCTTCGCCTATGACTGCAATGCGCTCGATGACGACCTGCCCTATTGGACCCGCGCGGCCGGCCGGCCGCTGCTCGTGCTCCCCTACGGCTTCGATACCAACGACATGAAATTCTTCCATCCCAACGGCTTCGTGCAGCCCGACGATTTCTCGAACTACGTGGCCTCGGCGCTGCGCACGCTGCTCGCCGAGGCCGGCCGTGGCGCGTCCTCGCTGCTGACGATCGGCTTCCACCTGCGCATCACCGGCCGGCCGGCGCGGTTCGCCGCCGTCGAGACAATTCTCGCCAGGCTCGCCGATCTCGGCGACCGCGTCTGGATCGCGCGCCGCGCCGACATCGCCGCACATTTCCAGGCCCTCGTCCCACCGGCGTGAAAACCGCGGCGATCGGCTCGAGACTCGGCATTGCCAATCGCGGCTACAGTTGATCGGCCGCCAGCGCCAGCGGCCGCCGATGATCACGGACATGGCGCTGATGCGGGCGCTGCGCGCCTGCCCTCACCCGATCCGCATCGACAATTCGACCTCGTCGCCGAACGGCACCGAGAGATAGCCGTTCGCCGGCGAGCGGACATGAGCGAGATACTCCGGACAATAATCGGCATTGTCGGCGACGATGAACGCGCCCGCACTGAGCCGGCTCTCGAGCAGCGCCAGGATGTCGCCATACAGCGGCTTGGCGCCGTCGAGCAGCACCAGGTCGATGGTCTCCGGCAGATCGGCGCGCAGCGTCTGCAATGCATCGCCCTGTCGGATCTCGACCAGGTCGGCCAGGCCGCCTTCGGCCAGGTTGGCGCGGGCCCGCGCAACCTTCGATGCTTCGAACTCGGTGGTGATCAGCCGGCCGCCGCCATTGTCGCGCAACGCCGCGGCCAGGAACAACGTCGAGATCCCGAACGAGGTGCCGAATTCGACGATCGATTTCGCGGCGAAGCTGCGCGCCAGCATGTAGAGCAGCGTGCCGGTGTCACGCGAGACCGGCAGCGGAAAGTCCTTCAGTTGCGCGTAGAGCTCGACATGGCCGGACTTGCTGCGCATCAGCTCTTCGCCGCGCTCAGCCATGCCGGCAAAGACCGGGCTCGTCTCCGGGCGCAGCCGCGCCGCCTCGGCCAGCAGGCGATCCAGCAGCAGCGCCACGGGCTGGGTGGCGAGGGTGATCATGATGGTCTCCGTGTTTCGCGTGAGTGTTTGCCTCCCCGTCAAAATACGACTAATCATTCGCATTCGCTAATCGCATTCCGGATCCAGTCATGGCACCAGCTCGAAAAGCCTCGATTTCCGCGAGAAAACAGCCGCAACAGGCGCGCTCCGCGGATCTGGTCTCGGCGATTCTGCAGGCCGCTGTTCAGGTTTTGACGACCGAAGGCGCGCAGCGTTTCACCACCGCCCGCGTCGCCGAAAAGGCCGGCGTCAGCGTCGGCTCGCTGTATCAGTACTTCCCCAACAAGGCGGCGATCCTGTTCCGGCTGCAGAGCGACGAGTGGCGACAGACCACCGCGCTGCTCACCGGCATCCTCGAGGACACCAGCCGTCCACCGCTCGTGCGGCTCCGCGCGCTGGTCCACGCCTTCCTGCAATCGGAATGCGACGAGGCGGCCATTCGCGGCGCGCTCGACGACGCCGCGCCACTGTATCGCGATGCGCCGGAATCGAAAGCCGCCCAGGCGAGCGGCCGCCGCGCCATGCAGGCCTTCATGCGCGAGGCGCTGCCCGGGGCCAGTCCGGCCGAGCGGGCGCGCGCCACCGATTTGATCAAGACGACACTCGCCCAAGTCGGCAAGCACTTCTCGGAGACGCCGCGCAGCCGCGCTGAGATATCGGCCTATGCCGATGCGATGGCGGACATGTTCAGCGCGTACCTCACCACCGCAAACAAGCCCGGGCGGCGTCAGGCGCGGTAGTCCCGCAACCGGCGCGTCTCCGACGGGCGCGGGCCCGCCCCGCGGATCCACCGGGGGGCAGTGCCTGATAAGCAGCATATGAGCGAGCCAACGTCCGCAAACACGCCGCGCCAACAGGCCCGGCGTCGAAAAGTCGATTGCGGCACGATCCTGCGCCTCATATCAAATGAGAGATGAGATGCGACGCCCTGCTTGCCGGGGGCTCTCCGTGCGGTCATCTGCCAAGCAAGACCGCAAAGACCGATACCGAGAGGCCGTCAGACCCGAAAGAGGGTTGGATCTGACGGGATGATACGCCGGTGCGGCAGCACCGACATGCGCGCGGAGACGACGGACCACGTCGTCGCAATTGTCGCCGCGAGGCGCGTCTGGAGCGAGCAGGTTCAAATCTGGGGGAGACGTTCTTACATGACGGATATCAGCCTTTCCGGTCAGCCGCTCTGGCAGCGCATTCTGCAGTTTCCGCTGACCCGCCTCATCGTCCTGGGAGCTGCCCTGTTCTACTTCATGGGATGGGCCCAGGCTCGTCTCGAGCAATTCCACGAGTCACCCGTGCTGAACGCGGTCATCCAGGCCGTGCTGGGTGTTGCGGCGATCGGCGTGTACGTGGCCTATCAGACATTCATCGACCGCCGCGAGGCGACCGAGCTTTCGACGCCCGGACTCGGCCGCGAATGGGCCATCGGCGCGCTGTGTGGCGCGGGCCTTTACACCGCGAGCGCAACAGTCCTGATGCTGCTCGGCATCTACAAGGTCGAGGGATTCAATCCCGTGCTGTTCCTGCTTCCCAACCTTTCGATGGCGATCAAGTCGGGCGTGTTCGAAGAGCTGCTGTTCCGCGGCGTCCTGTTCCGATCGGTCGAGGACATGTTCGGAAGCTGGGTCGGAATCCTGGTCTCATCGCTCGCGTTCGGGCTCCTTCATCTGACGAACCCGGGGGCGACGCTGGGCGGTGCCATCTACATCAGCATCGAGGCCGGGCTGCTGCTGTCCGCGGCCTATCTCGTCACCCGTCGCCTGTGGATCTGCATGGGCTTCCACATGGCGTGGAACTACTTCCAGTCGGCGGTCTTCTCCGGCGTCGTCTCCGGCGCCGTGAGCGATCCAGGCCTGCTGAAGGCCACCATCGAAGGACCGGAGCTGCTGACCGGCGGCGCGTTCGGCATGGAGCATTCGGTGGTCGCGCTGGTGTTCTGCACCACCGCTGGCGTCATCCTTCTCCTCCTCGCCATCCGCCGGGGCCACCTGAGGCCGCCGATGTGGCAGCGCCGCTTAACGACATCGTTTGCCAGGTAGGAACGCGCGTTTGCCGTCTTCCTACCTCGCAATCCACGCCATTTCGGCTCGTGCGGTGTGCTCCCTCTCCCCGTTCTTCACGGGGAGAGGGTTGGGGTGAGGGGCAGCCACGGTATGAACCGGGCTGATTCCTGACGTTTTAGACCGGGTTGATTCCTGACAGGCCAATT
>NZ_JBNPUZ010000033.1:0-24022 GCF_051168435.1 Bradyrhizobium sp. HKCCYLR20261
AGCTTCATCCATACCTTGACTCACAAACACATGTGGCCAGTCAAGCGATACAGACGGACACCTGGGCAGTTACCGCTGCGCTCGCAATGACGGCAGGCAGAGTCAGCGGCTCGTCCTCGAAGGCCCGTGTCAGTCGGAACCCTTGTCGCGACCGTCGGTTTAAACAGCCTCACACCAGCCACGGAGTAGCTTCATGCAGGACATCAAGGAACATATGGAAGTCATCGGCGCCGACGGCGTGCATGTCGGCACGGTCGATCGCGTCGAGGGCAACCGCATCAAGCTGACCAAGAAGGACAGCGGCGAGGGCAGCCACAAGGGCCATCATCACTTCATCGACAAGGGCCTCGTGGCCGATGTCGAAGGCGACAAGGTGCGGCTGTCGGCGGTCGGCTCCGTCGCGGTGACGATGGAGGAGGAGAAGTAGTCACGGCTCTCCGTCGTTGCGAGCCATCCGGCCGCGCTACGCGCGGACCGGGTGGCTCGCAATGACGCGCCGTGAATCGTCGGGTGGGCAAAGCGGCGCCGTCAGGCGGCGCGTGCCCACCATCGGTGGCGGTGGGTTTGGACGGTGGGCACGGCGCGCGCAAGAGCGCGGCTCACAATCACGTCAGCGGCGCGCCTTTGCCCACCCTACATCCGCGCTATTCCGCTGACGCAAGGATCGTCTTCAACAGCTTCGGGAACCGCGCGTTCAGATCGGCCTCGCGCACGACGTTGCGGTGCTCGACGCCTTTTTTCGTGGTCTGGATCAGGCCGGCCTCGCGCAGGATACGGAAATGATTCGACAGCGTCGATTTGGGAATGTCGGGGCAGGGCGCGGCGGCGGTGCAGGACATGCAGTCGTTCTGCTCCATCAGGCCCTTGACAATGCGCAGCCGCATCGGGTCAGCGAGGGCGGAGAGCACGCCGGCCAGGGTAATGTCGTCCCGTGACGGGTGAAACAACTGCGCCATGAAAAAGATATAGCGATGGCCTTGCGCCGGTTCAATAGTTCACTAGTTCTGAACTATTGAAGCAGGCGCCGCTGGCGCAGGGGAGATCGAGATGAGCAGACTGGCAGGCAAGGTGGCGCTGGTGACCGGCGCCTCGAAGGGGATCGGCGCGGCGATCGCGGCGCGGCTCGCGGCGGAGGGCGCTGCGGTCGCGGTCAATTACAGCGCCAGCAAAGAGGGGGCCGAGCGCGTCGTCGCCGCGATCACCGCCAAGGGCGGCAAGGCGGTCGCGGTCGGCGGCAATCTGACCGACCCGGCGCAGGTGACATCCGCCGTCGCCGACACCGTCAAGGCGCTTGGCCCGATCGACATCCTCGTCAACAATGCCGGCGTCTACGAATTCGCGCCGCTCGACGCGATCACGCCGGAGCATTTCCACAAGCAGTTCGATCTCAACGTGCTCGGCCTGCTGCTGGTGTCGCAGGAGGCGGCGCGGCACTTCAATCCGGCCGGCGGCAGCATCGTCAACATCTCCTCCGGCGTGTCGACGATCGCGCCGCCGAACGGCGCCGTCTACACCGCCACCAAGGCCGCCGTCGATGCCATCTCCTCGGTGCTGTCCAAGGAGCTCGCGCCGCGCAAGATCCGGGTCAATACGATCAATCCCGGGATGGTCGTGACCGAAGGCGTCGTCGCCGCAGGCTTCCACGAGGGCGACATGCGCAAATGGATCGAGTCCGTCACGCCGCTGGCCCGCGTCGGCAAGGCCGAGGAGATCGCCGCTGCTGTGGCGTTCTTCGCCTCGGATGATGCATCCTATGTCACCGGCGAGACGCTGCACGTGACGGGCGGGTTGCGGTGAGGGACGACGGCGCTCGTCACCACCAGCGCTGAACCGTAGGGTGGGCAAAGCGCCGCCCAATGACGGCGCGTGCCCACCCTCGGCGGCGCTGGGGTTGGATGGTGGGCACGGCGCGCGCGGTATCGCGCCAGATCACGGCGAAGGGGCGCGCCTTTGCCCACCCTGCGCGTCCAACGATTGCCCCGCTCAACTAGAGTCTGAGCCGTCGCAGAGAGGCAGGCGCTACAATCCCGACTGTCATCGCCCGGCTCGACCGGGCGATCCAGTACGCCGAGGCGGTGCGGCTTGATCACTGCTGCCGCGGCGTACTGGATGCCCGCCTGCGCGGGCATGACAGCGGGGGACGTTGATTGCTTCGGACATCATGGACGTAGATCATTGCCAACCGAGGCCGGGGTGCGAGCTGGCTCCGCGCCACCTCACGCCACCACGATCACCGCGTCCCGCAACTCATAGCCGCTGCTCACCGGGTTGATCGTCTTCGTCGGCCGCCGCTCCAGCCTCACGCCCGGCACGCGCATGAGTTCGGCCAGGAAAATCGCGGCCTCGTGCAGCGCGACCGAAGCGCCGGGGCAGCGGTGCGGGCCGTCGCCGAAGCTCATCAGGCTGGCGCTGCCCTTGGCCGGGCGGGCGCGGTCGGGATCGAGTTGATGCGGGCAGGCGCCGGCGGCGGCTTCGTCGCGGTTGGCGGCGCCGACATCGATCTCCACCAGGCTGCGCGCCGGAATCGTCATCGCGCCGGCATCGGTCCGCAGCGTCATCGCGCAGGCCGTGCGGCGCTTCAGCGTCGACACCACGGGCTCGAGCCGCAGCACCTCCTCGAGGATAGTCATGCGCTCCGGCTCACCGGCGGCGAGGAAGCGGGCGCGCAGCGCGTCGTCCTCGAACAGGCGCAGGGCGGCCATCACGATGAATTCGCGCGTGGTCGCCATGCCGGCGGCGCCATAGGTGAGGCATTCGGTCAGGATCTCGCGGTTGGAATAGCCCTCCGCGATCAGATGCGAGATCACGTCCTCGCGCGGCTCGGCGCGGCGGGCGCGAATGGCCGGGCGTACGTCGCACCAATGGAAGGCGAGGGTGCGGAGCTGGCCGAACACGGCGTTGCGCAATGTCGCGAGCGAGCCATGGCCCGTCGGCGCGGTGAAGAAGCGGTTCAGCCGCGCCGCCATCGCATCGCGCGGACTGTTGGTCAGCCCGATGATGTCGGCGGCCACGGCGACGGCGAGCGTCAGGCTCAGATCATCCAGCCGGGCCCGCCGCGCGGCGCGGAACTGCGCCACCAGCTCGCGGCTGGTCGCCTCCATCAGCGTGCAATAGCGCGTCGCGACGACGCGCGGCGTGAAGAACCGCGCGGTGGCGCTGCGCTGCTTCTGATGCGGCTCGCCGTCCTGGTACAGCACCGGCGCATGGCGCGGGCCGATGAAGCGATGTACCAGCTCGGCGTTGAAGCCGGCCTGCCGCATGGCGTCCGAGCGCAGCACCGCGCGCGCGGCGGCGAAGCTGTCGATGCGGATGGCGGGCGATGGTTCGCTTCGCTGCGCGTCGGTCGATCCGCCGGATGAGGCTGGTGCGGTCATGCTGAAGCTCACGTCGGTTTGGAACTCTTGATCGCCCTTAAGCGTGGCGGCTCGTGACCTGAGTTAGGGCGGTCGTGCGCCGGATCAATTGCTGCTCGCGGGATGATGATTGGCCTGCGAAAGATGGAACGAAATGGGCGGCGCGTGTTGAAGGTCGCGCGCGCGGGATGGCGTTTGCGATCACCCGTCGCACTCTCCACGTCATTGCGAGCGCAGCGAAGCAATCCAGAGTCCCGCCCACCACCCTGGCTTGCTTCGCTGCGCTCGCAATGACGGGAGCAAGATCAAGGTGCAGAGGTAAAACAACTTTAGGTTGATTAATCGTTGGAGATCGGTTCAAATCCGTCCTGCCGAGTCCACTCTGCCATCACGCGTTTACGAAGACGTTTCGACCTTTCATGTCGCGGACAGGGCCGTTGTCCATGCGCCAGTTCGCTTCGATCTGATTTCACATCACCAAGGAGTTTTTCATGCGCACAGGCGTTGCCGTCTCGACCCTCTCCATCGTCATCGGATCAGCCGCATTCGGCTGGGCGATCACCACGCCGCGCCCGGCGCAGGCGTTCCTGGAGGACATCTGCATCCCGCGCGTCAGGGACGGGCTGAAGAACTGCATCGCGCCGGCCAGCGCCTGCAAGGATCCGGCGGAGGCGCTCAACCGGAGCTGCCTGCTCGAGGCGGCGCAGTTCGCGGCGATCCCGCCCGGCCGCAGCATGATCCACGCGGATTCCACCTATTTCATCGCCCAGGCGCTCGGCTATCGTGCCGACGTGGCCTATTGGATCGCGGCGTACAATGAGAACTCGGACTACGGGCAGTATCTGCCGATCGATCAGTGCGGCGGGCAGGCGACGTCGACCAATTCCGGCGCCAGCTACATCACCGCTGCGTTCAACGGATTCAAGCGCACCAACAACACCACCGACGGGCCGCTGTATCATTACCTCCTGAACTTCTCGCCGAACGGGCAAGGCACCGACGTGCACGGCGCCAGCGGCGTCCAGGCGGTGTATCCGTTCCACTACCCGCCGCCGGGCTATCCCATCACCATCGACAGCGTCTACCAGGGCACGCTGTATGATCTCCGGCAATGGGCGATGAAGGGCGACGAGGCGCCGGGCCTGTTGTGCACGGCCGGCTACACGGTGCCGAACGGCTCCTCGAATTTCAGCGGTCCCAAATGTCTGGCGAACGTGCCGCTGAGCGGCAATGTGCCGCTGCTCGAGAACTACGCGATCGGGCCGGCGATCAACGTGATGTCGGGGCCGAAGATTCTCGACAACAGCGACACCAACAATGTCGTCGACTACACCAGGCTGAAATCCTGGCTCGACGACAAGAGCCGCACCACCGGCGTGCTGTTCGACGACCCCAAAAAGCCGCCGGTGCCGGTGCAGATCGCCCGCATCGGGCTCTATCTGCACAGCTTGCAGGATGCCTCCTCGCACGGCACCTTCTGCGGCGACGACGCGCCGTCGCCGCCGGGCGGCTCGGACGTCGGCAGCTACATGTTCATGAGCTCCGGCAGCATCAAGCTGGTGTTCGGCACCTATTGCGCGACGGGACCGCATCTGGCGAGCCACGTCCAGGAGACCGGCACCGGCGACACCAGCCTGCCGCTGCGCGACTACGTCGCGCTGAACAACACGGTCGACGAGTTGATCCTGTTCGGCAACAATGTCGCCAAGCCGCGCGGCTGGATCGTCAATCCGAGCCTGCTGCCGCCGAACGTCGTCGGTGGCAAGAGCGCGGCGGGCGACAGCGCCGCCGACCTGAAATCGCGCCTGGTCGGCCGCATCGTGCAGGGCGTGCAATGGTCGCGCGCCGAGGTCTACGCGTCAGGCGTCATCACCGCGCCGCTCCAGCGCACCGACGCCCAGGACCGCCTGAACACGATGAACGCCGCGCTGGGGGCCTATTCGAAGCGGCTGACGAATGCCAACCCCAAGCTGACACCGCTGCGCCCGATGCCGGGGAATTCGTTCGACCCGAACGACAAGTCGGTGTGTTTCAAGTAGGAGGGTGGGCAAAGCGCCGCCGCAGGGCGGGGCGTGCCCACCGTGTTCTTGACGCCCGGAACTCCTGCCTCGCCTCCGGACCCGGATCGCGCTATGATGCCACCAGCGGAAGGGAAGGCAGCCATGACCATCAAGGTCGCCGTCAGAGCCGAAGTCGTGCGTGATCCCACGGTCATGAGTGGCGACCCAGTGGTTCGCGGCACCCGCGTGCCTGCCGAAACCATCCTGGCCTATCTGCGTGCCGGCTATCCAGCGCAGGACATCTTCGCCGACTACCCGAGCCTGCCGATCGACGGTATCGACGCGGTGATCCGCTGGGCGGAGGCCACCTATGGCTCCGAATGGCGAACGTCAGAACAGGCGGCAGCCGGACGTTGAGCGAGCGATTCCTGATCGACGAGTGCTTGAGCGGCGCCTTGGTGGGAGTCGCCAAGGCCCGCGGCTATGAGGCGGACTACGTCACCCATCTCGGCAAGAGCGGTTGGCAGGATTGGAATCTCGTTCGCTTTGCCAGTGCGAACGATTACATCGTGGTCACCGACAACCGGAGAGATTTTCTGAAACAATACGCCAAGCTGGACGTGCACGCCGGGCTGGTGATTCTGATCCCGAAAGGCACGCGAGCTCAGCAGATGGATCTGTTTCAGAAGGCGCTCGATCTGTATTCGGCCCGCAACGCTGATCTCGTCAACAAGCTGATCGAAGTCGCGCGGGATGGCTCGGTCCATATCCGTGAGTGGAGCGCTGACGAGCACGATGTTGGCCATATCCACGATCCGAAATGGCGGTGATCGGGCGCCCATCCCGTCATCGATCTCTCACGAGGGCTTCGATGACCCGCCTGCACTGGATCTCACTCACCACACCCGGCCGCCTTGCCATCGCGGCGCGGCCACGGGCGGAGGACTGGCTCGATGATGACATCGCCGCGTGGGCTGAAGAGCGCGTCGCTATCGTCGTCAGCCTGCTGGAGGGGGCGGAGGTGGCCGATCTTGGCCTTCAGCGTGAGGACGCATTGTGCCGCTCGCACGACATGGCGTTCCTGTCGTTTCCGATCCCCGACCGCGGGTGCCCCGATCGCCCCCGCGCAGCGCTGCAGCTCGCGGGAGATCTCGCCACGCGGCTGATGGGCGGCGCGACCGTGCTGATTCATTGCCGCGCGGGCATCGGCCGCTCGGCGGTCATCGCAGGCTGCGTGATGAGCCGGCTCGGTGTCGATGCCGGCGAGGCGCTGGAGCGCATTGCTGCCGCGCGGGGTGTCCGGGTGCCGGATACGGAGGAGCAGCGGAGGTGGGTGATGGAGATGGCGAGAGAGTAGGGCGCCTCAGAGAGGCGCGCGGTGCAGCCGTTACTCGCTGCGGCCGAACTCGCATCCCGCATGCGCGTAGGACGCGCGGCGGATGCCGTACTCGTCGTGCCGATACACCGGCTTGCAATAGGCCTCCCACTTCGCCGCCTCGGCGTCCCTGGCTTCTTCTTCCTGGCGCGCGGCCGGCGAGGGGGTGAAGGACACGTCGCGAGAGGCGGGCGGCAGCTCGGTGTGCGTATAGGTGCAGCGGGAGTAGCCGTAGAACCGGGACCCCTGGCAGACGCTCCTGTCGACCCACGACCTCGCCTGCACTGGCGAGACGGACAGCGCGAGCAGCGCGGGAATGAGGATCTTCTTCACGGCCATTGTCCTGAACACGTGTGCCATTTGCAATCTTGTGTCCCGTATTGGGACGATCTTACACCGGAATCCGACGATGTAAGGTCTGATTTGCAAGGCACGGACCGGACGGGATCGTGGCCGTTTCGGCGCCGCAGTGGAGCTGGACGCGTGGTCGAGCGGCCGAAGCAAGGGTCACGGGTGACGTCCCAACTCTCTCCACTCGTCATTCCGGGGCGCGCGAAAGCGCGAGCCCGGAATCCATACTCACAGGCGGTCGTGGTGGAGACACATCGTCGCGGCCAGCATCTTGCGACCTCATCACCGCTCGTGGCTATGGATTCCGGGCTCGCGCTTCGCGCGCCCCGGAATGACGGCGGAGAGAGACGTCCCAGCGACGCCGAGGGGGGCTACGCGACCTCCACCACCAGCGCCGGATCGAAATCCGGGTTCTCGCGGCCATAGCCGTGCGGGTTGCAGATTACGCGGGTGGCGCCGAGGAAATAGTCCGATTGCGTGTGGATGTGGCCGTGGATCCAGAGCGAAGGCCTCGTCGCCAGGATCAGCGCCGAAAGGTCCGAGGCGTAGGCGGCGGTGACGCGGTCATTGCGATATGTCTCGGCGACCGAGCCCCAGCCGGGGGCGTGGTGGGTGACGACGATTGTCGGGCCGTCGAACGGCGTCTCCAGGAGGCCCGTGAGCCAGGTGCGCGATTTCAGGTGCAGGCCGAGCGCCTCCTGCGGCCGGAAGCGCAGCCAGGGCTGCTTGCGCCAGGTGATGCGGCGATGGTCGTTCATGCGGTCGCGGCAGACCGCCATGGTGTGGACCTCGGAGCCGGCGCCGAAGATCGCATAGTCGGTCCACAGCGTGCAGCCGGCAAAGCGCACGCCCGCGAGCACGACCGCCTCGTTTTCCAAAAGATGCACCCCGAACCGCGCCGCCTCGGCGCGCGCCTGCTTCAGCTCGTCGGGGTAGGTGCGGTGATAGAATTCATGGTTGCCCATCACCATGACGATCGGCACGTCCTCGGCCACGATCTCGCGCAGCCGCGCAAACCCGTTCACCGCCCCCTCACAGACATCGCCGGCGACCACGACCACATCGACCCCGGGCAGCGCCGCGATCGGCTTGATGTCGGCCATGTCGGCATGGAGATCGGAGAAGATGTGCAGGTGCATCAATTAGCAGCTAGCCGACCCAGCGGCCGGAACCAAGGTCTACTAGCGAAAAACATGTTCTAGTCGGCAATGAACCATGTTGGTCGCAGCAACGTGATAGATGCAAGATTTACCTATTCCCCCGGCGCATCTTCTTCTCCGGTGGCAATCAGTTTTCCGGAATCCAACGCATCAGAAACGCTCCTGAGAGAGTCCAAGCTGCTTGTCACTATCCTTTTTGCGCAATCCAAGCAGTATCTATCCCAACTACGTCCGGTCCGAACATTAAGCCGCAAGTTGCCTCTCAAAATTCTATGACGGGCGTTCGCCTGACAGTTGTGAGCGCGCTGCGCAGTGTCAATCTCAACCCTGACTAGGAGCGATCGAAGTCTACCCACCAAATATCTCCGCTATTGCTCGAGCAACAATTCCATCAAAATCGCCGTTGATCCGCTCCAATTCTTCGCGAGAGAACTCCTGCCGCTGACGTGCACCACGTCCAACGAGGGAATTGGCCTGCCGATCTATTGCGGCCTTCATAACAACGTAATTTGTGAGGCCGCGTCGCGAGCGATCGAGTGTCTTTCCTTCGGGGTTAACTCCCCTCTGGGCGAGGGCACGCCCAGTTTCACTAGCAATCCTGGCATCTAGTCCACTTCGGGCCGCTTGGCGTTGGCGCTGCCGAGAAACTGGAATTGGTTGAAGTTCCTCCATAGCAAGGCGAACCTGATCAGGCGTATAGCCGCGCTGGCTGAGCAGTCGTAACGCCTCGACGGCCGCTTGGTCATCCAACAGCGGAATTTCTTGGAGCTGTACGCCGCTTTGCGCGCGAACCTCGAATTGGTCGCCAGTATCCGTTCTCGTGGGCGCAATCTCAATCTCGTCGGCTGCATCGAAGTGCAATCCTTCAATAGGCAGCATCTGATCGAAGAACTCCTGGTCTGCTTGGGAGAACCGCTGAAAGTCTTCCCATCGTCGAGCTACGTTTGCACCTGCATGAAAAACAACCACTCCGCGATTACGAAGACTGTCGGGCGCGTTTTGATCTATCACTCGCATAATTCTACCGACGAACTGTACAAAGGGCGACAAGTTGGCGAAGATGCTAAATACCGCGGCGACCGCAAGCTTTGGATGATCGAATCCCTCACCGAGCTTTCGAACTTGAACAATTACGTCAAGCTGGTCACTTTCGAGCCGCTGCATAACACGTTGGTTCGCCGCGCCATCTTCGCGCGAGTGGACAAAGTCAGCACGTCGATTTCGGGCCCTGTAAGCTTCGACAATCTGATGGCAGTGCCTATAATTAAGAGCAGAGGCGATAATCTTTAATGAGTTGTCGCCACTTTCGGCGCGTAGCCGGTCTAACTCACGAATGGACGCATCCGTAATCGTATTCAATGTCTCCGTGGAAGTGACAATGCTGCGACGAAAATCTGCATCTTCCTCACCAAGCCGACGAACTTCATCCAGGTCGACTTCGATCTCCCCGTCATCTTCGTTGCGTACATATCGTAGCGTGCGAGGATTAAGAACTAGCGCTTTCAATTGTTTCACGTACCCGGCGCGAATTGCTGCCGCTATTGGGTAAGTGTATAGGAGTCGCCCGGCCATCAGTTGCCCGTCTGACCGTAGTGGTGTAGCCGAAAAGTTGACGATTCGAGCTGCCGGAAACTTCTCCTTCAAGGCAGTCCATGTTGCGGCCACGTTATGGTGACCCTCATCGAATAGGATCAGATCAAAAAAGCCCGCTGGAAGTTCCTGAAGCCAACGATTTTCGGCTCCCTGCAGCTGCTGAATGTTTGTGACAACGATTTCGGCGTCGTTTAGATCTGAGCGATTCACCGTCGCGCCACGAATTTCTACTGGCTCCGGATATGGGGGGCCATTGAGAATGCCCCGCGCAGAATAGAAATGGTTGAGGCCCGAAGGATCCACGTCGCGCAGCAATTGGGTTGCTATCGGCACATTCGGTGCAACCACAAGTGCGCGGCTTGATTGGAAAGCGAATGGCGCAATTGCGATCGTTCCAGATTTTCCGCATCCAACAGGTAGTACGATGCCAACTTCGCGCTCCTCTGTGTTGTTTCGTGCAAACTCGGCTAGATACCGGTAGGACTCGCGCTGTGGCTCTCTTAATTGATTGTTATGTTGGACGTTTGGAGAACGAGTCTGGAAGGTTGAAGGCATGGTCGAGTTTACCCGGGAGAGAATTTTGACGATGTGGTCACTCAAGCTTCCTGAGCCACGAAGCTGGAGAAAACCTTTTCAAATAGGCCGCGCATCACATCAATGTTGTGCGGAGCTAGTGGTGTGAATTCGAGATCGTACAAGTTTGTATGCTTAGATAGGAGCTTGGCGATACTTTTAGATGGTGATGTAGCGATAAAGAATCTGTTTGTTCGTTGAATTTCGTTGCAGAGACCGAGAAAGGCGCGGCCGAGACCCAGACCAAGGGTTGAAGCGACATAATATTTTGCTTCGACGGATAATACAACCTTTGATGCGCGAGGCAGGGCGCTTTTCGAGCGGCAAACGTCTGCTTCACTTTTGTGTAGCACCGCCACGTCGCATTCGTGGCGTACCTTAGATCTCCCGGCGACGTAAATTCCTACATGGGCTTCTAGCGTGGGGCATCGAGGAAATTGGAGTTCTGCGTGGCAGTAGTTGTTAGAACTCCACCAAAGCTCTCCGGGTGACGTTCGGAAAACAAATTGCGTCGTTGGAGGATTCCCGTGGACGTCTTTGAAGCTGATCGTGGCTCCCTGGTTGCGCGCTGCGTCAAGGACGACCGACCAAATGTAGGCTTCGTAAAGATCGTCCCCGTTCGAACTCGCAGTCAAATTGGGAGAAAGAGCGGCTGAAAGAGCGTTCGTAATGTTTCTGAGAAGATCTGGTCGAATGGTCATTTGTAAACATCTTCCGTCAGCTCGTTAAGGGATTTCTCTAACTCGTCGATCGAATGACGCTGTGTTTCGATGTCGGTCGTTCGATAGCTATGTTGGATGGTTCCCGTTTCGCCGGGAGCAAAATGAATCTCTCCGCCGCCAAGATCCAGAGTGTTTGCTAGTTGCGTTTGGATTTTTACGGCTCCAATCACAACTGTACGGACGGCTTCTAGGGCGATATGGAATTTTTCGTAGGGCGAGTATTCAACGCGAACTAGGAATTCTGCACTCTGTGTCTTTGAGCTCGGTGGCTTTGTTGAGGGGAGGCTCGAGGCAAGAACGGTGCGTCTCGGTTCGAAGAAATCGGTCTCCGGAATTTGAAGCCGTCTTGGTTCAAGTTTACCCAGTGCGGCTTCTTCCTCGATCTGGTCTGCGACCCATTCGAGTTTGTGTTCGCGAAGCCATAGTATCAACGTGTCGTAGGCTTCGGTCGCTGCTTCCTCGGACACCGTTTGGATCTCCTTGAAAAATGTACGAAGTCTAAGCGCTCATCTTATGGTTGTTGAGAGGTTTGTCGAGGGCCGATAACGAAATCGGGGGCGACCTCTTGGTCGCCCCCTGATCCGCAGCTGGAACAAGCTCTAAAAGCCGTGGAGGTTTCCGCTCACGAACACCCCGTAGTGCTGCCGCACGTATCGCACTTCATGCAGGTCCCATTCCGGACCAGCGTGAAATTCCCGCACTCCGAGCACATCTCGCCCTCATAGCCCTTGGCCTTGGCTTCGGCGCGGCGTTCGGCCTTGGAGGCGACTTGCGTCGCGGCCGTGCCGGCCTTGCTCCATTGCAGGGCTTCGAGCTTCTCGGTGGGCGAGAGGTCGTGTTGCGCCTCCTGCTTCAGGGCGACGGCGCCGTCGATGGCGTCGCCGGCGCGGGAGCCGGAGAGGGCGGTGACGCGGCCCGACGGGCCGCCATCATGCGGGGCGGAGACCGCCGCCGTGCTCGACGACGAGCCGCCGCGCATCACGACGAGGTTGTCGGTGCGGGAGCGGGTGAGGCCGCGCGACACATACTTCGCGGCCTGCTGGCTCGGGCCGTCCTCCGACGGCTTGCCTTCGTCGACGCCGCGGCCGAGCGCGTCAAAGTTGCTCTCGGAGGGGTCGACATGGGCGAGGTCGAAGCGCGACATGTAGCTGACGGCGAGCTCGCGGAACACGTAGTCGAGGATCGACGTCGCATATTTGATCGAGTCGTTGCCCTGCACGGGGCCGGCCGGCTCGAAGCGGGTGAAGGTGAAGGCGTCGACATACTCCTCCAGCGGCACGCCGTACTGGAGACCCAGCGACACCGCGATGGCGAAGTTGTTGATGAAGGAGCGCAGCGCCGCGCCCTCCTTGTGCATGTCGATGAAGATCTCGCCGAGGCGGCCGTCATCATACTCGCCGGTGCGCAAGTACACCTTGTGGCCGCCGACGACCGCCTTCTGGGTGTAGCCCTTGCGGCGATCCGGCATCTTCTCGCGCTCGCGCATCACGACGATGCGCTCGACCAGCTTCTCGACGATCTTCTCCGAGACCTGGGTGGCACGCGCGGCCATCGGCTTCTCGTAGAAGGACTCGACCGCATCGTCCTCGTCCTCATCGTCGCTGATGAGCTGCGAGTTGAGCGGCTGCGACAGCTTGGAGCCGTCGCGGTACAGCGCGTTGGCCTTCAGCGCCAGCTTCCAGGACAGAAGATACGCCGCCTTGCAGTCCTCGACCGTGGCGTCGTTCGGCATGTTGATGGTTTTCGAGATCGCACCCGAGATGAACGGCTGCGCCGCCGCCATCATGCGGATGTGGCTCTCGACCGAGAGATAGCGCTTGCCGATCTTGCCGCAGGGATTGGCGCAATCGAACACCGCGTAATGCTCGGCCTTGAGGTGCGGGGCACCCTCGACCGTCATCGCGCCGCAGATGTGCACGTTGGCGGCCTCGATCTCGCGCTTGGTGAAGCCGATCGCGGCGAGCAGCTCGAAGGTCGGGGATGCCAGCGCGTCCGCCGAGACGCCGAGCTGTTTGGTGATGAAGTCCTCGCCAAGCGTCCACTTGTTGAACACGAACTTGATGTCGAACGCGGTCGGCAGCGCCTTCTCGACCTTGGCGATGGCTTCGTCGGTGAAGCCCTTGGCCTTCAGGGTCGAGGCGTTGATGCCGGGCGCGTTGGACAGCGAGCCGTGGCCGACGGCATAGGCCTCGATCTCGGCGATCTCGCTCTCGCGATAGCCGAGCGCGCGCAGCGCCTCGGGGACGGCGCGGTTGATGATCTTGAAGTAGCCGCCGCCGGCCAGCTTCTTGAACTTCACCAGCGCGAAATCCGGCTCGATGCCGGTGGTGTCGCAATCCATGACCAGGCCGATGGTGCCGGTCGGGGCGACCACGGTGACCTGGGCGTTGCGATAGCCGTTGGTCTCGCCGAGCGCGAGCGCGTCGTCCCAGGCCTGGATGGCGTGGCTGACGAGCGAGACCTGCGGGCAGTGGGCGTGGTCGAGCGGCACCGGGTTGACCGACAGCGCCTCATAGCCGGTCGCTTCGCCCTTCGCGGCGCGGCGATGGTTCTTGATGACGCGCAGCATGTGCGCGGCGTTCTTCTTGTAGCCGGGGAAGGCGCCGAGCTCGCCGGCCATCTCCGCCGAGGTCTTGTAGGCGATGCCGGTCATGATCGCCGACAGCGCGCCGCACAGCGCGCGGCCTTCCTTGCTGTCGTAGGACAGGCCCATGGTCATCAGCAGGCCGCCGATATTCGCGTAGCCGAGGCCGAGCGTGCGGAACTCGTAGGAGAGCTCGGCGATCGCCTTGGACGGGAACTGCGCCATCAGCACGGAGATCTCGAGCACGATGGTCCAGAGCCGGCAGAGATGCTCGTAGGCGCCGACGTCGAAGTGCTTGGTCTGCGTATTGTAGAATGTCAGCAGGTTGGCCGAGGCCAGGTTGCAGGCGGTGTCGTCCAGGAACATGTATTCCGAGCACGGATTGGACGCGCGGATGTCGCCGGACGCCTTGCAGGTGTGCCAGTCGTTCATCGTGGTGTTGAAGTGCAGGCCGGGATCGGCCGAGGCCCAGGCGGCGTGGCCGATCTTTTCCCAGAGGTCGCGCGCCTTCAGCGTCTTCACGACCTTCTTGTTGGTGCGGCCGACGAGATTCCAATCGCTGTCGGTCTCGACCGCGCGCAGGAAGTCGTCCTTCAGCGACACCGAATTGTTGGAGTTCTGGCCGGACACGGTCAGGTACGCTTCCGAATCCCAGTCCGTGTCGTAGATCGGGAAGTCGATGTCCTTGTAGCCCTGCTTGGCGAACTGGATGACCCGCTTGATGTAGTTGTCGGGCACCAGCGCGCGGCGCGCGAGCTTGATCTCGCGGCGCAGCGCCGGGTTCTTCTCGGGGTCGAAGCAGTCGTCGCCGGAGCCCTCGCAATTGACGCAGGCCTTCATCACGGCCTTCAAATGCTTCTGGTTGATCTTGGAGCCGGTAACGAGAGCGGCGACCTTCTGCTCCTCCTTCACCTTCCAGTCGATATAGGCCTCGATGTCCGGATGGTCGGCGTCGACCACCACCATCTTGGCGGCGCGGCGGGTGGTGCCGCCCGACTTGATCGCGCCGGCGGCGCGGTCGCCGATCTTGAGGAAGCTCATCAGGCCGGACGAGCGGCCGCCGCCCGACAGCTTCTCGCCTTCGCCGCGCAGACGCGAGAAGTTGGAGCCGGTGCCGGAGCCATATTTGAACAGGCGCGCCTCGCGCACCCAGAGGTCCATGATGCCGCCGTCATTGACGAGGTCGTCCTCGACGCCCTGGATGAAGCAGGCGTGCGGCTGCGGGTGCTCGTAGGACGACTTCGACTTGGTCAGCTTGCCGGTCTTGTAGTCGACGTAATAGTGGCCCTGGCCGGGGCCGTCGATGCCATAGGCCCAATGGAGTCCGGTGTTGAACCATTGCGGCGAGTTCGGCGCGACCATCTGCTTGGCGAGCATGAAGCGCAGCTCGTCGTAGAACGCGACGGCGTCCTCTTCCGACGAGAAGTAGTTGCCCTTCCAGCCCCAATAGGTCCAGCAGCCGGCGAGACGGTCGAACACCTGCTTGGCGGAGCGCTCGCTGCCGTAGCGCTCGTTTTCGGGCAGGGCGGCCAGCGCCTCGGTGTCCGGCACCGAGCGCCACAGCCAGGACGGCACGCTCTCTTCCTCGACCTTCTTCAGGCGTGCGGCGACGCCGGCTTTGCGGAAATACTTCTGCGCCAGCACGTCGGAGGCGACCTGCGACCAGAACTCGGGCACCTCGAC
Source organism: Bradyrhizobium sp. HKCCYLR20261 (assembly GCF_051168435.1). Lineage (NCBI taxonomy): Bacteria > Pseudomonadati > Pseudomonadota > Alphaproteobacteria > Hyphomicrobiales > Nitrobacteraceae > Bradyrhizobium > Bradyrhizobium sp. HKCCYLR20261. The sequence continues at coordinate 15,395 of NZ_JBNPUZ010000033.1, forward strand.
ATTCTCGAGCCGGAACACCACCGAGCCGTCCGGATTCCTGATCTCGGACGTGGTCAGGCGGAAGTCGATCCCGTGATAGGCCGACTGTCCTTCGGTGGTGTTGCGCCGTTCAATCCGCATCGCGAGCCCCAATTGTTCTTGCCGGACCGCGTTTGGCGGCCGGGATCATTGCATCCAAAGGCGGTGGCGAGCGAGTCCCATCCCCGAGATCTCGTGTGCCGCCGCAGTTCAACCGGTCGCCCGGTCCCGTTTCTCTTCAACGCCTCACGCGTGCCGTCCGGCTCCATCGCCGCTGCAAGACAGCCCCCACATCTAGTGGGGGCCTTCGCAGCCCCGTCCTCGCGACCACCCCGCCGCGGGACAGACGACGAGCCGCACGCCGGGCCTGTTGGCCTTCTGGCGCGGTCATCCTCAAAACCCTTCTGGGAGCGGCCGGCGAAACGAGACACACGATGAAGCGCCGAACCGGGCCGGAAGCTAGGACGACTCCGCTTCCCCCGTCAAGCACTAGTGGGGGTTCCCTAACCAAACACTAAATATGGGGGAAAGTGCAGGATAACCGGGGCGCGTGCCGGTATCGTGATGGCCGTAACTATCGACGAGTCCACACGGATTCGAAACCAAAAAAATTTGCTCCAGGTGCTGTCCACAGGGCTTCGTCCCGCTGTTCACAGGGGCAAATTTATTCGCGGCATGCGGGTGTGTTTTGCTTGCATCGGCGGGACTCACGGCGGCTTACGGGCAGGGCGCGGGGCAGGCATGCCCCACAATCCCTGGTGTGGTTAGGAAAACGCCGGCAAGCTGATGGTCCCACAGACGGCGCCGGTTGATTCCATGACAGACAAGCCAACGGCCAGCGGGCGGATTACGCCCGCCGGGCTGATGTTTCTCGCCATCACCTCGCTCGGCTGGGGTTTCAACTGGCCGGTGACCAAGCACCTCGTCGGCGTGCTGCCGCCGCTGACCTTGCGCGGCACCACCGGCGTGGTCGGGGCGCTGCTGCTGGCGCTGCTCGCGGTGATCCGAAGCCAGAGCCTGGCGGTGCCCCGCGAAATCTGGCCGAGGCTGATCCTGGCTGGGATGCTCAACGTCACCGCCTGGATGGTGCTGATGGGGCTGGCGCTGCTGTGGCTGCCGGCCAGCGAGGCGGCGTTGATCGCATACACCATGCCGGTGTGGGCCTCGCTGCTGGCCTGGCCAATTCTCGGCGAGCGGCCGACGGCCTTGCGCGTGCTGGCGCTGGTGCTGGCCTTCGCGGGGCTCGCGTCGATCATGGGCGCCAACGGGCTGAACGCCAGCCGCGACAAGCTGCCGGGCATCCTGATGGTGCTGGGCGGCGCGTTCGGCTTCGCGCTCGGCACGGTCATGGCCAAGAAGCTGCCGATCAAGCTGCCGCCTTTGTCGGCCGCGGCCTGGCAGATCGGCATCGGCTGCGTGCCGATCGTGATCGCAGGCTTCGCGCTCGAGCATTCCGACTGGACCAGGCTCGACCAGTTCGACTGGGCGCTGATGTTCTATTCCACCGTGATCCAGTTCTGCGTCGCCTATGTCGCCTGGTTCGCCGCGTTGTCGCGGCTGCCGGCCTCGGTGGCGGCGATCGGCACCATGGCGGTCCCGGTGATCGGCGTCGTGGCGTCGGCGATCGCGCTGCGCGAACCGCTCGGGGCAGGGCAGATCGCCGCGCTCGCCTTCACGCTGGGGGCGGTGGCGCTGGCGACGCGGGGCTAGCGCCAGCGGCCGGCGCCTCGTCGAGGGCGCGGCGGACCATCTGGGCGAGTTCGGCGCGGCGGTAAGGCTTGGTCAGCAGCAGCGCATCGGGCACGAGCAGCCGGTTCTCGATGATCGCATTGTCGGTGTAGCCGGAGGTGTAGAGCACGCGCAGCCCGGGCCGCGTCGCCCGGATGGTCTCCGCGAGCTGCTGCCCGCTGATGCCGCCGGGCATGATCACGTCGGTGAACAGCAGGTCGAACGGCTCGGCCTCGGCGATGCTCAGGGCCTCCGCGGCGTGCGCGGCAGCGAGGAGGGTGTAGCCCAATCCGCGCAACTGCCCGAGCACGAAGTCGCGCACCAGCGGATCGTCCTCGACCACGAGAATGGTCTCGTGGCCATTCGGCAGCGTCTGTTCGAGCTCCGGCTCCGACGGCTGCTGGACCCTGGATGCCGGCAGATACAGCCGGATGGTGGTGCCGCTGCGCTCCTCGCTGTACAGGCTGATATGGCCGCCCGACTGCTTGACGAAGCCATAGACCATGCTGAGCCCGAGGCCCGAGCCCTTGCCGGCCTCCTTGGTGGTGAAGAACGGCTCGAAGGCGCGGTTCTTGACCTCGGGCGGCATGCCGGCGCCGGTGTCGCTGACCGCGACCAGGACATAGCGGCCGGGCGCGACGCCCGGATTAGCCGCGGCATAGGCCTCGTCGAGCGAGGTGCTCATCGTCTCCAGCAGCAGCTTGCCGCCGTCCGGCATCGCATCGCGCGCGTTGATCGCCATGTTCACGATGGCATTTGCCAACTGCGCGGAATCGACGTGAGCCACGAGCTCCTCGTCGGCGAGACTGGTCCTGATCTCGACCTGCTCGCCAAGCGTCGGCCGCAGCAGCTTGGCGATGTCCTGCACGGTGGCATTGACGTCGATGTCGCGCGGCCGCAGCGGCTGCTTGCGCGCAAACGCCAGAAGATGACGGATCAGCTCGGTGCAGCGATCGGTAGCTCTGCTGATCAGCGCGGCGAGCTCGGCCGCCGCCGGCCGGTCGCGGACGATGTCGATCAGCATCTCGATCGAGCCGGTGATGATCGTCAGCATGTTGTTGAAGTCGTGCGCGACGCCGCCGGTGAGCTTGCCGATCGCGTCGAGCTTCTGCGCCTGCTGCAGCAGGCGCTCGATCTCGCGGACATCGGTCACGTCGTGATACACGAGCGCAGCGCCGTTGATCGCGCCGTCGGAGCCGCGCAATGGCCGGCCGCTCACCATCAGGCGGAAGTGCGGCCGGCCATCGGTGGGCTTGACCACGACCTCGCGGCGATCGAAGGACAGCCCAAGCAGAGCGCGCGCGATCGGCAGCTCGTCATTCGGGATCTGCGTGACGCCGTCGCTCTCGTAGAACAGATTTTCGACGACCATCTCGGCGAAAGTCTTGCCGACGTCGGTTCCGAGAAATTGTCCCACAGCCTGGTTCGACAGGAGGATCGTGCCCCCGGGATCGATCACCAGCACGCCCTCCGCCATGCTGTTGAAGGTGCTCTCGAGAATGGCCGAGGAGCGGCGCAGCTCATCATAGGCGGCGGCGAGATCGCCGCGCTGCTGCAGGGCTTGAGCCTCCAGCGAGGTCGCGACAGCTTGGGACCGGGAGAGGGACGAGCGTAGCGCCCGGTCGGACAGATAGGCACGGCGCACGAGATAGGCTGCGATCAGGAGCAGAAGGCCGATACCGGCGAGGTCGATCGTCAGCAGCCACGCTCCCGTTCGGCGCGAGATCGCGGCCCGCTCCGCAAGTAGCCGGCGCTCCTCCTCGGTGAACGCGTTGAGCGTCTGGTTGATCGTCGTCATCGCTGTGAGTCCGGCCGAACTCGCCGCCAACGCCTGCAATCCGTCGCGATCATGTGCGGCATGGCGGCGAATGAGTTCACCGGCCAGCGCGATCCGCCGCTGCACGACATCGGCGACCTGTCCGAGCCGTTCGGCCTGGCCGGGATTGTCGCGCACCAGTTGCCGGAGATCCGTCCAGGCGGACGGAAGCAGGTCTCTCGTCGCCTGAAACTCGGAAATGAAGTGCTCGTCGCTCGTCAACGCAAACCCGCGCGAGGCGGCCTCGGCCTGCCGGAGCAGGACGCGCAACTCGGAGGCTTTCTCAAGGACCTCCATCGTGTGCTCGACCCAGGCGTTTTCCTTGCGGGCCTTGATGTCAAGCGCGGTTGACGCGGCTCCGATCGCCAGCAGCGTACCAAGGCCGAGCCCGATCGCCACGCGCCGGCGAATCATCGGCAAGCTCCAAGGGCGCGCAATGCGCTCGGTGCGTCGAGCATCATCGTGATGATGAGGTACCTATCGTGAATGGCGAATGTTTCGGTTGGCAAATGTCATGAGTTGTAATCAACGGCAGGCGTCCTGCCAAACTCATTTTTGAGTTCCAACTAATTCCATCGCTCTGGCTTCATGCAGCGACGGATGCCCTTCGTAGTTCCAATTCCGCGACGCGGTCAGGCGGAGTGTGCCTGCTGCTGGGTTGGCGAGACGTCCGCAGAGCCGCTCAGCGCAAGGCGGACCATTTGAGCGAGCTCCGACTTGCGATAGGGCTTGGTGAGAAGCAAAGCGGTCTGATCGATACGGCCGTGCTCGATCATGGCATTGTCAGTATAGCCCGACGTATACAGAACCTTGGTGCCGGGCCGCTGCCGGAGCGCTTCCTCGGCGAGTTCCTTGCCATTGACCCCGCCGGGCATGATGACGTCGGTGAACAGCAGATCGAACGACTGGCCGGCTTCGATCTTGGCCAGCGCCTCGACGCCCGTCGACGCCGTGACGGTCTTGTAGCCGAGACTCTGAAGCTGCGACACGACGAAGTCCTGCACCAGAAGATCGTCTTCCACGATGAAGATCGTCTCCTCGCCACGCGGCGGCGGCAGCTCGGGTGCAGCCGGCGTCACGACCTGCTCGGGAGGAGCGGGGATGTAGAGGCGGATGGTGGTGCCCCGGCCTTCCTCGCTATAGATCTTGATATGACCGCCGGACTGCTTGACGAAGCCGTAGACCATGCTGAGGCCGAGCCCCGAGCCTTTGCCGGCCCCCTTGGTCGTAAAGAACGGCTCGAAGGCGCGGTCGCGCACTTCGGGCGACATGCCGGTGCCGGTGTCGCTCACGGCCACCATGATGTAGGAGCCCGGCGCCACGCCGGCATTGGCCGCGGCATAGGCCTCGTCGAGCACCACACGGCGGGATTCCAGCAACAGCTTGCCGCCATTGGGCATCGCATCGCGCGCGTTGATCGCCATGTTGACCAGCGAATTGGCGAGCTGCGCGGAGTCGATATGGGCGATCAGCGTCTCCTCTTCGAGGATCGAGTTGATCTCGATCTGCTCGCCGAGTGTCGGGCGCAGCAGCTTGGAGATGTCGAGGATCGTGCTGTTGACGTCGCTGTTGCGCGGATGCAGCGGCTGCTTGCGGGCGAACGCGAGCAGATGCCGGATCAACTCGGTGCAGCGGTCGGCCGCCTGGCCGATGAGCGCCGCGGTGGCGGCGGCGGCCGGCCTGTCCCTGACCTCGTCGGCCAGCGTCTCGATCGTGCCGGTGATGATCGTCAGCATGTTGTTGAAGTCGTGCGCGACGCCGCCGGTCAGCTTGCCGATGGCGTCGAGCTTCTGCGCCTGATGCAACAGCCGCTCGGTCTCATGAGCCGTGGTGATGTCGTGATAGACCATGGCCGCGCCGGTGATGTTGCCGGCCGTATCGCGCAGCGGACGGCCGCTGATCATGAGCCGCAGCGTCTCGTCGCGCTCGGGCAGATGGACGATCAGCTCGCGGCGGTCGAACGACTCGCCCCGCAGCGCGCGCGGGGTGGGCAGGTCCTGCGGCGCAATCGGCGTCATGCCGTCGCTCTCGTAGACGCGGAGCTTTGACCGGACCTCCGTGAGATTGCTGCCGGGATGGTAGCCGAGCAGGCGCTCGACGGCGGGGTTGGAGAACACGACGGTGTCGGCGGCATCGATCACGAGCACGCCTTCGGCCATGCTGTTGAAGGTGCTCTGCAGGATTTCCGCGGAATGACGCAGCTTCTCATGCGCCTCGACGAGGTCGAGGTGCTGCTGCTCCGCCTTCTCGGCCAGCGACATGGCTTCTGCCTCGGACCGCACCAATGATGCGCGAAGCGCCCGGTCGTGGAGATAGGCCCGGCGAATGAGATAGCCGGCGAGCAGCAGCAGCAGGGCGAGGCCGGAGAGATCGATTCCGAGCAGCAGCGAACCGGTGGTTCTCGATGTCGCCGATCGCTCCGCCAGCAGTTTTCTCTGGTCGGTGACAAAGCGGTCGAGATTGGCGGTGATCGCGCTCATGGTAGCCGGGCCCTCGCCGCTGCGCCGGAGCGCCGCAAGGCCCTCACTGTCCGACGCCGCGCGCAAGCGAACCAGCTCGGCGGCGAGCTCCACCCTGCGCGCGATGAGGGCCTGGGTTTCGGAGAGAAGCTTTTGCGGATTGGGATTGTCGCCGACCTCGCGCTGCAGATCGGCGACCGCGACCGGTATCTTGCTGACGACCTCGGCGAACTCGGTCTTGAATTGATCCTCCCCGACGAGCGCATAGCCACGCGACGTGGCCTCGGCCTCGCGCAGCAGCAGACGGAGATCGGAGGTCTTCTGCAGGATGTTCAGCGACGAGTTCACCCAGGCCGAGTCATGGCGCGACTTGATGTCCAGCGCCGTCGACGCGGCGCCGATCGCGAGCAGCGTTCCAAGACCGAGCCCCAAGACCGGGCGCTGACGGATCATCCGCATGTTGCCTTCGTCGACCTGAACCGGCTGCGCTCGGGCGCGCGACGGGCCAACCGGTGATTGGCTCGGAGCCGGGAGCGTTGGAGGTCATGAAGATATGTCGGCAAGGCGCGCCTCCTTGTTCGAAGTTCCCGGCGCGTTCGAGGGCAACAGCCCAGCCCGCGGGGAAGCGGTACTGCGCTGCGCGGATCTCGCGGAACTCAAGTGGTCTCTACGGAAAGCAAAAACTCAGGTGATATCGCCCACGAACAGAATCACGAGCTCAATGATATTGGACCGGAACGCACGGTTCCTCTGCACGTCGGGTAGCACAAATTCGAAATTTCGGCAAAAATCCGGTGGTAACGTGGCGTGACGGACACACGACGAACAAGCATCGGACACAAAATGAAAGCGGCGAGGGGAGGCCTCGCCGCTTTCGCTGTTTCAAACGTCGATGTCGGCGTTACGGGCAGGGATGGCGGTTGCCGTCATAGCCCAGATAGGTCCCCGACGCCGGATCGTAGGAGCGGTAGCGGCGTGCGCAGTAGCTCGCATCGCGACCCTCGGTGCCGACGACTGCGACGGGCTCGGAGTCATCGTAGTAGGAGTAGTCGGAGTAATAGCTCGGGCCGTAATAATACGGATCATTGTAGTAGGCGTAGCTGCTGCCAAGACCGATGCCGACGCCGACACCGACGCCCGGCCAGAAGCCGCCGCCACGATGATGCCAGCCGTGGCCACCGCGCCAGCCGCCGCCTTGCCAGTTGCCTCCGCCGCCATGCCAGTTGCCGCCGCGGTTCCAGCCGCCGCCGCCGACATTGGCGGCAACGCTGCCCGCGCCCGGTCCGCCGCCGCCACGACCTGCGAATGCCCCTCCGCTGATTCCCGGACTACGGCCGGCAAAGCCGCCGCCCATGCTTGGGCTTGGTGCCGCCGACAGTCCGCCACGTCCGCCACCGCCCATGGCTGCACCGCCACCGCCGCCGACGGCTGCACCTCCGCCACCCATCGCTGCGCCGCCACCGCCACCGATGGCCGCGCCTCCGCCGCCGCGCGCACCGCCAGGGCCGCCACCTTGTGCAAAGCTCGTCGTCGCCGTCGCGAGCGGCAGCATCAGCGCCACCGCCGCCACGGCGCTCAATGTCTTCAGCTTGGTCATCGATCTGACTCCATCAGGGAAAGTGATCCAACCGCCGGCGGGGGATGTCGTTCCCCGGGCAAGGCGGTGCAGGACCGCGGCCAATCGCCCGCAACACTGGACAAGTCGCAAGCGGGGTGGCATCAGAGCCCATCCTCACAGAACCGGCCTCGGCGCATGAAACAGTTCTTTCTCAAGCTCTTCACGTGGTGGAACGGCCAGACTTTCGGCACCCAGCTGTGGACCTGGCGTTTCGGCGAGCTCGTGGGGCAGGATGCGCAGGGCAACCGCTATTATCGGACCGCCGGCGGCAAGATTGATCCGGTGCTGCATTTCGAGCGCCGCTGGGTGATCTACAACGGCCTGGCCGAGGCCAGCCGCATTCCGCCGGAATGGCACGCCTGGATGCATCATACGGTCGACGTGCCGCCGACTCAGGACGGCTACAAGCCGCGCGAGTGGGAGAAGCCGCATCAGCCCAACCTGACGGGCACCGCGCTGGCCTATCGTCCGGCCGGCTCGACCTTGGCCAGCGGCCGCCGTCCCAAGGCGACCGGCGATTATCAGCCCTGGACTCCCGGCAGCTGATTCGAAATTGCTGTGGATGATCGGCAACAGGCCGTCCGGCTCGCGGGCGGCCTTTTTGTTGCGCCGCGACCATTCCGACGAAGCGCTCCCGTTGCTGTGAGTGAATAGCCAGCGGCCGACGGTCACGATGGCAACGCGCCGCGTCTCGGTCTCACCCTCCCCTGGAGGGGGAGGGTCGATCGCGCGCGGAGCGGGCGATCGGGGTGGGGTGAAGCCATGGAAATCGGTGCGAGTGGAAAGATCACCCCACCCCGGCTCACACGCGCTTCGCGCCTATGGGCCGACCCTCCCCCTCCAGGGCAGGGCTATCGCACGTGACTGAGGAGTTCGAAAAAGAAGTCATCGCTCCAACCGGCGCGCTTGAGTTTGAGACGCAACGAGGTGGATGTGTCGGGGTGGGCTCTGGCGACATTGAGGGCCAGGCGCCTGAGCACGGCAAGGTT
>NZ_JBNPUZ010000034.1:0-17610 GCF_051168435.1 Bradyrhizobium sp. HKCCYLR20261
GAATCGATTTTTGACCGGATCACAATGCCTTACAGCGTAATTTCACATGCGATTCCCCTGCCCGCAAGGGGGAGGGGAGGGCACCGTCGTTGCGGAACCAGCTTCGTTCTCACAAGGACGCTTGAACTCATTTGAACCGCATGCTGCGCCTGTAAATAGCAAGCCTGTCATAGCTACCTGCACGAGCGCATCGCTCAGACACTCACGGCCGCACCACCAGCACCGAGCACTTCGCGTACCGCACCACGTGTCCCGCATTGCTGCCGAGGAAATACGTCCGCATCGCCGGGCGGTGCGAGGTCATCACGATCAGGTCGGCCTTGACCTTGGCCGCTTCCTCCAGGATCTCGTGATAGATGCCGCCCTGGCGCACCGTGTAGCTGATGCGCTCGGTGGGGATGCCGGACTCGCGGGCGACGATCGACAGCGCCTCCTCGGCGGTCTCACGCTGCTGCGCGTCGAAATCGGCTGGCACGTATTCGGCCAGCATCACCGGCGTCATCGGCATCACGTTCAGCAGGTGAACCGTGCCGCTCCAGGTCTGGGCCAACGTGGCGGCGGTGGCGATGGCGGGCTTGGCGAGGTCGGTGTCGGCCAGATCGATCGGAACCAGGATCGAGTTGAACATCGCAAGGCCTCCTCTCTGTCGGCGACATTACGCGCCCGAGGGAACCTCGCTGTCAATCGAGGCCGCCTCTCAATCGACCGAGCCGTGCTTGAGCAGCTTCGGCGTGACGAACATCAGAAGGTTGCCGCGGGCGAAGCTCACATCGCCCCAATCGTCGGTGTCGAAATCGAACACGGCAAGGCCGGAGGTCGGCATGTTGCGCATCAGCTCGTGGCGCGCCTCGGCGTCGCCCTGGCCGGTGAGCGCCAGCGCCAGCTCGTGCATGCCGGGATTGTGGCCGACGACAAGCAGCTGTTTCGGATCGAACGCCGCGGCAAGCCGGATCTGATGCAGGATTTGCATCGGCTCGGCGGCGTAGAGTTCGGCCACGGATTCCACCTGCGGGGCGGGCACGCGGTCCTGCATCGCGGCGCGCGCGAGCTCCCAGGTCTGTTGCGCCCGGACCGCGGTCGAGACCAGCACCAGTTCCGGCGCCGGTGGCCGGCTCGCAATGAAGTCGCCGATGATGGCGGCATCCTGGTGCCCGCGCTCGTCGAGACGGCGGTCCTGGTCACGGCCGGATGGCGCGTCAGTCTCGGTCTTGGCGTGGCGCAGCAGCATCAATCGGCGCATGGAATCCGGTCTCGAATCGTTCAGGCTGGGTCAGGCTGTACCACGTCTCTTTATCGCCATTAAAAGCGTCATGACGACCGGCGCAGGGTTCGCTAAGAAAACGCCATGAGCGAGACTTCCACAAGCGTGAACGATGACGCGGATGCCGCAGGGGCATTCGTCCGCAGCCGGCTGAATTTCGACCTCGATGTCGATGTCTGCGTGGTCGGGGCGGGATTGGCCGGGCTGACGGTGGCGCTGTGCGCCGCCCGGCAGGGCGCGAGCGTCGCGGTGCTGGAAGGGCGGCAGGTCGGATGGAACGCCTCCGGCGCCATGGTCGGCACCGTACTGCCGGGGTTCGACCTGGCGCTGCCGGACCTGATCGAGCGCGTCGGGCTGAAGCATGCCCGCGCGCTGTGGGCTTTGTCGTGGTCGGGGGCCGAGTTCATCCGCGCGCAGGCGGCGACCATGCCGAATATCGCTCTGAGCGAAGGCGCGCTCGAGGTCTCCAATGTCGATGCCGGCGATGCGCTGATCCGCCGGTTGCAGATGCTGCACGAGGATTTCGACACCGAGGTCGAGGGCTGGCAGGTCGAGCGGGTCAGGACCGAGCTGAAGACCGAGCGCTATTTCCACGGTGTGCATTATCCGAAGGCGTTCCAGCTCGACGGCCGCGCTTATGTCCACGCGCTGGCGCGACTGGCGCATCGCGCCGGCGCGCGGATCTTCGAGGATACGCCTGTTGTCAGCATCGATGCGTCGGGTGTGCGCAAGCGCATCGTGACGCCGTCGGCACGGATGCGGGCGTCGCATATCGTGCTGGCCGGCAACATCCATCTCGGCGCGCCGCTGCAGCGGCTGTCGGATACGCTGCTGCCGGTGTGGCGCTATGGCGGCGTGACTGCGCCGCTCGGCGAGCGGCTGGCTGAGGCGATCGCGTTCCAGGGATCGGTGCAGGACACCGACGGCATCGATCATTTCCGCATCGTCGAGGGCGACCGGCTGATGTGGGCGAGCCCGGAGACGACCTGGAATGCGCGGCCGAGCGGCTTTGCCTCCGCGCTGCAGCGCCGGATCCGCACCGTGTTTCCGCAGCTCGGCAAGGTCGAGATCACCGAGACCTTCGGCGGCGTCACGGGGCAGACCGTGCACGGGATGCCGCAGATCGGACAATTGCGCAAAGGCCTGTGGGTCGCGAGCGGCTTCGGCCGGCAGGGGATGAACACCTCGGCCATGGCCGGGCAACTGATCGCGCAGGGCATCCTGGCGGGCGACGACCGCTGGAAGCTGTTCTCGCCGTTCGAGCTGGTCTGGGCCGGCGGCGTCAGCGGCCGGGTCGCCGGCCAGGTCGTCAATCTCTGGATCCGCGGCCGCGCCGCCGCCGCCGGCACCTTGGCGCGGCATCGCGAGCGGGCGCGGGCGCAGGAGCGCGCGCGGGAGATCAGGGCTGCCGAAGCGCGCCGCCGGGCAGCCGAGCGACCCAATTCACGCCTGCCGCTGCGACCACAGCCGTCCGACCTCGACCGCCGGCCCGAGGCCGGGGAGGGCGGCTAGCTCGCAAGAAAGTGAGCCTTCAGGACCGCGCCTGGCGTAACTTCGCGACATCTCGCCCGTAAATCCGGTCACAACCGCCGTACGGAGACGTCCATGATCGATCGCCGCCTGATGTTCACCACCGCTGCCGGTCTGTTCGGCTTCGCTGCCTTGCGCTGGCTCGGCGGCTCCGCCCCGGCCCGCGCCGCCGAGAAGTTCGAGATCGAGAAGACCGAGGCCGAGTGGCGCGCGCAGCTCACGCCGGAGCAGTTCGACATCCTCCGCAAGGAGGGCACCGAGCGGCCCTGGACCAGCCCGCTGCTGAAGGAGCACCGCAAGGGCACCTTCGCCTGTGCCGGCTGCGACCTGCCGCTGTTCTCCTCGGACACCAAGTTCGACAGCGGCACCGGCTGGCCGAGCTTCTTCAAGCCGCTCGACAACGCCGTCGGCACCCGCCAGGACAAGACCTACGGCATGATCCGCACCGAGGTGCATTGCCGCCGCTGCGGCGGCCATCTCGGCCACGTGTTCGACGACGGTCCGAAGCCGACCGGGCTGCGCTACTGCATGGACGGGCTGTCGCTGGTGTTCCATCCGGCCAATCCGTCGTCGACCTGAAAAATCTCCGCCTGGTCTCGCCGGCGCGTCCGTTCAAGGCTCCAGATGCGGGTCTGACGACGCGCCGGATGCTGTGCAAATTCAGCTGAGCCGGAGCGCGCCGGTGCGCGTCCCGGCCCGGCAAGAACTGCCGGCTCGGCAATTGTTCACCACTCCTGCCGACGGTTTCTTGACGTTGTTATTTCGCAAGCCGTTGATTTCGCATCACATTCATAACTGGCACGGTGATTGCGACAGCTCTCCACGAAAACGCGGCCTTGGGCGGACCGGCCGCCGGGTCAATGTGGAGAGAATGGTATGGGTATCTTCGACGCGATGAACACCTCGGTGAGCGGCCTGTCCGCTCAATCATTCGCGCTGCAGAACATTTCCGGTAACATCGCGAACGCCTCGACCGTTGGCTACAAGGGCATCGGCACCAGCTTCGAAGACCTCATTCCGAACGCCACCAATCCGACCCGGCAGAATGCCGGCGGCGTCACAGCCTTCGCCAAGGCCACCATCACCACCCAGGGCACCGTCTCGACCTCCTCGGTCGCCACCAACATGGCGATCAACGGCGACGGCTTCTTCAACGTGCAGAAGGCCTCGTCGGTCGTCGACAACGTGCCGGTCTTCACCGGCGTCACCAACTACACGCGCCGCGGCGACTTCCAGCTCAATGCCAACGGCAATCTGATCAACGGCGCCGGTTATTATCTGATGGGCGTCGCGGTCGACGCCAAGACCGGCAACGCCACCGGCAACGTGCCGACGGTGCTGCAGTTCGCCAACAACTTCGTGCCGGCACAGGCGACCACCGCAATCCAATACGCCGCCAACCTGCCGACGCAGCCGAAGACCGGCGCCAGCGGCAACGCGGCGACGGGCACCTTGGTCGCGGCCGGCGGCCTCAACTCGGCCGACCTGTCCAACGTGCCGCTGCCGGTCGGCACCAATTTCTACGCCGACGCCACCACCACGGGCGGCACCGCGGTCAACAAGAACGCGGCGAACATCACCACCTCGACCTTGCTGTCGGGCGCCGCGGCGACCGACTCGATCACCACCAACTTCACCGCCGGCGACACCATCACCCTGACCGGCAGCGCCGGCGACGTCGTCACCTTCACCTTCGTCGCCTCGGGCGCCTCGGGCAACCAGATCAATGTCGGCGATTCCGTCGGCACCTTGCTCGCCAAGATCGCGACCGTCACCGGCGTGCAGCCGACCATCACCGCCGGCAAGATCACGCTGCACTCGGGCAGCGGCGAGGACTGGACATTGAGCAGCGCGTCGGGCGGCTTCACCGCGCTCGGCCTGACATCGCCGGTGTCGCTGACGCGAACGGCAAGCGCGGGCACCGGCATCGTCATCGGCAACGACCTCACCAACTTCAACAACGAGACGATCTCGGGCGGCGCGGTCACCACCTACAACTCCGCGGGTACACCGGTGAACGTGCAACTGCGCTGGGGCAAGACCGACAGCGCGACGCTCGGCACCGGCCACAAGGACACCTGGAACCTGTTCTATCAGACCAATTCGACGGCGACCGGCTCGACCGTGGCTTGGCAGAACGTCGGCACCAACTTCGTGTTCGCCTCCGACGGCTCGCTGGTGTCGCCGACGAGCTCGAACATTTCCATTCCCAATGTCGTGGTCGACGGCACCACGCTCGGCACCGTGAGCCTGAACATCTCGTCGGGCGCACTGACGCAATATGCCAGCACCATCGGCTCGGCGACCATCAACCAGATCTCGCAGAACGGTTTTGCCGCCGGCCAGCTGCAGTCGGTCGCCGTCAACAACAGCGGTATCGTCACCGGCACCTTCTCCAACGGCCAGACCATCAATCTGGCCCAGGTGACCTTGTCGCACTTCAACGGCACCAACTACCTGAAGGCGCTCGACGGCGGCGCCTATGAGGCGACCGACCAGTCCGGCCAGGCCATCATCGGCGCGTCCGGCAAGATCTCGGGCGGCTCGCTGGAAGGCTCGAACACCGACATCGCCGACGAGTTCACCAAGCTGATCGTGACCCAGCAGGCATATTCGGCGAACACCAAGGTGATCACCACCGCCAATTCGATGGTGCAGGATCTTCTGAACGTGCTGCGCTGACGCGCGGCCACGTGGCAGTTGAATTGACATAAGGCAAACGAACATGGGTTTGAGTTCAGCCCTCGCCACCGCGATGTCCGGCTTGCGCTCGACGCAGGCGGCGCTCTCGATCATCTCGTCGAACGTCGCCAACGCGAACACGCCCGGCTACGTCGCACAGAACCCGAACCAGATCGAAGTCGCCTCTGGCGGCTTCGGCTCGACGGTGATGACGACCGGCGTCAACCGTCAGCTCGATTTGTTCGTGCAGAACCAGCTCCGCACCGAGACCTCGGGCGGGGCCTATGCCAATCAGATGGCCAACATCCTGACGCAGCTGCAGAGCGTGTACGGCACGCCCGGCGGCAGCGGCACGCTGGAGACGGCGCTCAACAATTTCACGACGGCGCTGCAATCGCTGTCGAACAATCCGAGCAATCAGTCGGCGCAATCGGTGGCGCTGTCGGCGGCGCAGGGCGTGGCGCAGCAGCTCAACGCGACCACCAAGGGCATCCAGACGCTGCGTACCAATGTCGAGCAGGACATCGGCAACTCGGTGACGCAGGCCAATGCGGCGATCAAGCAGATCGCCACGTTGAACACGCAGCTTCAGGGTCTCGCCCCGTCGGATCCGCTGACGGCGACGTTGCAGGACCAGCGCGACAACGCGATCGACACGCTGTCCAAATATGTCGACATCCGTGTCGTGTCGGACTCGACCAACGGCGTCAGCGTGTTCACCAATTCCGGCATCCAGCTCGTCGGCGCCGGGCTGTCCTCGGAATTCACCTTCTCCTCGCCTGGCACGCTCGATGCGACCTCGCTCTACAACAGCGATCCGACAAAGACCGGCGTCGGCCAGCTCAACATCAAGCTGTCGAACGGCGTGTCGCTCGACGTCGTCTCCAACAATCTCCTGAACTCCGGCCAGATCGCGGCCGACCTCAAGCTGCGCGACCAGACCCTGGTGCAGGCGCAGACCCAGGTCGACCAGCTTGCGGCGACGGTCGCGTCGGCGCTATCGGACAAGACCACGGCCGGCACAGCGGTCACGGGTCCGCCGGCCGGCTTCGATGTCTCGACCACCGGCCTGTTGGCCGGCAACACCATCAACCTGACGTATACGGATTCGAGCAACATCCAGCGCCAGGTCAAGATCGTCAACGTCAACGATCCCGCCGCGCTGCCGCTGCAGAATGCGACCGGCGCCAACCCGTCCTATGTCGGCGTCGACTTCTCGCTCGGCATGGCCTCTGTGGTGTCGCAGCTCAACAGCGCGCTGGGGTCGGCGCATCTGCAGTTCGCCAATCCCTCGGGCACGACGCTGCGCATCACCGATGACGGCACCAGCCAGGCGACGGTGAAGTCGGCGTCGTCGACGGTCACGGTCCAGACATTGGCCAGTGGCAATGCGCAGCTGCCGGTGTTCACCGACGGCGGCGCGCTCTACACCGGCAAGATCACCTCGACGGGCAGCCAGATGACCGGGCTCGCCGGGCGGCTCAACGTCAATCCGGCGCTGCTCAACGATGCGACCAAGCTGTCGACCTATTCGACCTCGCCGCAGACGCCCGCGGGCGACGCGACGCGGCCGGACTTCCTGTTCGCGCAGCTGACATCGGCCACCTTCAGCTACTCGCCGACCACCGGGCTCGGCTCGGCCGCGCAGCCGTTCCAGGGCACGGTGACCGGCTATCTGCAGCAGTTCGTCAGCCAGCAGGGCAGCGCCGCCAACCTCGCGACGCAGCTCAGCCAGGGCCAGAGCGTCGTCGTCAGCACGCTCAAGGAAAAGTTCAACGCCACCGCCGGGGTCAACATGGACAGCGAGATGTCCAACCTGATCCAGGTCCAGAACACCTACGCGGCCAACGCCCATATCATGTCGGTCGTGCAAAGCATGATGCAGAGCCTGCTCCAGGCCTATCAGTAAGGCGCGTGTAAGATGTCGATCAGCAGTGTCAACTACGGAACGTCTCTGCTCGGCCTGTCCGTGCGGAACATCTCCAACCAGCTCGCGGACCTCTCGACGCAGCTCTCCAGCGGCGTCAAGTCGAACAACTATGCCGGCATGGGTCCGGACGAGGGGTTTGCGATCGCGGCGCGGGCGCAGCTGTCGAACATCTCGTCGTTCACCTTGACGATGACCCACGTCAATACGGTCATCGGCGCGGTCAACACCTCGCTGCAGTCGCTGTCGAAGATCAGCAGCCAGATCCAGAGCGGCGCCGCGGCGACGCCGCAGAACCTGACCAGCACCGGTCAGACCACCGGCCAGCTGACGGCCTCGTCGAACCTGTCGGCGATCACCGGCATCCTCAACACCCAGGTCGGCGACCGCTTCATCTTCTCGGGCACCGCCACCGACCGGCCGGCGATCGCGTCCGCCGACGACATCCTCAACGGCACGCCGACACAGGCCGGCCTGAAGCAGGTCATCGCCGAGCGGCAGCAGGCCGATCTCGGGCTCAACGGCCTCGGCCGCCTCAATCTGTCGGCCTCGGCGACGATGCCGATCACGCTTGCGGAGGACGTCGCCGGCTCGCCCTTCGGCTTCAAGCTCAGCAACGTCAATTCGACGCTGACCAACGCCACCGTGACCGGACCGTCCGGCTCGCCGGCCGGCATCTCGGTCGACCTCACCGCCGGCAATCCCAATGCGGGTGACCAGATCAGCTTCACCTTCAAACTGCCCGACGGCACCTCGGAGGCGATCAAGCTGACGGCGTCGACCACGACGCCGGCGCCCGCCAATACGTTTGCGATCGGCGCCACGCCGGCCGCGACGTCGGCCAATCTCAACGCGGCGCTGAACACGGCGCTCTCGACGCTCGCCAACACCTCGCTGGTGGCGGCCTCGGCGGTCACCGCGGGTGATAATTTCTTCAACACCGCGAGCTCCGTGTCGGGGACCGCCGTCAACAACAAGGCGGCGGTTCCGGCGCCGATCACCGGCGCCACCCTGCTGTCGGGCGCGGCCAGCACCGACTCGATCGCGACGAACTTCGCAAGCGGCGACACGCTCACGGTGAACGGGCAGACGCTGACCTTCGTCGCGTCGGGCGCTAACGGCAACAATCAGATCAACATCACCGACAGTGTCCAGACGCTGCTCGGCAAGATCGACACGTTGAGCGGCACCTCGAAGGCCTCGACGGTCAGCGGCGGCGTGATCACCTTGCGGACCGACGATGCCGCCAGCTTCTCGCTGACGAGCTCGAACGCCGGCGCGCTCTCCGCGCTGGGCTTCTCGGGCACCGTGACGGCTCCGACGCCGCCCTTGCGGGTATCCGGCTCGCCGCTGGCGTCGGCGACCAGCCTCGTCAACGGCTCGGCCAACACGGTCAATTGGTACACCGGCAACAGCGGTCCCGGCTCAGCCCGGTCGAGCGCGACCATCCGCATCGATACCGCGCAGAGCATCCAGTTCGGCGCAGAGGGCAACGAGTTCGCGATCCGCAATCTCGTGCAGCAGACCGCGGTCTACGCCGCGGTCTTCACGTCGCCGGCAGGCGCCAATGCGGGGCAGCAGATCGGCGCGCTCAGCCAGCGCATCGCCGCCAACCTGACGCCGCAGCTCGGCCAGCAGACGATCTCGGACATCCAGACCGACTTCGCCAACGCCCAGACCACGATGAAGGATGCGACGGCGCGCCAGACCCAGGCCAAGGCGGCGATGCAGAGCCTGGTCGACCAGACCGAGGGCATCTCGCAGCAGGAGGTCGCGAGCCAGCTGCTGCAGCTGCAGACCAATCTGCAGGCGTCCTATCAGACGACCGCGATGCTGGCCCAGCTCTCGCTGGTCAAGTTCCTGTAAAATAACGGGGGACGGCGGTTAGGTTTTCGTTAACCACGTCTCTTTAGCTTTTGTTCAGATCTGGGGCGAGAGCCTCTTTGTCTGGAGGCTGACGTGAGTGACGTGACCGACGAGCGGATTCACCTGGTGATCGCCACCCCGTGTTTCGGCGGCCAGGTGTCGAGCATCTATGCAAGCTCGATCTTCGCCTTGCAGCGCGAGCTGCGCGCGACCTCCAATGTCGGCCTGACCGTCCATATGCGTGACGGCGATGCGCTGATCACCCGGGCCCGCGCCAATCTGGTCACGCTGTTCCTCAATGACCCCACCGCGACGCACCTGCTGTTCGTCGATGCCGATATCGGTTTCACGCCGAAGCAGGTGTTTCGCCTGATCGAATCCGGCGGCGACATGGTCGCCGGCGTCTATCCGATCAAGAAGGTCAACTGGACGAAGGCGCGCCGCGCCATCCAGTCCAACCGCATGGACGTGCCGGCCGCCTCGCTCGACTATGTGCTCGAGATCGAGAATCCGGACCATGTCGCCGTGGTCAACGGCTTCACCCGCGTCCGCTATGCCGGCACCGGATTCCTGATGATCCGCCGCCGCGTCATCGAGGCGATGATCGCACATCCTGCTTACGCGCCGCTGCAGTTCTTCCGTGAGCATTCCCAGGATGCGCTGGCTGGCAGCCCGAACCGCTTCGCGCTGTTCGAATGCCTGATCGATCCGGAAACCGGCACCTATCTCAGCGAGGATTTCGCGTTCTGCAAGCGTTGGACCGATCTCGGTGGCGAGATCTGGGCCGATCTCGACAGCCGTCTCGATCACGTCGGCCCGTCCGTGTTCCACGGCAACGTCGCCTCGCAATTCGCCTCGGCGATCGCGGTTCCGACCGCTGCCGCTGTCGACGCCGCGTGACATCAGCATGATGCCGGCGGCAACTCGGCCCGACGTCTCCTGGCTCTCGGGTCATGCGCGGCGCGACGGCGCGGCGACAGGACTGCGCGATCTCTTTGCGTTGCTTGGCGATCTTCTGATCGACGGCGGCGATGCTCGCCTGGCTCTCGACCGCCCCTGGGGCCGCAACGCCTATGGCTGCGGACCATCGCCTGCGCCCGATCTGTTGTGCTTTTCGTCGAGCACGGCGTCGCCGATCTCGGAGCGTGCCTATGCCCGCGTCGAGCTCGCGCGCGAGCAATTGATGCATGCGGCGATTTCGCTCGGCCTCGACGCGGCGCTGGACCTGCGCACCGAGGAGATGCGGTGCGAGTTGAGACAACAATTCGGCCTGGACGACGACGTCGGCATCGTCTTCTCGCCCTCCGGCACCGACTCGCAGCTGCATGCGCTGGCGCTCGCGCGAGCGCTGCTGGGCGATGCCGTCACCAGCGTGGTCGTCGGCTCCGATCAGACCGGGAGCGGCACCGCGGCGAGCGCGCGCGGCCGTCACTTCAGCACACGGACCGCGGGCGGCCTGACGGTAACGAAGGACGGACCGATCGACGGACTGGCGGGTGAGGCGGTGTCGTTGCCGCTGCTCGACGGCGCGTCGCTGCAGCCGCGCGGCGACATCGAGTCCGACGTGCTCGACGCGGTCGAGGCGTTGGTGCGCGACGGGCGCAGCGTGCTGCTCCAGGTGATGGACGCGTCCAAGCTCGGCTGGCGCGCGCCGGGCGTGGCGTGCCTGGACGAGGTGTCGCGGCGCTGGCCGGATCGGGTCCAGATCGTGGTCGACGCCTGCCAGATGCGGCTCGGCGCGGCGCGGCTGCGCGACCATCTGGCGCGCGGTCATCTCGTGCTGACCTCCGGCTCGAAGTTCTTTGGCGGACCGGCCTTCAGCGGCGCGCTCCTGGTTCCGCCGTTGGTGTCGGCGGCGCTGCGCGGGGGAAATCCCGTTGCGCCGGGCCTGTTCGACTATGTCGGCCGCAGCGACTGGCCGGTCGCCTGGACGGATCTGCGCGCGCGCTCGGCGCCGCGCGCCAACATCGGACAATGGCTGCGCTGGGAGGCCGCGCTCGACGAGATCGCCGCCTATCATGCCGTGCCCGCGGCGTTCCGCCGGATGGCAATCCGGCAACTCGGCGAGACCATCACGAGCCTGCTGATGCTGTCGCCGGTGTTGCGGCCGATCGCGGCAGGTTCAGTCGCGGCGGACGAGGACGGCGACGAGTTCGGCTTTCCGACGATCTTTCCGTTCGCGCTTCAGCGCGACGGCAAACTGCTCGATCTCGGAGAGACGCAGGCGGTCTATCGCGCGCTCCAACACGATCTCGGCAGCCGCTTCAGCGGCTCCATGGCTGACGTCGCCGCGCGCCAGTGCCTGGTCGGTCAGCCCGTCAGGATCGAACGCCCCGGCGCGGCGCCGACCGCCGCGCTGCGGCTGAGCATCGGCGCGCGCCAGGTGACCGAAGCCTGGTGCGACGACCACACCACCGCGCGCGTCAATCTCGAAGCCGACATCGACCGCGTGGTCGACATCGTCGCCAAAACAGAGCTGCTCGTGTCGGAGCTGAGCAGCCAGGATCTCAGGGACATCTGCAATGCCGACTGATCTGCTCGCGCTGGCCGAGGCGCCCGGCGCAGGATGTGCCGACCGCATCGGCATGGCCAAGCTCGCCAAGGCCGCGTTCGACGGCCAGGATCTCAAGCCGATGTGGGCGGCCTTGCTCGGCAAGCTGCTCGACGGCACGGCCACGCCGGGCGAAGGCCTCGACCTCGCGCTCGTCGCGCAGCTGATCGGCGAGAAATCATCCGGGCTCGCGATCCAGCACGACGTGCTGCAGGCGCAGCAGCTTTACCGCGTGGCGTCCTCCAGCGCGACGCCGCGGCTGCGCGTGCTGGCGCTCGCGGCGTCCACCGACATGGGCAGCAACACGCCGATCGAGTTCCTGCTCGAGGACACGGATATCGAGCTGCTGCTGCTCTATGTCGTGCCGGGCGCGGATCTCATGGCGCCGCTGCCGGCGCACGACGTCGCCATCGTGATCGCCTCCGACTCCGAGGATTGCCAGCATGCGCTGCGCGAGATCGACGCGGTCGCGGCGCGCTGGCCGCGTCCGCTGCTGAATCCACCGGAGCGGATCTGGCATCTCGATCGCGACAAGCTGCACGCGCTCCTGGCCGGCATCGAAGGGCTGGTCATTCCGGCGACGATTCCCGTCGATCGCGACCGTCTGGTCGAGATCGCCGAGGAACGCGAATGGATCGCCGATCTCGACAGTTCGCTGGTGTTTCCGCTCATCGTGCGTCCGCGCGGCTCGCATGCCGGTGTCGGCCTCGAGAAGGTCGAGGAGCCGCTCGAGCTCTCGCTCTATCTCGACGAGCGCGACGAACAGGAATTCTTCCTGTCGCGCTTCGTCGACTATGCCAGCGAGGACGGCCAGTTCCGCAAATACCGCGTCGTGTTCGTCGATGGCACGGCCTATGCCTGCCACATGGCGATCGCGAAGCGCTGGGACATCTGGTACCTCAACGCCAACATGTCCGGCAGCGAGAGCAAGCGCCTCGAAGAGGCGACCTTCATGCAGACCTTCGACATCGGCTTCGGCCGCCGCCATCGCAGCGTGCTCGATGCCATCGCCGCGCGCGTCGGCCTCGACTACTTCATCATCGACTGCGCTGAAACGAAGGAGGGCGCGCTGCTGGTGTTCGAGGCCGACAACACGGCCGTCGTCCACAACATGGATCCGCCCGATATCTTCCCCTACAAGCCGCCGCAGATGCGGAAGATCTTCGCGGCATTCGCCGAGATGATCGCGAAGCGCGCCGCGGCGCGCGCGGAGCAGGCTGCGTGACCACGGAGCTGCGCAACGAGGCTTCGTTGCGGCCGGGAGCTGCGCTCGACCCGCGGGACTGGGACGAGGTCCGTGCGCTCGGTCATCGCATGCTCGACGACATGATCGACTACGTCGCCGGCATCCGCGACCGGCCGGTGTGGCAGCCGATGTCGCCGGCGACGCGGCAAAGCTTCCGCAGCGAGTTGCCGCATGCGCCGACCGAACTCGCCGACGTCTATCGCGATTTCACCGAACGCGTCGTGCCGCATGCCACCGGCAATGTTCATCCCGGCTTCATGGGCTGGGTGCATGGCGGCGGCACCGTCGTCGGCATGCTCGCCGAGATGCTCGCAGCCGGACTGAACGCCAATCTCGGCGGCCGCGACCATGCGCCGATCGAGGTCGAGCGCGAGGTCGTCGACTGGACGCGGCAGTTGTTCGGCTTGCCCGAAGGCGCGAGCGGCATCTTCGTGACCGGTACGTCGATGGCCAATCTGATGGCGGTGCTGGTTGCGCGGCGCGCGGCGCTGGGCGCATCCGTTCGCACGGCGGGACTGGCCGGGCAGGGCGGACGCTTGCGTGTTTACACATCCAGGGCCGCGCATGGCTGCATCGCCAAGGCGATGGACATCTGCGGGATGGGCAGCGATGCGCTGCGCAGCATCGCGGTGGACAAGGCGCACCGGATCGACATCGCGGCGCTGCGCGAGGCGATCGCGCAGGACCGTGCGGCGGGCCTGCATCCGTTTCTCGTCGTCGCCTCCGCGGGCACCGTCGACATCGGCGCGATCGATGATCTCACGGAGGTGGCCGACGTCTGTCGTCGCGAAGGACTTTGGTTCCACGTCGATGGCGCGTTCGGCGCGCTTGCAATGCTGGCGCCCGCACTTGCGCCGAAACTCGCCGGCATCGAGCAGGCGGATTCGCTGGCGCTCGATTTTCACAAATGGGGGCAGGTGCCTTACGACGCCGGATTCCTGCTCGTGCGCGATGAGAAAATGCATCGCGACGCCTTCGCGGCGCCCGCCGCCTATCTGCGTCGCGAGACGCGCGGGCTTGCCGCCGGCACCGAATGGCCGTGCGATCTCGGCCCCGATCTGTCGCGCGGCTTTCGCGCACTGAAGACCTGGTTCACGTTGCGGACGTTCGGCACTGACGCGCTCGGCGCTGTGATCGAGAAGACGTGTGAGCTCGCGCGCCACCTCGAAGCGCGGGTGCGCGCCGAGCCGGAGCTCGAGCAGCTCGCCCCGGTCCATCTCAACATCGTCTGTTTCCGCTATCGTGCAGATGAGGCCGACGCGCTGAACGGCGAGATCGTTGCCGATATCCACGAATCCGGCATGGCCGCGCCGTCGACCACGATGATCGACGGACGCTTGGCGATCCGCGCGGCGATCGTCAACCATCGCACCGAAGCGCGCGACATCGATCGGTTGGTCGATGCGGTTCTCATGTTCGGCCGCCGGCGCGCCGCGGGCCTGATGCCGTTGATCGAGGTGGAGGCGCCGCCACTCTCGCTGTGATTGCAGATGATGGTTTCAGTCCGCTGCGCTGGTCGATGATTACCACCGGCGAGCGCGCGATGACGCGTGTCTTACGGTTTCCAAAGGTGGTTGACGCGTAGTGAAGATCACGCGCGTCTGGTGAATCTCTGAACCTTTTCAACGGGCGCTTTCGCGCGCCTGTGCGACGATACGACACGCCGAATGGCCTATTCTACCGATTGAAGCAGCGCCGGCCTACAACCGCTTCAGCGTTTGTTAGCCACTGCCCTTCACCGTGACGCCCGTCGCTCCGGTCGCCAAGCCGCCGGGCTTCACCCGATCTCGAAGGGATCGGGTCTTGTTTCACACCAGAAGGGTATGAAAATGTCAGGTATCGTCCTATCGGCGTCGGTGCGCCAGAATCTGCTTTCGCTCCAGTCGACGGCTACGCTTCTCGCCACCACCCAGAACAACCTCTCCACGGGCAAGAAGGTCAACTCGGCTCTCGACAATCCGACCAACTTCTTCACCGCCCAGGGCCTCGACAACCGCGCTTCCGACATCTCCAATCTGCTCGATGGCATCGGCAACGGCGTGCAGGTTCTGCAGGCCGCCAACACCGGCATCACCTCGCTGCAGAAGCTCGTCGACAGCGCCAAGTCGATCGCCAACCAGGTGCTGCAGAGCGCGGTCGGCTACTCCACCAAGTCGAACGTCGTCTCGTCGGCGCTGACCGGCGCAACCGCGAACGACCTGCTCGGCTCGAGCGCGACCTCGGTGACCGGCTCCGTCGTGAACAACGACAACACCTCGTCCGCCTCGGCGATCACCGGCTCGACCAAGCTGTCCGGCACCGCAGGCACGGCGTCGAACAACCTGGCCACCGGCATCACCTCCGGTGAAACGCTGGTCGTCAACGGCACCACCTTCACCTTCGTCACCGGCACGACCTCGACCGGCACCAGCATCGGCATCGGCGATTCCGTCAGCAACCTGCTGTCGGCGATCTCGACGCAGGCCGGCGTGACCGCTTCGGTGACCGCGGGTGCGATCACGCTGACCGCTCCGGCGGCAGGATTGACCGTCTCCGGCAGCTCCGGCACCTTGGCCAAGCTCGGCCTGTCGACCACCGGCAACGCCTTGGCGGGCCAGACGCTGACGATCGCGGCGACAGGCGGAGGAACGGCGACCAGCTTCACGTTCGGGCTAGGGACGGGGCAGGTGAAGTCGCTGAACGACCTCAACACCAAGCTCGCAGCCAACAACCTGCAGGCGACGCTCGACTCGTCGACCAACAAGCTGACGATCTCGACCACCAACGATGCCGCTTCTTCGACGATCGGCACCATCGGCGGCACGGCGTTCTCCGTCAGCGGCAACGCCTTCAACGGCGCCACAATCGCCGCTCCGGTGGCCGATTCGACCGCGCAGACGGCGCGCGCCAACCTGGTCTCGCAGTACAACAACGTGCTGACGCAGATCAACCTGACGGCGAGCGACGCCTCGTTCAACGGCGTCAACCTGCTGAACGGCGATACTCTGAAGCTGACCTTCAACGAGAACGGCAAGTCGACGCTGTCGATCACCGGTGTCACGTTCAACTCGGCCGGTCTCGGCCTGTCGACGCTGACCTCGGGCACCGACTTCCTCGACAACGCCTCGGCGAACAAGGTGATCGGCGTGCTGACGAGCGCAAGCTCCACGCTTCGCTCCGAAGCCTCGACGCTTGGTTCGAACCTCTCGGTCGTGCAGATCCGTCAGGACTTCAACAAGAACCTGATCAACGTGCTGCAGACCGGCTCGTCCAACCTGACGCTCGCCGACACCAATGAGGAAGCGGCCAACAGCCAGGCGCTGTCGACCCGCCAGTCGATCGCGGTGTCCGCGCTGTCGCTTGCCAACCAGTCGCAGGCGAGCGTGCTGCAGCTGCTCCGCTGATCCGCCAGAACGGCAGGATCGAAATCGAGAACGGCGGGGGCAACCCCGCCGTTCTTTTTATTTGGTCACGACATCGTTCGAACGAGTGCAGCGCGCGTCCGCGGTCGCAGGCAAAGCAAAGCCCGGCATCGCGTCCGCGAGCCGGGCTTTCGCTTTCCAGAGTCGAGCTGAAACTGATCAGGCCGCCGAGCTCACCGGCTTGTCCTGGTCGTGTTGTTCGGCTTCCGCCTGTTCGATCAGCTTCTTCTCGTAGGCCACGAGTTTCTTGGCCTCCTTCAGCGCCTGATACAGATCGCCATTGAGGATATGGCCGTTGATCGCCTCGATGATCGGCCATGCGCTCGGAACGGTCGTGATGATGTCGCGCAGCAGGTTGAAATAGGTGCCGTGATCGGCGTCGGCGCCCGGCGAAATATACATCAGCTGCACGGCCAGATAGACGAGCTTGGCGGGCGTATCGGCCGTCTCCGGCGTCAGAATGTCCTTCTCGCGCAGGATCGGAATGTTCTCGCCATCGATCAGGAGGCGCGCGCGCTGGTCGGTGTTGGTGATCACGCAGGAGCCGATGATGATGCGCTCATGCGGCTTGAGTTCGACTTTCAGGGCCATTCTGTTTCTCCGTTGCCGCGGTCGGCGCGGCGCCGAACCTGCTCCGTCGAGACCGGGTGATCAGCCCGGCTGCTGGTGAAGTCGCGCGGGGAGTCTGCGCGCTCGATCGGTCGGCGCGCACCAATCCTTTCCGAACATGGTTAACAGCCGGTAAACGGCCGTGACCGCCGGGCAAATATGCGGTGTTTTCAATGGTATCCGCCGCGAATCAGTTCGCGGCGCCGCGCCGATCATGGTTTGCGGGAGGTGCATCCGCCGCCGCCACTTCACCCTTTGTTAGCCACTGCCATTTACCTTGATCCCGTCGCCCGCTGGTGAGTTCAACCACGGGCTTCGCTCGGATCCTGAATGGATCGGGCAGTTTGTTTCACACCAGAAGGGTATGAAAATGTCAGGTATTGTTCTCTCGGCGTCGGTGCGTCAGAATCTGCTCTCGCTTCAGTCGACGGCTCAGCTCCTCGCCACCACCCAGAACAATCTCTCCACGGGCAAGAAGGTCAACTCGGCTCTCGACAATCCGACCAACTTCTTCACCGCCCAGGGTCTCGACAACCG
>NZ_JBNPUZ010000035.1:0-14452 GCF_051168435.1 Bradyrhizobium sp. HKCCYLR20261
ATTATGACGTGTCGGCTATGTCTCCGAACACCTGTCGGTGATGTATCCGGGCTGAACAACAAGCCCGGCCATGACGATGCGGAGAGAGGGAGGCGCAAAACTTGGACGGTCAAATGCGATAGCCATGTCGCAAAGCGCCGCCCACGTTGCGAGGCTGCCCCCGAAAATGATACCCAGTTCCTCCATCGTTTGCGTGCATGAAGGGGGACGTCGTGGGACTTGTGGTGATGGTGGTGGGGCTGGTGCTGTTTCTCGGCGCCCATGTGTTCACGACCCGGCGCGAGGCGCGGGCGCAGGTCATCGCGAAGCTGGGCGAGGCGCCGTACAAGCTCGTCTATACTGTCGTTGCCCTCGCGGGGCTGGCGCTGATCGTGTGGGGCTTCGCCGAGTATCGCAACGGCGGCGGCTGGATCCAGGTCTGGACGCCGCCGAAGGCGTTCAAGCACATCAACCTCGCCTTGATGCTGCCGGCCGTGATCATGATCGTCGCTGCCTACATTCGCGGCCGCATCTACACCACGCTGAAGCATCCGATGCTGGCCGGCGTGAAGCTGTGGGCGTTCGGCCATCTGCTCAGCAATGGCGATCTCGGCGGCATCATCCTGTTCGGCTCGATCCTGGCCTGGGCCGTGTTCGACCGCATCTCGCTGAAGCGCCGCGCCGACGCCGGCGGACCGCCGATCCCGGTCGGAGGCGTCGGCAACGACGTCATCGCCGTCGTGGTCGGCATCATCGTCTATGCGGCGCTGGCCTTCGCGTTCCATCCCGTCGTGCTCGGCATTCCCGTCATCGGCAATTAGCGGTTCTCGGCGGACGCGTTCTGCCGCACACTTCTCGGCGTCGCCCGGATCCGGGCGACGTCCATGACCGGCGTAAGCCGGCGATCAACATGACCGGCGCCAGCCGGCAATCAACAAGAACACGACAGGGGAGGCGATCCGATGGAGTGGTCGCAACATGCCGCCATCCCGCCGATGCGCAGCGAGCAGCGCTTCGGCGACCGTGTGGTGCCGCTCTTCGCGGAGCGTCCGGCCAGCATCTGGGCGATGGTGCAGGACGCCGCCGCGCGCCATGGCGACGGCGAGGCGCTGGTCTGTGGGGCCCGGAGGCTGTCGTGGCGCGAGACCGCCGCGGCCGCGACACGGATCGCCGGCGGACTGCGGGCGAGGGGGCTTCAGAAAGGCGACCGGCTGGCACTCCTGCTCGGCAATCGCATCGAGTTCGTGCTCACGCTGTTCGCGGCCGCCAAGCTCGGCCTGATCACGGTGCTGCTGTCGACCCGGCAGCAGACGCCTGAAATCGCCTATGTGCTCAACGATTGCGGCGCGCGGCTGCTGTTGCACGAGGCGGCGCTCACCGATCGGCTGCCGCTCGCGGCTGACACGCCCCAGCTCGCCGGTCGTATCGCAGTCGATGACGATCCGGCGCGCTCCGGCTTCGCCGCGCTCGCCGATCACGCGCCTGAGGCCGATGGGGTCGCGGTGGCCGAAGAGGACATCGCGATGATCCTCTACACCTCCGGCACCACCGGCCGGCCGAAAGGTGCGATGCTCGCCCACTGCAACATCGTCCACTCCTCGATGATCTACGAGGTGTGCCTCGGGCTGACGCCGGCGGATCGCTCCATCGCCGCGGTGCCTCTGGGCCACGTCACCGGCGTCGTCGCCAACGTCACCAGCATGGCGCGCTGCGCCGGCACCTTGATCATCATGCCGGAGTTCAAGGCCGGCGAGTATCTCAAGCTCGCCGCGCGCGAGCGCGTGACCTACACGGTCATGGTGCCCGCGATGTACAATCTCTGCCTGCTGCAGAGCGACTTCGACAGCCACGATCTGTCGTCGTGGCGCATCGGCGGCTTCGGCGGCGCGCCGATGCCGGTCGCGACGATCGAGAAGCTGGCGGCGAAGATCCCCGGCCTGCGGCTGGTCAACGCCTATGGCTCGACCGAGACCACCTCGCCCTCGACCCTGATGCCGCCGGATTTGACGGCCCGCCATATCGACAGCGTCGGGCTGCCGTGTCCGGGCGCCAGCATCCTGGTGATGGATGCGCAGGGGCGGGAGCTGCCGCGCGGCGAGATCGGCGAGATCTGGATCGGCGGCGGCCAGGTCATCAAGGGCTACTGGAACCGACCGGAGGCGACCGCGGAGAGCTTCACCGCCGGCTACTGGCATTCCGGCGACCTCGGCTCGATCGATGCCGACCATTTCGTGCGGGTGTTCGATCGCCAGAAGGACATGATCAATCGCGGCGGGCTGAAGATCTATTCGGCCGAGGTCGAATCGGTCCTGGCGGGCCACCCGGCCGTGGTCGAGAGCGCCATCCTGGCCAAGCCTTGCCCCGTCCTTGGCGAGCGGGTGCATGCCGTGGTCGTCACGCGCGGCCCGGTCAGTGCCGAGGCGCTGCGCAGCTGGTGCCGCGAACGGCTCTCCGATTACAAGGTGCCGGAAACATTGATCGTCACGCCGGACCCTTTGCCGCGCAATGCGAACGGCAAGGTGATGAAACGGCAGTTGCGCGAGTCCTTGACGGCGTGATAGCCGCCTTGCGACGCCGTGGCCAAACCGGGGAGTAACGCCTTGATTCGGCTGGACTCGCCTTGCCACCGCCATACCGATGCGGTATCCGCGCCGGCGCGTGGGCAATCGGCGGCCCGCGCGGCACCTCACGACCACTGGCGCGCGCTCCTAGCGAACCTGACGGGATGTTCATAAGTGTCTGAATTTATTGATGAAGTAGACGAGGAGGTCCGCCGGGAACAGCTCAAGAAGCTGTGGGACCGCTACTCCATCTACATCATTGCGGTTGCCGTGCTGATCATCGCCGGCGTCGGTGGCTGGCGTGGATACCAGTATGTCGAGGGCCAGAAGGCCGCCGAGGCGGGGTCTGCCTTCAACAAGGCGATCGAGCTGTCCGAGCAGAACAAGCACGCCGAGGCCGAAAAGGCCTTTGCCGACGTGGCGGCCACCGCCCCGTCCGGCTACCGCATGCTCGCCCGATTCCATCAGGCTGCCGAAGCCGCGGTGCGCGACAAGGCGGCTGCTGTCAAACTCTATGACGACCTCGCCGCCGATCGCAGCATCGGCGCGGAGCAGCAGTCTATGGCGCGGCTGCGCGCGGCTGGCCTGCTGGTCGATACCGCGCCCTATGCCGACCTGAAGCCGCGCCTCGAGGGCGATACGGTCGCGGGCGCGCCATTCCGGCACGCCGCCCGCGAGCTGCTGGCCCTGTCGGCCTGGAAGGCCAATGACGCCGCGGCTGCCCGCCAATGGCTCGACATGATTTCGCTGGATGCTGAGACGCCGCCCGGCCTGCGCTCGCGCGCCGAAGCGCTGCAGGCGCTGCTGCCTGCCGTGGCCAAAAGCTGATCGCGGATCGCGACGGCGAAACTGACCGGATTGGAAGACGACCATGCGCCGCCAACGCCTCATTGCTCTGACCGTTCTCGTGGCGCTGACCGGCGCGCTTGGCGGCTGCGCCAGCGGCGGCAGCTTCGACCCGTCCGACATGCTCGACTTCCTCGATACCAAGAAGAAGCTGCCGGGTGACCGCAAGCCGGTGTTCCCCGAGGGCGTCCCCGGTCTCGAGCAGGGCGTGCCGAAGGAGCTCTACAAGGGCGCGCAGCAGCAGAACGCCGATCCGGCCGCCCAGGCCGCCGTGCCGCCGCCGGCTCCTGCCGAGGAGCCGAAGGCCAAGAAGGGCGCCAAGGGCCGGCAGCAGGCCGCCGTGAGCAATCCGACGTCGGCCGATCCGCAGGACGGCGAGGCCGCCGCGGTCGAGGAGGGCGCCGCCGCCGTGCCGCCCGCGCCCAAGCCCAAGAAGATCGTCCGCCGCCGGACCACCGCACCGCCGCCGGACGACGCGGCCCCCGTGCAGCAGCCGCCGGCCCAGCGGTCCAGCGGCGGTTTCCCGGCGCCGATGCCGAGCGGCTCGTTCAGCCGTTAATCTAAGGCCCGCGAATCCAGCGATCAGGCGTTCGGTTTTGCGCTCCGATGCGCTAAAGCTGCGCGCTCACGCGCACGGAACATCATGTCCTTCACCATCGCCATCATCGGCCGACCCAATGTCGGCAAATCGACCCTGTTCAACCGCCTGGTTGGGCAGAAGCTGGCGCTCGTCGACGACATGCCGGGCGTCACCCGCGACCGCCGCGAGGGCGAGGCGAAGCTCGGCGACCTCCATTTCACGATCATCGACACCGCCGGACTCGATGAAGGCCCGAAGGGCTCACTGACGGCGCGCATGCAGGAGCAGACGGAGACGGCGATCGCGCTGGCTGACGCGCTGTTCTTCGTGATCGACGCGCGCATTGGTCTCACGCCGGCCGATCGCGCCTTCGCCGATTTCGCCCGCCGCGCCGACAAGCCGGTGCTGCTGCTCGCCAACAAGAGCGAGGGCAAGCATGGCGAGCTCGGCGCGATGGAGTCCTACGCGCTCGGCCTCGGCGATCCCATCCAGATCTCGGCCGAGCACGGCGAGGGCATGGGCGAACTCTACGACGCGCTGAGCCGCATCGTGCCCGAGAGCGAGGACGAGGAGGAGGAGCGCGAGGAGACCGACGAGGAGCGCGCCAACAGGCCGATCCGCGTCGCCATCGTCGGCCGTCCCAATGCCGGCAAGTCGACCTTGATCAATCACCTGCTCGGCGAGGAGCGGCTGCTGACCAGCCCCGAGGCCGGCACGACCCGCGACTCGATCGCGGTCGAGATCGAGCACAAGGGCCGCGGCTTCCGCGTCTTCGACACCGCCGGCCTGCGCCGCCGCTCGCGGATCGAGGAGAAGCTGGAGAAGCTCTCGGTGGCGGATGCGCTGCGCGCGGTGCGCTTCGCCGAGGTCGTGGTGCTGATGATGGACGCGCAGCACCGCTTCGAGGAGCAGGATTTGCGCATCGCCGACCTCGTCGAGCGCGAGGGCCGGGCGCTGGTGCTCGCCGTCAACAAATGGGACCTGATGGAAGCCCAGCCCGGCCAGATATCGATGCTGCGCCGGGACGCCGACCACTGGCTGCCGCAGGTGGCGGGCGTGCCGATCGTCGCGGTGTCGGGGCTGATGGGCGAGGGCATCGACCGACTGATGCAGGCGATCGTCGAGGCCTATGCGGTCTGGAATCGCCGTGTGCCGACCTCTGCGTTGAACCGCTGGTTCGAGGGCGCGATTGCCAACAACCCGCCGCCCGCCGTGTCGGGTCGCCGCCTCAAGCTGAACTACATCACCCAGACCAAGGCGCGGCCGCCGAGCTTCGTGCTGTTCTGCTCGCGCGCGGACGCAATCCCGCAATCCTATCTGCGCTATCTCACCAACTCGATGCGCGAGACCTTCGAGCTGCCGGGCACCCCGGTGCGCATTACCCTGCGCGAGAAGGCCAACCCGTTCGCCCACAAGCGCAAGCGGCCGAACTAGGCGGGCGTTTCCAAAGCCCTGGCTCGCAGTCATTCTTGGCACTCTGATCATGCAGGCCTAGCTGTCATCGTCCGCGAAAGCGGACGATCCAGTACGCCGTGACGCCTCGGTTCGAAATCTGCTGCTGCGGAGTACTGGATGCTCCGCTTTCGCGGAGCATGACAGCGGTGGAGACGGGGAGACCTCACCCGTCCGAACCGGCCGTTTCAAGGAAGCGCTCGTCCGGACCGACGGATCGGCGAGCGCTGCCTGCCAGCCCCGCTGGGGAGCGTGACCGTCGGCACATTCCGCTTCCACCCCATGGCGCTAACCCGTGCCTCGCCCCGTCATGTCGACGAGGCGACTGGGATTTCGCTGTGGCCTCGCGTTTCGTCGCGTCCGTCCAAGCTCCTGACCTCCTGCGATCGTATGAGATCGCATGGCGGTGAGCGGTCGGGCACGCGGCCTGGAGGAGGCGAGGAGAGGTTGCGATGGCGCAGGCCGACGAGTTGCTCGATCTGATCGGAGACATCTACGACGCCGCGCTCGATGCCTCGCGCTGGCCCGATGTCGTCGGTCGCGCCGGACGTTTCGTCGGCGGGCAGGTGGCCTCGATCTTCTCAAAGAGCCCGATCGCCGGCGGCGGCGACGTGCTCTGCCAGTCCGGCATCGATCCGCATTATTGCCGCTTGTACTTCGAGAAATACGTCAAGCTCGACCCGGCGACGACCGGGCAGTATTTCGCCGAGGTCGGGCAGCCGATCGCCGTGTCCGACCTGATGCCGCAGGATGAGCTGCGCGAGAGCCGCTTCTATCAGGAATGGGCGGCGCCGCAGGGCATGGTCGATTTCATCTCGACGGTGATCGACAAGTCGGCGACGACGGCCGCGCTGTTCGGCGTGTTCCGCTTCGAGCAGGATGGTCTCGCCGATGATGTCGCGCGCATGCGCATGCAACTGATCGCGCCGCATATCCGCCGCGCCGTGCTGGTGGGGCGGCTGATCGATCTGAAATCCGCGGAGGCCCAGGCCTTTGGCGCGGCGCTGGAGCGCATGACCGTGGGCGTCGGCCTGGTCGACCGGCTCGGGCGGCTGGTGCATGCCAATGCCGCCGCGCGTGCGTTGCTCGATGCCGGCGATCCGCTGTTCACGCGGGATGGACGCGTCGCGGTCCGCGATGGCCGCTCCGATCAGGCGTTGCAGGATCTCATCACGAGATGCGCGGCGGGCGACGCGGCGCTCGGCACGGGCGGCTCCGCCATGCTGATGACGGCGCAGGACGGCACGCATCACATTGCCCATGTGCTGCCGCTGACGTCGCGCGGGCGCCGTACCGTGGGACGGATGGTCGAGGCGACCGCGGCGATCTTCGTCCGCGGCGCAGCGCTCGAACCGCCGCAGGCGCCCGAACTGATCGCGAAGGCCTATCGGCTCACGCCCGCCGAATTGCGGGTGCTGCTCGGCATCGTCGATGTCGGCGGGGTTCCCGAGGTCGCCGACCTCCTGGGCGTGGCCGAGACCACTATCAAGACCCATCTGCGCCGCGTCTTCACCAAGACGGGGGCGGCGCGGCAGGCCGACCTCGTGAAGCTCACGGCTGGCTTCGCCCTCCCGGTGTCCGCCTGACCCCGGCCGATTGCCGGTCCCGATGGCGCATGTATAAAGCGGCGCCCGCGTCCGCCGGACGGCGGCAAACCAGGGGCCGCGATGGTCGAGACCGGACTGACGAGTTCCGCTGACGTGCCGTCGCCGCAGGCGCCGCGCCGGGGCGCGGTCGCCTTCATCTTCGTCACCATCCTGCTCGACATGCTCGCGCTCGGGCTGATCATGCCGATCCTGCCGAAGCTGATCGAGAGCTTCGTCGGCAACGACACCGCGAGCGCGGCGCGCATCTTCGGGCTGTTCGGCACCGCCTGGGCGGCGATGCAGTTCGTGTTCTCGCCGGTGCTCGGCAGCCTGTCCGACCGGTTCGGCCGCCGCCCGGTGATCCTGCTGTCGAATTTCGGCCTCGCCGCGGACTACGTGCTGATGGCCTTGGCGCCGTCGCTGGCCTGGCTGTTCGTCGGGCGGCTGATCTCTGGCGTCACCTCGGCCAGCATCTCCACCGCCTTCGCCTATATCGCCGACCTGACGCCGCCTGAGCGGCGCGCCGCGATCTTCGGCCGCATTGGCGCAGCTTTCGGTGCCGGCTTCGTGCTCGGCCCCGCCACCGGAGGTCTGCTCGGCGACATCGATCCGCGGCTGCCGTTCTGGGCCGCGGCAGGCCTGAGCTTCGCCAACGCGCTCTACGGCCTGCTGGTGCTACCGGAGTCGCTGCCGTCGGAGCGGCGCAGCCCGTTCCGCTGGCGCAGCGCCAACCCGCTGGGCGCGCTGCGCCTGCTGGGCTCGGATCGCATCCTCGCGGGATTGTCGACCGTCAACTTCATCACCCAGCTCGCCCATGTCGTGCTGCCCTCGACCTTCGTGCTCTACGCCACTTATCGCTATGGCTGGGACACGCGCACGGTCGGGCTTACGCTGGCGATGGTCGGCGTTTGCGCGATGATCGTTCAGGGCGGGGCGATCGGGCCGATCGTGCGGATTTTCGGCGAGCGCGGCGCGCTGATGCTGGGGCTCTCCGCGGGCATGGTCGGCTTCTTCATCTTCGGCGCGGCGCCGACCGGGCCGCTGAGCTGGCTCGGCATTCCCGTGATGGCGCTGTGGGGCGTCTCGGGCGCGGCGCTGCAGGCGCTGATGACGCGGCTGGTGGCGCCGGACAAACAGGGCCAGTTGCAGGGCGCGACGTCGAGCGTGCAGAGCGTGGCGCAGCTCGCGGGACCCTTCCTGTTCACGCTGAGCTTTGCTTTTTTCATCGGTAGCAATACGCCGGTGCATCTGCCGGGCGCGCCGTTCCTGCTGGCGTCCGCGCTGATGATCGTGGCGATCGTCATCGCATTGCGGACGCTGCGGGCGGCCAACGAAAAACCCCCATCCTGAGACGCGTCGCGCCCGCGAAGCGTCTGGGATGAAGGTTGATCGAGATCGGGGCCTCATGGTTCGAGACGGCGCTGCGCGCCTCCTCACCATGAGGGTCTTGCTACATGAGGGCCTTGCTTTGAGTCTGCCGGCCTACTTCTTCACCAGCGGGCACTCGCTGGCTTCGAGCGGCTTGGCGGCATCCTCGGGAGCGATGGTCGCGACCAGCTTGTAATAGTCCCACGGATATTTGGATTCATCCGGCTTCTTGACCTCGAACAGATAGGCCGGGATCAGGCGGCGGCCGTCGGCGCGCAGCGGGCCCTTGCCGAACAGCGGATCGTCGGTCGGGATCTCCTTCATCTTGGCCACGACCTTGGCGCCGTCATGCGGATTGCCGCCGAGCGCTTCGAGCGCCTTCAGGTAATGCAGCGTGCCGGCGTAGTTGCCCGCCACCGTCATCGACGGCATCGTGCCCTTCGGCGACAGCTTCTGGAAGCGCTTCGACCATTCGCGGGTCTTGTCGTTGAGATCCCAGTAGAAGGATTCCGTGAACGTCAGGCCCTGCGCGACCTTCAAGCCCAGCGCATGCACGTCGTTGACGAACAGCAGCAGCGCGGCGAGCTTCTGGCCGCCCTGGACGATGCCGAACTCGGAGGCCTGCTTGATCGAGTTGGTGGTGTCACCGCCGGCATTGGCGAGGCCGATGACCTTGGCCTTCGACGACTGCGCCTGCAGCAGGAAGGACGAGAAGTCGGCGGTGTTGAGCGGATGCTTGACCGAGCCCAGCACCTTGCCGCCATTGGCGGTGACGACGGCCGAGGTATCGCGCTCCAGCGCCGCGCCGAAGGCGTAGTCCGCGGTGAGGAAGAACCAGCTGTCGCCGCCCGCCTTGGTCAGCGCCTTGCCGGTGCCGTTCGCCAGCATGTAGGTGTCGTAGGTGAAGGAGATCGTGTTGGCGTTGCAGGCCTTGCCGGTGAGGTCGGCGGTCGCGGCGCCCGAGTTCAGCAGGATCGAGTTCTTCTCCTTGACCAGGTTGGAGACGGCCAGCGCGACGCCGGAGTTCGGCGTGTCCATGATCACATCGACCTTCTGGGTGTCGATCCACTGCCGGCCGATATTGACGCCGATGTCGGGCTTGTTCTGGTGATCGCCGCTGATGACCTCGATGGTCCAGCCCTTGGCCTTCAGGCCGGAATCCTCGACCGCCATGTTGACGGCCGCGACCGAGTTCGGGCCGCCGATGTCGGCATAAAGGCTCGACATGTCGTTGAGCACGCCGATCTTGACGACCTTGTCGTCGGCGAAGGCGGAACCGGCAAAGCTGAGAGCGGTGGCAGCAAGCAGCGCGGCAATGCGCCGCGCATGAGACGTCGTCATCAAAGTCCTCCCTGGTGTCGTGTCGCGGCGGGGCATCTTGGGCGCCCTTTGCCGTCTGCCATCCTGATTAGCCGGTCTTGTGAGTTGCGGCAATGCGCCAAAAGGGGGGAGGACCGCCCAAGCTTTGGGCGGATGGCGCAAGCGTTAACGCAGCGCGTCCGAGGTCAGCCTGAATTTCTGGATGCGCTTTCCGGTGTCGACCTCGGCGGTATAAACGTTGCCCTGCTTGTCGACCGCCATGGCATGGACCCAGTGGAATTGGCCGGCATTGCGGCCGTTGTGGCCGAAGCTTCCGACCACCTGGCCGTCGGCTCGCCGGATGATCCGGATCTCGTTGTTCTCGCCATCGGCCGACAACAAATAAGTCTGCTTCGGGTCGGGCCAGATCGCAATGTCCCACACCGCGCCATTGCCGAGGGTGTTTTTTTCGAAGAACCATTCGGTCACGAAGGTGCCATCCTTCTTGAACACCTGGATGCGGTCGTTGATGCGGTCGCAGACATAGACCAGGCCGTCGTCCGCGAGCTTCACGCAGTGCACGGGATTGCCGAACTGCTGCGACACCGGCGCCTTGGGATCATAGGCCGGCTGCTTCGCATCATCAGGCACACGGCCATAGGCGCCCCAATGGCGCTTGTAGGCGAGCGTCGTCGCATCGAACACGATGACACGCCTGTTGCCGTAGCCGTCGGCGACGTAGATCTCGTTGGCTTCCTTGTCGATCGCGGTCTCCGCGGGCTTGCCGAGCTGCGTGGTGTCGTTCGAGCCCTTGCTCGGTGCGATCGCTCCGATCTGTGCGACGAATTGGCCGTCGAGGGTGAATTTCAGGATGGCGTTGTCATTGTCGGCATTGCCGCCGATCCAGACGAAGCCGCGCTCGTCGACCTCGATGCCGTGCTCGCGGCCGACCCATTCATAGCCGGGACCGGGCCCGCCCCAGGCGCGCAGCAGATTGCCGTCGGCATCGAATTCGAGCACAGGCGGCGCAGGGATGCAGCATTTGGAGCGCGGCGGATTGAGTGCCGCACCCTTCTCGTCGTCAGTCAGCGAACGCGGCCGGTGGATGACCCAGACGTGGCCTTGCGCATCGACGGTGATGCCGCCGACCTGGCCGAGGATCCAGTTGTTGGGAAGCTGCTTCGGCCAGGACGGCTCGACGGCGAAGGCCGGGATGTCGGCGGCGCCGGCGCTGCGCGGCAGCAGGAGAATGGTGGCTGCTAGCGCGGAGACTAGCGTCATCAGGGCAAGATTGAGCGCGCGTCTGCGCGGTGCTCGCGTCATGGCATCCTCCCCGAGATCGGCTGCGACCGGCCGCTTGTTGCAAGCAGTCAATCGTGCGCAGGGGAGGGTGTCAATTGAAGTGCAGGCGGGCGTCAGCTGTGAGCGGCCGTGTGCCTGGTCGCCGCGGGCGGCGCAAGGAAGCGTCTCAGCATGATCCGCAGATGCGCGCTGCTCGCCGGAATGTCGACGGCCGGATTGCGGATCGGCAGCGCGCGGGCGCCGTCGACGATGGCGAGCAGAAGATTGGCCGTCGCCTCGGGATCGAGCCCGGCATCGATCTCGCCACGCTGCTGCGCCTGGACGATGAACTCGACCAGGAGCGTACGCATCGCGCACGTCTGGGCGTGGACGATCGCCGCGAAGTCGGGATTGCGGCAGGCCTCCGCCAGCGCCTCGGTGCTGAGCATCTGGGCCTGCGGCTGGTGGAGGCTGGTGTTTTCGAGTTCCTGCACCAGCGCGTCGATCACATCAGGCGCTGCCAGCACGGCCTGGAGCCGGGCCTCGGCATGGCTGAGGTTGATCTCGACCAGCGCCTGGATCACGGCCTCCTTGCTCGGGAAGTAGTGATAGAGGTGGCCCGGGCTGATTTTGGCCGCAGCGCAGATGTCGGTGGTGCTGGCGCCGTGAAACCCGCTCCTGACGAAGCATGACAGCGCCGCCTGGAGAATCTCCCGGCGCTTCTGTTCATGCTTGACCGGATCGACCTTCCGCATCGCTTCAATTCCGTCGCCCAACTCTCGCCAAAATCGCGGGCTCCCGACAACTCATTGTAATATAAAATAATATTTCGCGCCGCTGTAATCTAGAGAATTTGATCTAGCTTTGTTGGACAAGCGCCGAGGCTTGTGAGAATAAATAGAGTAAGTTCTCTATCAATGGAATTCCCGCGTCATGCGTGTCGCATCGCTGCAATGGACGGCGCTTCTCTCGGTGGCCCTGTCGCAGTCGGGTTGCGCGACCGCACCGCTGGAACGCGCCGGTTCGCTGCGGAATTACGACCGGCTCGCTGACGCCAACGGTCTCGTGACCCGGGCTCAGATCAAGGCCAACAAGCAAGAGTTGATCGACGCCAAGACCATCCGGATCGAGCCGACCGCATTTCCGCCGCGTCCCGACGTCACCCTGGACGAATCCGAGCGCAAGCTGGTGGCCAATGTGATCAGCCGCGAAATGTGCCTGCGCTTGAGCGAGCGCTTC
This sequence comes from Bradyrhizobium sp. HKCCYLR20261, assembly GCF_051168435.1. Taxonomy (NCBI): domain Bacteria; kingdom Pseudomonadati; phylum Pseudomonadota; class Alphaproteobacteria; order Hyphomicrobiales; family Nitrobacteraceae; genus Bradyrhizobium; species Bradyrhizobium sp. HKCCYLR20261. The sequence continues at coordinate 12,192 of NZ_JBNPUZ010000035.1, forward strand.
CGCATCGTCTTGCCGGGAGAGGATTCCGACCTGACGGTGAAGGCGACCGTGACTCATGCGACCGCCACCAATGCGACCGCATCCGCGGCCTCGCAGGCAGCCTCGGTCGCCAAGAGCGTGGCGCTTCCGGGCGTGCCGGTGCCCGTGCCGCGGCTTCCGGTCGGGCTGGGAACATTGTCGGTCGAGGCCGAGGCGCGCAACTTCGCCGGCTTCCAGGCCGCTGCGATGGTGTGGGCGCGCGGCGCCAGTTCAGTCTCGACGGCCCGCATAGCCAATGACGGCGATGCCTACGATCTCGCGTCCGAGTTCGGTGCCGATTTCGCCAGGCTGGTGTCGACCGGCGAGTCGCCGTTCGGCGGCCTGCCGTCGCTGCCGTCGGCGTCGAGCCTGCCGGCCAAGCTGGGCGGCGCGCCGAAATATGCCGCCTGCGAGCAGTTCGGGCGCTTTCCCGGCGTGAAGGGGTTTGTCGGTGCCGGTCTCGGCCTGCCTCCGGCCTGGACCGACAAGGGCGCCGAGGAGGCGAACTCCACAGCGCAACCGCCGCCGCCGATGGTCGCGAGCATGGAGCAGAAGCCCGCGCGATGACCCCGGCCGTTGATGTCCGCACCGTCGTTTCGCGTGTGTTGCTGACGCTTGCCGTCGCGCTGCCGCTGGCGGCCTGCGCCGCGATCATGCCGCGCAACGCCGCGCCCGAGTTCGCGGCCGCCAGCGCCGAGCCGGTCGGTTTTCGCGACGTGCGCTATTGGGGCGATGAGCCGGCGCCGCGCTTCGCCGAAGCGTCCGTGCAGCGCGCCTCGGCCGTGCTTCCGGCCCAGCGCTCGCTGAACTTTCTGGCGATCTCCGGCGGCGCGGAGAACGGCGCGTTCGGCGCCGGGCTGCTGGTCGGCTGGAGCGAGGCCGGCAACCGGCCGAACTTCGACATGGTGACCGGCGTGAGCTCCGGCGCGCTGATCGCGCCATTCGTCTTCCTCGGCCGCGCGCATGACGACCGGCTGCAGGAGGTGTTCACGGCTTACGAGCGCAAGGACATCTTCACCTCCAACATTCCCGGCCTGTTGCAGGGCTCGGCGCTGGCCGACAACACGCCGCTGTCGCGGCTGATCGAGAAATACGTCGATCGCGACTTCCTGCGCGACGTCGCCCGCGAGAGCGCCAAGGGCCGGGTGCTGCTTGTCGGCACCACCAATCTCGATGCGCAGCGGCCGGTGCTGTGGGACATGGGCCGCATCGCCGCCGCCGACACGCCGGAGGCGATCGAGCTGTTCCGCAAGGTGCTGCTGGCCTCGGCGACGGTGCCCGGCGCGTTCGCGCCGGTACGCATCAAGGTGCGGATCGGCGACAAGGATTATGACGAGCTGCATGTCGACGGCGGTGTGACCCGGCAGGTCTTCATCGGACCCTCGGTGCTGCGCCTCGTCTCCGGCCGCGGCCCGCGCCGCAGCGTGAGCGGCGCGCATCTCTACGTCATCCGCAATGCCCGCATCGATCCGCAATTCGAGAGCGTCGGCGCCGATATGCTCTCCGTGACGCAGCGCTCGCTGGCCACGCTGGTCAAGAACCAGGGCATCGGCGACATCTACCGGATCTACTCGGTGGCGAAGTTCAACGGCATCGACTTCAACCTCGCCAGCGTGCCCGGCGACTTCCAGGTCAAGGCCGACGGCCCGTTCGACCGCACCTACATGACCGCTTTGTTCGACCGCGGCCGCGACATGGGCCGGAGCGGCTATCCGTGGGTGAAGGCTCTGCCGGGCCTGCAGTCCAATGAGCATGGCATCACGGCGCAGAGTTCGGCGCCCGCGATGGCGTTGGCCCGATGATGTCGCATACGGGCTTACCTTCGATGGGGCGAACAGTGCTTGCGACGACGCTGTTGACGCTGCTGCTGCTCGGCGGCTGCACGACGACTGGAACGACGCCGACAGCCGACAGCGCTCAGTACGGCAGCACGTACAACTATCTCCCCGTCAACGACGTGCCGCATGATGATCAGCGTCCGGTGCTGACCACGGAGCAGCAGGAGAAGCTGCGCAAGGAGTTGGCGGCCGTGCGCGATCGCCAAGTGCCGGCGGCGGTGAAGGCAACCGCCGCAAAATCGGCGCCAGCAAGTTCTTCCACCTCTACTGTGAAATAGCCGCGGCTCACATCACGCGCTTCATCTTCAGGCGAGATGGTTCTCCACCCCGTCATTGCGAGCGCAGCGGTAACTACCCAGGTCGCCGCTCTGTCAAGCAAGGCGGATTGTATGGATGAGCTGTGTT
>NZ_JBNPUZ010000036.1:0-11257 GCF_051168435.1 Bradyrhizobium sp. HKCCYLR20261
GGGCATGACGGAGTAACTAACTTGCAGGATCGTTCGTCGCGACAGCCTGGAATTTCCACATGCGATAGCCCTGCCCTGGAGGGTGGCAGCGGGGCCTGCATTCCGATCGATGCAACTCTGATTTCAGAAACACCCGCCTCAGCTCAATTCTCAATTCGTGTTCAGCCGGAAGCGCAGCGTCTTCGGGCCGATGAAGGTGATCAAATCGCCCTGACGCTTCCAGTTCGTTGCCGCGCTCAGCGCGGCGATCAGCTCGTCGTCGGCCTGGGCACGCGCCGCCGGGCAGTTGCGGTCCTCGATCTGGCCCGCGATGAACACGATGGTGTTGCCGGCGACCGAGAACTGGCCCTTGCCGCCCTTGCACCAGAGCTCCAGCACGGTCTCGCCGTGGTCGCCGATATCGAGATCCGGCACCCGCTTCGAGCCGGGCTGCGGCAGCGCGTCCAGCGTCATTTCCATGCCGAACGGAAACTCCTCCGCCGCCATTGCATCGACGGACATGCTGGACATCGCCAGCGCGACGATCACGCCGGCCATGGTTCGCGTCATGGTTCGCGTCCTGGCTCGCTTCACAACTCGCATCATTCCTCTCGACAGATCATCACGCACGGAGCCCGCCTTGTAGGCGATCGACTCGATGGCTGCCAGCACGGCTCCCCCACAATTGTGGTCCAAACATAGCAAACCCCGCGTTGCCCAGGCGACGCGGGGTTTTTGTCGCAGTCCGTTCGATCGCAATCGGTCTCTGTCTTGAGCGATGGCGCTACTTCAGCACCATCGCGGTGAACGGATAGACATAGGCCTGCAAGGTCACGAACAGGCCGACCAGACAGGCCAGCACGATCGAGTGCAGGAAGACGTAGCGCAGGATCGAGCTCTCGTGGCCGTACCAGTTGGTGGCGGTCGAGGCGACGACGATGGATTGGGCGTCGATCATCTTGCCCATCACGCCGCCGGAGGAGTTGGCGGCCGCCATCAGCACCGGCGACAGGCCGAGCTGCTCGGAGGTGATCTTCTGCAGGTTGCCGAACAGCACGTTCGACGCCGTGTCCGACCCCGTCAGCGCCACGCCCAGCCAGCCGAGCAAGGTGCCGAAGAAGGGATACAGCACGCCTGTCGTGGCGAAGGCGAGGCCGAGGGTGGCGTCGACGCCGGACAGGCGGGTGAGCGTGCCGATCGCGAGCATCGCCGAGATCGTGATCAGCGAGATCGCGCAGAGCCGGATGGTGCGGCCATATTCGGCGATCAGCTTGCCCGGTCCGACACCCATCAGGAAGCCGGAGATGATCGCAGCGATCAGCATGCCGGTGCCGGTGAAGGTCAGATAGGTGAACGAGAACACCGCACCCTCCGGCGTCGGCTTGGCAGCCACCGGCGGCATCTTGTTGATCAGCTTGTCGAGCTCGGGCACCGGATAGTTCCACGCGAAGTTCGCGTTCGCCCAGCTCTTGAAGGCGCCGCTGCCCCAGATCAGCATGATGATGCAGACGATGATCCACGGCAGCAGCGCGCCCCACAGTTCGGCTTGCGTCAGCGGCGTGCGGTCGAGCGGCTTCTGCGCGGCCATGGTCGCCGCCGAATCGTCGCGTCCGCGCAGCGCCGGCGACAGCCACAGCTGCCGCGGCTGCCAGACCTTCAGGAACAGGATCAGCGCGCCCATCGAGATCAGCGAGGCGCCGATGTCGACGATCCAGGGATTGATGTAGTTCGAGATCAGGAACTGCGGCACGGCGAAGGAGACGGCGGTGACCAGGATCGCCGGCCAGACGTCCTTCATGCCCTTCCAGCCCGCGAACGCCCAGATCACCCAGAACGGCACGATCAGCGAGAACACCGGCAATTGCCGGCCGACCATCGCGCCGAGGATATAGGGATCGATGCCGGTGACCGAGGCGAGGCCCTGGATCGGCGTGCCGAGCGCGCCGTAGGCGACCGGCGCGGTATTGGCGATCAGCGACAGGCCGGAGGCCGCGAGCGGCGAGAAGCCCAGCCCGATCAGCACGGCGCCGGTGATGGCCACCGGCGTGCCGAAGCCGGAGGCGCCCTCGAAGAAGGCGCCGAAGGAGAACGCGACGAGCAGCAATTGCAGGCGCCGGTCCTCGGTGACGCCGCCGATCGCGCGCTTCAAGAGCTCGAATCGGCCGGTCGAGACCGTGACCTGGTAAAGAAAGATGACGTTGAGGACGATCCAGCCGATCGGGAAGAAGCCGGTGACCACGCCGAGGAAGGTGGCGCGCAGCGACATGTTGGCGGGCATCGTGAAGACGACGATCGTGATCACGTTGGTGAGGATCACGGCGATGATCGCCGCGATGTGCGCCTTGACCTTGCCGCTGGCGATCAGCACCAGCAGCGTCACGACGGGGACTGCGGCGGCCAGTGTGGACAGCACCGGACTCGCCAACGGATCATAGACTTGGTTCCACATAGTACGTCTCCCCCCACGTTCTTCTTGTTGGACCCGAGCCGGCGGGGCGGACCGGGTCTATCTGCCCAAGGTCAAGCCTGGGCAAGACTGCGCATTCGAGATCACAAACCCGGCAACCGCCCCAATCTGCTCAAATTCTCGCGAAATCTGGCGGCAGCCGCGATGTCTCTTGTATGCAGCATGCTACGGTTTGCCGCATGCGACCGACAAGCCGGCGGTCGCCCGGCACCTTACGACTTTCGTCTAGACAGGCGGTGGCGACTGCGAAATTCTCCCGCCAACTCAGCCCGTTAAGGCCCTTTCTCAGGAGCAGTTCCACTGTGAACAATCTGCGCTCGACCATCGCGACCGTCTGGCGGATCGCCATCCCCTACTTCCGGTCCGAGGACAGACTGGCGGGACGCATCCTGCTCGCCGCCGTCATCGCCATCGAGCTGTCGCTGGTCGCGATCCAGGTGCTGGTGAACCAATGGCAGAACCGCTTCTTCAACGCGCTGCAGGAATACAATTGGGACAGCTTCATCTGGGAGATCGGCGTGTTCGTCGGGCTCGCGGCGATCTACATCCTGCTCGCGATCTACCAGCTCTATTTGAATCAGTGGCTGCAGATCCGCTGGCGGCGCTGGATGACCGAGGTCTATCTGCGGCGCTGGCTGAGCAGCGCCACGCACTACCGCATGCAGCTGCGCGGCGACATCGCCGACAACCCGGACCAGCGTATCGCCGAGGACGTGCAGCTGTTCGTCGACAAGACCCTCAACATCTCGATCGGCCTGCTCAGCTCGATCGTGTCGCTCGCCTCGTTCACGGTGGTGCTGTGGGGCCTGTCCAATGACGCGCCGCTGCAGCTGTTCGGGACGCAGGTTTCCGTACCCGGCTATCTCGTCTGGATCGCGCTCATCTACGCGGTGTTCGGCACGGTGCTGACGCATTGGATCGGCGCGCCGCTGGTCAATCTCAATTTCGAGCAGCAGCGCTACGAGGCCGACTTCCGCTTCAACCTGGTGCGGGTGCGCGAAAGCTCCGAGCAGATCGCGCTGTTGCGCGGCGAGGGCGCCGAGCAGGGCCAGCTCACCGATAGGTTCGGCCGGGTGGTGCAGAACTGGTACCAGATCATGAGCCGGACCAAGCGGCTCACGGCCTTCACAGCAAGCTACTCGCAGGCCGCGGTGATCTTCCCCTACGTGCTGGTGGCGCCGGCCTACTTCGCCAAGACCATCCAGATGGGCGCGATCATGCAGACGGCCTCGGCGTTCTCCCAGGTGCAGGGCGCGCTGTCGTTCTTCGTCTCGACCTACCGTACGCTTGCCGACTGGCGCTCCACCGTGGCCCGCCTCGACGGCTTCGACATGGCGATCGAGAGCGCGGCCAAGCTCGCCACGGAGCCGCAGACGATCGATGTCGTCGGCCATTCGGGCGACAGCATCGAGCTGGCCCAGCTGCTGCTGAAGCTGCCGAACGGCCTGCCGCTGATCGCGGCCGAGGGCTTCCGCCTCGAGAGCGGCGAGCGCACCTTGCTGACCGGCCCGTCCGGCGCCGGCAAATCCACCCTGTTCCGCGCCATCGCCGGCATCTGGCCGTTCGGCAGCGGGGCGATCAGCGTGCCCGGCCACGCCAAGCTGATGATGCTGCCGCAGCGGCCGTACTTCCCGATCGGCGCGCTCAAGGCCGCGATCGTCTATCCGGCCGCGGCGGACGCGTACGGCGCCGATCGGATCAAGGAGGCGCTGGCGGCCGTCGGGCTGCCGCAACTGGCTGACCGGCTCGCCGAGGACGGGCACTGGAACCGGACCTTGTCGCTCGGCGAGCAGCAGCGGCTCGGCATCGCCCGCGCGCTGCTGCATGAACCGGACTACCTGTTCCTCGACGAGGCCACGGCGTCGCTGGACGAGCCGGGCGAAGCCAAGCTTTACCGCGTCATCGCCGACCGCCTGCCGCAGACCACCGTGGTCTCGATCGGCCACCGCTCGACCTTGCACGACTTCCACGACCGCAAGGTCGAACTGATTCGCGACGGCGACCGCTTCACTTTGCGGCCGACGGCGCAGCCGGCGGAGGGAGCCGAGTAAGGCAATCCTGGCCTGACAGGCCTCGCAGGCGCGGCGATCTCGATCTCACCCTCCCCTGGAGGGGGAGGGTCGATCGCACGCGAAGCGGGCGAGCGGGGTGGGGTGAGCCGCGGACACCGATCCCAGCGGAGCGATCACCCCACCCCGGCTCGCATTCCGCTGCGCTCCATGTGAGCCGACCCTCCCCCTCCAGGGGAGGGTGACAGTGGACTTGGCTTCAAAGCTGCGCGTGGCGGCATCGGGACCATGCAGTCGAAGTGCAATCGCCCGACTCCGCAAAGCCGCATGATGCTCGCGGCAAGGCAATAAGCGCCCCAAAAAGCAGAAGGGCGGCAGATTGCTCTGCCGCCCTTTGCCTTTGAGAATTCGATCCGCCGTGAGGCGACTTACTTCAGGTTGCTCATCGCGGTCAGGTCGACCGAGAGCTTGGCGATGCCGGTCGCGCCGCACCACTTGGAGCCGACGCCGGTCGGGTTGATCGCGGTCACGTTGGTGGTGCCGCTGCCGGTGAAGTCGCTGGTGAAGGCGTTGCAATCGCCCTTCGACAGGTTGGTGTCGGAGTAGCGCAGGTCCAGCGTGAAGACCTTGTAGGTGAAGCCGACGCCGATGTTCCAGGTGTTGTAGTCGGCATACTTGATGCCGTTCGGGAAGGCGGCGGTGCCGTAGAACGAGTCGGAGGTGCCGAACCACTGGCGGCCGAACTCACCCGACACATACATGCCGACGCCGCTGGAGCCGAAGGTGGTGCTGGGGGCGGTGAACTTGCCGGTGACCGAGGCGTAGTTGCCCCAGGCGCCGGTGTTCAGGAAGCTGGGCGTGTAGAACTCGGTGACGCCGAACGTCCACATGTCGTTCACGGTGTAGTTCATCTTGCCGTAGACTTCGAAGAACGAGACGTCCTTCTTCATCACGTTCAGGTTGGTCAGCGTGTTGGCCTGGCACTCGGCGCTCAGGGCGCGGCCGGCGAAGTCGGTGGTCGCGCCGCCGCCGTAGTAGCAGGTGCCGCCCGGATACAGGTAGCCCCAGACGCCGATGTCGAAGGCGAAGGCGCCGAAGGTCGGGCGGATACCGCCGTAGATGTCGATCTCGGCCGCGGCGCGGTTCGGGAAGGAGATGCTCTCACCGGCGACGCCGATGTACAGCTGCAGGTCCTTGTTGACGTTGTAGCGCGGCTCGAAATAGGCGGCGACCGACGGCTTGTGGTTGGACTGGGTCACGCCGCGGAAGACGTAGTCGTTCATGATCGCGGCGCCGAACGCGATGTCCCAGGGATCGAAAGCGGCCACCGGCGGCGGAGCCTTGTAGGCCTTCACCGCCATGTCAGCGGCCGAGGCCGAACCCGAAACCATTGCCAGCGCCGTTGCCAACAAAGCCAACTTCTTCATGAACGTTCCCCATCACCCGAATTTCGAGCACCGGTCCGATGTTCGGCCCCCCAGGGCACAATCAAGACCATCTGCGTCATACAGTCTCGATTTGTGACAGCGTCTCGCCGCAGGTGAAGCAAAAAAGCGCGGCATCTGCCGCCTTTTTGGGCGATTTGACAATTCTACGGCAGGTTGCCGTCGGCCTGTTGCATTTGAACAACAAGTTTCTGTGGGTGAAATCCCCGTGGCGTGCACAAAACCGCGAGATCGTGGCGCTCGGTCCTCACATTCGACCACCGACGGCAATGCGGATTCGCCCGGTCGTAGATTTACGGGGACAGCCCCCGCACCGGGGTGAGTCGGCGCGCGAGCCCGTCAAAAGCAAAGAGGCCGCAGCGGTGGCGCTGCAGCCTCGGTCGTCCATCGATCGTCGTGCCCCCGGAGTCTGATCCTGGAGTCTGATCCTGGAGTCTGGTCCTGGCGGCCTGCCCTGACCAGCGCAGAAGCCGGTATCAGCTCTCGGAGGGCGTGCCTTGCTCGCCGTCGTGGGCCGGCTCGCTCGGCGTCGCCCAGCTGGTCTCGGAGGCCTGTTCGGTCTCGTGCGTCTCGGGAGCCTCGACCAGCGGCGCCATCTTCTTCGGGGCGCGCTTCTTGGCCGCCTTCTTCGGCGCGGCCGGCGCCTTCGCAGCAGACTTGGGGGCGGACTTGGCCGGAGCCTTGGCCGCCTTCTTAGCCGGAGCCTTCGCCGCCTTCTTGGCGGCGGCCTTCTTGGCCGGCGCCTTGGCAGCCTTCTTCGGCGCCGCCTTCACGGCCTTCTTCGCCTTCTTGGCCGGAGCCTTCGCAGCTTTCTTGGCGGACTTCCCAGCCTTCTTCGCCGACTTGCTCGCCTTCTTCGCGGCCTTCTTGGCCTGCGCCATCAGCTTCTTTTCTTTCTTCTCTTTCTTGTCCTTCTTCGACTTCTTGTCCTTCGCCATCGAAACCTCCTGTTGCCGCCGATCGGTCAGATCATCCGGCGGGACGGGCCGGCAAGCCGCTCGCGCCCGTCGCTCAATTCATTTCCGGACGCGGACCGCCCGTCGCCCAGTCGAGAAGTTCAACGGTGTGGACGACAGGGAGGGTTGTGCCGCTGGCAATCTGCATCATGCAGCCGATATTGCCCGCCGCGATCACATTCGGCCTGACGCTCGCGATGTTGGCGACCTTGCGATCGCGCAGTCTCATCGCGATGTCGGGCTGGAGAATGTTGTAGGTCCCCGCCGAACCGCAACACAGATGACTCTCCGGTATATCTTTCACCACGAATCCGGACTTGGAAAGCAATTCTTTCGGAATGCTCGTGATTTTCTGCCCATGTTGCAGCGAACATGCGGAGTGATAGGCCACCGTGATGTCATCATGCGTCGCCTGCACGTTCAGTTCGAGCGTCGCGAGATACTCGCTGATGTCCTTGGCCATCGCCGAGACGACCGCCGCAGGCGCTGCATATTGCGGGTCTTCGCGCAGCATGTGGCCGTAGTCCTTGATCACGGTGCCGCAGCCTGACGTCGTCACCAGGATGGCATCGAGCCCGCCGCGCTGCGCCTCCGCGGTCCACACCGCGATGTTGGCTTTCGCCCGCGCCTTGGCGTCGTCGTCCTGCCCCATGTGATGGGTGAGCGCGCCGCAGCATTGCTCGTCCTTCACCAGCACCACCTCGACGCCGTGCCGCGTCAGCACATTGATCGCAGCCTGGTTGATGCGCGGCGCCAGCGCCGCCTGCGCGCAGCCCTGCAACAAGGCCACGCGGCCGCGTCGCGCGCCCTGCGCCGGAAACACCGACCCGCCCGCCGGCCCCGGCGCGGGCAGCGGCGCTGATGGCGCCAGCTCCAGCATCGCCCTGACGCGCCGCAGCACGCTCGGCGCCGGCCCCGTCGTCTGCGATCTCGCCGGCAGCAGCGCCTTGAACGGCCGGGCGAACCGCGCCAGGCTCATCGCCAGGCGAAACTCGCGCGGCCGCGGCAGCACATAGGCCAGCACGGCGCGGAGCAGCCGGTCCATCGGCGCGCGCTGATAGGTCTGCTCGATCCGCCCCCGCGCCTGGTCGACCAGGTGCATGTAGTGCACGCCGGACGGACAGGTCGTCATGCAGGACAGGCACGACAGGCAGCGGTCGATATGCTTGACCACGTCGGCCGTCGGCGCCTGCTCCTTCTCCAGCATCTGCTTGATCAGGTAGATGCGGCCGCGCGGGCTGTCGAGCTCGTCGCCGAGCAGCACATAGGTCGGGCAGGTCGCGGTGCAGAAGCCGCAATGGACGCAGGCGCGCAGGATCTTGTCGGCGACCGCGATATCGGGATCGGCGAGCTGCGCCAAAGTGAACTCGGTCTTCATGCCACAGCGCTCCGGCGCATCCGCCCGCGGTTGAGAATCGTCTTGGGATCGAAGGACACGCGAACCCGCTCCTCCAGCGCGGCGACACCCGCGGGCTGCGGATGGAACACATCGACGGCGAGCCGCATCTCGTCCCATGCCCGCAGCAGCATCGCGTGGCCGCCGGCGGCGTCCGCGAGCTTGCGCACCACGCCCGCCGAGGCATCCGCCTGCGGCGGCAGCGCCGCCCAGATCAGGCCGCCGCCCCAATCGTAAATCACCTCGCCGCCGGTCTGTTTCACCAGCGCCTGCCCGATCTCAGCGCCCGACACCGGCGGGCAGACGATCCGCCACACCGGCCACGCCCCCAAGGTGCCCTGCGCCGCGAACGGCAGCACGTCGCGGATGGCACTCCACGCGTTGGCCGAGACGTCATCGGCGATGATCTCGGCCGTGCCGAACGTCGCGAGCTGCTTGGCGAGCGAGCCCGCGCGATGCACCGCCGAGGCCGTGATGCCCTCCAGCCTGATGACCGTGACCGCCTCGGCCCGCGCGCCGATCGCGCCGAGCCCGTCCACCTCGGGCCGCATCGTCGAGGCCGGCAGATGCGCCGCGGCCGAGACGTCGAACGGCGAGCCCAGCGCCGCCGTCATCGCCCGGTTGGCCCTGAGATCGTCGAGCCCGCGCAGCACCAGCGTCCGCTCCGCCTCCGGCCGCGGCATCACCTTCAGCGTCGCCTCCGTCATGACGGCCAGCGTGCCCCAGGACCCCGCCAGCAGCTTGCAGAGGTCATAGCCGGTGACGTTCTTCACCACCTTGCCGCCGGTCTTGAAGCTCTCGCCGAAGCCGGACACCGCGTAAGCCCCGAGCAGATGATCGCGCACCCCGCCGGCCCGGATCCGCCGCGGCCCCGCCAGCCCCGCCGCGATCATCCCGCCCAGCGTTCCCCGCCCCGTGGTCCCGAGCAGCGGCCCCGTATCCATCGGCTCGAACGCGAATTGCTGGCTCTTCGAATCGATCAGCGACAAGAGGTCGCCGAGCGGCGCGCCGGCCTGCGCCGTGATGATCAGCTCGTTCGGCTCATAGGAGACCACAGCGCTCAGCGCCGACACATCGAGCACGGCATTGGTCGCCGTCACCTGCCCGATCCCCCGCTTCGAGCCATGCCCGATCACCTCGATCGGCTGCTCATTGGCGATCGCCGAGCGGACCACCTCCTCCACATCGGCCGCGTTCCGTACCTTCAGGGCGTCCACCACTGCTCGCCTTGCTTGTTGATGATGAAGGCGACCGCAACGCGGCCACCGGCGTTGGACTCGTTCTAGAGCATGATCGGAGAAAAGGGCAGCCCGGTGTGGCGAAAAGATCGTGCGGGGACAAGGAGATGAGAGGGAACGACGGACGCGCCGGGCGGACCATTCGAGGTCTTGGAGCGCGGACTCGCCAGGACCGCTGCCGTCGTGACACGAGCCATCCCCCCACGAGCGGTGCGCCCCCTCTCCCCGTCCTTCGCGGGGAGAGGGTTGGGGTGAGGGGCGCCCCACGGGTGGAGCATTTCGTAGTCCGTAGGGCGGGTTAGCGCAGCGTAACCCGCCGACCTTTCGCGCCACATTGCGGATGACGCCTTCGGCTCATCCGCCCGACCCGCTTCTCGTGCGAGATCGCTCCAAATGTGCTAGCGTATCGGCATGGCTCCAAAGAGACCCGCATCGAAAAAGACCAAGGCCGGCGGCTTCGTGATCGGCAGCGCGCGCTATCGCAAGATCAGCGCCGTCGAGGGGATCGAGTATTCCCCCAAGATGAAGGGCGCCGCGTCTACGACCGGCAAGGCCCTGTCCCCCGAGCAACGCCGGAAGTCGATCATCGAAGCCTATCGCAAGGCTTAGGCCACGATGTACGACGCGGTCGCCGACGATTATTGCTATCCCGGCACGACCGTTCTGAAGAACAAGCTGGATATTCGAGACGCTACGGAACTCGCGGCTTTCGAGGCTGAGGTCAGCGAAACCAGGGCTGACGAGGAGCTCCCGGCCGGAGATCTAGACTTCGCACATTTCAAGGCGATCCACCGCCATCTCTTTCAAGATGTCTACGACTGGGCGGGAGAGCCGCGCACGGTCCGCATTTCGAAAGGCGGCAGCATGTTCTGCTTCCCGGAGAACATTGCGCGCGAAGCGAAGCGGCTGTTCGCCAAACTTGAGAACGATCATTTCCTCCAGGACCTGCCACCGGCAGAGTTTGCGAGGAGATCGGCGGAATTCCTCGCAACTCTGAACGTGATCCATGCCTTCAGGGAGGGCAACGGCCGTGCGCAGCTCTCGTTCTTTCTTTTACTGGCAGATCAAGCCGGGCACACCATCGACCTGGAAGCACTGGATCCAGGCGCCTTTCTGCAGGCGATGATTGCGAGCTTCGATGGAGATGAGGCGCCTCTGACCGCGGCCATTGAACGCCTCGTTGACGACGAGAACCCAAGAGAATTAGCGTAGGAGGCAAGCCTTCCGAGCGGTAACCGCATCAAGATGCGCTCGGCCTCCGGGAAGGAAAGATAGCCGCTCTATGACAGCCGCTAAGACGAAGCGCGCCTACTCCAAGGCCGACATGAAAGCCGTCTCGGACAATCCGGAATGGACCGCGAGCGATTTCGCCAGGGCCAAGCCATTCTCCGAGGTCTTCTCGGAGATTGCGAAGACCATCCGCCGGAGCGGTCCGCAAAAGCAGCCGACCAAGATTCAGGTGAGTATCCGCCTGAGCCCCGCCGTCGTGAAGTACTTCAAATCGAAGGGACCGGGCTGGCAGACAAAAATTGACGAGGCCCTGGTCAAGATCGTCGACAAAAATTCCACGAAGAAGCGCTAAGCAACCAAGAAGCCTCTCGTCAAGCGGCCTGAGGAAGTCCGCAGGCGGTTGGCGAAGCGTAACTGGCCCGACAATGCGTGACGCGCGGCGAATTACGCCTTTAGCTAATACTACTGCGTCACAAATTTCTTCTTTTTGGCTTTGGCGCGAGGCCGCAACATGGGCATCGAGGTAAAGTTCTGGCC
>NZ_JBNPUZ010000037.1:0-8443 GCF_051168435.1 Bradyrhizobium sp. HKCCYLR20261
GGGGTGGGGGTCCACACGGGCAGTCTTTGCTGAGACCCCCACCCCCAACCCCTCCCCGCAAGGGGGAGGGGGGCCCAGTGCCAATGCCGCTCGACCGGCGGTCTCACTCCACCTTGCATAGGAAGACATCCGATGCTCGCAATCTCCGATCTCCATGTCGCCTATGGCCAGAGCGAGGTGCTGCATGGCCTGAACGTCAAGGTCGCGCCCAACGAGATCGTTGCGATCATGGGGCGCAACGGCATGGGCAAGACCACCTTGATGAAGTCGCTGATGGGCATCCTGCCCGCCAAGAGCGGCTCGATCGCGATGGACGGCTCCGAGCTCTCCGGCATGAAGAGCTACGAGCGCGTCGCCAAGGGCCTCGCTTATGTGCCGCAGGGCCGCATGATCTTCTCGACCATGACGGTCAAGGAGAACATCGAGACCGGCCTCGTCGTGTCCGGCGAGTCCGAAGTGCCCGGCGACATCTATGAGCTGTTTCCGGTGCTGCTGGAGATGAAGGGCCGCCGCGGCGGCAATCTGTCCGGCGGCCAGCAGCAGCAGCTCGCGATCGCGCGCGCGCTCGCCACCAAGCCCAAGGTGCTGCTGCTCGATGAGCCGACCGAAGGCATTCAGCCGTCGATCATCAAGGAGATGGCGCGCACCCTGAAGCGCATCCGCGACGAGAAGGGGCTGTCGATCGTTGTCTCCGAGCAGGTGCTCAGCTTCGCTCTCGACATCGCCGACCGCGTGCTGGTGATCGAGAACGGCGAGATCGTCCGCGACGATCCGCGCGACTCCGTCGATGCCGCTCAGGTGTCCAAATATCTGTCCGTCTAACCACTCCGTCCAAGCAAAGGTAAAGGGGAGCTCTTGATGCCTGACACACTGATCAAGGTCGATCTGACCAAGTCGGCCTACGAGAACGACAAGGTGCACAATCGCTGGCACCCCGACATCCCGATGGTGGAGTGGGTCAATCCCGGCGATGACTTCATCATCGAGACCTATGACTGGACCGGCGGCTTCATCAAGAACAACGACTCGGCCGACGACGTGCGCGACATCGACCTGTCGATCGTGCACTTCCTCTCGGGCCCGATCGGCGTCAAGGGCGCCGAGCCCGGCGACCTGCTGGTGGTCGACCTGCTCGATGTCGGCCCACTCAAGGAGAGCCTGTGGGGCTTCAATGGCTTCTTCTCCAAGCAGAACGGCGGCGGCTTCCTGACCGACCATTTCCCGCTGGCGCAGAAGTCGATCTGGGACATCAAGGGCCTCTACACCTCGTCGCGCCACGTGCCGGGCGTGAACTTCGCCGGCCTGATCCATCCCGGCCTGATCGGCTGTCTGCCGGATCCGAAGCTGCTCGCGACCTGGAATGAGCGCGAGACCGCGCTGATCGCGACCAACCCGACCCGCGTGCCGGGCCTCGCCAACCCGCCGTTCGCGCCGACAGCGCATGCCGGCCAGGCCAAGGGCGACGTCAAGGCCAAGATCGGCGCCGAGGGCGCCCGCACCGTGCCGCCGCGCGAGCATGGCGGCAATTGCGACATCAAGGACCTGTCGCGCGGCTCGAAGATCTACTTCCCGGTCTACGTACCCGGCGGCGGTCTCTCGATGGGCGATCTGCACTTCAGCCAGGGCGACGGTGAGATCACCTTCTGCGGCGCGATCGAGATGGCCGGCTGGCTGCACATCAAGGTCGACGTCATCAAGGACGGCGTGGCGAAGTACGGCATCAAGAACCCGATCTTCAAGCCGTCGCCGATCACGCCGAACTATCGCGACTACCTGATCTTCGAGGGCATCTCGGTCGACGAGGCCGGCAAGCAGCACTATCTCGACGTTCACATCGCCTATCGGCAGGCCTGTCTCAACGCCATCGAGTATTTGAAGAAGTTCGGCTACTCCGGCGCCCAGGCCTATTCGATCCTCGGCACCGCGCCGGTGCAGGGCCACATCTCCGGCGTCGTCGACGTGCCCAATGCCTGCGCCACCCTGTGGCTGCCGACCGAGATCTTCGACTTCGACGTGATGCCGTCGGCCGCAGGACCGATCAAGCACATCACGGGCGACATCCAGATGCCGATCTCGCCGGACAAATAACGGTCTCCCTGTGCGACGGGGTGCGGGACGGCTGCGTATCTGGCCGCCCCGCATCCGCCGCGCGGAGGGGAGAGACGAAGTTGCGCAGGAGACGAGACAATGCCGGTCTACGAATATCTCTGTGACGAATGCGGGCCGTTCACCGACATGCGCCCGATGGCGGAATGTGATGATCCGCAAGTGTGCCCGCAATGCCAGGACATGGCGCCGCGCGTGATCCTCACTGCGCCCGCCTTTGCCTGCATGCCGGCGGAGCGGCGCACGGCGCATGCCACCAACGAGCGCAGCCGCCACGCGCCGCAGACGCTCGCGGAATACAAGGCGAAGCATGGGCCGGGCTGCGGCTGCTGTTCGCCGAAGAAGTCGCCGCGGCTGATGACCAAGACCAAAAGCGGCGCCAAGGGCTTTCCGACGGCGCGGCCCTGGATGATCAGCCACTGAGCGCCAGGGGCGGCGCGAGGCGCCGTCCCCTAGCGGGACGCCGGGACCCGGCGTGGCCCTGGTGCGGGCGCTTGGCCGCCGAACTTGACGGTCATGGCGTTGGCACTGTCGCTGATATCGACCAGCGTCTTGCGGCTCTCGTCGATCACCTTCGCGGACTTGCGCTTGAAGCTGTCGACCAGCTCGCGCATCGATTTGATCTGATCGAACAACTGCCCCGGGTTGCCATCGGCGAAGCCGGGAATGGCGCCGTCGATCTTGGTGACCAGCGTATCGAAGCCCTTGAAGATGTCCTCGGCCTTGTCGATCGCGGAATCGAAGGCCGCGGTCTTGGCCTGGAGCGAGGCGGTCTCGGTCTCGAAGGTCTGCAGCGCGTCCTTGATCGCCGGCGCATTGCTGACGACGTATTTGTCGATGTTGTGCACCGTCTCGACCATGGTCTCCTGGTCCTTGAGATCGGCCGTGAGCACCGGCAAGCCGTCGCGGTCGAGCGGAACGGGAGGCGCGGTCGGCGCGCCGCCGACCAGGGAGATCGCGGCGATGCCGGTCAGTCCCTGGAACTCGATGCCGGCGGTGGTGTCCTTGCGGATCGGGGCGGACTTGTCGAGCGTGATCATGGCGACGATCTTGCGCGGGCTTTCGAGATTGATCGACAGGATCTGCCCGGCCTGCACGCCGTCGAAATTCACCGGGCCGCCCTTGCGCAGGCCCGCCGCCGAGCCGCCGTCGAACACGACGCGCATGGTGCTGCGCTGCTCGGCGATGCGGCGCTTCTGCTTGATCAGGACACCGCTGATCCCGGCCGCGACGATCGCGATCGTCAGGGTTCCGACAATAAGATTGATCGCGCGCATTCCGGGTCCGTGGCTGCCTCTGCTCGATTTTAGCCGCTAATGCCGCTGGTTGAAAGCTCAGCGCGCCAGGCCCGGGCGGGAGGGGGCGGCAAGGCCGGCCAGCAGCACCGCGAGGATGCCGGTCAGAAACACGCCGTCGAAGGTCCCGGCGCCGCCGATCGAGGCCACGGGCGCCCCCAAGCTGCCGATCTTGTCGAGGTTCATCAAATCGGCGCCGACCAGCGTGCCCATCGAGCCGCCGATATAGGCCAGCGGCGCGGCATATTCGCGCGACAGCAGGAAGGCGAGAATGGCAGTGACGACCACGGGCGCGAATACCGGGACGGCGATGCCGACACCCTGCACCGGCGTCGCCATCGCATGGATGATCACCGCGATCACCAGCACCGCGATGGTGGCGCGCAGCCAGAGCTGGTAGCGCAGCACGAGATAGGTCGACATCAAGGTCGGGATCACGGCGCCCCCGACATTCACGGCCAGCAGGGTGCCCGGCCATTGATGCACCAGCGGGACGACATATTGCATGCCGAAGAAGTCGATGATCTCGCCGGAGCGCGCGACCTGTCCCGGCAGCATCGTGATCGGGATGTTGAAATAGCTGCCGACCAGCGAGCCGAACAGCAGCAGCATTGCGGTCCCAGAACTGACGCCGAGCTTCATGTAAGCGTAACGCAGGATGCCGAGCTGGATCAGGATGAGCACGACGCCGAACGCCAGCACCAGGATGGCGAAGAAGGCGGGTGTGATCGGCAGGTAATGAAATTGGGAATGCATGTCGAAAGCGCTGCGCAGTTGAGCCGTGTCGTCCGGGCGGGATCATCCCATCAGGGCGGCACCGTGACAAATGGGCATTCGGCGCCTGGTTCCCAAGGTCGGCCACGCTTGCTCCACTCATCGATCGCCGATCAGCCTGGCGTGCAGCAGGTAGCGCTCGGGTCCCTGCGTGAGCGCGTCGAATGGCCAGCAGGTCGACAGTACCAGTTCGGCCTCGTCGGCCTGCGGATCGATGCCGGACTCGTCGAAGCGGACGACGCGGGCCGCATCGGCACGGTAGCGAAAGCTTCGTCCATCGCGCCTGACGATGTCGATCTCGTCGCCAACCTTGACGTCGCGCAGGAAGCGGAAATGCGTGTCGCGATGCGCGGAGTAGACGGCGATGCCGGTCTCGCCCGGCTCGGCCGTGCCCTCGACATGCCCCGCGCCGAAGGCCAGCGCCTGGCCGCTGGAGCCGGCCAACGCGATGGTGGAGACGCCCAGACGCTTCACCTCGATGCGTGCCACCGGGACGGTGTCGGCCCAGGACCACGGCTTGACTGGCTGGCCCGTCGCGATGGTCCGGCTGAAGGCGCGATCGAGCAGCACTTGGGCGACGATGGCCTTGGCATGGATGAATGCGCCGTGGCCGAACAGGGCAGCGCCGACAAGCGCGACCGCGATCGGGACGATGAAGCGAGCCATTCTCTCTCCTCTCGTCATTGCGAGCGAAGCGAAGCAATCCAGGGTCGCGTGTGCAGCCCTGGATTGCTTCGTCGCTTCGCTCCTCGCAATGACGGCATCAGTTAGTTGGCAACCCGTCGCCTCAGTGCGACGAGCCAGATCAGTTCGAGCAGCAGCACACCCAGGCCGAGCAGCATGCTGAGCTCCGCATCAGTCGCCGTCTTCGGCAGCGTGACCGTCGCGGGCGCTGCCGGCACCACCGGCCGCTTCAGGGCAGCGAGCTGCACCTCGCCATCGCCCTCGGCGCGGCGATCCTTCATCGCCGGCAGACGTCCGCGCTCGCCGAACACCTTTTCGAAGTCCCAGCCGGCCGGCAGGTTGATCGGCAGCTCCGCCAGTCGCAGCGGCTCGCCGTCAGGGCGGCGCGGGGTCTTGTCGACGGCGACCAGGCTGGTCAGGCGGGTCACCAGCTGATGCTCCATGGCCAGCTTGAGGATGGCGCCATCGGCTTCCTCCGGCGTCATCTGCCGCATCGTCTTGGCCACCTCGGCATCGCCGATCTTGCGCCGCGCCCACAGCTTGGAGAGGCCCTTGCCTTCGGCGGCACCCGACAGCGGCAGCGTGATCGTCCAGGGCTGGTCGCCGATGCGGCCCTTGAGCTGCAGCGAGCCGGCGAGGCGATCGATTTTGGCCGCGAGCACCAGCGGCTCGTTGCGATAGACGTCGGGCAGCACGGCGGGCGTCAGATCGGCAGAGGCTTCCGAGAACGTCGCGGTCAATCCCATCACCACCGGATTCTCCAGCTTGGCGAACAGGTCGCGCATGCGCTCCTCGACCTGCTCGACCGTGCCGATATGGGTGAAGGCGCCGCGGCCGAGCTCGGCGGCGCGGCTCATCAGATAGGTGTTCGGCGCCGAGCCGATGCCGACCATGAAGATGCGCGAGCGGCCGCGCATCGCGGTGATGGTCTCGAACAACTGCTGCTCGTTGCCGATCGCACCGTCGGTCAGGAACACCACCTGGCGCACGCGATCACTGTCGCTGCCGTCGTCAGTGAGCGCCGCGCGCATCGCCGGCACCATCTCGGTGCCGCCGCGCGCATCGAGCGAACTGACGAAGCTGGTGGCGTTGCCGACATGCTCGGCATCGGCCGGCACCGAGGACGGAAACAGCACCGTCATCGTGTCGTCGAAGCGGATCACGTTGAAGCGGTCGCCCGGCTGCAGCCGTCCGAGAGCATAGAGCAGGCTGGCCTTGGCCTGGCGGATCGAGGTGCCGCCCATCGAGCCGGAATTGTCGATCACGAAGATGACGTCGCGCGGCTGCGGGCGCTGCGTCGTTGCTGCCACCGCGGGCGGCGTGACGAAGGCGAGCAGGTAGTCGGCATCGCCGACCTGCTCGTGGAACAGGCCGACCGATGGCATCTTCTCGGACGCGGGCTTCCAGGTGAGCTCGAAATCGCGATCGGCGGGCACCACGCCTTCAGCCAACGTCACGACACGCGTTTTTGCATCAGGGCTGTCGATCGTCACCGGGTGGTGGTGGCTCTTGACCTCGCCGAGCGCGAAGCCCGCCTGCAGCCGCACGGTGATGCGGGTCGGATTGACCGGAGCATCCTTGGCAGGATCGAGTACCTCCGGTGAAATGCGGTCGCGATCCGGCACCGGATCATTGCTCGCCGCGCCCCAGCCGTTGCTGTCCGGGCGGAGATCGACGCTCTGCACGATCGGCTTGGGATTGTAGCGCGGCGCCACCACCAGCGGCACCCGCAGCGCGAATTCGCCGGCGACCTGGGCCACGGGCTGCTGATATTCGATCTGCACCAGCACGGTCTCGCCGGGGCCGATATTGGCGACCGAGTTGGTGAAGATGTTCGGCCGCTCCTGCTCGGTCAGCGCCGCGGTCTTGCCGTCGCGCTTGGCCTGCTCGTAGATCACCTTCGCCTCCTGGCGCGGCTTGATGTCGCCGACCACCACGCGGTCGCCGACGATCATCTTCAAGCTGTCGACCGCGCTGTCCGGCGGCAGCGGATAGACGTAGACGGCCTCCAGCCATTGCGAACTGGTGTTGCGAAACAACTGCGTGACGCGCGCCCGCGCCGTCGGGCCCGACACCACGATGTCGACGTCGATGCCGAGCCTTGGCGCTTCCACGTAGCTGCCATCGCTCTTGAACAGCAGCGCGCCGGAGCGGGCGTCGCCCGGCCTGGTCAGCGGCGCCAGCGGGCCCTCGGCCGACCAGCCAGGGGTGATGCTGAGAAACAGCGCGGTGAAGCCGACCAGCGCCACGGCGGCGGCTTGCAGCAGCAGGAACAGCAGCATGGTCACGATCCAGGACCGGACCGGATGGCGGCTGCTGCGGATGTCATAGTCGATGGTGTCGCTCATGAGGGGCTCCGCAACGAACAGAATGGGGCAGGTTGAGAGTGAGCGGGCGCCGTGATCGCCGCGAGCGGAATGGTCGGTCTTGTTCGGCCGCCGCCCGCCCGGCTCGGTCCGGTGGTGCGCGAGAGGGCGGCTGATCTGTCCGGGTTTGTGCTGTTTTGTCCGTCTGCTAGAAGAGACCTGGGTCATGCGGCAGGGACCAGGATGTCGATATCGGACAATAGCGAGCTCACGGACGAGCAGAGCCGGCAGGTGGCGGAGACCATCCGCGAGGAGATCGCGCGGCGCCGGATGTCGCGGCAGGCGCTGGCGGAGCAGGCCAAGCTGAGCCTGTCGACCCTGGAGAAGGCGCTCGGCGGCCGCCGCCCGTTCACGCTCGCGACCATCGTCCGGCTCGAGCAGGCGCTCGGCATCTCCCTGCGCAAGGCGCCGAGCGCGCCGGTGGCGCCGCCGCCCCCGACCGGTGGCATCGCCCCGGACAGCCTCGGCTCCTATTCACGGCGCGCGGTGGAATGGATCGAGGGCACCTATGTGACCCTGCGGCCGTCGTTCGGCGACAAGGACGCGATCTACGCCTACCGCACCGACATCGTCTGGGACGATGCGGTTTCGTCGCTGGTGTTTCGCGAGGGCGCGCGGCTCGACGCGGCCTTTTCGCAGTTCGGCGAGGTCGCCGTGCCCAACCAGTCCGGCTTCGTCTACCTCGTCACCAACCGCCACGGCCAGCACCGCCTGATCACGGTATCGCGCCCGACTATCACCGGCGAGATGTACGGTATCATCACGACCTTGCTGGCGGGCCGCGGCTCGCTGCTGACGCCGATCGCGGCACCGATTGCGCTGCTGCCGCTGCGGAATGTGGTGGAGCCGAGTTTTGGGCGGCTCGGGGCTGATGATGCGAACTATGCGTTTTATCGCGAGCATCTGCGCAAGACGATCGAGGAGCCGTTCGCGCTGTTCGTGCAGGGCGTGCCGTGAGTTGTTAGTCGTAGGGTGGGCAAAGGCGCGCCCGCACTGCTTGCGTCACAAGCTCCGCCGCATCGCGCGCCGTGCCCACCATTCGCTCCGAGCATGCCGAACGACGGTGGGCACGCAACCGCCTACTTGCGTCTGCTTTGCCCACCCTACGGCAGTTTGCATCGTTGCGCATACTATCAACCGACGTCATTGCGAGCGCAGCGGTAACTACCCAGGTCGCCGCTCTGTCAAGCAAGGCGGATTGTATGGATGAGCTGTGTT
>NZ_JBNPUZ010000038.1:0-1888 GCF_051168435.1 Bradyrhizobium sp. HKCCYLR20261
TGTTCGGTCGCGCCCTGCGACAGCTGCTCGGCACTCGCCGACAGCTCCTGGCTGCCCGCCGACACGTTGTGCGCGGCCGTCAGGGCTTCGGCGACGATCTGCCGGAGCTTGTCCACCATGTGCTCGAGCGCGATGCCGAGCTTGTCCTTGTCGGAGGCGCGCCTGGTCTCGACGGTGAGATTGCCGTGCGCGATCTCGTCGGCGATGCCTGCCATCACGTTGAGATTCTGCGTCATGGCATTGAGCGATTTGACCAGATCGCCGATCTCGTCGTCGCTACGTACCTCGATCGTCTGGCTCAGGTCGCCGATGGCCACGGCGTCGGCAAGGCCGACGGCGCGAGCCAGCGCCCTGCTGATGCTGAGTGCGATCCAGGTCGCCGAGACGACAGCGATCACCAGCGCGCCGATGATGATGCTGACCATCAGCGTCTTGGCGAAGCTTGCCCCGCGCGCTCCGTCTTCGGCAACCTCGGCCATCTGTCGTTCGTTCTGCTGAACGTATTGCTCGATCATATCGAGGCTATCGTTGAACGCCTTGCGGCCATCCCCGTTGGCGATCGCTATCGCTTTGACGTTGCCGGCTTCCGCAGCAAAGTTGGCAGCCTTTTCGACGGCCTTGCTCAACCGCTCGAGCTCCCCCTTGATCGCGCCGCTGGAAGGCCCGGCCTGCTCGCCGGCGATCTTCACCAGATCCGCCTTGACGGCGGCGAGCCTTTGCTGGGCCTCTTTCAAGTCAGCGTCGATATCCTGGACGTTCGCACTCGTATAGGCGGAGATGATGGCGCGCGACAGCCGCGCGGCATCGAGCCTTGCGGTCAACAGCGCCGTGACCATGCGCTGGCTGTCGGACGCATCCTTGTTCAGCTCACCAACGATCGAATCGAGTGTCGCGTCGAGCTCGCGCGTCGCCGGCTGCCCCTCGCCGCGCCATACCTCGGCGGCCTTGTTGTTCGAATTGAGGAGCGCGAATTTGCTGGCCTGATCCTCGAGTTCGTTCATGCGCTTGATGGAGCTGGTGGCCTGGTCGAGGATGCGCCGGCCGGACTCGCTCGCGCGGCCATAGAGCTCGTCGCGCAGCTTGAGCACCTTGTCGCGGCGCGCCGTCATCGTGTTGTAGTAGTCCTGGACATCCTTGTCCGTGATCGCGTTGATCATACGGGTCTCGGACCGCTGCTGGCCCTGGATGCCGTTCATGAGATCGCCCGCCATCTTGAGGCGGCCGGCCTGTGCGACCGTGCGCTGCTCCGCCTCACTCAGCGAGGAGAGGTTCATGTAGGCGATGCCGCCCATGATCATCGAGAGCGTAACGACGACACCGAAAGCGCCGGCCAGCTTGGCCTTGATCGTGAATCTCATGTCCAGACTTCCAATTTCCATTGCAGGAGGCCGTCCGAAGACGACCCCGCGTGCCACTAACGTTGAAATTCGCGGTCGCGGGCATCGCTCGCCTCGCTCATGTCGAAGGCGAAGCCGCCGCCGCTCGAGGCCATGACGCCGCGCCCAGTCATGGGCCTTGCAACCGGCTTCCGCGGCGCATTATGGGCGTCCCGGTTTGCGGCGGCCATGCTGGCGGCCTTGGCCCTGAGCTGGCCAACAGCGCGATCAATCGTGGGGACCGCCGGCGCAGCAATGCCAGCGTCGGAGGACCGATCGATGCGGAAGAAGGCGATGGTGGACTGCAGCTGCTCGGCCTGCGAGGCGAGCTCCTCCGAGGTCGAGGACACCTGCTCGGATGCACTCGCATTCTGCTGGCCGACCTTGTCGAGCTGCTGAATGGCCTGGTTGATCTGGGCCG
Source organism: Bradyrhizobium sp. HKCCYLR20261 (assembly GCF_051168435.1). NCBI lineage: Bacteria > Pseudomonadati > Pseudomonadota > Alphaproteobacteria > Hyphomicrobiales > Nitrobacteraceae > Bradyrhizobium > Bradyrhizobium sp. HKCCYLR20261. Next base: position 1,798 of record NZ_JBNPUZ010000038.1, read on the forward strand.
ATCCGATGTCCTGTTCGCGGCACGCGGCCGTGATCTCCACCACCAGCTCCGCCGTCTTCTTGATGTCAGGCACCAGCTTGGACAGCATCCC
>NZ_JBNPUZ010000039.1:0-1535 GCF_051168435.1 Bradyrhizobium sp. HKCCYLR20261
CCGCCGACACGTTGTGCGCGGCCGTCAGGGCTTCGGCGACGATCTGCCGGAGCTTGTCCACCATGTGCTCGAGCGCGGTGCCGAGCTTGTCCTTGTCGGAGATACGTTTGGCTTCCACGGTCAGGTTGCCACGCGCGATCTCCTGGGCAACCGCCGCAGTGGCGTTGAGACTCTCCAGCATGCGCTGAAGCGCAAGACCGAGGGTGTCCTTGTCGGACAGCGGCTTGGCCGCAACGTCCAGATTGCCCTGGGCGACCTCGGCGGCGATCAGCGCGGTGGCATTGAGGTTCGCGGTCATCGTGTTCAGCGACTTGATGAGGTCGCCAACCTCGTCATCATGAACCTTGTCGATCTTCTGGCTGAGATCGCCGATCGCCACCGCATCGGCCAGCCCGACTGCGCGCGCCAGCGTCCGGCCGATGCTGAGAGACATCCAGAACGCGGCGGCCGCGGCGAACATCAGCGACACCAGAACCAAACCAAGCATCAGCATCTGGGCATGGCTGCCCTCCTGCCGAGCCTGCTCGGATTTGTCCGCCATCAGCTTCTTCAGGAACGTGTCGTATTCACTAAGGCGCTCGAGCGTTTCCGCCACCGCCTTGCGCTCGTCGTTCGAAGAATGCTCGATCGCTTTGGTCCGGTCGGATTTCAGCAGCTTGAAGGTATGATCCTCGAGCGCGTTCGTATTGGCGTAGCTGGTCTCGATCCTGTCGAGGATCTTCTTGCCGGCCTCCGTGGCAACTGCGTAGATCTCATCCCGAGTCTTCACCGTCGCGGCCCGGATGGAGATCGCCTCGGTGATATAGCGATCCATCTCGGCGTCCGACGCGGCCAGCAGCGCGTTCTTCTCGGCGCGGATCTGCAGCAGCACGTTCTCCTTCAGGCGCGCAGCCTTGTCGAGCCGGCCTGCGGCTGACACGATGCTCTCGGTCGCCGTGGCCGTATCGCTCAGCTTCATATAACCGATCCCACCCGTGATCGCGGACAGCAGGATCACGGCGCCGAACGTGGAGGCCAATTTGGCCTTGATCGTGAATCGCATCTTCGTTCCTTCATGATCTGGGCGGCGCTCTCGTGCCGGACCGGAAAGTTGCAACGCGCCGTTCTGCCGACAGCCCTCAGGCTTGAAAATCGGCGTCTCGCTCGTCTCTGCCGTCGTCCATCACGAAGGCAAAGCCACCGCCGCCAGCCGCTGCCTTGAGCGGTCGACGAGCCGCAGTCGCGGGCCTTGCGGCGGACAGCTTCTTCGCGCCGCGGTCAGCCGCCTTCATCGTTGCTGCCTTGGCACGCAGCCGCGTGACCGCATCATCCATTTGGCGGGCCCCGAGGTCATCGGCGGATCCGATGCGGAAGAAGGCGATGGTGGACTGCAGCTGCTCGGCCTGCGAGGCGAGCTCCTCCGAGGTCGAGGATACCTGCTCGGATGCACTCGCATTCTGCTGACCGACCTTGTCGAGCTGCTGAATGGCCTGGTTGATCTGGGCCGACCCGATGTCCTGCTCGCGGCACGCGGCCGTGATCTCCACCACCAGCTC
>NZ_JBNPUZ010000040.1:0-1500 GCF_051168435.1 Bradyrhizobium sp. HKCCYLR20261
TACTACTGAGTCAAAAATCGACGAAATAACCGGCTGAGAATCAAGTATTTGTAGAGATTCAGACTTTCACGCGCGGGAGGGTCGAATGGATCTCAAGCCTGAGGAAGCCGGTGCGCGTCGATTTTCAGCCTACGTCAAAGGTCTCGCGAGCGAGATCGGACATGCGGACAGAGTAAACCCGCTCCACGATTATTGCACAGGCCTCATGCTGCCGGGGGAGCGCAAGAGCGTAGAACCAATAGCGGCCAAGACGGCCCCGGCGCGCACGGCGGCACAGCATCAGTCGTTGCTGCACTTCGTCAATACCTCACCCTGGTCGGACGAGAAGATACTGGCCAAGGTGTGCGAGATGGTGCTGCCGGCGATGGAGAAAGCCGGACCGATCGAGGCCTGGATCCTCGACGATACCTCGTTTGCCAAAAAGGGCATCCACTCGGTCGGCGTCCACCACCAGTATTGCGGCGAGCTCGGCAAGCAGGCCAATTGCCAAGTGGCGGTGACGCTGTCGATCGCCAACCACGCCGCCAGCCTGCCAGTGGCCTACCGGCTGTATCTGCCGGACGCCTGGACCAAGGACCGCACGCGGCGAAAGAAGGCGGGCGTGCCCAAGGACATCAAGTTCAAGACCAAGTCGCAGATCGCGATCGAGCAGATCCGCGCTGCATGCGACGCTGGTCTGCCGCGCGGGGTTGTCTTGATGGACTCCGGTTACGGCCGTGACTCGCAACTGCGTACGGAGATCACGGCGCTCGGATTGACCTATGTCGCGGGCATTTTGCCCAACACCTTGATGTGGCCTCCCGGGAGCGGTCCGCGGCGGAACGGAAAGCCGCTGAACAACACGGGTCGTCGCGACGAGCCTGACCTGGTCTCGGCCAAGAAGGTGGCGTGTGGCTTGCCAAAGGAGGCTTGGCAGACGATCCGTTGGCGTCAGGGTTCTGCCGAATGGCTGTCATCACGCTTCGCCCGGGTGCGCGTTCGTGTCGGGCACAACAAGCTGATCCCGGAGCAACTGAAATCGGAGTGGCTGCTGATCGAATGGCCCAAGGAGGAGAAGGAGCCGACCAGATATTGGCTCTCGACATTGCCCGCGACAACCACCTTCCGGAAGCTTGTCGACTTCACCAAGCTGCGCTGGAGAGTCGAGCGCGACTATGAAGAGCTGAAGCAGGAGATCGGGCTCGGCCACTATGAGGGACGGGGGTGGCGCGGCTTCCATCACCACGCCGCGCTATGCATCGCGGCTTACGGCTTCCTCATCGCCGAGCAGGCGACGATTCCCCCCTCAGGACCGCGTTGCAACTGGAAAATCCAACCGCCTGCCTTACCCGACGATTATAGACCCAGAGGCGCCGCCCGCGCGGCCTGAGCGCCATATCCCGAACTCGATTGCAACCATGCGCATACGGCTGAATCGAATGCTGGCCAGAACTTTACCTCGATGCCCATGTTGCGGCCTCGCGCCAAAGCCAAAAAGAAGAAATTTGTGACGCAGTAGTA
>NZ_JBNPUZ010000041.1:0-1408 GCF_051168435.1 Bradyrhizobium sp. HKCCYLR20261
GGCTACCGGATTCACACATCGCCTCGCGTGAGGAGGTTTGCGCCGCGCTTCATGGCCTGGAACTCAAGCCACCCCTCGTACATGACGATGGGGCCGGGCTTTCCGTAGTAGCCGGTCCATCCGCCGAGGCGGGCGCAGACCCAGGCTGCATAGGCCAGACATCCCTTGGGATGAGGGTTCTTCTGCCGCTCGGTCTTGCCTTCGAGCCGAGCGCAGCAAGCTTCGAGCAGTGGAACGTCGGCGGGGTCGAATGCATCGGTGACGGGGCGTAGAGGACCTGGGCCTCCGTCGCGCGCATGCACGAGTTGCTGGATGCATACTGCCGCGATCAACGTTGCGGTGATGAGGCGGTTACGAGGCGCGCTGTCCTCGATCTCCAGACCCTCGATGTCGAAGCCGCCGGACTTGAGGGTACGGAATAGCTGCTCGATCGCCCAGCGCTGTCGATAGAAGCGGACCACCTGCCAGGCTTGCGTCTCGTTCTCGATCTCATGTGTCGTGAGAAGGCGCCAATGGATTGGCGCTTCGCCGCTGGGCGGGTCGACCTCGCGCACATCGACGATGTTCACGCTCACGCTCTTCGGCAAATGGGCGCGCAATCCAGACTTCGGTTGAGCCAGACTGGCCTTCATGAAGCGAAGTTCGAGCCGAGCAGTTCGCCGCTTGCGCCCGGGCTTGGCAGGAAGCTCCAGTTCCGCGCGTCCCATCGCAGCCAGCGCATCGACACGGGCAAACAGCGTCTCGCCGTCCGCCAGTGCACGATCATGCGCCGCGCGGATCAGCAGCTCGACACGTTCCGAACGCAAGGCAAACGCCTCGAAGATGTCGCTCTCGCGATCGGCGATCACGGTGATCGAAGCCGCTCCGGCGCACACCGAGGCCGCCTGTTCGGCGCCTTGCGGCCAGCGGAAGCTCTCCTTCTCCTCGATCGGTGTGGATCGCCGGGCTGCCCGCCGGCCGCTCTTGCGGTCCAGAAAGCAGCCGTCGATCAGCCCCAGGATTGCGCCATCCTGCGCGTCCAGAGCCAGGACGGCGTGCAGATACTCGCCGCCGCCGCCTTCCGAGCGCACCACGGTCGTGTCCTGGATCGCCAGCACATGCCGCCCGATGCAGCGCTCCGAGGTCCGCCTGGCCGCCTCCTCCAGCATCTCCTCACAGCTGAAAGCCGCGTTGCGCAACAACCGCGTCAGACGGATCTCTCCCGCCCGATTGCCGCCCAAGCGACGCACCCGCAGCCTGCCGCCGCCTGAGGCAACCAGCCGGCCCAGAAGAAAGGCCCCCCTTTTTCCAGGCGACGGTCGCCAAACCGTCCCAGCCCAAGCTCCATGAAAGCCTCCTTCCGCAAGAGACTGACAGGGAATCAGACGTTCTTCCCGTATTCAACATCGATGTGTGAATACGGTAGCCC
>NZ_JBNPUZ010000042.1:0-1368 GCF_051168435.1 Bradyrhizobium sp. HKCCYLR20261
GGGGTGAGGGGCAGCCACGGTATGAACCGGGCTGATTCCTGACGTTTTAGACCGGGTTGATTCCTGACAGGCCAATTTCGTCTGATTCGAAGGAGAATCGGACGATGCCTTTCAGGGAGAGCAGTCCTGTGGAGCAGCGTATTGGGTTGTTTCGGGAGTACGACACGGGGGTCTTTACGGTGACGGAGCTGTGTGCGCGGCACGGCGTCAGCCGGGAGACGTTCTACGTATGGGAGCGCCGCCGCGCGAGCGGGGATCCGCAGTGGTTCGAGGAGAAGAGCCATGCGGTGCAGAACTGTCCGCATGCGACAGAGGACCGGCTGGTCCAGCAGATCATCGCAGCCCGGCAACGGTTTCCGCATTTTGGCCCGAAGAAGATCAAGGCCTGGCTGGGGTCCGAGCGGCCCCAGGTCGGCTGGCCGGCGGCCTCGACGATCGGCGACATTCTCAAGCGCGAAGGCTTGGTCCAAGCGCGACCGCGCCGGCGTCGGGCGATTGCGCAAGGCGAACTGGTGACGCCGGCGGAAGGTCCCAATGACGAATGGGCGATCGACTTCAAGGGCTGGTTTCGCACCCGGGATGGAACACGCTGTGATCCACTGACAATCACCGACGCGGCGAGCCGTTACCTGATCGAGGTGCGCATTGTTGATCCGACCGCGACCGGTGTGAAGAACGCGATGGAGCTTGTTTTCAAGGAGATCGGACTTCCGCGCGCGATCCGCTCCGACAATGGCGTACCGTTCGGATCGACGGGCGCCGGCGGCCTCTCGACGCTCTCGGTCTGGTGGCTCAAGCTCGGCATCGAGCCGCGCTACATCCCACCATCCAGCCCGCAGGACAACGGCCGGCACGAGCGCATGCATCGTACGCTGAAGGCCGAGACATCGAAGCCGCCGGCAGGCACCGCTGCCGAGCAGCAGCGTCGCTTCGACGCCTTTCGGCGCCATTTCAACGAGGAGCGGCCGCACGAGGCGCTCGGCCAAGTGGCACCCATCAAGCTCTGGCGCTCGCCACAGCGCTCCATGCCGAGCCGCCTCGATGACCCCTGGTACGACGCCGATCACCAAGTCCGCCGCGTGCGTCCCAACGGCGTCATCAAATGGCGCGGTGAGTTCGTCTTCGTCGGCGAGGCGCTCGCTGGCGAACTCATCGGCCTTACCAAGCACGAGACCGGCGGCCACATTGTCCGCTTCTCGGCCCGCGACCTCGGGATTATCGATCGCGACCGCCGTTTCCTGCGCTTTGCTCCGCCGCGTGCGCGGCTCCGCGTCGCGCAGGAAACGGCGGAGACATCCCACCAATGATGGAATATTGTCAGGAATCAGCCCGGTCTAAAATGTCAGGGATCAGCCCGGTCGGACACAC
>NZ_JBNPUZ010000043.1:0-1004 GCF_051168435.1 Bradyrhizobium sp. HKCCYLR20261
GATCCCGAGGTCTGCACCGACACGCCTTCCATCTGCACCAGCGGCATCAGCTGGTCGCGATACTGAACCATGTAGCGATCGTTGCTGATCTCGATCTTGTCGGCCGCGATCTCCTCGAGGCGCGTGACCAGCGCCAGCGGCACCGCCTTCGGATGCGCCGTGCCGGCGCGGAACACCAGCAGCGAGGTGAGCTGCTCGCCGCCGATGGCGTGATGCGCGGCATGCTCGTCGGCGACCGCCTGCGAGGCGGAGCCGGCGGCGCCCAGCGCCTTGGCGATGCCGTTCGGATCGATGATCATGATGACCGCGCCATCGCCCAGGATGGTGTTGCCCGAGAACATGTCGATGTGACGCAGCTTGGTCGACATCGGCTTGACGACGATTTCCTCGGTGTGGAACACGCAATCCACCACGATGCCGAAGGTCTGGTTGCCGACCTGCGTCACGACGATGAAGCCGTTCTCCGGATCGGACGACGAGCCGTCGTCGATCTTGAGCAGCTTCTTCAGATGCATCAGCGGCAGCAGCTTGTTGCGCAGGCGGAGCACCGCGGTGTCCTTGATGCGCTCGATGCGGTGCTCGGAATTGGCGCGCGCGCGCACCAGCTCGACCACGGCCAGCTGCGGGATCGCGAAGCGGTCGCCGCCGGCCTCGACGATCAGCGCCGAGACGATGGCCAAGGTCAGCGGGATCTTGATGGTGACCGACGAGCCTTCGCCGGCGACCGACTTGATGTCGATGGTGCCGCCGATCTGGTCGATGTTGGTGCGCACCACGTCCATGCCGACGCCGCGGCCGGAGACCGAGGTGACGGCGGCCGCCGTCGAGAAGCCCGGCTCGAAGATGAACTTGTGGATCTGCGCTTCCGTCATCTTCTCGAGCTCGGCCTCGGTGACGAGACCGTTCGCGACAGCCTTGGCCTTGATGCGCTCGGTGTTGAGGCCGCGGCCGTTGTCGGCGATGCAGATGATGATGTGGCCGCCTTCATGATAGGCGGAGAGGCG